>NZ_JBICWT010000001.1:0-714246 GCF_043199955.1 Streptomyces sp. NPDC048514 | reverse complement strand
AACATCGGCATCCGCCGCCGGCTCGCCCCCCTGCTCGACAACGACCGCAACCAGATCGAGCTGTTCACCGCCCTGCTGCTCTCCCTGCCCGGCTCACCGATCCTCTACTACGGCGACGAGATCGGCATGGGCGACAACATCTGGCTCGGCGACCGCGACGCGGTCCGCACCCCCATGCAGTGGACCCCCGACCGCAACGCCGGCTTCTCGACGTGCGACCCGGGCCGCCTCTATCTCCCCACGATCATGGACCCGGTCCACGGCTACCAGGTCACCAACGTGGAAGCCTCCATGTCCTCGCCGGCCAGCCTGCTGCACTGGACCCGCCGCATGATCGAGATCCGCAAGCAGAACCCCGCCTTCGGACTCGGGTCCTACACCGAACTCCCGTCCTCCAACCCGGCGGTGATCGCCTTCCTGCGCGAGTACGAGGACGATCTCGTGCTCTGCGTCCACAACTTCTCCCGCTTCGCGCAACCCACCGAACTCGATCTGCGGACCTACGACGGCCGGCACCCGGTCGAGCTGATCGGCGGCGTGCGCTTCCCGGCGATCGGCGAACTGCCGTACCTGCTCACCCTGCAGGGCCACGGCTTCTACTGGTTCCGGCTCACCCGAGTCGCATCCCGCATCGGCCACCGCCGCTGAAGGCTCGGTGCCGAGGAAAGGACGCGTCACCATGCCGAAGACCATCACTCCCCGACCGAGAACCGCCGTCGGCGTCGACGGCCCGCTCATCTCGCTCGGCGCGCTGTTGCGCGAGTGGTTGCCGAGGCAACGCTGGTTCGCCGGCAAGGACCGGCCCGTCACCGATCTGTCGGTGCTGTCCGTGACCGAGCTGTTCCCCGGGTGTCTGCACCTGCTGGTGCACGCCTCGCACGCACCCGTGCCGACGCCCGGCGGCACTCCCCCGCCCGGCGACTGCTACCAGCTGCTGCTGGGGCTGCGCGACCACCTGGCGCCGCGGCTGGAGCGGGCGTTCATCGGGCGGGCGAGCGAGGGGCCGCTGGCCGGGCTCGCGGTCTACGACGCGCTGCACGACCCGCGCTCGGCCCATCTGCTGCTGGAGCGGCTGCGGCAGCCGGGCACCGCGGGCCCGCTGCGCTTCGACGCGGATCCGGCCGCGCACCTGCCCGGAGGCCTGCCGCCGCGCCTGCTCGACGCCGAGCAGTCCAACTCCTCGATCGTGTACGGCGACGCGTACATCCTCAAGGTGTTCCGGCGCATCCAGCCGGGCGTCAACCCGGACCTCGAGGTGTCGGCCGCGCTGGCCGCCCAGGGCTGCACCCGGGTGCCCGCGCCGGTGGCCTGGTTCGGGACGAGCGCGCCCCGTCCGGCGACGCTCGGCGTCCTGCAGCCGTTCCTGCCGGACGCCACCGACGGCTGGACGCTCGCCCTGCGGGCGCTCGCCGCCGGTGACGACTTCACCGCCGAGGCCCGGGAGCTGGGCCGGGCCATGGCCGAGGTGCACCTGGCGCTGGCCGAGGCCTTCCCGCCGGCCGGGCCGGGCGAGAACGGCCGTACCGCCGAGGCGATGTGCGCGCGACTGGATGCCGCCGCGCACGCCGTACCCGGGCTGCTGCCCTTCGTGCCCGGTCTGAAGGCCGCGTTCGGGGCGCTCGCCACGTGCGACACCGGGCCGCCCGCCCAGCGCATCCACGGCGATCTGCACCTCGGGCAGGTGCTGCGGGCCGGTCGCGACTGGTTCGTCATCGACTTCGAGGGCGAGCCGTCCCGGCCGCTCACCGAGCGGCAGGCCCCGCAGTCCCCGGTGCGGGACGTGGCCGGCATGCTGCGCTCCTTCGACTACGCGGCCCGGCAGCGCCGCCCCTGGCGACCCGAGTGGGCGCGCCGCTGCCGGGAGGCGTTCTGCGCGGGCTACGCGGCCCGTGCCGGCTGGGATCCACGCAAGAAGCACGCGCTGCTGCGCGCGCACGAGACGGACAGGGCGGTCTACGAGGTGCTGTACGAGGCGAGACACCGACCGGACTGGCTGCCGGTACCGATGGCGGCGATCAAACGACTCGCCGTGTGGGGAGGCTGACGTCATGGCACTGCGCGACACCTCGCGTCCCGAGGCCGCGGGCCCCGTGCCGCCCGTGGCGGTCCCGCTGGACGGCGCCGACCGCGACCGCCTGCTCGGCGGCGCCCACCACGATCCGCACGCCCTGCTGGGCGCCCACCCGGTCCCGGGCGGCACCCTGTTCCGGGCGCTGCGCCCGAACGCCCGGGCGGTGAGCGTCGTGGCCGACGGCGTGCGCACCGCGCTCGAGTCGGAGGGCGGCGGACTCTTCGCGGGCGTGCTCGCCCACCCCGAGGTCCCGGCGTACACGCTGCTGGTGGAGTACGACGACGGCGAGCAGGAGGTGCAGGACCCGTACCGCTTCCTGCCCGCCCTCGGCGAGCTGGACCTGCATCTGATCCGGGAGGGCCGCCACGAGGAGCTGTGGCGGGCGCTCGGTGCCGAGCCGATGACCCATCAGGGGGTCGCCGGCACCCGCTTCACGGTGTGGGCGCCCAATGCCCAGGGCGTCCGGGTCGCCGGGGACTTCACGTACTGGGACGGCACGCAGTACCCGATGCGCTCGCTCGGCGCGTCCGGGGTGTGGGAGCTGTTCCTGCCCGGGATCGGCGAGGGCACCCGGTACAAGTTCGAGATCACCTCCCGGCACGGCCACCGGTTCCTGAAGGCCGACCCGATGGCGCGGCGCACGGAGGTCCCGCCGGACACCGCGTCGGTCGTGACGTCCTCGCGCTACGAGTGGGGGGACGCGCAGTGGATGGCGCACCGCGGGGACACGCCCGTGCACGAGTCCCCGTTCTCCGTGTACGAGGTGCATCTGCCGTCCTGGCGGCCGGGGGCGACGTATCGCCAGCTGGCGGAGGAACTTCCCGCGTACGTGAAGGAGATGGGCTTCACCCACGTCGAGCTGATGCCGGTCGCCGGGCATCCGTTCAGCGGCTCCTGGGGCTACCAGGTCACGTCCTACTACGCGCCGACACCCCGGCTCGGGTCGCCGGACGACTTCAGGCACCTGGTGGACGCGCTGCACCGGGCCGGCCTCGGCGTCATCATGGACTGGGTGCCGGCGCACTTCCCGAAGGACGACTGGGCACTCGCCCGGTTCGACGGGGACCCGCTCTACGAGCCCGGGGACTGGCGGCGGGCCGAGCATCCGGACTGGGGCACCTACGAGTTCGACTACGGCCGGACCGAGGTGCGCAACTTCCTCGTCGCCAACGCCGTGTACTGGTGCCAGGAGTTCCACATCGACGGGCTGCGCGTGGACGCCGTCGCCTCCATGCTCTACCTCGACTACTCGCGGGACTCCGGCCAGTGGGAGCCCAACGTCTTCGGCGGGCGGGAGGACCTGGACGCGGTGGCCTTCCTGCAGGAGATGAACGCCACCGTCTACCGGCGCTGCCCCGGCGTGGTCACGATCGCCGAGGAGTCGACCGCCTGGGACGGCGTCACCCGGCCGACGGACGGCGGCGGGCTCGGCTTCGGGCTGAAGTGGAACATGGGCTGGATGCACGACTCCCTCCAGTACATCCAGAAGGAGCCGGTGCACCGCAAGTACCACCACGACGAGATGACGTTCTCGATGGTGTACGCCTACAGCGAGAACTACCTGCTGCCCATCTCGCACGACGAGGTGGTGCACGGCAAGCAGGCGCTGGTGTCGAAGATGCCCGGCGACTGGTGGCAGCGGCGGGCCGGCCACCGCGCCTATCTCGGCTTCATGTGGGCCCACCCCGGCAAGCAACTGCTCTTCATGGGGCAGGAGTTCGCCCAGGGCGCCGAGTGGTCCGAGGCGCACGGCCCAGAGTGGTGGCTGCTCGGCGACGACTACCACTCCGCGGGCGACCACCGCGGCGTCCAGCAACTCGTGCGGGACCTGAACGGGTGCTACCGGGCGACGCCGGCGCTGTGGCAGCGGGACACGGACCCGGGCGGCTTCCGCTGGGTGCTGTGCGACGCGGCGGACGACAACGTCTTCGCGTTCCTGCGCTTCGACCACGCGGGGTCCCCGTTGCTGGCGGTGTCGAACTTCTCCCCCGTCGTCCGGCACGACTACCGGCTGTGGGTGCCCGGCGATGATCCCTCCTGGCAGGAGGTGCTGAACACCGACGACGTCCGCTACGGCGGCGGCGGGGTCGGCACCGGGGACGCCCTGAAACCGGAGAGCGACGGGACGCTGCGTCTCACGCTCCCGCCCCTCGCCACGGTCTGGGTGGCTCCACAGCGCTGAGGGCCGCAGGTGTCGGCGGCCGCACCAGGGGCATTCGGGGTCTACAGACCCGAGAATGCCCCTGGTGGCATGGACAGAAGGGCGGCACCACGTGCGCACCGTCGGTGTGGAGGAGGAACTCCTTCTGGTCGATCCGGACAGTGGTGATCCGAAGGCGCTGGCAGCGGCCGTACTCGCCCGGGCCGCCCAGGACGATCCCGGCCAGGAGGTCTTCGAGAAGGAGCTGTTCGGGCAGATGCTGGAGTTCGCCACGCATCCGCAGTCGGACCTCACGGACCTCGGCGAGGAGATCGTCCGCTGCCGCAAGGAGGCGGCCCGGCACGCCGGCGAGATCGGCTGCGCGGTCGCCGCGCTCGCCACCTCACCGCTGCCGGTGAGTCCCTCCCTCAGCATGAACGAGCGCTACCGCTGGCTGGCCGAGCGGTACGGGATCCCCACCTGGGAGCAGCTCGTGTGCGGCTGCCACGTCCATGTGTCGGTGGAGTCCGACGAGGAGGGCGTCGCCGTCCTCGACCGCATCCGCCCGTGGCTGTCGGTGCTCCGCGCGATCAGTGCCAACTCTCCCTTCTGGCAGGGCCAGGACACCGGCTACGCCGGCTACCGCAGCCGGGTGTGGAACCGCTGGCCCTCGGCCGGCCCGACGGAGCTCTTCGGGTCCGCCGAGGAGTACCACCGCCGGGTGGCCGGCATGGTCGACACCGGAGCCATCCTGGACGAGGGCATGGTCTACTTCGACGCGCGGGTGTCGGCCCGCTACCCCACGGTGGAGATCCGGGTCGCGGACGTGTGTCTGTGCGCGGACACCGCCGTGCTGATCGCGACGCTGAGCCGTGCCCTCGTGGAGACGGCCGCACGCGACTGGCGGGCGGGCCGGCCGGCGCCCGGGCACAGCGTGAGTCTGCTCAGGATGGGCGACTGGCAGGCCGCCCGGTTCGGTCTGGACGGGGACCTCCTGGATCCGGCGACGATGCGGCCCCGGCCGGCCGGCCAGGTGGTGCGCTCCCTGCTGGAGCACACCGGGGACGCGCTGACCGGCAGCGGGGACGCGGCCCGCGCCGAAAGCGCCGTCGAGGAGCTGCTGCGCAGCGGCAACGGAGCCGTCGAGCAGCGCAGGCTGCTGGAGCGCGCCGGCAGTCTGCGGGACGTGGTCACCGGCTGCGTCCGGCTCACCCAGGGCTGAGCGGGCCGGTCACCGGGTCACCATCGGCGGGGCGCCGCGTCACAGGATCAGCACCAGGGCGTACACGAGGAAGAAGGCCGCGATCACGGCGACGAGGAGGAGGATCATCGTCAGCGGTGCCTTGGCCCATCCTCTGCGCTGAGCATCCGGCTGCCGGGGCCCGGCCTCCGGCAGGCTGCTCTCGGCGGGCGGGGTCTCGCCGGGCGGGACTCCGCCGCCGGGCTCGAGTCCGGTGGTGCGCTCGGGCTCCGGGTCGGGGTTCACATGAGTCATGTCTGCCGAGTCCCCAGGACACGGCCAGATCATCAGCCGATCACGACTTTCGCGTTCCCGGCACCGAACGCGCTCACCTGGGCTACATTCGAGCACCGCCGACACCGAGCCGGTCGGCGGAGTCACCCTCCGTACACCCGGGAGCAGCGCATGCGGGACGTCGCACTCGCTCCAGTCGTCACCCCGCCGCTCACCGGCGGTCTCGCCGACAGCCTCTTCGACACCGCGGACCGGAGCCCGGCCCTGCCGCTCCTCGCGCGCCGCACGGGTCCCGCCGCCACCGGGTGGGAGGAGGTGACGGCGGTGGAGGTACGGGACGAGGTGACCGACCTGGCCAAGGGTCTGATCGCCGCCGGGATCTCCCCCGGGCACCGGGTGGCCCTGATGTCCCGCACCCGCTACGAGTGGACCGTGTTCAGCCACGCGCTGTGGGCTGTGGGCGCCGAGGTCGTGCCGATCCACCCGCGCTCCTCGCGCGACCAGGTCGAGTGGATCCTGCGGGACGCCGGCTGCGTGGCGGTGGTGGTCGAGGACGAGCAGGGCGCCATGACCATCGGCACCGTGTGCACGAGGCTGCCGAGACTGCGGTACGTCTGGCAGTTCGACGCCGGCGCGTCGGCGGAACTCGCCGAGCTGGGCGCGGGCGTGCCGTACACCACCGTGGAGTCGCTGCGCCGGATCGTGCTGCCGGACGCCACCGCGGCCGTCGTCTACACCTCCGGCACCTCGGGCCGCCCGATGGGGTGTGCGCTGAGCCACCGTGGGCTGGCCCATCCCTGCGACACGCTGCTGTCAGGGTGGGCGCACACCGCGGCGCCGCCCGGCGAACAGCCCTCCGTACTGGCGTTTCTGCCGTTCTCCCACGTCTACGGCCTCATGATCATGCTGACGTGTGTGCGCGGCGGTGCCCTGATGGCGCACGAGCCGGAGCTGACCGAGGCGGCTCTGGCGTCCGCGCTGGCCACCTTCCGGCCGACGTACCTGTACGGCGTGCCGTCGGTCTTCGAGAAGCTGTACAAGAATTTCCTGCGCGCGGCGGAACAGGCGGACCGGGGTGCGCTGTTCGAGCGGGCGGCGCGGACCGCGCGGGACTTCGCCGCGGCCGAGGAACGGCGCCGGCTGGGCGGCGGTGCGGGCCCGGGGCTCGACCTCAGGCTGCAACACGCGCTGTACGAGCGGACGGTGTACCGCAGACTGCGCGCGGCGCTCGGCGGCCGTGTCCTGCGCGGTACCTCCGGCGGTTCCTCGCTCAGCCGCGAGCTGTCCCTGTTCTACGAGGGCATCGGGGTGTACCTGCACGACGGGTACGGGCTCACCGAGGCCTCCGGCGGGATCACCATGCAGCCGCTCGGCCGGGAGAAGTCCGGGACCGTGGGCCGGCCGCTGCCGGGAACCGAGATCCAGGTGGCCGACGACGGGGAGATCCTGGTGCACGGGCCGTCGGTCTTCCAGGGCTATGTCAGCGACGAGGCGGCGACGCGCGCCGCGCTGCGCGGTGGCTGGCTGGCCACCGGGGACATCGGGCGGCTGGACTCCGAGGGCTATCTGACGATCACCGGGCGCAAGAAGGACATCATCGTCACCAGCGGGGGCAAGAGCGTGGCCCCGGCCCCGCTGGAGCAGCGGCTGCGCATGCATCCGCTGGTCCACCAGGCGGTGGTGATCGGTGACGACCGGCCCTGCGTCGGTGCCCTGATCACCCTGGACCCGGAGTTCCTCGCGCACTGGCGGAGGGCGCTGGCCCTGCGGGGGGACGGGACGGGCCGCGAGAGCCGGGAGGAGAACGCCCTGCGCGAGGAGCTGGGCCGGGCCGTGGCCTCGGCCAACAGTGCCGTGTCCCGGGCGGAGTCCATCAGGGTCTACCGTGTCCTGCCGGAACCCTTCGCGGCGGACAACGGGCTGCTCACGCCGTCCATGAAGCTGCGCCGGGATGCCATCGTGCGGCACTACGCGGCCGAGATCGAGGCGATGTACGAGGCACGCTCCCGGTCCTGGCGGGTCCCGCACGAGCCGGCCGACTGGGACGAGCCGGACGACGTCTTCCGCTGAAGGGGTGGCACGACGGATCCGAGACGATCGGCCGGCGGACGGATAGCCTGCCCGGCGTGGGGAACCCGCCGCATGGAGAGATCAGCAACGACGACCGTCCTGGCGGAAGGGGCCCGGGAATCTCTCGCCGGCCGGGAGCGGGGAATGCGAGATGGTGACGGAGCCGCGTTGGGACGACACACCTGTCCCGGAGGAGAAGTACGAGCGTACGTTCTCCTTCGCGGGTGAGCTGCGCAACGTCACGGAGGCGCGGCTGGCCGCGGAGGACTACCTGTGCGCACTGTCCAGAGAGGCGCCGCCGGACGCGCACGAGTACTGGGACGACATCCTGCTGGTCGTGACGGAACTGGCCGCGAATGTCATCCAGTACGCGCCGGGGCCGTTCGCCCTGCGGATGCGCCGCACCTTCGACGGCGTACACGTGACGATGCGCGACACGAGTACCACCAGGCCGGAGCCGCGGCCCTTCCATCCGCGCACCGGCGGTGGCGGGATCGGCTGGCATCTGGTGCACACGCTGTGCAGCCAGGTCAGCGTCGTCGTCCACGACCGCGGCAAGGACATCCACGTGTTCCTGCCCTGGTGACGCAGGGGCCGGCCGGTCCGCCGCGCGTGCGACGTGTACGCGGGCGCCGGCCGGTTACTCCGTTCCGGGCGGGGCAGGCAGGTGCCCTTGTGTTCCGCTGCCTGCCGCACCCCGCTGGCGGAACCGCTCGGGCCACGGTGGGATCGATGTTGGTGCCGAGCGATCCAGGGCATGCGAAGGGCGTCGAGTCGGACCGCCTGGAGCCGCAGAAAGGGATGAACACCGTGACACGACCCAGGATCCTGGTGGTTGGCGCAGGCTTCGCCGGAGTGGAGTGCGTCCGCCGCCTGGAGCGGAAACTCGCCCCCGACGCGGCCGACGTCACCCTGGTGACGCCGTTCGCCTACCAGCTCTATCTGCCCCTGCTGCCCCAGGTCGCCTCCGGCGTGCTCACGCCGCAGTCGATCGCCGTCTCGCTGCGCCGCAGCAAGAAGTACCGCACCCGGATCATCCCGGGCGGGGCGATCGGAGTGGATCTCAAGGCCAAGGTGTGCATCGTGCGCACCATCACCGACAAGATCGTCAACGAGCCGTACGACTACATCGTGCTGGCACCGGGCAGCGTCACGCGCACCTTCGACATCCCGGGTCTGACCGAGCACGCCTTCGGGATGAAGACGCTCGCCGAGGCCGCCTACATCCGCGACCACGTCATCTCCCAGCTCGACCTCGCCGACGCCAGCGACGACCCCGCCGAGCGGGCCGCGCGGCTGCAGTTCGTCGTCGTCGGCGGCGGGTACGCCGGGACGGAGACCGCGGCCTGTCTGCAACGGCTCACGCACGCCGCCGTGAAGCGCTACCCGCGCCTGGACCCTGGGCTGATCAAGTGGCATCTGATCGACATCGCGCCCAAACTCATGCCGGAGCTGGGCGACAAGCTGGGCCGCAGCGCGACGGAGATCCTGAAGCGGCGCGGCGTCGACGTCTCGCTGGGCGTGTCGATCGACAAGGCCGGGGCGGAGGAGGTCACCTTCACCGACGGCCGGGTGGTGCCGACGCACACGCTGATCTGGACGGCCGGTGTGGTGGCCAGCCCGCTGATCGCCACGCTCGGCGCGGAGACGGTGCGCGGCCGGCTGGCGGTCACCACCGAGATGTGCCTGCCGGGCCACGACGGCGTGTTCGCGCTCGGGGACGCGGCCGCCGTGCCGGACGAGGCCAAGGGCCAGGAGGGGGCGGTGTGCCCGCCCACCGCGCAGCACGCCATGCGCCAGGGCAGGAAGGTCGCCGACAACGTCATCGCGGCCCTGCAGGGCCGCCCGCTCGAACCGTACGTGCACAAGGACCTCGGCCTGGTCGTGGACCTGGGCGGCAAGGACGCGGTGTCCAAGCCGCTGGGCATCGAGCTGCGCGGGCTGGCCGCCCAGGCGGTGGCCCGCGGCTACCACTGGTCGGCGCTGCGCACCAACGTCGCCAAGACCCGGGTGATGACCAACTGGCTGCTGAACGCGGTCGCGGGCGACGATTTCGTCCGCACCGGCTTCCAGGCCCGCAAGCCGGCCCGGCTCAAGGACTTCGAGTACACGGATTCGTATCTGACGCCGGAGCAGGTGCGGGCCCGGGTCGAGGGCAGGACCGCGGAGAACCCGTGATGTGACGGACGTCACCGGAAGACCGCCGATCATTCCCGACCTGATCGGCGGTCTTCTACGGTGATCGGCAGACCGTCACACGGATGGGACACACCGGCATGACCGAGAAGACCGTGAAGGGCCCCGCGAGCTACTTCCCCTCGATCGAGAAGAAGTACGGCCGTCCGATCGGCGAGTGGCAGGAACTGATCCGTTCCTCGCCGCTGACGAAGCACATGGAACTGGTCGCCTGGCTCAAGTCGGAGCACGCCCTCGGGCACGGGCACGCCAACGCACTGGTGGCGGCGACCCTGGCCGAAGGCGCTTGACCGGAGCGTCGTGCGATGCTGGGTCGGAGATCGATTTCCGGCACGGGAGAGAGCGCGGCGGCGTGAGGGAAGTGGTGCGGTCGGGTTGGGCACGGACGTGGGACCGGCTCGCCGCGTCCGATCCCGGCCTGCTGAGACTCACCGCCGGGCTGCGGACGGTCGCGGCGATCGCCCTCACGCTGGTCCTGCTGGGCCTGTTGCGGGTCCCGGTGCCCCAGTTGGTGGCCGGCGCCATCGCGGCGATGGTCTCGACCTTCGCCATCCGGGAGAAACAGCGCCCGGCGCAGGCCCGCACCCTCGCGCTCGGCCTGCCCGTGGCGCTCACCTCGGTGACCTTGGGCGCGCTGCTGAACCAACGGGTCGTCGTGGGCGACCTGTTCTTCGTCCTCCTCATCTTCGGCGCCGTCTACGGCCGCCGGTTCGGCGACCGCGGAACGGCGCTGGGCCTGATCGGGTTCCAGGTCTACTTCCTCTCCCTGTTCGTGCAGGCGTCGACATCCACACTGCCCGCCCTGTACGGCGTGCTCGCCGTGGCCTTCGGCTGCAGTGCCGTCGTCCGCTTCGTGCTGCTGCCGCAGACCCCGACGGGCACGCTCGAGAGGCTGCGGCGGGCCTTCCGCGCCCGGCTCGGCCAGTTGATCGCCAGTCAGGTGGAGCTGCTGGACGCCGGTCCCGAGGACGTCGACAAGGTCCTGGAGGACCTGCGCACCCGTACCGCCCGGCTGCACGAGACGGCGCTGATGATCCAGGGCCGGCTGGAGGACGGCACCTCCGACGAGGCGACGGCGCGGCTGCTGCAGCGCCGGATCGCGGACGCGGAGATCGCCGCCGAGCGGCTCGGGCTGCTGCTGCTCACGGCGCGCAGTGCGGAGCGGACCGACACCCTCACCCTGCATCTGCCGGGCGCTCCCCTGCCGGCCGGCGGTGCGCTGCCGGTGCGGGACGAGGCGACCGCCGTGCTGCGCCGGGACCTCGAGGCCCTGCGGCTGCTCGTGCAGCGGCCGCTCGGCGAGGCGTCGGGGACGGCACTGGCGCAGGTGCGCAACCGGCTGCTGGGCTACCGGGAGGAGGAGAACCTGCCGCGGTCCTCCGCGGCCGTGCAGGACGTGTTCCGCGGACTCGGCGAGGCGGCCCGGGCCGTGCTCGGGCTGCGGACCGCGCTGGAGGGGCCGCAGGACGAGTCCGACGACAGCCCGGCCACGGCCCGCTCCCGCGAGGAGCTGGAGGCCGAGGACGCCGCGATCGAGGTCAGCGAGGAGAGCGAGCCCGAGGAGGCGGAGCCGTCCGGTCTGAAGCGGCCCACCACCCGGGCGGCGGTGCAGGTCGCCGTCGGCTCCGCCCTGGCCATCGCCGGTGGCGAGCTGCTGTCCGCGCAGCGCTGGTACTGGGCCGTGCTGACCTGCTGGATCGTGTTCATCAACACCGCCTCCACCGGGGAGATCCTGGTGAAGGGCTACCGGCGGCTGCTGGGCACGGTCCTCGGTGTGGTGGCCGGCATCGGGCTCGCCGGGCTGGTCGGGCACCACACGTGGACGGCGTTCGGGCTGGTGCTGCTGTTCGTCTTCGCGATGTTCTACACGGCACCCCTGTCGTACACGCTGATGTCGTTCTTCGTCACGGCGATGCTGGGACTGCTCTACACGCTGCTGCACACCTACACCGCGGCGGTGCTGGTGTTGCGCGTGGAGGAGACGGCGCTGGGCGCGGCCTGCGGGGTGGTCGCGGCGGCGGTGGTGCTGCCGATCCACACCGACCGGCGCACCAACGAGCTGCTCGGCGCGGTCCTGGAGCGGCTCGGTGAGGTGACCCGGGCGGCCGTGGACCAGCTGAGCGGCGGGGCGGGGACCGATCTGGTGGAGCGGGCGCGCGAACTGGACCAGGCGCTGGCCGATCTGCGCGCGGCCACGCAGCCGCTCACCCATCCGATCACGCCGCTGCGCTCCCGCCGGGACACCGCCAGGTACGTGGTGGCGCTGCTGGAGACCTGCGCCTACCATGCGCGTTCGCTCGCCGCCACGGCCGAACTGCTGCCGACGCACCCGTCGATCGCGGCGGATCCGCGGCTGCGCGGGGCCTGCGGGCGGATCGTGCACAACATCGACGCGATCGCGGCGCACGTGGCCGATCCGCGGTCGACGGCCGAGATCGAGACCGGCTCCAGCATCGCCTCGATGCTGGAGCCGGGAACCCTGCGCACCCCGCGCTACGGCCGGGTGACCGACCGGGTGCTGCGCCATCTGCAGCGCCTGGACGAGGCCGTCTCGGGTCTGGCCCGCCCGCTGGGGGCCGGGACGGCGGCGGCACAGCCGAAGAGATGACGGCGCGAGCCCTTCAGGTGTGTCCGTCCGTGCGCCGGCCCATCGCCTCGTCGCGGACGCGGGCGCAGCTGCGGCTGATCAGCCTCGACACGTGCATCTGGGAGATGCCGAGCCGGTCGGCGATCCGGCTCTGCGTCATGTCCTCGAAGAAGCGCATGTAGAGGATCGCCCGCTCACGCTCGGGCAGCCGGCGCAGGCCCTCCTTGGCGGCCTCCCGGTCGACGACGACGTCGTAGGAGGTGTCCGACGCGCCCAAAGTGTCGGCCAGGCTGTAGCCGTCGTCGTCGGTGGAGAGTTCAGCGTCCAGCGACAGGGTGCTGAAGCTCTCCAGCGCCTCCAGGCCCGCGGACACCTCCTCCTCGCTGAGCCCGGTGTGCGCGGCGACGGCGGCGACGGTGGGCTCGGGGCTGCCGGGGTTCTGGGTCAGTTCCCGGCGGGCCACCCGCACCCGGTTGCGCAGTTCCTGCACCCGGCGCGGCACCCGCAGAGCCCACATGCGGTCGCGGAAGTGCCGCTTGACCTCGCCGGTTATGGTCGGCACGGCATAACTCTCGAACGCCCCGCGTGCGGGGTCGAACCGGTCGATCGCCTTCACCAGCCCGAGCGCGGCGACCTGGCGCAGGTCCTCGACGGACTCACCGCGGTCGCGGAACCGCCCGGCGATCCGGTGGGCCATGGGCAGCCAGGCGGTGACGAGTTCGTCGCGTACGGCGTCCCGCTCGGTACCGTCCTCCAGTTCCGCGAGCCGGGAGAACAGCTCCACGGTGTCGGGGGCGTCGTCATGGCTCCGCCGCGGGGGTTCGGCGGAGGTGGTGGCGGGCGTGCCGGGACGGCTTGTCGACATATCTGTCAGCATGCGGAATCGCTCCTGAACGTGGTTTCAGGGCACGGGGGGAACCGAGGTTCCGGGCCCTGGCCCGAACGGTGGTGTCAGGGTTGGCCGCGGGGAAACCGCCCGGCCCGCCGGCAGGCGGCCTCGGCAGCGGTACTGCTCCCCGCTGGGCGCGCGCCTCCGGTCCGAAGCACGAGATTCCGTCTGCCCTTCGGTCCCGGGCCCAAACGCCCGGGACCGGAACTTCGGAAACCGCTTCATATCAGGGCGACGACGGCCGTGATGCGCTTGCCGCCGCAGGGCAGCTCCGCCACTTCGACGTCCCGTGCGAGCCGGCAGACGATGGGCCACCCGCGGCCGCCGGGCCGGGATCGGCCGTACTCGTCCCTGGGCGCGAGGGCCACCGGCATCTCGTGGCTGCGGTCGCTCACCGACACGCGGACCCCGCCGGAGTCGACGTCGACGTCGAAGCCGGTGATCCCGCCGCCGTGCATCAGGGCGTTGGTGGCCAGTTCCGAGGTGACCAGCAAGGCGTCCTCCATGGCCTCGGGCGCGCACGCGAGGGCGCGGCTCCGGCATCCTTCGGACACGACGCTCCGGACCGCTCTGCGGGCGTCGGCCGGCCGGCGGGGCAGCCGGTGGCGCGGTTCCCGCAGTATCGCCGGGGAGCTGGTCCGGGGCTCGTCACGCATCCCTGTCCTCCCTGAGTGGTGCCCGGTACGACTGGTTCTCTCCTGGTTCGGCTGACCCGTCACGGCGGTGCCAAACACCGTCGGAGCCGGTGCCATCACCGCGGCGCGGCCGGGTATCCGTCCGGTATGAGCGAAGTGGTGGACGCGGACGAGTTGCTGAGGCGGATCCAGCGGGGCCGGGAGCGCGCGGCCGAGGAGGAGCGGGCCTGTCGGGAGCGCGCGCAGAGCCTGACGGCGACGGATCCGGAGGGCGCGCGGGAGGCGGCGGGCCGGGCGCAGGCATACGAGGCGGTGCGGTGCGTCCTGGACGAGATCACCCGGCCGGGTGGGCCGCCGCCGGCGACGTAAGGAGTGAAACGGGTCACTTGACTCGCTTTCGGGTTCCCGAAGGCGGGCAAAATGGTTTATCGTTCATACATACGTGATGCCGGAGCGGCCCGGAACCGTTCTTCCGTCCTCCACAGCGTCACCCACACACGGCCCTGGCTGGTCTCCCCCGTCCAGCCAGGGCTTCTTCTTGCCCCGAACCGGCCGGGGACGGGGAGATCCGCGTCCTTCGAGGTGCCCGGGGCGAGCGCAGCGGCTGAAATGGGTGTGAGCACAGCACCCGAAACGCTGCCGGCGAGGAGCCCGCGCCATGACCAAAGCGATCAAACTGCTCACGGCGCTGCCCCAGGCGCAGCGCGAGCGCCTCATGGAACTGGCCAAGGAAGTCTCCTTCGCGGAGGACACCCGGATCTTCGAGGCCGGCGGCACGGCCGACCGGTTCTGGGTGATCCGGTCGGGCGCGGTCCACCTGGACCAGGAGGTCACCTCGCGGCAGCGGGTGACCGTGGCGACGCTGGGCGCGGGCGACCTGCTCGGCTGGTCCTGGCTGTTCCCGCCGTACCGCTGGGACTTCGGAGCGGTGGCGTTCAGCAACGTGCGGGGCTACGAGTTCGACGGGCCCGCCGTGCTCGCGCTGTGCGTGGAGGACCCCTTGCTCGGCCTCTCCCTGGTCCGGACGGTGGCGGAGGTCCTCGCCAGCCGGCTGGAGGTGACCCGCGGCAAGCTGATGGACCAGTACGCGATCCGGCGGCGCAGCGGCCCGCTGTAGCGGGCGGACGCGGGAGCGGCGCGGGGTCCGCCGCAGCGGGCCGCACGCGGTCCCCCCCCCAGGGGTCAGATGCGGTCCGCCGCAGGGGTCAGATGCGGTCCGCCGCAGGGGTCAGATGCGGTAGCGGCGCAGTGCGGGGACGGAGAGGGCGAGGGTCAGCATCACCACGACGACCAGGGCACCGCCGCCTGCCACGGCGGCCCTCGGCCCGAAGGCGGAGCCGGCGGTGCCGTGCAGCACGTCGGCCAGCCGCGGGCCGCCCGCGACGACGACCGTGAACACCCCCTGCATCCGTCCGCGCATCTCGTCGGTCGCGGCCGACAGCAGGATCGCGCCCCGGAACACCATCGAGACCATGTCGGCGACACCGGCCGCGGCGAGGAAGGCCAGCGCGAGCCAGAGGTTGCCGCTCAGCGCGAACCCGGTGACGGCCACGCCCCAGCCGACGACCGCGCCGATGACCATCCACCCGTGCCGGCGGGCCCGGGAGAACACCCCCGAGAACAGGCCGCCGAGCACCGCGCCGACCGGGATGCCGGCGAACAGCACACCGAGCGCGAGGCCTTCGCCCCAGGAGTCGTACGTCTCCGCGGCGAGCTGCGGGAACAGCGCCCTGGGCATGCCGAACACCATGGCGACGATGTCGGCGAGGAAGGACAGCAGCAGCACCTTGTGGCCGGCGATGTACCGGAAACCGGCCGCGATCGCCCGCAGCCCGGCCCGGCGTCCCGAGGTCCCGCCGAGCGGTGGCAGCGCGGGCAGCCGGAAGACGGCCCACACGGTCGCGCACAGTGCCACGGCGTCGGCGAGGTACAGCTCGGGCAGCCCGATGACCGGGATGAGCGCCCCGGCCAGGAGCGGGCCCGCCACCAGTCCGGTCTGGGTCACCGTGGAGCCGAGCGCGTTGGCGGCGGCCAGCTGCTCTGCGGGGACCAGACGCGCGATGGAGGCGTTGCGCGCCGGGGCGTTGAGACCGAAGAACGCCTGCTGCAGCGCGAGCAGGACCATCAGGACCACGACCGAGTCGAGACCGGTGACGGCCTGTGCCCAGAACAGCAGCGAGGTCACCGCGATACCGGTGTTGGTGACCAGCAGCAGCTTGCGGCGGTCCACCGTGTCGGCGACCGCCCCGCCCCACAGCGCGAACGCCACCATGGGCACGAGTCCGGCGAGGCTCGCGTAGCCGACCCAGGCCGACGAGTGCGTGATGTCGTAGATCTGCTTGGGCACCGCGACCGCGGTGAGCTGGCTGCCCACGGCGGTGACGATGGTCGACGACCACAGGCGCCGGTAGGCGGGGACGCGCAGCGGGCGGGTGTCCATCGCCCAGTGACGCCAGCCGCGCCGGGGCGGGGCCTCGGCCGCCGGTACGTCGATGTCGGTGTTGCCGGTCTCGCTCGTGTCCACGGGTGTCCTGGTTGCTCGTTACATCCTTCGCTTCGCGAGCTGACTATTCCAGTGATCTCCGTGCACGCTGAAGGGGGGTGTCTCAGGATCCGGCGACGAGCATGGCACCGAAGGCCAGCATGGTGACGGCGACCAGGCCGTCCAGGACCCGCCAGGCGGCGGGCCGGGCCAGGAACCGGCCGAGCAGCCGGGCACCGAAGCCCAGCGCGGCGAACCAGCACAGGCTGGCGAGGGCGGCGCCCAGGCCGAAGGTCCAGCGCAGCGGGCCTCGGTCGGCGGCCAGGGAGCCGAGCAGGAACACGGTGTCCAGGTAGACGTGCGGGTTGAGCCAGGTCATCGCGAGGCAGGTGAGAACCGCGCGTCCGCGGGAGCCGGCCGTCTCGCCCTCGGCACGCAGCCCGGCCCCGGGCCGCAGCACCCGGCGGGCGGCGAGGGCGCCGTAACAGAGCAGGAAGGCGCCGCCGACGATCCCGACCGCCCTGACCGCGCCCGGCCAGGCCACCACGATCGCCCCCACCCCGCCGACCCCGAGCGCGATGAGCAGCGCGTCGGACAGGGCGCAGATGCCGACCACGGCGAGGACGGCGTCCCGGCGCACTCCCTGGCGCAGGACGAAGGCGTTCTGCGCGCCGATGGCGACGATCAGGGAGAGGCCGGTGCCGAATCCGGCGACCGCGGTGGTCAGGGCTTGGTTCATGCGCTCGACGCTAGGCAGGGGAGACGCGCAAGTACAGCTAAAGATTTTTACGTACCCTTAGCACGCGTGATGACGGAGCTTCCTCTGGAACAGGTACGGACGCTGCTCGCCGTGGTCGACGAGGGCACCTTCGACGCGGCCGCCGCGGCCCTGCACGTGACGCCGTCCGCGGTCAGCCAGCGGGTCAAGGCCCTCGAACAGCGCACCGGCCGGGTACTGCTCCAGCGCACCAAGCCGGTGCGGCCCACGGAGTCCGGCGCTGTGCTGGTGCGCTTCGCCCGGCAGCTCGCCCGGCTGGAGCGGGACGCGTGGGGCGAGCTGGGGCTGAGCGGCGCCGGGGAGCCGACGCGGGTGCCGGTCGCGGTGAACGCCGACTCGCTGGCGACCTGGTTCCTGCCGGCCCTGACCCGGGTGACGGGGCTCTGCTTCGAACTGCACCGGGAGGACGAGGACCATACGGCCGCCCTGCTCCGTGAGGGGCTGGTGATGGCGGCGGTGACCTCCTCGGCCGATCCGGTGCCCGGCTGCACGGTCCGGCCACTGGGCCAGATGCGCTATCTGCCGGTGGCCGCACCGGAGTTCGCCCGGACGCACCTGGCCGGACCGCCGCTGCCTGAGGCGCTCCCCCGCGCGCCCGTCGTCGCCTTCGACCGCAAGGACGACTTCCAGGACGGCTTCGTCCGCCGGCTGGGCGGCGGGCACGCCGGTCCGGTACGGCACTTCGTGCCCACCTCGGAAGGTTTCGTGGACGCGGTCGCCGCCGGGCTCGGCTGGGGCATGGTGCCCGAGGCCCAGGCCGGCCCGCTGCTGGCCGAGGGACGGCTGGCCCTGATCGCACCGGGCCGGTGGGCGGACGTCAGGCTGTACTGGCAGCAGTGGAAGCTCGACTCTCCCGCCCTCGCGGCGCTGGCCGACGCGGTGACGGCGACGGCGGCCCAGGCGCTGCGCCGCTGACACCGGGCCGCCTCGCCGGCGGGCCGGCGCCGGTCCGACCGGCTCCGCAACTCCCCGCCTGCGGTGGGCGATCGAGGATGCCGGCCCGGCATCCGGGCCATCGCGTCCGGCTTCCCGGCCCGTTGCCCTGCCGGGCCGTCGCGTCCGGCTTCCCGGCCCGTTGCCCTGCCGGGCCTTCGGTTCCGCCCGCCCCGCCCGCCGGCCGCCGGCCACCGGGTCATCGGGTCCCGTTCACCGGCCTGTTGACCACGTACGACTCCCCCGCGGGCCGGTCCACGGCGGCGGGCGGATCGCGAACGTCGCCCGATTCGGCGCCGTTGCCTCGTTTCACGGCGTCCACGCCGGTCACCCGAACCCACGGAACGCATGCGACACGACAGGAACGACTCCGATCCGACCCCAGGAGACTTCGATGGACAACTGGCGCGAACATGCCGCGTGCCGTCACGAGGACCCCGATCTGTTCTTCCCGATCGGCACGACCGGCCCCGCCCAGGTGCAGGCCCAGCAGGCGAAGGCGGTGTGCGGGGACTGCCCGGTCCGGGAACAGTGCCTCGACTGGGCGCTGGAGACGGGCCAGAGCATCGGCGTCTGGGGCGGTACGACCGAACTGGAGCGCCGTGCGCTGCGCCGCCGCGCACGGTCCCGGCCGCGCTCCGGCTGACCCGGCACCGGAGGTGCGTCGTGCCGACGCCGTGACCTTCCCCGGCGGTGCCGCGCGACCGGGCGCCCGCGGAGCGCCCCCGAACCGGGCCGCTTGCCCGCGGTCTCAAAGCTCCTCGTGTCGCGGCTCCTCGTGTCGCGGGCGCCCGGCCGGCAGCCGCAGGGTGAGGGCCGCTCCCTCGCCGGGCTCGCTCACGGCCTCGGCCGTACCGCCGTGGGCGGCCACCAGTTGGCGGACGATCGCCAGCCCCAGGCCGCTGCCTCCGGTGCGGCGGCTGCGGGACTTCTCCGCCCGCCAGAAACGGTCGAACACGTGCGGCAGGTCCTCGGCGGCGATGCCCGAGCCGGTGTCGGCGACCGTGAGGACCACGTCCTCGCCCGCCCGGCGGGCGGCGAGTGTGACGGTGCCGGCGGCGGGGGTGTGCCGCAGCGCGTTGGAGACCAGATTCCCGAGGGCCTGCCGCATCCGCACCGGATCGGCTTCCAGCCAGGCGGCGGGGTCGGCCTCGATGCCGAGCACGACCCCGGCGCCGTCGGCGGCGACGCGATGGGCCGCGGCCACCTGCTCCAGCAGGTCGCCGGCCCGCAGCGGCTCGCGGTGCAGCCGCAGGGTGCCGGCGTCGGCGGCGGCCAGATCCTGCAGGTCGTCGATGATCCGCTGCAGGACGAGTGCCTCCTCGTGCAGGGAGTCCAGCAGGGCCGGGTCGGGTTCGACGACGCCGTCCCGCACGACCTCCAGCCAGCCGCGGATGTTCGTCAGCGGGCTGCGCAGCTCGTGCGCGATGTCGCTGACCATCGCCTTGCGCTGGGCCTCCAGCCGCTCGCGGCGCTCGGCCAGGTCGTTGAACGCCTCCGCCAGGATGCCGGTCTCGTCCCGGGTGGTCACGGGTACCCGCACGTGCAGCTCGGGCGGCGCCCCGGCGGCCTCGGTCAGCGCGCGCAGGGGCCGGACCAGCCGGATGGCGACGACGGCGGCGACGGCGACCGTGACGGCGAGGACCAGACCGGCCACGCCGACGACCTTGGCCTTGTTGCCCGGGGACATGTCGAAGCGGGAGGGATTCTGGTCCCCGATGCCGAGGAACAGCTCGGCGGCCGGGGCGACGTACGGTTCGAGCTGGGTACGGCGGGCGGTCAGGACGCAGTGCTCGGCGCTCCGGGCGACCGGGCCCTTGTTCGCCCCGAGGTACTTGGCGAGCAGGTGACTGCCGTTGAAGGAGTTCCTGTCGCCGGGGTCGTAGGTGAGGAACAGGCGCCCGTCGAGGCCCACTCCGGCCCCTTTCAGACACGGCCGGGCGAGGTCGGACAGTGTGCCCAGGGCTTTCTGCTCGGTGGGCGTGGGCATGTTGAGCCGTCCGTCCTCGCACACCGTGGCGTAGCCCGCCGGATCGGCGCCGTCCGCGGTGGTGACCACCGGCCGCCCGCTCGCGGTCGTCACCCGTGCGGTCTGCAGGCCGTAGCGCCCGTAGCACCGCTCGCGCCTGGCGGCCAGCGCCTCCAGCTTCGCGCGTTCCGGTGCCGGCAGCCGGTAGGGGCCCACCACGCGCGGGTCGATACCACTGAGCTGGGCCCCGGACTCGGTGTAGGTGTCGGTGCGCAGTGGATCGACGGAGGCGGCGGGCCGGGGCGGCAGCGGGGTGCCGCGCGGCGCCGAATCGGCGACGAAGGTGCGGTCCGCGGTGGTGAGCGCGATCCGGCGGCCCGTTCTCGCCGCCAGCGCCTGGACGGTGCGGCGGACGTCCGCCCAGTCGGAGTGGGTGGCGGCGTAGCCGCTGAGTTCGGCGAGGATGCTGTTGTCGGCGGCCAGGTCCTGGCCCTGCTCCTCCTTCAGCGCCCTGGTGGTGGTCGTCACCGCGAGCCAGGCGGTGGCCGCCACCGAGCAGACGGCGATCAGCGCCGACACGAACAGCAGCCGGACCAGCAGCCTCTTACGCAACGGGATCCGCCGCCTCGCGCCCGCCGGCCGCGCACCGGCGCGCTGTGCTCCCCCCGTCCGCACACCCGGCCGCTCCGCAGCCGCCCGCTTCACACCCGGCCCCCGCTCAGCTTGTAGCCGACGCCGAACACGGTCAGCAGCCGCACCGGCCGGCGCGGGTCGGTCTCGATCTTCCGGCGCAGGTTCATGATGTGCACGTCGACCGCCCGCTCGGTGGAGGACCGGTCGAAACCGCGTGTGCACTGCAGGAGCTGCCGTCGCGTGAACACCCGCTCCGGCTCCCCGGCCATGGCCAGCAGGATCTGGAACTCGGCCGGTGTGCACTCCACCGGCACGCCGTCCCGGCGCACCTCGTGCCGTACCGGATCGACGCTGATCCCGGCGGCCTGTACGACGGGGTCGTCGTCCCGGGCGCCGACGCCGCGCCCGCTGCGCCTGAGGACCGTGCGGATCCGGGCCATCAGCTCGCGCGGGCTGTAGGGCTTGGTCATGTAGTCGTCGGCGCCCGCCTCGAGGCCGAGCAGCACGTCGTCCTCGCCGGAGCGGGCGGTGAGCATCACCACCGGGATCTGCGGATCGTCGCCGCCGCGCAGCAACCGGCACACCGCGAAGCCGTCGACGACCGGGAGCATCAGGTCGAGCACGACGAGGTCGGGCCGCAGCCGGCGGGCCGCGTCGAGCGCGGCAGCACCGTCGTGCACCACCGTGGCGGAGTGTCCTTCGGCCAGCAGGGATCGGCGGATCAGCTCGGCCTGCTTCTCGTCGTCCTCGGCGACCAGTACATGTGCGCACACGAGTTCGGATCCTAGGCCGCCCGGTCGGCGAGCCGGTCGGCGTACCCCATGACGACGGCGGCCTGCCTGCAGCGCCCGGGTGTCGCCGCGGCTCGCTTCGGCCCGAGGCCGGGTGTGCCTCGCGGCGCCTGCTCCGCTTCCTCGGCCGCCGGGCCTGGGGTGTCAGCCGGCGCCGGACGGGTGGGCTCCGTTCGGCGTTCGGTCGCCCCGGCTCCGCCGCCGCAGCCGGTGAGCAGCAGCGGGGAGGCGAGGAGAGCGACGGCGGTTCTGCGTCGGATCATGCGTCGACTTTGGCCGACGGTTGTTTGGAACCGGTCAGGTTCAGGCCTTGTCCGGCTTGCCCTTCGTGTAGAGCCAGGTGTGGAACAGTCCGTGCAGCGGCTTGCCCGACGTCTGTTCGGCGAGCCGCACGAACTGTGCGGTCGTCCCGTGTCCGCCGCGGTGCCCGGTCGCCCAGGCGCGCAGGATCCGGACGAAGTCCCGGTCGCCGACGGCCCTGCGCAGCTGGTGCAGGGTCATGGCACCGCGCGCGTAGACGGGAGTGCCGAAGATGTTCTCGCCGCTGCCCGGGTCTGCGGGCGGGTACGCCCACAGTTCGTCGCCCGCTGGCCGGGCGTACAGGGCGTCGAAGGTCTTCTGGGCGCTGTCGCCGCCGTGCTGCTCGGCGTAGAGCCACTCGGCGTAGGTGGCGAAGCCCTCGTTGAGCCAGATGTCCTTCCACACGGTCGGCGAGACGGAGTCGCCGAACCACTGGTGGGCGCTCTCATGGACGAGCGTGCCGATGTCGGGCGCGGAGTCGTAGAGGGGCCGGGTCTGCGTCTCCAGGGCGTAGCCGATGTCCGGGGCGTGGTCGACGATCGCCCCGGCGGCGCGGAACGGGTACGGCCCGAACAGCCGGCTCTCCCAGGCGAGGACGGAGGGCAGCTTCTTCAGCACGGGCGCGGCGGCCCGCGCCTCCCGCGGGTCGACGGCGTTGTAGACCTGGATGCCGTCGGGCGTGGTGTACCGCTCGACCTTGAACCTGCCGATGGTGGCGGTGGCCAGATAGGCGGCCATGGGCCGGGTCTCGCGCCAGCGGAAGGTGGTGCGTCCGTGCGCGGTGCGCTGTCCGAGCGGCACGCCGTTGGCGACGGCGGCGCGCCCCTCGGGCACGGTGATGGTGAAGTCGTACGACGACTTGTCCCTGGGGTGGTTGTTCGCCGGGAACCAGGTCATCGCGCCCTGCGGCTCGCCCGCGACGAAGGCGCCGTCGTCGGTGGGGATCCAGCCGTCCGGCGAGCCGTCCGGGTCGGTGACCGGCTTCGGGGTGCCGTGGTAGGCGACGGTGACGCGGAACGCCCGGCCCGCACGCACGGCGTGGCGCGGGGTGACGACGAGTTCCTGGCCGTCGCGCCGGAAGGCGGCCGCGGCGCGGTCGACGGTGACCGACGTGACCTTCAGCCCGTGGAGGTCGAGGTCGAAGCGGGTGAGCCGCTGGGTGGCGCGGGCGGTGAGGACGGCCTTGCCGTCCAGGTGGCGGGTGGCGGTGTCGTAACGGAGCGTCAGGTCGTAGTGGCCGACGTGGTAGCCGCCGTTGCCACTGAGCGGGAAGTAGGGATCGCCGGCGCCGGACGCGCCGGTGGTGCCCGCCGCCGCGGGTCCGGCGGCGGCGAGGAGTGCCGCCACGGCGACGGGCACGGTGGCGAGGACCGCCTCGCGGCGGAGCACGGCGCTCCGGGCTGGTGCGGGCTGTCTGCGGACTGGTGTCACAGGCGCTCCTCAGGAGGGTGGCTGATGATCGGCTGGCCGACAGACTAGGGGCGCCGGGGGCCCGGACTCCCCCTTCTTCAGGTCAAGTCGCACCGCGACGCCTGGCCGGTGGTCCGGGCCTCTCGCAGTAGGCTCGTGGGACCGTCCGCCTGCTGCGAGAGGCCAGACCGTGAGTGTGAGCGTGCGCCGGATCTATGAACCGCCCGAGCCGGGCGACGGGCTGCGCGTCCTGGTCGACCGGCTGTGGCCGCGCGGCCTCTCCAAGGACGCGGCGAAGGTGGACGAGTGGCCCAAGGCGCTCACGCCCTCGACCGAGCTGCGCAAGTGGTACCACGCGGGAGAGGGCACGTACGAGGAGTTCGCCGAGCGGTACGAGGCCGAGCTGGCCGGTCCCGAGGCGGTCGCGCTCCTCGATCGCCTCAGGGCGTCGGCCGCCGAGGGGGCGGTGACGCTGCTCACCGCCGGCAAGGCTCCCGGGGAGAGTCACGCCTCGGTACTGGCCCGCCTCCTCCGGTCCCCGTCCAGGTAGCACTCGCGCGGTTCCTCGGCCGGCCCGGCGATCCGTATGCGGCCGGTCAGCCGGCCCCGGGTGGTGCGGTGCGGGCGCAGCACCTCGTCGGCCTCGGAGCGCAGGTCGCCCCGGAGCCGGCAGGGCGCGGGACCGGTGTCCATGCCTACGGTGCCGACCATGGTCTCCGAGAAGACGGTGCCCCTCTCATCGCAGTCCCTCCAGCATGATCCGCTCGGTCTCGCCCAGGTAGGCGTCGGCGGCGGCGTGTGCCCCGCGGGCGTCCCCGGACGTCACCGCCTCCACCACCGGGGCGAGTCGGTGGTACGCGGCTCCCGGGTCGGTGAAGGGGCCGCGCAGGGCGGCGCGGACCGGCAGGTAGGCGTTGAAGAGCGTGTTGGTCAGCAGCGCGTAGACGCGGTTGCCGGTGGCCCTGGCGAGAGCGCGGTGCACCTCGACGTCGGCCAGCTGCACGTCGTCCGGGCTCTCGGCCTCGCGTACGGCGTCCAGGAGCGCCCGCAGTTCGGCGTGCTGCTTCCGGGTGGCCCGTGCCGCGGCCCGCTCGGCGATCAACGCGCCGATGGAACGGCGCACTTCGAAGATCTCGCGGACCCAGGTCGCGTCGTGCCGCACGAGCATCGGCAGCAGGTCCGCGCCGCCGAGCCGGGCGTAGTCGCGCACTTTGGTGCCGACCCCGTGCCGGGTCTCCAGCAGTCCGGCCTGGACCAGCCGGCCGAAGGCGTGTTTCAGGGTGGTGCGGGTGACGCCGTATCCGTCCGCCAGCCGGCGCTCCGGCGGCAGATAACTGCCCGCCGGGTGACGGCCGGCCAGGATGTCCTCGCGCAGCCGGGCCTCGAGGGTGTCCACGATCGTCTCGCGGGGCAGTGCCTCCACGGATTGCCTCCTCGGTTGGGGCGAAGTGCTGTGAGCCGGGGCGACTCGACTGAGCGGGATCAGTGGATGATCCACTCAACCAGTCAAGGTGCACGGTGGTCAATCCCCCGGCGGTGGCGAGCCACGGCGCCATGAGCCGTTGCGCGCCCGCCGGGCCCCTCCGCCGTTGCGGCGTCATGAGCCGTTGCGCCTGCCGCGCCCGCTCCGCCGTGGCGAGCCGCTGCGTACCGGGGGGCGGGGGCGGCCCGCGTCACGCTCCGGCCGCCCCCCTGCGGCTTGCGCCGCTCCCGCCTCCGCCTGCGCCGGTCAGGCCGTCGCGTGGGCGGCGGCGCGCCCCGCCGCCCGTCCCGAGAAGAGGCAGCCACCGAGGAAGCTCCCCTCCAGGGCGTTGTAGCCGTGCACACCTCCGCCGCCGAAGCCGGCCACCTCACCGGCCGCGTACAGTCCGCCGATCGGCGAGCCGTCCGTGCCGAGGGCACGGGAGTCGAGGTCGGTCTGGACGCCGCCGAGGGTCTTGCGGGTCAGCACGTGCAGCCGCACGCCGATCAGCGGTCCCGCGGCGGGGTCCAGGATGCGGTGCGGGGCGGCCACCCGGCCGAGGCGGTCCCCGATGTACCGGCGGGCGTTGCGGATGCCCTGGACCTGGGAGTCCTTGCTGTAGGGGTTGGCCATCTGCAGGTCTCGCGCCTCGATCTGGCCGCGCACCCCGGCCGCGTCGAGCAGCGGTTTGCCGGCCAGTTCGTTCATCTTGCCGACCAGTTGCTCCAGGGTGCTCGCGGTGACGAAGTCGGCGCCCCTGTCGAGGAAGGCCTGCACCGGCGCGGGAGCACCCTTGCCGAGCAGCCGGTCGCGCAGGACCGCCTTGCGGTCCTTGGCGGTGATGTCGGGGTTCTGCTCGGAGCCGGAGAGCGCGAACTCCTTCTCGATGATCTTCCGGGTGAGGATGAACCAGGAGTGATCGTATTCCGCGATGTCCTCGGTGGTGCGCAGGTGCTTGAGCGTGTTCAGGGTGTCGTACCCGGGCAGACAGGGGTCGGGCAGGCGGCGGCCGAGCGCGTCGAGCCAGATCGAGGACGGGCCGGGCAGGATGCGGATGCCGTGGCCCGGCCAGACGGGGTTCCAGTTCTGCAGACCCTCGGTGTAGTGCCACATGCGGTCCCGGTTGACCAGGCGTACGCCCGCCTCGGCGCTGATGTCGAGCATGCGGCCGTCGACGTAGGCCGGGACGCCGGTGACCATCTCGGCCGGTGGCGTACCGAGCCGCTCGGGCCAGTAGCGGCGCACGATGTCGTGGTCGGCGCCGATGCCGCCGGTCGTGACGATCACGGCCTGGGCGGTGAGTTCGAAGTCGCCGGTCCGCTCGCGGCTGGAGGCGACGCCCCGCGGTGAGTCGTCGGGGGCGAGGACGGTACCGCGCACCCCGCGCGCAGTGCCGTCCTCGATGACCAGCTCGTCCACCCGGTGGCGGTGGTGGAAGGTCAGCAGTCCGTCCCGGGCGGCCTGCCGGGCGTATCCGACGAAGGGTTCGACGACACCGGTGCCGGTGCCCCAGGCGATGTGGAAGCGGGGCACCGAGTTGCCGTGGCCGTCCGCCCGCAGGTCACCGCGCTCCGCCCAGCCGACGGTGGGCAGCAGCTCGATGCCGTGCCCCTGGAGCCAGCTCCGCTTCTCGCCGGCCGCGAACTCGACGTAGGCACGGGCCCAGCGCGCACCCCAGGAGTCCTCGTCGTCGAGCCGGTCGAATCCCGCACTGCCCTGCCAGTCGCTCCAGGCGAGGCCGAAGGAGTCCTTGATGCCGAGCCGGCGCTGTTCCGGGGTGTCGACGAGGAAGAGCCCGCCGAAGGACCAGAACGCCTGGCCGCCGAGGTTGGCGGCGTTCTCCTGGTCGACCAGGGCCACCCGGCGGCCCCGGCTGGTGAGTTCGTGTGCCGCGACCAGGCCGGCGAGACCCGCTCCGACGACTATGGCGTCCGCGTCCATGACGACTGTGTCCTTCCCTGGGGATGCTCCCGGCCGGGCCGTTCCCGTGGTCCTGCGGGGGTGCGGCCGCCGTCCGTGAGCAGGGCGGTGAGCAGCTGCTTGAGCCAGGCCCGGGCGGCCTCGACGTCCTTGTCCAGCAGCAGTTGGGTGGTGACGCCGTCGTACGCGGCGACCACGGCGTGCGCGGCGCCTTCGGCGTCACCGAGCACGGCGGGCAGTGCGGTGCGGCCGTGGGCCCGGAAGAGGCGGTCGGCGATGGCCTCCCGGAGCCGCGCGCGGTGGCCGAGCAGGGCTTCGGCGACGGCCGGGTCACGAGCGGCGTGCACCAGGAAGTCGGTCTTCACCAGCAGCCAGTCCACGTCGAGGAGCAGCACCTCGGTGACCCGGTCCACGGAGGCGGGCACGTCGATGTCGGGCCCTTCCCGGGCGAGCGCCTCGGCCACCTGGGAGGCGATGAGGTCGGCGCGGTCCTGGTAGAGGGCGAAGAACAGCTCGTCCAGGGTCGCGAAGTTCGAGTAGAAGGCGCCCCGGCTGAACCCGGCCGCCTCACAGACCTCCTCGATGGAGACCCGCCCGAAGCCCTTGGCGGCGAACACCCCGAACGCGGCCTCGAGCAGCCTGGCCCGGGTGCGGACCCGGCGCCGGGTGACCCGCCTGACCGTCTCGTCCATCACACCTGGCCTCCGTTCGATACATGAATGTATCGGATACACCGATGTATCGAAAGGGGCTCGCCGAAGGGACCGCCGGCGAGGCGAGGCGGCGACGGTGACGGGCGGGCGACGACCGCAGCGGCGGCTGAGTGGGCCTGCCACCCCAGCCGCTTCAACCGATCATGCGAACGTATTTTCGATTCAGGAGTACGCTGGGCGCATGTCCATGAACCTCCAGGGCTCCCTGTTCGACCAGACCGACGAGCTGCGGCTCGGCCCCCTGGACGGGGTGCGCAGGACCGAGCTGGGGTCCGGCGCCTGGATCGACGTCCTGCCCGGCTGGCTGAGCGGCGCCGACGCGCTGTTCGAGCGGCTCGCCGCGGAGGTCCCGTGGCGGGCGGAGCGCCGGAAGATGTACGACAGCGTGGTGGCCGTGCCGCGGCTGCTCGCCTTCTACAAGGCCCACGATCCGCTGCCCCATCCGGTGCTCGACGAGGCACGCTCCGCCCTGTCCCGGCGCTACGCCGGGGAACTGGGCGAGCCGTTCACCACCGCCGGGCTGTGCTTCTACCGCGACGGCCGGGACAGCGTGGCCTGGCACGGGGACCGCATCGGGCGGGGCGCCCGAGAGGACACCATGGTCGCGATCCTCTCCGTCGGGGCACCCCGCGACCTGCTGCTGCGCCCGGTCGGCGGAGGCGGCGCGACGGTACGGCGGCCGCTCGGGCACGGCGACCTCATCGTGATGGGCGGCTCCTGCCAGCGCACCTGGGAACACTGCGTCCCGAAGACCAACCGGGCGGCCGGGCCGCGCATCAGCATCCAGTTCCGGCCGCACGGAGTGCAGTGACGCGTCCGCCGTCCCGGTGTACGACCAGGACCCGTACGGCACCCCGGTGTACGACCAGGACCCGTACGGCACCCCGGTGTACGACCAGGACCCGTACGGCACCCCGGTGCACGACCAGGACCCGTCCGCCACCCCGGTGCACGACCAGGACCCGTACGGCACCCCGGTGCACGACCAGGACCCGTACGGCACCCCGGTGCACGACCAGGACCCGTACGGCACCCTGGTGCGCGGTCGGCCGGCGGGTCTGGTTGGCTGTCCTCGACGATCAGCCGTTCCGGGCCCCGGGGAGACCATGACCGCGGACGTACACCAAGTCGCCGACGACACCTACCTGGTGCACGGCCACGAGACCAACTGGGTCATCCTCAAGGACGGTGACGCCGTCACCCTCGTCGACACCGGGTACCCCGGAGACCGGCCGGGGCTGCTGGAGTCCCTCGCGGCGGTGGGCAGTGCACCGGAGGCCGTCGCCGCCGTGCTGATCACCCACGCGCACAACGACCACCTGGGCTCGGCCGAGTACCTGCGCGCCGCCCACGGCACGCCCGTCCTGCTGCACCCGGCCGAAGTCCCGCACGCGCGCCGGGAGTTCCTGCAGCAGGCCACCATCGCAGACGTGGTGCGCAACGCCTGGCGGCCGGGAGTGCTGCCCTGGGCGCTGCACGTGGTCCGGGTGGGCGGCATCGAGCAGCATCCCGTCACCGCACCCGAACCGTTCCCGGGCGAGGGCCCACTCGACCTGCCGGGCCGGCCGGTCCCGGTGCACACGCCGGGGCACACGGACGGCCACTGCGTCTACCACCTGCCCGGGTCGGGGATCGTGATCTCCGGTGACGCGCTGGTCAGCGGGCACGCGACCTCGCGGATCAAGGGCCCGCAGCTGCTGCCCGGCTTCTTCCACCACGAGCGCGCGCGGGCGCTGGAGTCCCTGGAGCTGATCGGCGCGCTCGACGGCGACATGCTGCTGCCCGGACACGGCCCGGTCCACCGCGGGCCGGTGCGCGCGGCGGCCGAACAGGCCCGGGAACGGGCCGCCTAGAACGCCGCGCCGGCCCTGGACCCCCTCCACGGGCCGGAGTCTCCGCACGGTTATCAGGGTGCCCGCGTTGTCAGGGTGCCCGCGTTGTCAGGGTGCCCGCGTTGTCAGGGTGCCCGCGTTGTCAGGGTGCCCGCGTTGTCGGGGTGCCCGCGTTCTCGGGGTGCCCGCGGACTCCGGAGTTCCCGCGGGCTCCGGAGTTCCCGCGGGCCTTAGGGTTCATGTCATGGCCTTGCAGATCAGCGCCACGAACCCGGAGCACCCCGCGCTCCTGCTCGCCCTGCCCTGGGACGTGCCTCTGGAGGAGTGGCCCGAGGAGTACCTCGTGCCGCTCCCCCGCGGCATCTCCCGGCACGTCGTGCGCTACGCACAGGCCGGTGACGAGGTGATCGCCGTCAAGGAGCTGGCCGAACGGCCCGCCCTGCGCGAGTACGGGCTGCTGCGCGACCTGGACCGGCTGGGCATCCCCGCCGTCGACCCCCTCGCCGTGGTCACCGGCCGCACCGACGGATCGGGCACCCCGCTGGAGCCGGTGCTGGTGACCCGGCATCTGCGCGGCTCGCTGCCGTACCGGTCGATGTTCGAGACGACCATGCGCCCGGCGACCATGCACCGCCTGATGGACGCCCTCGCCGTGCTGCTGGTGCGACTGCACCTGGCCGGGTTCGCCTGGGGCGACTGCTCGCTGTCCAACACCCTGTTCCGGCGGGACGCGGGCGCCTACGCCGCCTATCTGGTCGACGCCGAGACCGGCGACCTGCATCCGCGGCTGAGCCCGGGGCAGCGCGAGTACGACCTCGATCTGGCCCGCGTGAACATCAGCGGCGAGCTGCTCGACCTGGAGGCGTCGGGGGCGCTGCACCCCTCCGTCGACCCGGTCGAGTTCGGGCACGAGATCTGCACCCGCTACACCGGGCTGTGGCAGGAGCTGACCCGTACCTCGGTGTACCCGGCGGGCGAGTACCACTACATCGAGCGCCGGATCCGCCGCCTGAACGACCTCGGCTTCGACGTGGCCGAGATGCAGATCGAGCACTCCCCCGGCGGCGACACGGTCACCTTCGTCCCCAAGGTCGTGGACGCCGGGCACCACCAGCGCCAGTTGCTGCGGCTGACCGGCCTGGACACCGAGGAGAACCAGGCGCGGCGCCTGCTGACCGACCTGGAGAGCTGGATGGCCACCCAGGACGACCACGCCCCGGGCGACCCCCTCGCCGCCCGCCCCGAGGTGCTGGCGCACCGCTGGGTGCGGGACGTGTTCCGGCCCACCGTGCGGGCGGTGCCGCCGGAGCTGCGCGGTTCCATGGACCCGGCCGAGATCTACCACGAACTCCTCGAACACCGCTGGTACCTGTCCGAGCACGCGCAGCACGACATAGGCCTGGACACCGCCGTCGAGCACTACGTCAGGAACGTGCTGCCCCGGGCCCGGGAGACCCTGGAGCCGACGACGCCGGCGTGAGCTGCCGAGGCGCGGGCGGCGGACGGCCGGGCGGCGGACGGCCGGGCGGCACCCGGCGGGCCGGCCGGCCCGGGCGCGTCAGTCGTGCGGCACCACCGCCACCGGGCAGTCGGCGTGGTGCAGCACCCCGTGCGCGACCGAGCCGATCCGGGCGCCGACGGCCGTACGGTGCGCCCGGCGTCCGACGACCATCAGCTGGGCCCGCCCCACCACCGACAGCAGCACCTGTCCCGCGCTGCCCATCTCGATGTGCTGCGCCACGGGCACGTCCGGGAACCGCTCCCGCCACGGCTGCAGCGCCTCGGCCAGCATCCGCTTCTCGTACGGTTCGAGACCGCCCGCGTCGTCCAGGAGCTTGAGCGAGCCGGGGCTGTAGGCGAAGACCGGCGGCAGCGTCCATGCCCGTACCGCGCGGACCGTCGCGCGGCGGGCCGCCGCCGCCTCGAACGCGAAGCGCAGCGCCGCCGCGCTGTCCTCGGGACCACCGTGCTGACCGACCACGACGTCCCGGCCGGCGGCCTCCGCCGTCGGCCGGTCGCCCGCGCGCACCAGGACCACGGGGCCGGCCGCCTCGGCGATCACCTGCTGGCCGACCGAGCCCAGCAGGAACCCGACGACGGGGCCGTGTCCGCGCGAGCCGAGCACCAGCATCTCGGCCTCCGCCGCCACACGGGCCAGCGAGTGCGCGGCCCCGCCCTCCACCACGTCGACGTTCACCGTCAGCTCCGGATGCCGCTCGGCTACGGCACGGACGGCTTCGGCCACGCCCTCCTGCACCCATCGGTGCTGGGTGTCCCGGTCCGCCGTGGCGAGCGCCTCGGCGTACCGCCACGCGTGCAGCACGCGCAGGGGCAGGCCCCGGCGTACGGCCTCCCGGGCCGCCCAGTCGAGCGCGGCGCGGCTCTCCTCCGTACCGTCCACCCCTGCCGTGATCGGGCGTGCCATGCGTGGGCCTCCTCGTCGTCGCCGCGTTCTCGTGCCGCCGGTGTTCGCGCCGGCGCCGGTGTTCCCGTGCCGCTGGTGTTCACTATCGGGCACCGGTGCGCGCGAGCACGACGATCTCGCGCCCGAGCCGCCGAACGATCCTCGCGGAGGAGGGCGTGGGGCCCGTCGCCGTCCCGGAGCGATCCCGGGCGATCGAACATACGATGGGTTGCGAACCGGTGCGATGGTCCCCACGACACCGCCCGTGTGATCCGACGCCCGGGGTGGGAGACGCATGGCACAGGCCGCCGACGCAGCGCGGACCGTCATCCTGACGGTGGACGACGACCCGGGCGTGTCCCGTGCCGTCGCCCGCGATCTGAGACGGCGCTACGGCGAGTCCTACCGGATCGTGCGCGCGGAATCCGGCGACTCCGCGCTGGAGGCGCTGCGCGAGCTGAAGCTGCGCGGCGACCTGGTGGCGGTGATCCTGGCCGACTACCGCATGCCGCAGATGAACGGCATCGAGTTCCTGGAGCAGGCCCTCGACGTCTACCCGGGGGCCCGGCGGGTGCTGCTGACCGCGTACGCGGACACCAACGCGGCGATCGACGCGATCAACGTGGTGGACCTCGACCACTATCTGCTCAAGCCCTGGGACCCGCCGGAGGAGAAGCTCTATCCGGTGCTGGACGACCTGCTGGACGCGTGGCGCGGCAGCGCCTACAAGCCGGTGTCCAGCACCAAGGTCGTCGGCCACCGCTGGTCGGCGCGCTCCTCGGACGTGCGCGAGTTCCTGGCCCGCAACCAGGTCCCCTACCGCTGGTACTCCGTGGAGGAGCCGGAGGGGCAGCGGCTGCTGACCGCCGCCGGCCAGGACGGTCAGCGGCTGCCACTGGTGATCACCCCGGACGGCGGCGTCCTGCTGGAGCCCGAGGTGCCGGAACTGGCGGCCCGGGTGGGCCTGGCGACGACACCCACGGCCGACTTCTACGATCTCGTCGTCATCGGCGGCGGCCCGGCCGGCCTCGGGGCCGCGGTGTACGGAGCCTCGGAGGGGCTGCGGACCGTTCTGGTGGAGCGGTCGGCGACCGGCGGGCAGGCCGGGCAGAGTTCACGGATCGAGAACTACCTCGGCTTCCCCGACGGTGTCTCGGGCGCCCAGCTCACCGACCGGGCACGGCGGCAGGCCGCCAGGTTCGGCGCCGAGATCCTCACCGCGCGCCACGTCACGGGCCTGGAGGCCAACGGCGCCGCCCGCGTCGTACGGTTCGCGGACGGCTCGGCCATCGCCGCGCACAGCGTGATCCTCGCGACCGGTGTGCAGTACCGGCAGCTGGACGCCGACGGCTGCACCGACCTCACCGGCTGCGGGGTGTTCTACGGTTCGGCGCTGACGGAGGCGAGCGCCTGCCAGGATCAGGACATCTACATCGTCGGCGGCGCCAACTCGGCCGGCCAGGCGGCGATGTACCTGGCGCGCGGCGCGAAGTCGGTGACGCTGCTGGTGCGCGGCCCGGACCTGTCGGCCTCCATGTCCTACTACCTGATCCAGCAGATCAACGACGCGCCGAACATCTCGGTGCGCCCCCACACGGTCGTCGACGCGGCCCACGGCTCCGACCACCTGGAACAGCTGACGCTCCGGCACACGGTGTCCGGGGAGAGCGAACAGGTCGACGCCCAGTGGCTGTTCGTGTTCATCGGCGCCGCTCCGCTCACCGACTGGCTGGGCGACACGGTGCTGCGCGACGGGCGCGGGTTCATCCTGGCCGGACCCGACCTGACCGCCGACGGGCGGCCACCGGCCGGCTGGGAGCTGGACCGGCCGCCGTACCACCTGGAGACCAGCGTTCCCGGGGTGTTCGTGGCGGGCGACGCGCGTGCCGAGTCCGCCAAGCGCGTGGCGTCCGCCGTAGGAGAGGGAGCCATGGCCGTGATGCTCGTCCACCGGTATCTGGAGCAGTCATGAGCGGGCGGCTCATGCCGTGCAGCCCGCGGGAGGTCAGCTCGCTGTTCCTCTTCGAGAAGCTCGGCCCCGAGCAGTTGGGGCGGCTGTGCAGCGAGGGCAGGGTGGAGCTGTTCCAGCCCGGTCCGGTGTACACCGAGGGGGACCCCGCCACCTGCTTCTTCGTGATGATCGAGGGCACGGTCGTCCTCTCCCGCCGGGTCGGCGGTGACGACGTGGAGGTCACCCGGACCTCGCAGCGCGGCGTGTACGCGGGCTCGATGCAGGCGTATCTGGGCGACCGGGTGCGGCAGACCTACACCAACTCGATGCGGGTCACCGAGCCGACGCGCTTCTTCGTGCTCCCCGCCGACGTCTTCGCGGGCGTCATGCGCGAGTGGTTCCCGATGGCCGTGCACCTGCTGGAGGGCCTGTTCTTCGGATCGAAGAGCACGCAGGCCGCGGTGGGGCAGCGGGAGAGGCTGCTGGCCCTCGGCTCGCTGTCGGCCGGCCTCACCCACGAACTGAACAACCCGGCGGCAGCGGCGGTCCGGGCCACCGCCACCCTGCGCGAGCGGATCGCGAAGATGCGGCGCAAGCTCCGCGTGATCGCCGAAGGGCCGTTCTCCCGCGAGGCGCTGGCCGGCCTGATCGAGATCCAGGAGCGCACGGCCGAGCGGGTCGCCAAGGCTCCCGCGCTCAGCCCGCTGGAGGCGTCCGACCGGGAGGACCTGCTCACCGACTGGCTGGAGGAGCACGGCATCGACCAGGCCTGGCAGGTGTCCCCCACCTTCGTGCAGGCCGGACTCGACGTCGACTGGCTGGAGCAGGTCGCCGCCGCCGTGGACGAGGAGATCCTGCCCAACGCGATCGGCTGGCTCAACTACACGGTCGAGACCGAGCTGTTGATGAACGAGATCGACGACTCCACCACCCGCATCTCGCATCTCGTCGACGCGGCCAAACAGTACTCGCAGCTGGACCGGGCGCCGTACCGGGAGGCGGACGTGCACGAACTCCTCGACAGCACCCTGCTGATGCTGTCCGGCAAGCGGGGGCCCGGCATCAGGCTCGTCAAGGAGTACGACCGCACGATCCCGCGGGTGCCCGCCTATCCGGCGGAGCTGAACCAGGTGTGGACCAACCTGATCGACAACGCGGTGTCCGCCATCAACAGCGCGGGAGGCCAGGGCACCCTGACCGTGCGCACCGCGCTCGACCACGAGCGGGTGCTGGTGGAGTTCCGGGACACCGGCCCGGGTGTCCCGCCGGAGATCAGGAGCCGGATCTTCGACCCGTTCTTCACCACCAAGCCGGTGGGCGAGGGCACCGGTCTCGGCCTCGACATCTCCTGGCGCATCGTCGTCAACAAACACCACGGCACTCTGCGGGTCGAGTCGGTGCCCGGCGACACCCGCTTCCAGGTGCTGCTCCCCCTGACCGCCGACACACCGGCGGAGGAAGCGGAGGAATCCGTATGAGCACCGTCGACGGAATCGACCCGAACGTCCCGCCGAGCGGCACCGGCTGTGTGGAGTGCGAGGAGGCGGGCGGCTGGTGGTTCCATCTGCGCCGCTGCGCGCAGTGCGGGCACATCGGCTGTTGCGACGACTCCCCGGCCAAGCACGCCACCGCCCACTACCGGGCGACCGGACATCCGGTCATCCGGAGCTTCGAGCCGGGCGAGGCCTGGTTCTGGAACTACGCCACCGACGAGTTGGCCGACTCCGGTCCCGGCCTCGCCCCGCCGGACTCCCATCCGGCGGAGCAGCCGACACCGGGACCGGCGGGCCGGGTACCGGCGAACTGGGCGCAGACGCTGCGCTGAGCGCGGAGACCGGGCGACGGGCAGCGGGCGACGGGCAGCGGGCAGCGGGCAGCGGGCGACGACACCGGATCCCGGACAGCGGTCACCGGCTACCGGGCCCCGGCGACCCGGGTACGCCGTCGGCGTACCGCTGGTCAAGGTCCGTTGTCGGCGGCGCGTGCCAGGATGGGGGCGTGTCGCAGAACGCCTTCACCACACCGCCGCTGATCGGCCGGGACGAGGAGCTGTCCCGGCTGACGGGTCTGCTGGAGCGTGCCCGCGGCGGGGAGCCGCGGGCGGCGCTGATCGCCGGGGACGCGGGTGTCGGCAAGACACGGCTGCTGGACGAGGTCGTGGGGCGCGCGGCGCGGGCGGGGGCGACCGTGGTCGTCGGGCACTGTGTGGACCTGGGCGATGTGGGGCTGCCGTATCTGCCGTTCACCGAGATCCTCGGCGCACTCGCCGGCGAGGAGCGCTTCGGGGCGGTGCTGGGCACGCATCCCGCGGTGGACCGGCTGCTCGGCGCGGGGACGGACACGGCACGGGACCCCGACGGGCGGCTCCGGCTCTTCGAGGACCTCGCCGGGCTGCTGACCGACCTGGCCGCCGTGGCACCGCTCGTGCTCGTGCTGGAGGACCTGCACTGGGCCGACCAGTCCTCCCGGGACCTGCTGCGCTTCCTGCTCAGCCGGGGCGTCCTGCACCGGCCGGGCGGCGGAGCCCCGGACCGGCGGATCGCGCTCCTCGCCTCCTATCGCGCCGACGATCTGCACCGGCGCCATCCGCTGCGCCCGCTCCTCGCCGAACTGGTCCGGCTGCCCTCGGTGGAGCGCCTGGAACTGCGGCCGCTGCCCGATCCCGAGGTCGCGCGCCTGGTGCGGGCCCTCGGGGCGCGGGCGCTGCCCGAGTCGGTCGTGCACGGCATCGTGGCCCGCGCGGAGGGCAACGCGTTCTACGCGGAGGAGCTGCTCGCGGCGGCCGGCGCGGACGCCGGCGGGGTGCCCAGCGGACTCGCCGACCTGCTGCTCATCCGGGTCGAGCAGGTGTCGGAGACGGCCCAGCAGGTGCTGCGGACGGCCGCCGTCGCCGGACGCCGGGTGGAGCACGACCTGCTGTGCGAGGCGGCCGGGCTGCCCGAGGACGAACTGGAGCGGTCGCTGCGGGAGGCCGTCGAACGGCAGTTGCTCGTCTCCGGGGCCGGCGGCACCTACGCCTTCCGGCACGCGCTCCTGCGCGAGGCGGTCTACGCCGATCTGTTGCCCGGTGAGCGGTCCCGGCTGCACGGCACGTACGCCAGGCTGCTCACCGCCCGGGGCCGGGCCCCCGAGACCGCCGCCGAGCGCGCGCACCACCACCGCGAGAGCCACGACCTGCCCGAGTCGTTCGCCGCCTGTCTGGAGGCCGCCGACCACGCCCGGCGACTGGGTGCCCCGGCCGAGGAACTGCGGCACCTGGAGACCGCGCTGGACCTGTGGCCGTCGGTGCAGGCGGCCGGCCCGGCCGCCGCGGGGGGCGGCGGCCCGGACCGGGTGACCCTGATCCTGCGTGCCTCGGCGGCCGCCGCGCACGCCGGGGAGTTGCATCGCGCGGTCTCCCTGACCCGGATGGCACTCGCGGGCCTCGACCAGGACACCGACTCCGAGCTGGCCGCCCGGGTCCGCTACACGCTCGCCGGGAACCTGCTGATCGTGGACAGCCTCACGGCGGCGTACCGCTACAGCAGCGAGGCACTGGCGATGATCCCCGCCGAACCGCCGTCGCGTACGTGGGTGTGGGCGGCGGCCACGCATGTCGCGACGGCCCGTCAGGTCGGTGACCTGGAAGCCGCGTCGCGCACGGCCGAAGCGGCCCTGCGGGCGGCCGAGGAACTGGACATGCCCGCCGCCCAGGCCGATCTGCTGATCTCGCTCACCAACATCGAGGACGGCGGGCGCAGCACCCGGGAGGGCCGGGAGCGGCTGCGCCGGGCCGGGGAACTGGCCCGGCTGGCGGGGAACGGGCCCGTGGAGATGCGGGCACTGTTCAATCTGGCCGTCGGCGCCGTCGAGGCCGGCGACCTGGAGGAGTGCCCGGCCCTGCTGACCGACGCGCTCGGCCGGGCGCGCCGGGCCGGCCTGCTCTCCTCCGCGTATCCCCTGGAGATGCGCTATCTGCAACTGCTGGTGATGTACACGCTGGGCCGCTGGGACGAGTGCGCGCGCGGCGCGGCGGAGGCGGCGGCCGCGCTGCCGGCCGCGAGCGGCGGTTTCGCGACGAGCCCCGCCCTGTACGTGGCGCTGGCCCGCGGCGACGAGGGCGCCGAGGCACGGGCCCGCGCGCTGCTGACGGGCCCCTTCGACTGGATGGCCACGCTCGTCGCCGGGGTGGTCCTCACGGACGCCGCCGCGCGGCGGGGCGACCCGGAGGAGGCCGTCGAGCGGATGCGGGCGGCGCTCGCCGCGCTGGGGGCCGGCACGACCCGCCGGCCGGAGGTCGCGGTCCGGCTCGCCGCGCTGTGCCTGGGCGCCTGCGCCGACCGGGCCGCTGAGACGGGCCGCGGCGGCGGACCCGGCGGTCCTGACCCGGCCCGCTGGACGGAGACGGCGCGGGAGCTGGTGGAGCTGGCGCGCGACACGGCCGGACGGGACGGCGAGGGCCGGGCTCAGGGACCCGAGGGTCGGGCCTGGCTGGCCCGCGCGGAGGCGGAGTGGGCGACGGTCGTCTCCGGGCCGGACCCGGCGGCGTGGGAGAAGGCGGTCGACGCGTTCGGTTACGGCGACGTGTACGAGCAGGCGCGCTGCCGGCTGCGGTACGCGCGGGCGCTGCTGGCCGTGGGGTGCCGGGCGCAGGCGGACGAGCAGGCGCTGCTGGCCCGCGAGACGGCGGCCGGGCTGGGCGCGGTGCCGCTGCTGGAGCGGATCGACGCGCTGACCGGGCGCGAGCGTCCGGCGACCGCCGCGGCCGCGGACCGGGTGACGCCGCTGACCGCACGCGAGCGGGACGTGCTGCGGCTCCTCGCGCTGGGGCACAGCAACCGGAAGATCGGCGAGGACCTGTTCATCACCGGCAAGACGGCCAGCGTGCACGTGTCCAACATCCTCGCGAAGCTGGGCGCCGCGAGCCGTACGGAGGCGGTGGCGATCGCCTACCGCCGGGGTCTGCTGGCGCCGGAGCCGACCGGCTCGGGGTGACGCGGCCGGCGCGGCTTCAGCGGGTGCAGTCGAGGCTGCCCACGTCGACCGTGCCGGCCAGGGCCCGCATGCCCTTGTCCCCGGGGTGCAGATGGTCTCCGCGGTCGAAGAGCGGCGACATCCGCTCGTGGTCGTGGGGGTCGCGCAGCGTGTGGTCGAAGTCGGTGACGCCGTCGAAGTCCCCGCTGCCGCGCAGGAACCGGTTGACCTCCCGGCGTACGGCTTCGGCGGCGGGGTCCCATTCGTACCAGCCCTTGAAGGGGGCGACGGTGCCGACGACCAGGCACTTGCCGGCCGCGTGGGTGCGCCGCGCGATGTCCTGGTAGCCGGCGATCAGGTCGGCCGCCGTGACGCCGGTGTGCGCCTTGATGTCGTTCACGCCCTCGAAGAGGAGCACGGTGCGCACTCCGGGCTGACCGAGGACGTCCCGGTCCAGCCGGTGCAGGGCGCTCTGCCCGTCGCCGTCCGTGAGGAGCATGTTGCCCGAGATGCCCTCGTTGACCACGCCCTTGACCGGTGTGCCGGCGGTGCGGAGGCGCCGGGCGAGGTAGTCGGTCCAGCGGCGGTTCAGGTCGGTGCCGGACTGCCAGCCGTCGGTGATGGAGTCGCCGAGCGCCGCCACGGCGCCCGTGTCCCGGCGGGCCGGTCGCACGGCGACGGCGTCCAGGTACCACCAGGAGCCGGTGGTCCGCGTCCAGTCGGCGCCGCTCTCCCCGGCCGTGTGCTCGCCCCTGCCGATGTACGAGGTCTGCATGGCCGTCCGGTGGCCGGATGCCGGGCCGGCCGCGTCGGGGGTGCGCAGGCTGACGACGAGGTCGCTCCCGGCGGGCAGCCGGCCCGGCACCGGGTCGCTCCAGGTGACGGAACCCGCCGGAACGCTGACCGTGCGTGCCCCGCGGAAGGTCAGCCGCCGGTTGCTGCCGGGCCGCAGCGCCGCGCCGCGGTCCCGCAGGCCGGCGTAGACACCGGTCAGGGTGAGCGGCCGGTCGCCGAAGGCGTTGGTGAAGCGGAGCCGCACCCCGCTCCCGCCCACGCTGGTGCGGACGATGAGCCGGTAGCCCCGGCCGGGGGTGCCGTCGCTCATCCGGTCGGCGCCGGCCGCCCAGGTCAGGACGTCGGCCGTCCGGGCGGCCGGTCCGGTCGGGGTGCCGGCCGCGTGGGCGGGGCCGATCGGCCAGCAGACGGCCGTCAGCAGCGCTGCGGCGACGCGGCGACCGCGTCCGAACGGGCCGCTCACCGGGCGAGGTCCCGGATCGTGACGGACCCGCCGGTCCGCGTGCGGACCGTGCGGGACCTGTCTGCGTGTCCCACGGAGGCCATGCTCCCGCCGATGCCGCGGGTCCGCACCTCGTCCGGGCCCGGTCGTGCGGATGCCCCGCGCGAGGCGGGGCATCCGGTGGTGCCGGGGTGTGCCGGTGTCCGTCAGTGACGGGCGCGCGGCGTGTTGGCGGCGGTGACGTTGACCGCCGACCACGCCTTGTCGACCGTCTTGTACTCGGTGCTGTTCGCGCCGTACAGGTCCTTGGCCGCCTTCAGGGTCGCGGTGCGCGCCTGGTGGAAGTCGGTCGTGGAGACCATGTAGCGGGTGAGCGCACGGTAGAAGATGGCGGTGGCCTTGGTCCGGCCGATGCCCTTCACCGCGATGTTGTGGTAGGTCGGCGAGTTGTAGCTGACGCCGCCGATCTTCTTCTTGCCGCTGCCCTCGGCGAGGAGGTAGTAGGCGTGCGAGGAGACCCCGGATCCGGCGTGCACCTCGGTGAAGTACACCTCCGGCGACCAGTAGTCGATGGTGTGCTCGAGCTTGTCCAGCGACGGGTGGTCCAGGCGGCGCAGGAACTTCTGCGCGAGGCCCAGCTTCTCACCGACGAGGTAGTCCGCGGGGTCCTTCGCGTTCTTGGCGTAGAACTCGACGTTCGAGCCGAGGATGTCCGCGAGCGACTCGTTCAGCGAGCCGGGCTCGCCGTACTGGTTGCCCTGGGAGTCGACGATGGTCGGCTGCAGGTTCGCGGTCGCCTCCACCACGCCGTGGGTCAGCTCGTGACCGGTGACGTCGAGGACCACGAGCGGCTTCTTGAACATCTGGCCGTCGCCGTCGCCGTACAGCATGCAGTTGCAGGTCGGGTCCCAGAAGGCGTTGGCGACCTTCTTGCCCCAGTGCACCATCGCCTGCGCAGGCTTGCTGTTGCCCGCGATGCCCTTGCGCTTGAACGTGTTCTTGTAGAAGTCCAGCGTCTTGGTGATGCCGTACTGGGCGTCGGCGGCGGCGCTGACCCGGCTGGTGGTCTTGCCGTTGCCCCAGACGTCGGACGTGTTGGTGAACTTCGTACCGGCGCTGAACTTCTCCGTGTACGAGCCCTTGGCGTCCCGCGTCTCGGTGCCGTACCGGCTCGGGTCCTTGAGCTGGTAGTGGCCACGAGAGGTCTGGGTGGTGGTGAGGCCGACGTTGCCCACGAAGAGGGTCTTGCCGGTGCCCTTCGCGGACGCGGGGTAGTGCGCGGCGCCCGAGAGGCCCGAGCCGAGCAGTCCGGCGGCCGGGGCGGAGGAACCGATGCCGGTCGACGGGTCGATGGTCTCGCCGCGCTCGCGCAGGGTGTCGAGCAGCTTGGGCGACAGGAACTCGTCGCTGTCCGGGGTGTTGCTGCGCACCTTGCCGGTGACGGCGTCGACCACGACGGTGTGCGAGCCGGCCCGGCCGCGCACGGTCACCTGGTAGGCGAGGGCGGAGGCACCGCCGCGCGCGTCGACGACCAGCTGGGGGGCGCTCGCGTCGCCCTTGGCGACCTGGGCGGCCTTGGCGGCGGCCTGACGCGCGCTCAGCGCGGCGTGCGAGGTGGCCGGCGCGACGGCGTGGTCGGCCGCGCGGGTCACACCCGTGTAGGCGAGCTTGTGGTCGAGGTGGACGACGAGGTCGCCGCCGAGCACGGGGAGGCCGCCGTGCGTCCGGACGAAGCGGACGTGCCGGGCGCCTTCGGGGTCGATCAGGACGTCCTGGGGCTGCAGTTCGTCGCCCTTGGCGACGCCGGTCGCCGAGGCGTGCGCGAAGGCCGCGGTGCGCGCCGCCTCCACCACCGCCGTGGCGTTCGTGACGGCGGACGCGGCGGACCGCTCCGCACCCGTCGTGGAGGGACCCGCGAAGGCCGTGCCGGCCAGGCCCGTGGCAGCCGTCGTCACCGCGACGGCGACCGCCACGGAGCGTATGTGCGGTCTACGCAATCTGATCAGGGTTCCTTCGTTCGAAGGCAGCAGGGATCCCCAACCGCCTTGCTACGCAGCGCAGTTCAGCGCCACAGGGGCGGGTAGGGCCCCCGGGGTTCACCCTTACGGATCAGTCATGTCCGCGTAAAGATGGAATGATCCATTTCGCGAACTTCTATGGCAATCCTTTACGAATGGGCGCCACAGGGTGATCGCGAGTCGACCCACTGTGTGTCGGCTGTGGAGACGACGTCCTCGTCCCCTAGGTTCCAAGGCCGGAATGTGACCGCTGTCGCATCAGGACAGTACGGATGGGAGAGGGTGCCGGATGGTATCAGCCATGGTGGGCCGGACCGCGGTACTGGGAGCGGTCGCGCTGTCGCTCCTCACGGTCCCGGCGCGAGCCGCCGACGGGGGCCCGGACACCCGCGTGGCGCCGGCGCTCGCGGCCCCCGACACCGCGGGCGTGGCCACGGTGCTGCGCACGGCCGTGGACCGGGGGGCGCCGGGCGCGCTGGCCCGGATCGACAACCACGGCAGGACGTATCCGCTCACGCACGGCGTCGCCGACCGGGCCGGCCGGCGGCCCATCGCGACGGACGACCGGTTCCGCATCGGCAGTGTCACCAAGACCTTCTCGGCCGTCATCCTGCTGCAGCTCGCCGACGAGGGCCGGCTCTCGCTAGACGCTCCGGTCAACCGTTACCTGCCGGGGCTGCTGCCCGACGACCGGATCACGGTCCGCCATGTGCTGGGCCACCGCAGCGGTCTGTACGACTACACCGAGGACATGTTCGCCCACAGTGTCCCCGGCTTCGAGGCGGTGCGGGAGAAGGTCTTCACCTACCGGCAGCTGATCGCGCTCTCCTTGCGGAAGCCCCGCACCAACGCACCGGGCGCCGCCTACTCCTACTCCAACACCAACTTCGTCGTCGCCGGCCTGCTCATCGAGAAGCTCACGGGACAGCCCGTGCGCACCGCCTACGAGAACCGCATCTTCAAGCCACTCGACCTGCGCGACACGTTCTACGTCCACCCGGAGACGGCGATCCCGGGCCGGTACGCCCGCGGCTACCTCACTCCGGACACGGCGGGCGCCGAACTGGTCGACGCCACCGCCCAGACGGTCTCCTGGGCGCAGAGCGCGGGGGCCATCATCTCCAGCGCCAAGGACCTGAACACCTTCTACTCCGCGCTGCTCCGCGGGAAGCTGCTGTCCGCTGCGCGGCTCGCCGACATGGAGCGCTTCCAGCGGGTCGGCGACACGACCGCCTACGGACTCGGCCTGCGCCGCCGCGACCTGTCCTGCGGGATCTCGGTGTACGGCCACACCGGCGCGGTGCAGGGCTACTACACCTACGCCTTCGCGACGAAGGACGGCGGGCGCGCGCTCACCGCCGTGGTCAACACCTCCAACAACGGCAAGGTGCTCGACACGTTGGCGGGCGCCCTGGAGCCGGCCTTCTGCGGAAAGGCCGCCAAGGCGCCGCTCGACGGGGACCGCCCCGCACAGTGATCTTGGCGGAACGGCATCGTCCGGGACACCATGCCCGCATGAAGGGTGATCTGTTTTCCAGTCAGCATGTGGTGCAGCCGGCCGTGGAGCCGGGAATGTCCATCGAGAACGCCAAGTGCGTCAAATACGCGGTGAACGGCGAGATGTACGCCCGCCAGGGCGCGATGATCGCCTACCGCGGCGGCCTGAAGTTCGAGCGCAAGGGGCAGGGCGTCGGCGGCATGCTCAAGCGCGCCGTCACCGGTGAGGGGCTGCCTCTCATGACGGTGAGCGGGCAGGGCGAGGCCTGGTTCGCGCACGAGGCACAGAACTGTTTCATCGTCGAGGTCGAGCACGGTGACCAGTTCACCGTCAACGGCCGCAACGTGCTGTGTTTCGACGCCTCGCTGTCCTACGAGATCAAGACGGTGAAGGGCTCGGGCATCGCCGGTGGCGGCCTGTTCAACAGCGTCTTCAGCGGGCAGGGCCGGCTCGGTCTGGTCTGCGAGGGCAATCCGCTGGTGATCCCGGTCTCGGCGCAGTTCCCGGTGTACGTCGACACGGACGCGGTGGTCGGCTGGACCGCACATCTGCAGACCTCGCTGCACCGCTCGCAGTCCATCGGCTCGATGCTGCGCGGCGGTTCCGGTGAGGCCGTGCAGCTGATGCTCCAGGGCGAGGGCCATGTCGTGGTGCGGCCGAGCGAGCTGACACCGCAGAAGGCGCAGCAGCACTGAACCTTCACATGTGATCCCGTCCGCGCGGGCAACCCGCCCCGCCGGACCGGCGTCTTGATCGGCAACAGACCGAAGCCCCGGCCCTGAGGGCCGGGGCACATTTCCGAGACGCTATACACGGTATGTATACACTCCGTGTATAGAAGGGTACGCATGTACGGCAAGGCTTTCGCCCCTGAGTACCAGGGCTCCCTGACCACCCTGTCCGTGAACTCCTCACTGGTGGACGTGCTGGCCGAGGGCACCGAGCGGTTGCGTGAGGCCGAGCGGGCCGGACGGTCCGCCGAGGCTGCGCGCTGCGGGCTCGCCGTGGCCGAGGCCCAACGGCGGCTCGGCCGGATACGGGAAGCGGACCTGTCCTGGAAGGCGAGTTACCGCGCCGCCCGCACCGCCGGGGACACGGCCGCCATGGCCTGGGCCCTGTGGAGCGGCGGCACCCTGGCCCGGCAGCGCGGGGCGTTCCCCCTGGCCTGGCGGCTGCTGAAGCTCGCGGCCGAGCTGGGTGAACTGGGCGGGGACGTCGTGGTCCGCGGGTACTCGCTGGCCGGACTCGCGGAGACCGGCCGTATCCAGGGCGACTACGAGGCGGTCGGCCGGCTGCACGAGCAGTTGCTGGCCGAGGCCCGCAAGCGAGGAGAGGCCCGGCATACCGTGTGGGCCCTGGAAGGCATCGCGCAGATGCACCGCAACACCGGTGACTACGACCGGGCCTACGCCCTGTTCGAGGAGGCCGCGCAGATAGCGGGGCAGGCCGACGACCGGCGGGGACACGCGTGGGCGCTGCGCGGACTCGCCGACGTCCTCTCGGTGCGCGACGGTGACACCGGGCGGGCGCTGGAGCTGCTCTCCGAGGCGGAGGCCGGCTGCCGTGCCATGAACCTCTCCAGCGCGCTCGCCTACAACCACAAGATGCGCGGCAACGTCCTCTACCGGGCCGGGCGTCACGCCGAGGCCAGAGCCCTGTACGAGCTGGCGCTCGAGGAGTTCCGCGCGATGAGCGAGCCGCGAGGCGAGGCGCTGGCCCGGCTGGGTCTGGCCAAGTCGCTGGCCCACCTCGGCCGGGACCGTGCCGAGACGGCGGCGGAACTCGCCGAGCTGGCGGAGACGCTGGACCGCAGCGGCCTGAAGCACGCCCGGGAGATGGTGACCCGGGCCCAGATCGAGTTCGGCGCCGGCCCGGAGGCCGCACGGGAGGCGGGGGCCGTGGGGACGCGGGACACACGGATCGCGCGACACACGGAGACCGCCGGAGACGTGCACACGGGCCGGGACACGGAGGCCTCGCGACACCCGGAGGCCGGGCCGGACGTGCAGACCCCGCGGCACCCCGGGACCGGCCGGGACACGGAGGCCTCGCGGCACCCGGAGGCCGGGCGGGACGTGCAGACCCCGCGGCACCCCGGGACCGGCCGGGACACGGAGGCCTCGCGACACCCGGAGGCCGGGCGGGACGTGCAGGTCGTGCGGCATGCCGGGGGCGTACGGTGAGCGCGCTGCACACGGTGGTCCGGGCGCCGCTGAGCCCCGCCGAGAACCTCGCCCGCTGCCGGGAGCTGGTGCGGCCGGCGCTGACGGAGGCGGTCGGCCGGACGCACCCCTGGGTCGCCGAGATGGCCGGGTACTCCTTCGGCTGGTGCGAGGTCGGCGGGGCACCCGCCACGGCCCCGGGCGGCAAGGGTGTACGGCAGGCGCTGGCGGTGCTCGGCGCCGAGGCGGCCGGCGCGGACGCGACGGCCGGCATCCCGGCCGCGGTAGCGGTCGAACTGGTGCACGCCTTCTCGCTGCTGCACGACGACATCATGGACGGCGACGCCACCCGGCGGCAGCGCCCCGCCGTGTGGAAGGCGTACGGCACCGGCCCCGCCGTGCTCGCCGGTGACGCCCTGTTCGCGCTGGCGGTGGACAGCCTCGCGACCGCGCCGCGGGGGCCCGGCGCGGTACGGCTGCTCTCGGCCGCGCTCGCCGATCTGGTCCGCGGCCAGGCCGACGACCTGCTGTTCGCCGCCCGGCCGTGCACCGGGCCCGAGCGGGTGTCGCCGCGGGAGTACCGGCGGATGGCGGAGGGCAAGACCGGCGCACTGCTGGGCTGCGCAGCCGCGCTGGGTGCGGCGCTCGGTGGTGCGTCCGAAGCCACCGTCACCGCGCTAGACCGGGCGGGGCGCCGTCTCGGCGTGGCCTTCCAGCTCGTCGACGACGTGCTGGGAATGTGGGGCGACCCCGCCGTCACCGGCAAGCCCGTGGGCGGTGATCTCCGGGAGGGCAAGAAGACGTTCCCGGTGCTGGCCGCCCTCGACTCCCCGGCCCCGGCGGCCCGACGGCTCCACGCCCTGCTCGGCTCCCCGGGCCGGGCCACCGAAACCGCCGCCCCCCACTCGCCCGCACGGACCACGGAGTCGACCGTTTTCGGGTCGCCGGGGTGGGCCGCCGAAGTGGCCGCGCTGGTCGACGAGGCGGGTGGCCGTGCGGCGGCGGTAGGCGAGGCGCGGGCCCAGACGGCTGCCGCACGGGCGCTGCTCGCGGACGTCCCCCTGGCCGGCCGGGCCGGCGAGGAGCTGCACCTGCTCCTGGACCACCTGATGCACCGCGTGCTGTAGCCGTGCCCGCAGCCGTACTGCGATACGGCGTTGACCTCTGCCGTCCCAGCAGGTCAAGGTGCGTGGAGCGCGGTTCCCACCCCGCGCCGGAAGGGTGACGCACCTTGATCGGCATCTCGGACATCGAAGCCACCGCCCGGCTGATCGCCGGACACGTCGTACGGACACCGACCGTGCCGAGCCCCGGCCTGACCGCGCTGCTCGGCGCCCCCGTCACCGCCAAGCTCGAACTGCTCCAGCGCACCGGCTCGTTCAAGGCCCGCGGGGCCACGGCCAAGCTGCTGTCGCTGAGCGAGGAGGAGCGGGCGGCGGGTGTGGTCGCGGTCAGCGGCGGCAACCACGGCATCGCCCTCGCGGTGATGGCGACCGCCCTGGACGTGAAGGCGACCGTGGTCATGCCGCGGACCGCGCCCGCCCGTTCCATCGAGATCGCGGCGGAGGCGGGCGCCTCGGTGCGGCTGACCGACGGCATGGACAGCGCGTTCGCACTCGTCACGCGGCTGCGCGACGAGGGACTGACCCTGGTCCACCCCTTCGACGACCCGGTCGTGATCGCCGGGCAGGGCACGGTCGGGCTGGAACTGGCCGAGGACGCCGGTGAGCTGACGGACGTCGTCGTCAGCATCGGTGGCGGTGGGCTGATCGCCGGGGTCGCGGCGGCCCTGCGTGCCCGGCGTCCGGGGGTGCGGGTGTGGGGTGTGGAGACCGAGGGCGCCGAGTCCATGTCCGCTGCGCTGGCGGCGGGCGGTCCGGTACCGGTGCCGCTGTCGTCACTGGTCACCACGCTCAGCCCGCCCGCGGTGACCCGGCTGACGTACGACCATGTGTCCGCCCTCGTCGAGGAGGTCCTGGTGGTGACGGACCGGGACGCCGTGCGGGGCTGCCTGGAACTCGCCGACCACGCCAAGGTGTGGGCGGAGCCGGCCGCGGGCTGCCTGCTGCCCGCGGCCCGGCAGGTGATAGCGCGCGTCGGTGAAGGCGCCCGCATCGGGCTCGTGGTGTGCGGGGGCAACACGGCACCCGGCGAGCTCATCCGCTGGGCCGACGGTTTCTCGCTGCTCTGACCCGGCGGCACCAGCCCTTGTTTACCCTCGGTTACCCACAGGTCGAAGAGCCGCTGGGGGCGGCCATCCCAAACCCGGAGCACGAAGTGGACGATTGAATGGAAGGCGGAACCGGGACCTGGGTCGCGGATCCTTTGAACACATCCCCGCGCGCCCCGCGTACCTCTGGGAAACACCGACCGGGGGTTGCAGCGAGGTATGACGATGGGCATGGCGCACGTCTCCGCACACGCGTTGGTCGCCGGGCGGTACCGGCTCCTTGAGGTATTCAGCCGTGAGACGAACCGCCTGTGGTGGTACGCCGAGGACGTGCCGGTGGCGCGGCCCCGGCTGGTGGCGCAGTCGGCCCTTCCGGAGCCCTCCGCCGACGGCACCGACACCGCGAGCCGGATCACCGCGCGGATCGTCCGGACGTCCGAGAGCATGCGGCTGCTGTGCCCCGGACGGGTCGCCGCGGTCGTCGACGCCGTGGTGGAGGGCGGCGACCTGTGGACGGTCACCGAGTGGATCGACGGCTCGTGCCTGAGCGAACTCCTCGATCGTGAGGGCTCGTTCGACGCGGCCCGGGCCGCGCGGATCGGCCTGGACGTGCTCGAGGTGCTCGAGGCCGCGCACGACGAGGGCATCACCCATGGCGAACTGAGCCCCGCCCAGCTCTTCGTGCGGGAGGACGGCCCCGTCGTCGTCACCGGATTCGGGCTCGCCGGGTCGACCCGCGTCCCGCGGCTCACGGCGCCGTCGTACGCCTCGCCGGAGCAGGCCCGCGACGAGCACATCGGCCCGGGCACCGATCTGTGGGCACTGGGCGCACTGCTCTACACGATGGTCGAGGGCCGCCCGCCGTTCCGCGATCGCGGCCGGCCGGACGCCACCCTCAGGGCCGTGGACCGGCTGCCGCTGCGCACCCCGCTGCGGGCGGGCCCGCTGACCCGGATCGTGCTGGGGCTGCTGCGCAAGGACTCCGGCGAGCGGCTGACCCGGCCGGTGGCCCGCGAGGCACTGACCCGGGCGCTGGCCGAGGACTCCGACGCGGCCCGGGAGCCCGCCCCCGTCGTCCGGGGGCGCGGCGCGTACCGCGGCGTCCGGTTCCCCGCGCCCGGGCGGGGGCGGCGATCCCTGGTCGCGGGGACCTTGCTGGCCGCGGTCACCGTCACGGCCGCGGTCCTCGCCGCGACCCGCCAGCCGCCGGGCACGGACACGGCCGGCGCGCCGCCGGGCGTCACCGCCCCGGCCACCGGCACCGCCGGCACGGACACCGCGGGCCCGGCCCGCACCGCCTCCCCCACCCCGACCGCCTCGCCCTCGTCCTCGTCCTCGCCCTCGTCCGCCCCCACCCCCGCCCTGCCGGCCGGCTACCGGCGGCTGACGGCCCCGGAGGGCTTCTCGGTGGCGCTCCCCGCCGGCTGGAAGCGGCTGACCACCTCCCGCACGACCGGCCCGGCCTACCGCGTCACCTTCGGCACGAGCGGCGCCTCCCCCACCCTCGCCGTCACCTACAGCGAGCGCGTCGGCCAGGACCCGGTCGCCGTCTGGCGGGACGAGGTAGAGCCCGAGCTGCGCAAGCTGCCCGGCTACCGGCGCATCGGCGAGATCCGGGCCACCACCTACCAGGGCCACCGGGCCGCCGACCTCGAATGGCTGTCGGGGGCCGGGGACGCAAAGGTGCGCACCCTCGGGCGCGGATTCCTGCTGGGCGGCGGGCGCGGGTTCTCCCTGCGCTTCACCACCCCGGCCGCGGCCTGGAACTCCGCGGCCAACCGGCTGGCGCTGAAGACGTTCCTGCAGACCTTCCGGGAGCCGAAGCGATGAGCCTCGGACGGGGCCGTTTCCCTGCGGCCGACCCGGGGACTCGCTTCTTATGGTGCAAATCGGATACACGATGATGACCGAACAGGCCGGGCCCCGGGACCTGGTGGACCACGTGGTGCAGGCCGAGGAGGCCGGCTTCGACTTCTCGGTGATCTCGGACCACTACTTTCCGTGGCTGCGCGCCCAGGGGCACGCCCCGTACGCGTGGAGCGTGCTGGGCGCCGCCGCCCAGGCCACCTCGCGGATTCCGCTGATGACCTATGTGACGTGCCCGCTCCTGCGCTATCACCCGGCGGTGGTGGCGCAGAAGGCGGCCACCATGCAGCTGCTGTCGGAAGGCCGGTTCCGGCTCGGCCTCGGAGCCGGCGAGAGCCTGAACGAGCACGTCGTGGGCGGCGGCTGGCCGCCCGTGGACGTACGGCACGAGATGCTCGAAGAGGCGGTGCAGATCATCCGCGGGCTGTTCGAGGGCGGCCACGTCACCCACCACGGCCAGCACTACGACGTGGAGTCGGCGCGCCTGTGGGACCTGCCGGACGAGGCCCCGCCGATCGGCATCGCCGTCTCGGGCGAGCAGTCCTGCAAGCTCGCCGGTCATCTCGCCGACCTCGTCGTCGCCACCGAGCCCAAGGCGGGCCTGCTCGAGGCCTTCGACCGCCACGGCGGCACGGGTAAGCCGCGGGTCGGCCAGCTGCCGGTGTGCTACGACCCCGACCGGGACACCGCGATCAAGCGCGCCCACTCCCAGTTCCGCTGGTTCGGGCTCGGCTGGAAGGTGAACGCCGAACTGCCGCACCCGGACTCCTTCGAGGCCGCGACGCAGTTCGTGACCGAGGACGACGTCGCCGCCTCCATCCCCTGCGGGGACGATCCGGACGCCTTCGTGGAGGCGGTGCGGCCCTATGCCGAGGCCGGGTTCGGGGAGGTCGCGCTCGTGCAGATCGGCGGCGAGACACAGCCGGAGTACCTGGACTGGTCGGCGAAGACCCTGCTGCCCGCGCTGCGGGAGGCGTTCGGCTGACGGCCCCTCCCCTCCCGGGGGACCGCCCTCCGGACCCCGCGAGACGTGTCGTCCGGACCTCGGGAGACGCGCCGTCCGGACCTCGGGAGACGCGCCGTCCGGACCCCGCGAGACGTGCCGTCCGGACCTCGGGAGACGCACCGTCCGGGCCACGGTGGCGGCAGGGGCGCCGGAGCGTGCCTGCCGCCGCGTCGCGGGGAGCCCACGCGAATCATTCGCTCGGATGAGCATTGCGGGCAGGACGGGGGTACTAGAGGGCTCTACGCCGACTGCTCCCGGAGGCCCTCGCGTGAACTCGTTCGTGCACAAGACGCTGGTGGTAGAGCTTCGCGCGGGAAGCACCGAACGGTGTCCCGTGCTCGCCCATCTCAGCTACGACGCCGCGGACCCGTTCGCCGTCACCGCCGTCTTCGGCCACGACGGCCATGTGCTGGCCCGCTGGCGGCTGGACCGGCAGATGCTCTCCGACGGCCTGACCAGGCCGGTCGGCGTCGGCGACGTCCGGGTGCGGCCGACCGGCACCGGGATGCTGCACGAACTGCGCCTGGAGTTCTTCGGCGAGCACCGGTCCGACGGCAGCCGGCATCACGCGGTGGTGTTCGCCTGGGCGCCCGCGGTCGCGGCGTTCCTCCGGGACACCTATCAGGTCATCGCACCGGGACGGGAGAGCGTCCCGGTCGACGAGTTCCTCGCGGAAATCCTCTCCGGCGCTGAGTAGCCGTACTCATGCAAGCCCGCCCGGCCCGGCGCCACGATGAGGCTCCCACGACGCCCCGAGGCAAGGAGCCCCGCCGTGACCGCAGTGCACTCCGCCCCGCATGCCGCGACTCGCCGCGTGCCGCCCGCCGTGTTCGCCGGGGTCGTCGCCCTCGGACTCACGCTGTCCGCCTGGGGCGCCCGGGACCGCACGACCTGGTTCCTGGAGACGTGCTGGGTGCTGGCGGGCCTGCCCCTGGTGGTGCTGCTGTGGCGGCGCTTCCCGCTGACGGGCCTGCTGTGCGGGCTGCTGGCCGTGCACGCGCTGGTCCTGGCGGTGGGCGGCCACTACACCTACGCGCAGGTCCCGGCGGGCGACTGGGTGCGGGACGCCTTCGGCCTCGACCGCAATCCCTACGACCGCTTCGGGCACCTCGTGCAGGGCTTCGTGCCGGCCGTCCTGGTCCGCGAACTGCTCAGCCGTACCTCGCCGTTGCGCGGCAGCCGCTGGCTGGCGCCGCTCACCGTCTGCGCCTGTCTGGCCTTCAGCGCCTGCTTCGAGCTGCTGGAGTGGCTGGCGGCCGAGATCGGCGGGCACGGCGCGGACGCGTTCCTCGCCACTCAGGGCGATGTGTGGGACACCCAGTGGGACATGTTCTGCGCCCTGATCGGGGCCGTACTCTCCGTGCTGCTGCTCGGCCGGGTCCACGACGGCAGCTACGGGCGCTGGAGGGCAACACCCCGGCCCGTGACGGCCGGTGACGTCATCCGGCCGAGTCGTCCGACCGGGCCGAGTGCCTGCGGCGGGCCCACAGGGGCAGGCCGTACCAGCAGAAGAGGTACCAGGCGACGACGCCGGCCACCAGGTAGGGCACATAGCCGTCGTGCGTGGCCACCCGGAGGATCAGCAGCAGGGCGGACGTCATCGTGACGAGCAGCAGGACCAGTCCGACGAACGTCAGCCGCGACGCCAGCTTGACCGCCTGCGGCTTGACCCGGCGGCCGGCGACCAGCCGGTGCAGGGACACGGGACCGATCAGGGCGCCGGTGGCGCAGGCGCCGAGGACGACGGTCACGATGTAGATGACCTGGTCGACGGTGGCGAGCTGGGCGTACTTGGGCTGGAAGACCACCGTCAGCAGGAAGCCGAACAGGATCTGCACGCCCGTCTGGGCGACGCGGACCTCCTGGATGAGTTCACCCCACATCCGGTCGGCCCGCTCATCCTCGGTCTCGTTGCGCCCTCTGTACCGGCCTTCCTCCGTCATGCGGTTGCGTGTAACCGTCACGTCGTCCGTTCAAACGGCGCGCGTCCGTGCGGCGCCTACCAGCGGTGCTCGACGTGGGCCTTGATCCGGCGGTCGTACAGTTCCCGGATCGCGGCGGAGGTCTCCGCCGGCAGCGGGGGCAGCTTGCCCGCGGCCGCGTTCGCGCGTGCCTGCCGCGTGTTGCGTGCGCCGGGGATCACCGTGGTCACCCCGTCCTGCTCGATGATCCAGCGCAGCGCCAGCTGGGCCGCTGTGCAGTCGTCGGGAGCGAGTGCGGCGAACTCGGCGGCCGCCTCGACACCGGTCTCGTAGTCGACGCCGGAGAAGGTCTCGCCCTGGTCGAAGGCCTCACCGTGCCGGTTGAAGGTCCGGTGGTCGTCCGCCGCGAACACCGTGTCCCGGTCGTATTTCCCGGACAGCAGGCCGGAGGCGAGCGGCACCCGCGCGATGATGCCGACTCCGGCCTCGCGGGCGGCGGGCAGCACCTCGCGCAGGGGCTTCATCCGGAACGGGTTGAGGATGATCTGGACGCTCGCCACGTTCGGCCGGGCGATCGCGGTCAGCGCCTGCGCACAGGTCTCCACGCTCACCCCGTACGCCGCGACGCGCTCCTCCTCCACGAGGGTGTCCAGGGCGTCGAACACCTCGTCCGAGGAGTACACGGGGGTGGGCGGGCAGTGCAGCTGCACGAGGTCGACGCGGTCGACGCCGAGGTTGCGGCGCGAGCGGTCGTTCCAGGCGCGGAAGTTGTCCAGGACGTAGTTCTCCGGGAGCTGCTCGACCCGGCGGCCCATCTTGGTGGCCACCAGCACATGCAGGTCGGGCCGGCCGCGCAGGAGCGCGGCGATGGTCTCCTCGCTGCGCCCGTCGCCGTACACGTCGGCGGTGTCGAAGAAGGTGACACCCGATTCGGCGGCCGCCTCCAGGACGGAGAGGGCCTCCTTGTCGTCGACCTCGCCCCAGTCGGCGCCCAGCTGCCAGGTGCCGAGGCCGACCACCGACGCCCACTGGCCCGATCTGCCCATCACGCGTTCGTCCATGGCGGTCAGTGTGTCATTCGGCGCGCGTTCCGCGGAGCGGACCGCTCCGGTGCGCGACCGATGCTTTTCCACCCCCCCCTGGAGCGGTTCCTTATGGGCACCTACGGCTGCGGGTGCGGCCTGGCCCGTGTGGAGGTGGTCCAAGGGCTGGGCGTGCACGGAGGACGCGGCCTGGAGCGATCCGGAGGTGCTGCCGGCCGCCGTGCCCGGCTCGTTCGAGGCGGGCGTGTGGGAGGAGGCCGTGGCGACCCTGAACCGGCTGGACCCGCACCGGGTGTCCACGAACGGCTTCCTCGACCGCCTCCCGAGCGGGCCGGACCCGGCCACCGGCGGGTGACTCAGCCGACGGGCGTCAACTGCGCCTGCACGAGGGGCCCGTAGCGGTCGGCGATGACGTCGATGTCCGTCTCCCGCAGGTGCGGGCCACGCGCGATGCCGTACATGACGCCGAGACCGACGAGGGCGGCGACGGCGAGTTCGGCGCGCAGTCCCGCGTCGGGGCCGGTCAGCCGGTCGGCGAGCCGTTCGGTCACCTGGGCGCGGAAGTTGGCGCGCAGGATGTCGCCGTGGTCGCCGTGCAGCGGCGCGAAGGCGATGCGCAGCAGCGGATCGGCGCCCTGCCCGCGCTGGCTGGACAGGACGTAGCGGACCATGTGCCGGCCGAGTGCGGCCGGCGGGGCGTCCAGCAGGGCGTCCGCGTCCGTGTCGAAGGACATCACACGGGCGAACAGGGCGTCCTTGCTGCCGAAGTACTTGAGGACCAACGGCGGGCTGACGCCGGCCCGTTCGGCGACCGCCTTGAGGGTGATGTCGGCGTGTGCGTGCCGGGCCAGGAGGTGGCGGGCCGCCTTGAGGATGACGGCCTTGGTGGCCTCGGCGTCACGGCGTGCGGGGGCGTGCGCCGCGGAGACGGGCGGCGTGGGGGTGGGCGGCGGAGAGGCGAGGGGCGCGGGGGTGGCCGCTCCGGACGCCGGCGGCGCGGGGGTGGCCGCTCCGGACGCCGGCGGCGCGGGGGTGGCCGCGGATCGAGGGGTGCGGGGTGCGGTGCTCACGTTGCTCAGGCCCCCTCCATGGCCTCGTCGCGGGCGCCCCGGCCGGCGCCCCGGGCGCGCCGGGTGCCGCCGGAGGGGGCGTCGCCGGGGATGGACAGCGCCGCCGCACAGGCCGCGAGCGCGACGGCCCCCGCCATCGCGAAGGCGAGCAGATAACCGTGCAGGGTGGGTATGGGAACCCCGGCCACGGGGCTGCTGTGGTGGACCAGGACGACGGCCACGGCAGCGCTGGAGACGGCCTGGCCGATGGTGCGCATGAGGACGTTGACGCCGTTGGCGGAGGCGGTCTGCCCGGCCGGGACGGCGCGCAGGATCAGCGTCGGCAGCGCCGAGTAGGCGAGGGTGGTGCCGGTGGCGACGACGGTGGCGCCCAGGATGATCATCCACAGGTCGCGGCTGTCGGCGATGCGCAGGGCGTAGCCGCAGGCGATGACGGCGGCGCCGACGGCGAGGGTGATCCGCGGCCCGCGGGCGGCGGAGATACGGGCCGACAGCGGGGAGAACAGCAGCATGGTGACGCCGCCGGGCAGCAGGCACATTCCGGTGGCGACGATGGACAGGCCGAGTCCGTAGCCGGTGGCCTCGGGGGCCTGCACCAGCTGGGCGGTGACCAGGGTGTTGGCGTAGAAGGCGAACCCGGTGAGCAGGGCGGCCACGTGGGACAGCCCGACCCGCGGCCGGGTGACCAGGCGCAGGTCGACGAGCGGCCGTTCGACGCGCAGCTGCTGCCACCACCACAGGGCGAGGACCACCGCGGCCGCGGCGAACAGCCCGAGGACCCGCCCGCTGCCCCAGCCCCAGGTACCGCCCTGGGAGACGCCCAGCAGCAGGCAGACGAGTCCGGCGGCCAGGCCCAGCGCGCCGAGGACGTCGAAGCGGCCGGGCTCCCGCACCGGGGACTCCTTGACGGCCCACCAGGTGGCCGTCACACCGAGCGCGCCCAGGGCACCGGTCAGCCAGAACATGGTGTGCCAGTCGGCGTACTGCACGACCAGTGCGGCGAGGGGCAGGCCGAGGGCGGCCCCGATGCCGACGGTGGAACTCATCAGCGCCACGGCCGATCCCCGGCGTTCCGGGGGGAGTTCGTCGCGCAGGATGCTGATGGACAGCGGGACGACGGAGGCGGCGGCGCCCTGCAGCGCACGGGCGGCGATGAGCACGCGGATGTCGGAGGACAGGGCGCACATCACCGACCCGAGGGTCATGAGGGCGAGCGACGCCGTGAGGACCCGGCGTTTGCCGTACATGTCGCCGGCCCGGCCGAGCACGGGGGTGAGGACGGCGCCGGAGAGCAGGGTCGCGGTGACCATCCACGAGACGGTTGCGGCGGAGGCGCCGGTGAGCCGGGGCAGGTCCGGCAGGAGCGGGACGACCACGGTCTGCATGACCGCCATGAGGATGCCGCCCGACGCCAGCACCGGGATGGTGAGCCGGTCCCGCAGCGGAGGCGTGGGGGCCGGGGTGCCGGGCGGCCGGGGTATCGGGCTTGCGGGGTCCATCGGCGCTCCTGCGGACGGCGCGGCTGCGAGGTGAATAGGAATTCACCCTATCGGGTGAATGGTCATTCACCAACGCGTCCGCATCCGGCGCCCGGCCGCGCCGGGTCGGGCGAGCAGGTCAGTCCCGGCGGGCGGCCGACCGGGCGTGCAGGGCCCGGGCCGCCCGCGGCCCGAGCCAGCGCTTGAGCCTGCGCAGCACCTCCAGCTGCCCGGCCGCCTTGTCGAGGCCGTAGTACAGCTGCGGCGGGACGTACGGCAGCAGCGGCGAGTGGCGCTGGCCGAGCAGCGCGAACATCCGGTGCGGGGGGAGGTGGATGTAGCGGGGCAGGTTCTCGTACCACCGGGCGCTGTAGCGGGCGGCGCTCTGCACGGACAGCAGCTCGGCCTGGCGCCGGCGCTGGTAGGCGGCGAGGGCGTCGGCCGTGCCGCCGGGGTGCTCGCGCAGGGTGCCGGCGAGGCACATGGCGTCCTCCAGGGCGAGGGTGGTGCCGGCGCCGATGGAGTAGTGGGTGGTGTGGGCCGCGTCGCCGAGCAGGACCAGGTTGCCGTGGTGCCAGGCGCGGTTGGTGAGAGTGCGGAAGTTCAGCCAGCCGGCCGCGCCGCGGGCGATGAGGGGGTGGCCGTCGAGGATGCCGGCGAAGAGCTTCTCCAGCAGGGCGAGCCCCTCGCCCTCGTCCGCCCGGTCCAGCCCGAGGCCGGTGAAGGTCTCCGGGGAGCACTCGACGACGCACGTGCTGTGTCCGTCGCCGTACCCGTAGCCGTAGGCCCAGATCCAGCCGTGCCCGGTCTCGGTGAAGGCGAAGGTGAAGGCGTCGAAGACCTTGGTCGTGCCGAGCCAGACGTAGCGGTTGCGGCCGGTGGTGATCCGGGTGCCGAACCGCTCGTCGTACCGGCCGCGCAGGGTGCTGTGCACGCCGTCGGCCGCGACGACGAGGTCCGCGCCGGCCGGCGGTTCGGTGATCTCGCTCTCGTACTCCAGGCGGACGCCGAGATCGCCGGCGCGGTCGGCGAGCAGGCCGAGCAGCCGGTGGCGTCCGATACCGAAGCCCTCGTCACTGTGCCGGCGGGTCGCCAGGTCGCCGACGTGCGCGACACCCTCGCTCCAGCACACCGAGTGCTCCTCGATCGCCCGGGCCGACTCGGGGTCGTGCTGCTGGAGCCTGTCGAGGAGGCCGCGCCAGTACGTCACGCCCCAGCCGTAGGTCGATCCCCGCGGGTTGCGTTCGTGGACGGTGATGTCGTGGGAGGGGTCCTGCCGCTTCAGCAGGATGGCGAGATACAGGCCCGCGGGCCCTCCACCGACACAGACGACCTTCACCGCACACGCCCCTACAGTCACCCGAAGTGATCGTTCGACCTCGCAGGGTAGCAGGGTGCGGGACCGCCCGATCGCGCCAGTTTGCCGTGGTGAGCCGCGCCACTCGGACGGGTGGGTCAGGAGAAAGATCACCGGAAACGGGGGCGGTACGGCAAGGAATTGCCCCTTCCGGGTCGGACCGGCCCGACGCCGCAACAAGATCATCTTGATTCAACACTGTATGACATGTGGTTAATTGTCCGGATCACGGCCAACCGGTTCGAAGGAATTTCCCGCGTTCCCGGACCCCCGGATAGGCATGCGTCGTCACCACCGGAACACCCTCCAGGAGGACCCGCATGCCCGACATCACCCGGCGCCGCGCACTCACCGCGGCGGCCGCGCTCGCCGCGACGGCCTCGGCCGCCGCCGTCGCCGCCCCGCACGCCCTGGCCGCCGCCGGCACCTCGGCCGGCGGCACCTCGGCCGCCGGCCACGACCACACGGCGATGCCGGAGACCTTCGACTTCGACGAGGTCTACAAGGGCCGTCGAATACAGGGCCGCCCGTCGGCCGGAGGCGGTCACCACCACGAACACGGCGGCGGATACGCGGTGTTCGTGGACGGGGTGCAGCTGCACGTGATGCAGAACGCCGACGGCAGCTGGATCAGCGTCGTCAGCCACTACGACCCGGTGCCCACCCCGCGCGCCGCCGCCCGCGCCGCGGTGAACGAGCTGCAGGGCGCGCCGCTGCTGCCGTTCCCCGCCAACTGACCGCCCCCGCAAGGACTACGGAGCACCGCGCACCATGACCGTTCGCAAGAACCAGGCCGCCCTGACCACCGGCGAGAAGAAGAAGTTCACGGACGCCGTGATCGAGCTGAAGCGCAGCGGACGCTACGACGAATTCGTCCGCACGCACAACGAGTTCATCATGGCGGACACCGACAACGGTGAGCGGACCGGGCACCGCTCACCGTCCTTCTTGCCCTGGCACCGCAGATTCCTGCTCGACTTCGAGGAGGCGCTGCAGTCGGTGGACTCCTCGGTTGCCCTGCCGTACTGGGACTGGAGCACCGACCGCACGGTCCGCGCCTCGCTGTGGGGGCCGGACTTCCTGGGCGGCACCGGGCGCAGTTCGGACGGCCGGGTGATGGACGGCCCGTTCGCCGCGTCCACCGGGAACTGGCCGATCAACGTGCGGGTGGACGGCCGTACGTTCCTGCGCCGCTCGCTCGGTACGGGCGTGCGTGAGCTGCCGACGCGGGCGGAGGTGGAGTCGGTGCTGTCGATGGCCACGTACGACATGGCGCCGTACAACAGCGCCTCGGACGGCTTCCGCAACCACCTGGAGGGCTGGCGCGGGGTCAATCTGCACAACCGGGTCCACGTGTGGGTCGGCGGGCAGATGGGCACGGGCGTCTCTCCCAACGACCCGGTGTTCTGGCTGCACCACGCCTACGTCGACAAGCTGTGGGCCGAGTGGCAGCGCCGGCACCCGGGCGCCGGGTACGTGCCCACGGGCGGCACCCCGGACGTCGTCGACCTGAACGACACGATGAAGCCGTGGAACGACGTGCGTCCGGCGCAGATGCTGGACCACACGAAGCACTACACGTTCGACGTCTGATCAGGCCTCGGCGGTACGGCACTCCGGGTGGCCCCAGCCCTGCGCGTTCTTGGCGATGGACTCGCCGGCCGCGTAGGAGCGGCCGCACGGGCAGCGGCCGGGGAACTTGGCCTTGAGGGTGCGCGAGGACGCCCCGCCGCCGGTGCGGCGGGGCGCCTTCTTGCGCGGTGCCCCGGACGCCTTGGGGGTGTCGGGCGACGGCGGCGGCTCGGCGGATCCGAGGGCGCTGCCGGCCGCCTCCTGGACGGTGGCCGCCTGGCTGGCGGCACGGTCGGCGAAGTCGTTCAGCGGGTCGCCGTCGACCTGGTGGGCCGGTACGTAGCGGAACTCGACGGAACGGCCGTCGAGGAGTCCGTCGATGCGGACCACCAGGTCCTGATTGGCGACCGGCTTACCGGCGGCCGTCTTCCAGCCGTTGCGCTTCCAGCCGGGCAGCCAGGTGGTGACGGCCTTCATGGCGTACTGGGAGTCCATCCGGATCTCCAGCGGCACGTCGGGCTCGACGGCCGCCAGCAGCCGCTCCAGGGCGGTCAGTTCGGCGACGTTGTTGGTGGCCCGGCCGAGCGGGCCCGACTCCCAGCGGCCCGGGGTCCGCTCGTCGCCCTCGCAGACCACCCATGCCCATCCGGCCGGTCCGGGGTTACCCTTCGAAGCCCCGTCGCACGCGGCCACCACACGTTCACGCATACGCTCGATCATGCCATGACCGCGCCCGGCGGCGGTCCGGGCCCGGTCAGACGTCCCTGACCTGGGGCATCTCCCCCTCGGTCGCCGTGATGTCGATCACCGAGAAGTTCGCGCCCTGCGGGTCGCTGAGTGCCGCGAACCGGCCGAAGGGGCTGCTCATCGGACCGAAGCGGAGGATGCCGCCGAGCTTGACGGCCCGGGCGACGGCCTCGTCGCAGTCGTCCACCGTGAAGTAGACGTTGACGTAGGAGGGCACCTCGGGCGGGAAGTCCTCCGTCATCCGCATCCGGCCGAGGACCGTGTCCTCGCCGATGTCGAACATGCGGAAGTCCACGGCGTGGTCCTCGATCTCCTTCATCCGGTAGGGGAAGACGGCGGAGAGGAAGGCGTCGGTCTGCTCGGGCTCGCGGGTGAAGACCTCCGCCCAGCAGTAGGCCCCCGGCGTCGCCGTCGCCTCGAAGCCCTCGTGGGTGCCGGCCTGCCACACCCCGAAGACCGCTCCGCTGGGCTCACGGGCCAGGCACATGGTGCCGAAGTCTCCGACCTGCATCGGCTCCATCAGCACCTCGCCGCCGTTCTCCCGGATCCGCGCCGCGGCGGCGGCCGCGTCCGGCGAGGCGAGGTACAGGCACCACTGCGACTGCCCCTCCTGGCCGGGCATCGGCGGCACGACGGCGGCCACCGCCTTGCCGTCCACGTAGGCCTGCGTGTAGTTGCCGTACTCCGACGAGGAGTCGCCGAAGGTCCAGCCGAGGACGTCGCCGTAGAAGCGCTTCGCTCCCTCGACGTCGCTGAACATCGCATCGGCCCAACAGGGCGTTCCTTCGGGTTGCACAGCCATGGTCCGGGCCCTCTCGATCAGCTGGTCTGTCCCGGTACATCACGCTAGCCACCCAGCGGTGGGCCCGCGCGCCGAAGCGGTCCGGAGCCAAACCCGGGGCCGGCCAGGGCACGGGGGCGAGCGACCGGCGCGCGATCACCCCAAACGCCACAGAACGCTCTCGACTGCATGTTTACACCACTTGGTGATCAGAACCGCCCCTTTCACGCGGTACCCACACATCACGCCTCCTGTTTGGCTGGTGCGCGCACCGCACCACCGACCGATCCGCACCGCCCCTGTCCGCTTCTTCGCAGGAGGGAACGTGTCCACTCCGGACATCGCCACCGGCCCCGCAGTCGACGAACCCGACCCCGTGCATCCGGCCGACGGGCAGCTCACCAGCCTGAGCACCCGGGCGGCCCGCCAGCTCACCACCACCACCAAGTCCGAACCCCAGATGCAGGCCATCACCTCGCGATGGCTGCTGAAAACACTGCCGTGGGTCGGCGTCAAGGGCGGCGCCTACCGCGTCAACCGCCGCCTCCAGCTGCGCACCGGCCGCGGGCGGGTGCACTTCGAGCAGAACGGCGCCGACGACATCCGGGTCATCCCCGAGACGCTGACCGAGCTGCCGATCCTGCGCGGCTATCCCGACACCGACGTGCTGCGGGAGATCGCGAGCCGTTTCCGGCCCCGGGAGGTGAGCGCCGGCCAGGTGCTGTTCGAGGCGGGCCAGCCGGTCACCGAGGCCTATCTCGTCGTCCACGGCCGGTTCACCCGCTACACCGCGGGCAAGTACGGCGAGGAGGAGATCATCGGCGTCGTCACCGACGGCGACCAGATGGGGGACGAGGCGGTCGGCCAGTCCGATCCGCTCTGGCTGACCTCGGTACGGGCCGAGACCGCCGGTGTGGTGCTGGCGCTGCCCTGGACCGCGGTGCAGGAGATCACCGGGCGGGCGCCGTCCCTCACCACCCACCTCGAGGCCTACGTCGAGCGGCACCGCAGGCCGATGAACCGCAAGGGCGAGGCGGAGGTCCCCGTCCAGGCCGGCCATGTGGGCGAACCGGAGCTGCAGGGCGGGTTCGTCGACTACGACCTCTCCCCGCGCGAGTACGAACTGTCCCTGACCCAGACCGTGCTGCGGGTGCACACCAGGATCGCCGACCTCTACAACGACCCGATGGACCAGACCGCCCAGCAACTCCGGCTCACCGTGGAGGAGGTCCGCGAGCGCCAGGAGTGGGAGCTGGTCAACAACCGCGAGTTCGGGCTGCTGCACAACGTCGACCACGGCCAGCGGATCAGTTCCTTCACGGGACCGCCGACCCCGGACGACATGGACGAGCTGCTGGCGATGCGGCGCAAGACCAAGGTGTTCCTCGCCCATCCGAAGGCGATCTCGGCCTTCTTCCGGCAGTGCAACAAGCGGGGCCTGGTACCGGGCACCGCGAGTGTCGACGGACACGAGGTGCCCGCCTGGCGGGGGGTGCCGATCCTCCCGTGCGGCAAGATCCCGATCACCGGCCACCACACCAGCAGCATCATCGCGCTGCGCACCGGTGAGGCCGACCAGGGCGTCGTCGGCCTCTACCAGACGGGCATCCCGGAGGAGTACCAGCCGGGCCTGAACGTCCGCTTCATGGGCATCGACGGCGCCGCGATCGTCAACTACCTCGTCACGGCCTACTACTCACTGGCCATCCTCGTCCCCGACGCGGCGGGGATCCTCGAGGACGTCCAGGTCGGCCGGACGGCCGAGTGACGGCCCGGAGCACGACATGAGCGCATCGAACACTTCCTACACACTGCCCGGACCGCCGGACATCGCCCGCAGCCTGCGCCGGGAGCGGCGCACCGGGGTGATCCCCGGCCTGCACCACCAGCCGGCCGCTCCCGCCGATCCCGGGAAGGCGGCCGAGATCGACCGCCGGCTGGAGACCTGGGCCCGCGGCCTCGACCTGTTCCCGCAGGCCTGGACGGGCGACTTCTCCGGTTTCCAGTTCGGCCGGGCCGTCGTGCTGCAGCATCCCGGCGCCCTCGACCTGGAAAGGCTGACGGTCGCCGGCCAGCTGCTGCTCGCCGAGAACGTCGTCGACTCCTGCTACTGCGAGGAGGACGAGGGCCGGGGCGGAGCGCGCCGCGGCCTCGGCGGCCGGCTGATCATGGCCCAGTCGGCGATCGACCCGTACCACGGCATCCCGGAGCTGGAGGAGGAGTGGCGTGCCGGCATGCGGGCCGACGGTCCGTTGCGCTCGTACCACTTCGCCCTCGCCGACTACGCCGGCTTCGCCACCCCCAGCCAGACCGACCGGTTCGTGCACGACATCGCCCGGCTCCACCTGGGCTACCTGGCGGAGGCCGCCTGGGCCGAGACCCGGTACGTGCCGCGGGTCTGGGAGTACCTGGTGATGCGGCAGTTCAACAACTTCCGCCCCTGTCTGTCGATCGTCGACGCCGTGGACGGCTACGAACTGCCCGAGCCGGTCTACGCCCGTCCCGAGATCCAGCGGATCACCGCCCTGGCCTGCAACGCGACCACCATCGTCAACGACCTCTACTCCTTCACCAAGGAGCTGGCGAGCGACCCGGACCACCTGAACCTGCCACAGGTCGTCGCCGCCGCCGAACGGTGCGGGCTGAAGGCCGCCTATCTGAAGTCCGTCGAGATCCACAACCGGATCATGGAGGCCTTCGAGGAGCAGTCGGCCCTGCTGTCCGCCACCTCGCCGCTCGTCGAGCGCTATGCCCCGGGCATAGCGCTCGTCGAGCGCTATGCCCGGGGGCTCGCCGCCTGGGTGTCCGGCAACCACGAGTGGCACGCCACCAACACCCACCGCTACCACCTGCCCGACTACTGGTGAGAAGCCGAGTGTCAGTGAAACGCCGTCAGCACCACGAGGAGCCACCTTTGACCAGCGCCCCCGTCGCCCCGTCCTTGACCGCGTCGGTACCGGCCCAGTCGACGTACCAGAGCCGCATCGCGGACTACTGGAACGCCGAGGAGAACCCGGTCAACCTCGAACTCGGAAAGATCGACGACCTGTACCACCACCACTACGGCATCGGCGCGGCGGACGTGTCGGTGCTCGACGAGCCCGACCCCCGAGTGCGCCGGGAGCGGATCACCACCGAACTGCACCGGCTGGAGCACGCCCAGGCCGAACTGCTCGCCGCCCGGCTCGGCCCGCTCTCCCCCGACGACCGCGTCTTCGACGCCGGCTGCGGCCGCGGCGGCGGCAGCGTCGTGGCGCACCTTCACTACGGCTGCCACGCCGACGGCGTCACCCTCTCCGCGAAGCAGGCCGAGTTCGCCAACGGGCAGGCCCGCAGCCGGGGCATCGACGACAAGGTGCGCTACCACCACCGCAACATGCTCGGCACCGGGTTCACCACGGGCGCGTACGCGGCGTCGTGGAACAACGAGTCCACCATGTACGTCGAACTGGACCTGCTGTTCGCCGAGCACGCCCGGCTGCTGCGTCGCGGCGGGCGGTACGTGGTGATCACCGGCTGCTACAACGACACCTACGGGCAGGCCTCCCGCGAGGTGTCGCTGATCAACGCCCACTACATCTGCGACATCCATCCGCGCTCGGAGTACTTCCGGGCGATGGCCCGCAACCGGCTGGTCCCGGTGCACGTCGAGGATCTGACGCAGTCCACCATCCCGTACTGGGAGCTGCGCAAGGAGGCGGACCACCTGGTCACGGGTATCGAGGACACCTTCCTGTCCGCATACCGCAACGGCAGCTTCCAGTACCTGCTGATCGTGGCCGACCGGGTCTGAACGAGGCGAAACCGCCTCGACAATCGGGCGTCGAGGGGCTGGGATGGGCGGCGATGAGTGACATCGACAGCCGAGGTCCGCGGAAGATGCACGCGGACGAACCCGACCTCGACGCCGCACTGGTCCGCCGCCTGGTCGCCCGCCGCTTCCCGCGGTGGGCCGGCCTGCCGGTACGGCGCCTCGCGTCCTCCGGAACCGAGAACGCCATGTTCCGTCTGGGCACCGACCTCGTGGTCCGGCTCCCCCGGCGCGCCGCCGCCGTCCCGGACGTACGGCGCGAGCAGCGGTGGCTGTCCCGGCTCGGGCCGCTGCTGCCGGTGGCGGTGCCCGAGCCGCTGGGGGTGGGCGAACCGGACGAGGGCTTTCCGTGGCCCTGGTCCGTCTACCGCTGGCTGGACGGCCGCAATCCGGTGGCGGGGGCCGTCGAGGACCCTCGGTCGCTCGCCGGGGAGCTGGGGGCCTTCGTGCGCGCGTTGCGCCGGATCCCGCCGCGGGACGGGCCGGCCGGCTACCGGGGCGGCCCGCTGCGGGACCGCGGCGAACCCACCCGCGCGGCCGTCGCCGAGCTGGGCGCGCGGGTCGACACGGAGGCGGTCACCGCCCTGTGGCGCGAGGCGCTGCGCGCCCCGGAGCACACGGGAGAGCCGGTGTGGGCCCACGGGGACCTGACCCCCGGGAACGTGCTGGTCCACGGCGGCCGGCTGAGTGCCGTGATCGACTTCGGAACCGCCGGGGTCGGTGATCCCGCCGTCGACCTCGTCGTGGCCTGGAACCTGCTGCCGTCGAGCGCCCGGGACGTCTTCCGCGAGGCCGTCGGCGCCGACGACGCGGAGTGGGCGCGGGGGCGGGGCTGGGCCCTGTCGATCGCGCTGGTCGCCCTCCCGTACTACTGGGACACCAACCCGGCGCTGGCGGACAACTCCCGGCACGTGATCGCCGAGATCCTCGCCGAGGCGCGCTGACGCCCGCGCCGCCCGAGTCACCCGCCCGCGTACGCCTTCTCCAGCGTGGCGATGTCGAGCTTGCCCATGCCCATCATGGCGCTCATGGCGCGGCCGGCCTTCTCCGGGTCGGGGTCGGCGGCCATGGTGGCCATGCAGTCGGGCACGACCTGCCAGGAGACGCCGTACCTGTCCTTGAGCCAGCCGCAGGGGCCGGGCTCGCCGCCGTCCTCGGTGAGCCTCGTCCAGTAGTGGTCGATCTCGTCCTGGTTCCGGCAGGTGATCTGGAAGGAGATCGCCTCGTTGAACCTGAACTGCGGACCACCGTTGAGCGCGACGAACCGGTGGCCGTTGGCCGTGAACTCGACGGTCAGGACGCCGCCGGCGGGACCGGGGGCGCCCTCCGGGTAGTGGGCGACCCTGTCGAGGCCGGAGTTCTTGAAGATCGACACGTAGTACCGCGCGGCCTCCTCGGCCTGGCCGTCGAACCAGAGACATGTGGTGAATCCGTCGGTGGTCATGAGCACCTCCGTGCATGCGATGCGGTCATCTGTATCGACCGGTGCACCGCGCCGAACTCATCGGCCGGGGCGGTGAATAATCCGGAGGGGTGAGCCGGGGGCCCGCATAGCATCCAGATCATGACCATTAGGCCCGACGAGAGCGTCCAGCCCTTCTCCCTGTCCGTCCCTCAGAGCGACCTCGACGACCTGCACGACCGCCTCGACCGCACCCGGTGGCCCGCCGAACTGCCCGGCGCGGGCTGGGAGTACGGGGTCCCGGCCGGCTACCTGCGCGAGCTGGTCCGGTACTGGCGGCACACCTACGACTGGCGCGCCGCCGAGGCGGAGCTGAACCGGTGGCCACAGTTCACCACCGTCATCGACGGGGCCAGCGTCCACTTCGCCCATGTGCGCTCGGCGGAGCCGGACGCCACCCCGCTGGTGCTGACCCACGGCTGGCCGGGCTCGATCGTGGAGTTCCTGGACGTGGTCGGCCCGCTCACCGACCCGGTGGCGCACGGCGGGGACGCGGCGGACGCCTTCCACGTCGTCGTGCCGAGCATCCCGGGCTTCGGGCTGTCCGGGCCCACCGGCGAGGCGGGCTGGGAGGCCGGCCGGGTCGCCGACGCCTGGGCGGAGCTGATGCGGCGGCTCGGCTACGAGCGGTTCGGGGTGCAGGGCGGCGACTGGGGCGCGGCCATCTCGCGGGAGCTGGGCCGCGCCCACCCGGACCGGGTGATCGGTGTCCACCTCAACCTGCTGCCCGGCGCCCAGGCGACCGGCGAGCCGACCGAGGAGGAACTGGCCGGGCTCGCCCCCGGGGAGCGGGAGCGCACGCTGCGGTCCTGGCGCGGCTGGGCGGACTGGTCGCGCGAGGGCACCGGGTACGCGGTGCTGCAGTCCACCCGGCCGCACACCCTCGCCTACGCCCTGACGGACTCCCCCGTCGGTCAGCTCGCCTGGATCGTGGAGAAGTTCCGGGAGTGGACGGATTCGCGGGAGCTTCCGGAGGAGGCGGTCGACCGGGACCGGCTGCTGACCAACGTGATGCTGTACTGGCTGACCGGCACGGCCGGTTCCTCCGGCCGTATCTACTATGAGCGGGCGCACGCCACCGGCCGGGCGGCCCGTCCGGCCGAACCGTCGGCGGCGCCGACCGCGCTCGCCCTGTTCCCGGCCGAACCGCAGGTCGCGCTTCGGCACAAGGCCGAGCGGACCGAGAATCTCGTGCGCTGGACGGAGTTCGACCGGGGCGGGCACTTCGCGGCCATGGAGGAACCGGATCTGCTGATCGGTGACGTCCGGGCGTTCTTCCGGCAGCTCCGGGAGAAGTGACCGGGCGGCCGGGCCGGCTGGCCGGCCGGTCAGCAGGGCAGGCGACCGGCCGGTCAGCAGGGCAGGCGACCAGGTCAGGCGGCCAGGCAGAGACCGTCGTAGGGGCGGCTCGGGACCGTGGACGGCCGCTGGTGCCGCGTCGTGCGGGCGGCCAGCTCGCCGTGCGCCAGCGACAGCAGGTCGCCGAGCCCCAGGCCGAGCGCCTGGGCGGCGGCCGCGAGGACTTCCGAGGAGGCCTCCTTGCGGCCGCGCTCGATCTCGGACAGATAGGGCAGCGAGATCCGGGCCGCGTCGGCCACGTCCTTGATCGTGCGCTGCTGTGCCCGGCGCTCGCGGCGCAGCACCTCGCCGACCAGATCCCGCCACAGAGGTTCCTTGCGCTCGGCCGGGCCGTCCGGGCGGTGGGGCGCCGGCCGCAGGGGGATCACTCGGGCTTCTGTGCTCACCTGTTCGCTCACCCCCGTCAGCCTAGGAGGCGCCCGGCGTGGGGCAAGGGCCGGGCGTTGCGCCGTGAGGGAACACGGCGCGACGCCGCGCGGAGCGCCCCGGCGCCGCGTCACCGGGGGTGGCGGTTTCGTGTCGATACGGAAAGAGAAATGCATGCGGCGCGTCACCGGGGGTATGCGCCGGGTGAAAGGTTGCGCAGACATGCATGAAGCCCTCGGTCCTGGGTACCCGGCGGGCACGGTCGCCGCCCGGGCGCCGGACACCCCGGCCACCGAGGCCGACGTCGAACCATGACTTTCGTGGGAGAGGTAATGGAAACCGCCGGTATCCGGTCGGAAGCAGAGGTCGCCGTGAGGACCGAGCAGGACGGGATGGGCGAGGAGCTGCTGCCCGGCATCGCGGACCCGGCGTCCGTGGCTCCGCGCGACGCACGTGCGCTGTCCCGGCAGTTCTTCCGCCGGCTCGCCGAGCTGGAAGAGGGCACGCACGCGTACCAGTACGCGCGCAACACCCTCATCGAGATGAACATGTCGCTGGTGCGGTTCGCGGCCGGCCGGTTCCGGGGCCGCGGCGACGACATGGAGGACATCGTCCAGACCGGCATGATCGGCCTGATCAAGGCCATCGATCGGTTCGAGCTGTCGCGCGAGGTCGAGTTCACCTCCTTCGCGCTGCCGTACATCGTCGGCGAGATCAAGCGGTTCTTCCGGGACACCACCTGGGCGGTGCACGTGCCGCGCCGGCTCCAGGAACTGCGGGTGGAACTGGCCAAGGCACGCGAGGAGCTGTCCAGCCGGCTGGACCGTGACCCCACGGTGGCCGAGCTGGCCACGCTCATGAACATCTCCGCGGGCGAGGTGGTCGAGGCCCAGCTGGCGTCCAACGGCTACAACTCGTCCTCCCTGGACGCCGCCCTCACCGGCGACGGCCCCGAGAACGGCGAGGCCGTGCTCGCCGACTTCATCGGTGTGGAGGAGGAGGGGCTGCAGCTCGTCGAGGACTTCCACGCACTCGCCCCCTTGCTGGCGGAGCTGACCGACCGCGACCGGGAGATCATCTACCTGCGGTTCGTCGAGGAGGCCACCCAGGCGGAGATCGGGGAACGGCTCGGCTGCTCCCAGATGCACGTCTCACGGCTGATCAAGCGGATCATCGCGCGGCTTCGCCAGGGCATGCTCGGCGAACTCGGCTGCGCCTGAGAGTTGCTGGCCGGAGGCGGGGGCGGCCGGCGGAGGTGCGGAGGCCGGGCGCCGGGCCGGGAGCGGTGGAGGCGGGGCGCCTGACCGAAAAGACCCGCCCGGCCCGTTCTCCGCGCGCGACTTCGGACTCTCTCCGCATCCCCGGTCGGCCCGCGCGCACGGCCGGGGTCAGCGCTTCAGCTCGAAGCGGGCGCGCACGCGTTTGCCGACGGGCACGCGCTCGACGGCGACCTCGGAGGCCAGGGCGTGCACGATCTCCAGACCGTGCCGTCCCACGCGTTGCGGGTCCTTGGGGTAGCGGCGGGGCAGAGCCGGGCTGCTGTCGTACACGGACACGGTGACGGCGCTGTCCGTGCCCTCCAGTTCCAGGATGTACGGGCCCGTACTGTGCTGGTCCGCGTTGGTCACCAGTTCGCTCACCATCAGCAGCAGCTCACCGTCGGCGCGGCTGTCGGCGGTGGCGCACCACTCGGTCCTGAGTTGCTCGAGGAACTGGGCCGCGAAGGTGCGCGCCTCCGCGATGCATCCGGGTTCTCCGGTGTAGTGCGCGGCGCGCCGCAGGGGCTCCACGGGTACGTCGAAACCAGTCGGTATCACTACCCCGCCCAGGTGTTCGGTCATGCTGTCTCTCTCGGAAAGCCCGGTCCGGCCAGTTGCTGTTGCACCAGTCCTCGTACCCCGAGGCGGGCCCGGCAGTCCACCGGATGTGTTCGCCATGCGCGCACAGTGGCGATTGTCACTCTCGGGGCCCGGGAGGTGGGTGCGCGCGCACGCGTCCGGCGAGCCTGGCGCGTGTGCGCTCACCGGCCGGCGAACCGGGTGTCCTGCGCGTGCCCGCTCACACGGCCGGCGAGCCGGGAGCCGGGGACTGCGGCAGCGTGGCGGTGCCCACCGACCTCCCGCTGGTCCAGGAGGTGACCACGCCGGACGAGGACTGCGGCAGGGAGTTCGCCGTGGACGGCGCCGAGGCGGTGCGCTGCCCGGCCGACGGCGGCCCCGACGACGGCCCCGGCTTCGACTCGGGCGGCTTCGACTCGGGCTTCGACTCGGGTGGCTTCGACTCGGGCTTGAACTCGGGCGGCTTCGACTCGGGTGGCTTCGACTCGGGCTTGGACTCGGGCGGCTTCGACTCGGGTGGCTTCGACTCGGGCTTCGACTCGGGCTTCGACTCCGGGGACTTCGACTCGGGTGAGGTGGACTCCGGGGACTTCGACTCCGGAGACTTCGACCCCGGCGACGTGGACTCGGGGGATTTGGCTCCGGGGGAACTGGACCCGGGCGACTTCGACTCCGACGAGGAGGACGGCGCGGAGGACTCGGGCTGCGACGACGAGGACGAGGACGGACTCGACTTGCCCGGGGTAGGCGCCGGCCGGGTCCAGGGGTGTTCGACCGCCGGCGGCTTCGTGGGCTGGTCCCGGCGGGCGGCGTGGTCGCCGCGGTGCCGGTGGATCCAGTCGTCGTGGTGGGTGTCGTAGAGGACGAAGGCGCTGACCGGTTTCGGCGCGGGCGCCACCACGACCACGTTCGAGGGCCGGTACGACGACCAGCGTTCGCCCGTCACCTTGGGCGCGGTCCGCTGCGCCACCGGCGGGGTCAGCGGGTTGCCGCAGGCACAGCGCACCCGGGGCACGCCTCGGCCGTCGACGAGGACCGCGGTGCCCGCCTGGAGGACGGACTGGTATGTGGTGGCGGCGCCGTCACGGAAGCCGTGGCTGGTGACGCGGGTGTCGACGCGCAGCTGGACCGGGGTGAGCGAGCGCAGGTACGCGGGCACCTGGGACGGCTGGACGCCGGCCACGGAGGCGAAGGAGCGGTTCCTGGCCTGATCGTCCTGCAGATACTTGATCTGCTTCTCCACGTCGCAGGCGGCGACGTGCTGCGTGCCGCTGTACAGGCCGGGCGCCGCGCCGTCCACCGCGCGGACCTCGCCCGCCGCCCCGGTAGCCGGGACGTCGGGGGCGGAGGGCTCAGGCGCCGCGGAACTCTGCCGCGCGGTCGACCCCGTGAACGGGTCCCGTCCCGTGCTGTTGGCGGACTGCAGGAAGACCTCGCCGCCCTTGCCGGAGGAGCCGCCGCCCGGGCGGGTGTAGACCACCGCCAGGACCACGGCCAGGATGACGACGCCGGTGGCGGCGACCACGCGCGGCACGGACCTCCACCACGGTCCGCGCGGCTCCGCGGGCTCCGCCCCACCACCCGGCGGCTGCGAGGGCGGCGGTCCCGAGGGCGGCCGGTTCGAGCCGGACAGCGGTCCCGAGGGAGGGCCCTTGGGAGGGCCGGAGGGAGGGCCGGAGGACGGAGGTTCGACGCTCACGAGGACTTCTTCCCGTCGCGATCGGCGCGATACGCGGCTGCTACGCGTCACATTCCGGTTGGTGCATTCGGGTGCACGTTTATTCCATTGTGTGCCGCGCTCGGGTGTGGCTCGCAAGCCGACGCGGACGGCCCGCCCAGCGGACGGCGCCCCGCGTGGCGCCCGACCCGCCGCGGACGGCCCACCCCGCCGGGCCGCACGCCCCATGGGTGCCTAGCGTGGCAGGGGTGAGCCCTTCCACCCTCTCCGCGCGGCCCGTGGCCCGTCATGGCTGGGCGCAGGCCGTGGCCGCCGTGCTGACCGGACTGGCCGTCATGGTGCTGGTGGCTGCGCTGGGCCTGTGGGCGGCCGGCGCCGCGGGGCTGCCGGACGGCGCGTTCCCGAGGGTGGTGGCGGCGACCCTGGTGACGGCCGTCGGCGGCAGCGTGGAACTCTCCGGCGATGCGGGCGGCCTCGCACGGACCGGGGCCGGGCTGACGGTGATGCCGCTGTCGGTGACACTGGCGGGCGCGCTGGTGATCGGCTCGGGTTTCGTGCGCCCGCTGCGGCACCGTGCGGTCGCCTCGGCCCGGGAACTGGGCGGCTGGGCCGCGCGGCTCGCGGTGCTGTGGCTGCTGGTGCTGGCCGGCCTGGCCCTCGCCGCCCGGCAGACCTTCGCCGTGGACGTGGGCAGCGGCACGCTCAGCGACCTGTCCACGCTGTTCGGCGCGGCGCCCGAAGTCGGATTCACCACGGACGTGCCGCTGACGGTGCTGTTCGGTCTGCTGTGGCTGGCCGGGGTGCTGGTGCTGACGCTGCTGGTGGCGCGCGGGGCTCCGCTGCCGGGGCGGCTGCTGCGCTTCCAGGAGTCCGTGCGCCCGGCGGCGCACGCGATGGCCGTCCTGCTCCTCGCCGCCGTCGCCGCCGGCCTCGTCGTCGCGCTGATCGCGGCCGCCCGCGGACACGCGCCCGCCGCCCTCGCGCTGATCCTGCTCGGGCTTCCCAACGTGGCCTGGCTGAGTCTGACCCTCGGCCTCGGGGCGACCTGGGACGGCCGGGTGGACGGGCCCTTCGGGCTGCCGATGCCGCATGTCCTGGACCTGGTTCTGCGCACCCCGGACGTCTCCGCGCTGAACATGCGCTCGCTCGCCGAGCACGACGGCCGCGTCTGGTGGCTGGTGGCCGTGGACGCGGTCCTGCTGCTCGGCGTCGCCTTCCGGACGGCGGTGCGTTCACCGGCCCGGGTCCGGCCGTGGCGGCACGCCCTGCACCTGGCGGTCGCGCTGGCCCTGACGGTGGCGGCCGTCTGTCCGCTGGGGCGCGTCTCGGCGCACTACGGGCTGTCCCTGCTCGGCATCGGCGATCCGGGCGGCGGGCTGTCCGGGGAGCTGTTCCTGAAGCCCCGGCTGTGGCAGGCGGTAGGGCTGGGCGCGCTGTGGGGGCTGGTCGGCGGCTTCCTGGGGGGCATGCTGGCCCGGCCGGTGCACCGCAGGAGCGCGCCGAAGCTTTCCTGAGGGCCTGTCCGGCGATTCCCGTCTGCCACGCGACTCCGGCAATTCCCGTCTGCCGCGCGACTCCGGCAATTCCCGTCTGCCGCGCGACTCCGGCAATTCCCGTCTGCCAGCGACTCCGGCCCGATTCCCTTCTGCCGCGCGACGCCACGCCGGCTTCAGGGACGGAACACGGGTCCGGCCCAGGGCGGGGGCGCCGGTGGCGTCGCGCGGTCGGGTCCGGGCCGCGCGCCGGCTCCGGCGGGTGCGGGCGTGTCGCTCACGCGCAGGGCGGCGACGAAGTCCAGGCAGGTCTCGTAGCGGGCGTCCGGGCTCTTGGCGAGCGCCTTGCCGAGGACGGGGTCCACGGCGGCCGGCAGTCCGGGCCGGACCCCGCTCGGCGGGGGTGGCTCGTCGTACTGGTGGGCCCACAGCAGTGCCATGTCGTCCTCGCGCTGGAAGGGCGGGCGGCCGGTGAGGATCTCGTAGACCACGCAGGCCAGGCCGTAGACGTCGCAGCGGCCGTCGACCGGGCGGCCGGAGATCTGCTCGGGCGCCACGTAGTCGAGGGTGCCGACGAACTGGCCGACGCTGGTGAAGCCGGTGAGGGAGAGCGATTTCTTGGTCAGTCCGAAGTCGGTGAGGTACACGTGCTCGGGGTGATCCCTGTCGGTGCCCTCGGCGACGAGGATGTTTCCGGGTTTGACGTCCCGGTGGACCAGTCCGTGCGCGTGGGCGGCGTCCAAAGCGGAGGCCACCTGTGCGCAGATCCGTACAGCGTCCTGCAGGGGCAACGGGCCGCGCAGGTCGAGGAGGTGGCGCAGGTCGCTCCCGGAGACGTAGCGCATGGCGATGAAGAGCACGCCGTCCGTCTCACCGGCCTCGAAGACCGGCACGATGTGCGGGTGGTCGATCGCGGCGGCCACCTGGGACTCATGGGTGAAGCGCTTGCGGAAGGTGTCGTTGCGGGCCAGTTCCGGCGCGAGCAGTTTGAGCGCGACCGTACGCTCCAGGCGCAGGTCGCGGGCGCGGTAGACGACGGCCATGCCGCCGCGCCCCAGCTCGCTCTCGACCCGGTAGCCGGCCACCTGGCGGCCGATCAGCTCCGACGGCCGGCCGGAGGAGACGCCGGCCTCGTGCGTCATCGGCGTTCACCCTCGGGCGCCACCAGCCGGGTCGGAGCGCGCCCGGACTCGTCCACCGCGGCGACCGGCCGGTCGGTGGCGTACGTGCCGAGCCGCCGTCCGTCCCCGTACAGCCACCGCTCCTGCCCGGCGTCGTAGATCCACATGGACTCTCCGTCGACCACGATCCCGATCCGCAGTCCCTCGGTGCGGTCGTGGAAGTCCTCGCCGTCGACGCCGCCGGCGGCGAGTTCCTCGACCGCGGACCGGTAGTCGGCCAAAGCCTGTTCGGCGCGGGCCAGCAGCGGCCGGGGGTCGGCGGTGCCCTCGGGGTCCGCGGGCCCGTCGGGGGCCGGCGGGTCCTCGGGTACGGCGAGCAGGAGGCGGCCGTCGACCCAGGCCGCCCAGCCGTTGGCACACAGGACGTGTCCCCAGTCGCCGCGCCGTTCGACGAGCTGGACCGGCAGCAGCGGGTCGAGGGGCACCGTGGGCCTGGCGGGGTCCGGCGCCTCCCAGGCGGGCATGCCGTGCGGCGGGACGACGTGCGTGGGCCGGAATCCGGGACCGGGTGTTCTCGTCATCGGCCGCCTACCTCCGCATCACGGCCGGCTCGTGCCGGCGCAACAGCCGGACGACCGCTGACCCGTAGAGGGCGGACAGCACCAACAGCATGGCCAGGTCGAGCAGCCAGACCCCGGTGGCGTGCCGGAAGAGCGGGTCGGCGGTCAGGGTTCCCGGCACGATCCGGGACAGTCCCACCGTGCCGGCCAGGGCGCCGAGCGCCCATCGGGAGGGCACGAACCAGGACAGCTGCTCGAGGCCGGGTACGCCGGCGAGCGGGAGCAGCGCTCCGCAGAAGACGACCTGGACGATGGCGAGGAGCACCAGCAGCGGCATCGTCACCTCCTCCTTGCGTACCAGCGCGGAGACCAGCAGGCCGAGCATCATCGCCGTGAAGGCCAGCAGGGCGACGATCAGGGTGATCTCGGCGAGCGGCGGCCCGAGGACACCCCGGCCGCCGGGGGCGCCGAGGTCGACGCCGAGCAGGGCCACCAGGGTGAGGACGACGGCCTGGGCGATCGTGATGGTGCCGAGCACCACCACCTTGGACATCAGGTAGGCGGATCTGGGCAGGCCGACCGCGCGTTCGCGCTGGTACACCACCCGTTCCTTGACCAGTTCGCGGACCGCGTTGGCCGCGCCGGTCAGGACGGCGCCGACGCACAGGATGAGCAGCGCGTTCATCGCGGTGTCCCGGGTCAGCGCGCCGCCCGCCAGGGCCCGGGCCATGGCGCCCATCACGAACGGCAGGGCGATCATGATCAGGAGGAAGGTGCGGTCGGCGCTCAGGACGGCCGTGTAGCGGCGGGCCAGCGTGCGCAGCTGGGCGCCCCAGCCGCGCGGACGGGGCGGCGGTGCCGGGGTGAGCCGGGCCGGGCCGGGATGGTGCGGCTGGGTGCTGGCCTCGGCGACGTAGTGCCGGTGGAACGGCGACTCGCGGTACTCCCGGGCCCAGTCCCGCCCGCGGTCGTGGTCGAAGGCCTCGAAGGCCTCCGGCCACTGCTCGCAGCCGAAGAAGGCGAGGGCGTCGCCGGGCGGGCCGTAGTAGGCGACCGTACCCCCGGGAGCCAGCATCAGCAGGCGGTCGCAGACGCCGAGGCTCAGCACACTGTGCGTGACCACGATGACCGTGCGGCCGTCGTCGGCCAGGCCGCGCAGCATGTTCATCACCGACCGGTCCATGCCGGGGTCCAGGCCGGAGGTCGGTTCGTCCAGGAAGAGCAGCGAGGGCTTGGTGAGCAGTTCCAGGGCCACGCTGACCCGTTTGCGCTGCCCCCCGGAGAGGCTGTGCACGGGCTGTCCCGCACGCTGCTCGAGGCCCAGTTCGCGGATCACCTCGTCCGCCCGGGCGCGTCGTTCCGCCTTCGCGGTGTCCTGCGGGAACCGCAGTTCGGCGGCGTAGGTCAGGGCGGCGCGCACGGTGAGCTGTGGGTGCAGGATGTCGTCCTGCGGGACCAGGCCGATGCGCCCGCGCAGTTCGGCGTAGTCGCGGTACAGGTCGCGTCCGTCGTACAGGACCGTGCCGCGGTCGGCGGGGCGCTGTCCGGTGAGCGCGTTCAGGAGTGTGGACTTGCCGGCGCCGCTCGGTCCGACCACCGCCAGCAGGCATCTCTCCCCCACCGGGAAGGACACGTGGTCCAGGAGCACCTTGCGGCCGCGGTCGACGGCGACGGTGAGGTCCTGCACGTCGAGGGAGACCTCGCCGGTGTCGACGTACTCCTGTAGTTCGCCGCCGACCAGGCAGAACGCGGAGTGCCCGATGCCGACGACGTCGCCGGGGCCGAGGGCGGCCAGGGTCGCGGGCCGGCCGTTGAGATAGGTGCCGTTGTGGCTGCCGAGGTCGGCGATCTCGTACCCGCCGTCGGGCCGGGCGCGTATCTCGGCGTGGTGGCGGGAGACGGCCAGGTCGTCCACGACGAGGTCGTTGTCCGCGGCGCGGCCGATGCGGAGGGTGCGCGCGGGCAGCGGGCGGACGCTGGTGGGGCTGCGGAAGGTGCCGGTCCGCTCGGGCATCGAGACGGTGGCGGGACGGTCCGGGGCCAGCCGCGGGGCGCCGGTCAGCACGGCCCGGGGCCCGTCGGTGGGGTTGCCGAAGCGCAGCTCGCTGCCGGGTCTGACCTCCCACTGCTCGACCCTGAGGCCGTCGGCGTAGGTGCCGTTGGTGCTGTGCTGGTCCGCCAGGGTCCAGTGGTCCTCCGGGCAGCGCAGCACGGCGTGGTGCCACGAGACCCGGGCATCGTCGAAGACGATGTCGCTCAACGGGTCGCGTCCGACGTGGTAGTCATGGCCCGGACTCATGATCGTGGAGCCCGTGTCGGTCTCCACGACGAGATCGGGCGCCGTCGGGGCGACCGGCCAGTCCGCCATGATCAGAATTCTACCGATTCGCCCGCATGTGCGCCCACTGTCGCCCGGTGCGCCGGCCGTCGCGCTCGCCGGCCCGCACCGGCCCGCGACGAGCACGGACACGTGTCAGGAGACGGGTACGACGAGGGGCGGGGCGGTGCGCTGCATGCGCAGGGCGTCGATGGACTCGGCGAGCAACTCGTACTCGGTGGTGTCGTCGTGGGCGGCGATCCGCACCAGCCGACCGCCCGCCAGCTCGTCGGCGACCAGTTCCTGCTGGACGTCGTCGGCACACCAGGCACGCAGCAGGGCGGGCACGTCGGCCACCGTGTCGGCCACCGGCACCAGCGCGCCCGCCGGGAAGGGGGCGTCCTCGGGGCTCGGATCGAGCCGTTCGGCGATCCAGGAGGCCCGGTCCCGTAACCACCACAGCGCCAGTGCCAGGGTCGGCGCGCGATAGGTGCCCAGTGGTACGCCGATGCGCCTGCCGTCGCACGTGCCGTACGCCGTGACATGGCACAGGAATTCGTCGTGCACGTCTCACTCCCCCGTCGCCTCGGTGATGGCCGGCCGGGCTTTCGCTCGTGTGCGGCGCCTGTGCGGTGAAGTGCCCCTCGCTCCGAGTATCGCCACTGCCGACACAGAGTCACCACGACTTTCCGGCCACTCTGTTGGCATATTCACCGCCCGTTCTGGCCTGAATACACCGGCCTGTACGGGCCCTTGGAGCATGACGTCGGAGGTAATCGACCGCTCCGCCGCTCCTCCGGCATGGTGGTCCCACCGGAGCGGCGGGAGTCGAATCCGGGCCATGACCAGGAGTTACGACCTCGATGGAGGCTGATTCACCATGTCCGCGAACACGAACCGTTACGAGAACGCCGCCGCCCGTTACTTCGAGGCCTGGAACGCCACCGGGCCGGCGGCCATCGGCAAGGCGGTCGCGGCCGCGTGGACGGCGGACGGCGGCTACACCGACCCGCTCGCCGAGGTCCGTGGGCACGAGGGGATCGCGGCCGTGATCGCGGCGGCCCACGAGCAGTTCCCGGGCTTCGTGTTCCGCCCGCTCGGTGCGGTGGACGGGCACCACGACACCGCGCGCTTCGGCTGGGAACTGGTGCACGAGGCCGACGGCTCGGCGCCGGTGGCCGGGTTCGACGTGGTCACGCTGGACGAGGAGGGCCGCATCCGCCAGGTGCTGGGCTTCCTGGACCGGGTACCGGCGGGCGCCTGACGGCGGCTCCCGCTCCGGAGGCGGCTCCCCCGTCAGGAACCGCCTCCGGTAAGCGCCACGTCTTCAGGAACGACTCCGGACCTCCTCGCGAGCACCCGCCGGCACTCTCAGCCCTTCACGATCGCGTCGATCCGCGCCAGCTCGTCGGCGTCGAAGTCGAGGTTGCGGATGGCGCCGACGCTGTCCTCGACCTGCCGCGGGCTGCTCGCACCGATGAGGGCGGAGGTGACCCGGCCGCCGCGCAGCACCCAGGCCAGAGCCAGCTGGGCCAGGGTCTGGCCGCGGGATCCGGCGATCTCGTCCAGGGCGCGCAGCCGCCCGACCAGGTCCTCGGTGACCGCGTCGGAGTTCAGGAACGGGCTGTCGCTCGCGGCCCGGGAGTCCTCCGGGATGCCGTCCAGGTAGCGGCCGGTGAGCAGGCCCTGCTCCAGCGGGGAGTAGACGATGGAGCCGACCTGGAGTTCGTCGAGGGCGTCGAGCACACCCGCGTCCTCGGGGCGCCGGTCCAGCATCGAGTAGCGCGGCTGGTGGATGAGGAGCGGCGTGCCGAGGCCGGCCAGGATGCGGGCGGCCTCGCGGGTCTGCTCGGCGGAGTAGTTGGAGACGCCGACGTACAGCGCCTTGCCCTGCTGCACCGCCGAGTGCAGCGCGCCCATGGTCTCCTCCAGCGGAGTGTCCGGGTCGGGGCGGTGCGAGTAGAAGATGTCGACGTGATCCAGGCCCAGCCGGCCGAGGCTCTGGTCGAGCGAGGAGAGCAGGTACTTGCGCGAGCCCCATTCGCCGTACGGCCCGGGCCACATCAGGTGGCCCGCCTTGGTGGAGACGACCAGCTCGTCGCGGTACGGCGCGAAGTCGGCCCGCAGGGCGTCGCCGAGCGCGGACTCGGCGGCGCCGGGCGGCGGGCCGTAGTTGTTGGCCAGGTCGAAGTGGGTGATGCCGAGGTCGAAGGCGCGGCGCAGGATGGCGCGCTGGGTGTCGACGGGACGGTCGGGCCCGAAGTTGTGCCACAGGCCGAGGGACAGCGCGGGAAGCTTCAGGCCGCTGCGTCCGGTGCGCCGGTAGGGCATCTCGGCGTAGCGGTCGGGGTGTGCGGTGTACAACGCGACTCCAGAGGGGTTGGCACACGATCTACCGGTTCCACTCTTGCCCCGACGATGTGCAGTGGTCCAACAGGAGAATCAGATGGAATTGTGCGACTAGGCTTCTCAATCATGGAACTGCGCCATCTCCAGCACTTCGTCGCCGTCGCCGAGGACCAGCACTTCACCCGGGCCGCCGAGCGCCTGCTGGTGTCCCAGTCGGGCCTGTCCGCGTCCATCCGGGCGCTGGAGCGGGAGCTGCGGGCACCGCTGTTCGTGCGCACCACCCGCCGGGTGACGCTCACCGAGGCGGGCCGTGCGCTGCTGGTGGAGGCCGAGCGGATCCTGGCCCAGGTGCGCTCGGCGCACGAGGCGGTGGCGGCGGTCCAGGGCGTCCTGCGCGGCACGCTGTCGCTGGGCACCGAGCAGTGCATCGCCGGGGTGCACGTGGCCCGGCTGCTGGCCGCGTTCCGCGGCCGGCACCCGGACGTGGAGATCCGGCTGCGGCAGGCGGGCTCGGGCGCGCTGGCCGACGAGGTGGCGGCCGGGCGCCTCGACCTGGCCTTCGCGTACCGCACCCGGGCGGACACCGACCAGCTGCGCTCGGTCTCGCTGACCGGCGAGCCGATGACCGTGCTGTGCCATCCCGGGCACCGCCTGGCCGCAGCCGCCGCCGTCGTCTCCCCGGACGACCTCACCGGCGAGGTCTTCGTCGACTTCCACCCGGACTGGGGTCCGCGCCGCACCACCGACGCCGCCTTCGCCGCGGCCGGCGTCCGGCGCACGGTCGCGCTGGAGGTCAACGACGTGCACAGCCTGCTGGACCTCGTCGACGAGAACCTCGGGATCGCGGTCGTGCCCCGGCACTTCCGGCACAAGCGGCCCTCGCTGACGGCGCTGCCGCTGAAGGGCACCGGCGAGACGGAGTACGAGACCGTCGCCCTGCTGCCGCCGGAACGGGCCACCAGCCCCGCCGCCCGCGCGCTCGTCACCCTCCTCGAGACAGGGGACCTGGCACCACCCCAGGACGGGCCCCAGGCCACCTGACTCCGGTCGTCCGCCGCCGCAGACTCGTGTCCGTCGGCCACCACGACGGCGATCAGGAGCAGGCACCATGGCGGAACACACACGACGGACCGTGCTGCGCGGCGCGGCCGGACTCGCGGCGGCGGGGACAGCGGCGGGCACCCTGACCGGGGCCGCCGTGTCCCGGGCCGCGGCAGCCCCGGCGACGGCGTCCGCGCCTGCCACGAGGCGTCACTTCCCGTTCCTGGAGGGGGCGTTCGAGCCGGTCACGGAGGAACTGACGGCGTTCGACCTGCCGGTGACCGGCCGCATCCCGCGCGAGCTGAACGGCCGCTTCCTGCGCAACGGCCCGAACGTCCTCGGACTGGAGGATCCCCGGGCCCACCACTGGATGCTCGGCGAGGGCATGGTGCACGGGGTCCGGCTGCGCGACGGCAGGGCCGAGTGGTACCGCAACCGCTGGGTGCGCTCCGCGCAGGTGGCCGGGAAGCTCGGTGAGCCCGGCCCGGTCCCCGTCCCGCCGGACGACTTCGCGTGCAACACCCACGTCATCCCGTACCGGGGCCGGATCCTCGCCCTGCAGGAGAGCGGGCCCCTGCCGTACGAACTCGACGGCGAGCTGGGCACCGTGGGCACCTACGACTTCCGGGGCACCCTGGAGGGCGCGTTCACCGCGCACACCAAGTTCGACGCGTACGCCGGTGAGCTGCACGCCGTCGCGTACTACCCGGCCTGGGACCACGTACGGCACCTGGTCGTGGACCCGGCGGGACGGGTCGCGCGCACCACCCGGATCCCGGTCGCCGACGCGCCGATGATGCACGACTTCGCGCTCACCGAGAGGCATGTCGTCGTCTTCGACGTCCCGGTCACCTTCGACCCCGCGGCCGCCGGACGCGGCGTCCCGGTGCCGTACGTGTGGAATCCCGGCCATCCCATGCGGGTGGGGGTGCTGCCCCGGGCGGGCGGCCCGGTGCGCTGGTTCGGGGTCGCTCCGGTGTTCTACTCGCACACCCTCAACGCCTATGACGAGGGGACGTCCGTGGTCGTCGACCTGACGACCTACCCCGCCCCGTTCGACGTCGCAGGGCCCGGCACGGACGGGCCGCACGCGGTGGGCACGGCGAGGCTAGAGCGCTGGACGATCGACCTGCGCCACGGTCGGGTACGGCAACGGGTCCTGGACGACCGGCCGCAGGAGTTCCCGCGGGTCAACGAGGCCCTGGTGTCCCGCCGGCACCGCTACGGCTACTCGGCCGCGGCCGCCGACATGTCGCTCGCCTACCTCGGGCCCGACGGCAGCCCGCCCGACCGGGCCTTCTCCAACGCCCTGATCAAGCACGACCTGCTGCGTGCCGGTACCCAGGTGCACCGGCTCCCGAAGGGGGCGGCGGCGGGCGAGGCGGTCTTCGTGCCCCGGGATCCCGAGGACGCGAACGCCGCGGAGGACGACGGATTCACGCTCGCGTACGTCCACGACCCCGACCGCGGAGCGGCCGATCTGCTGATCCTCGCGGCGCAGGACTTCACCGGCGAGCCGGTCGCCCGGGTCCACCTGCCGGGGCGAGTGCCGCTGGGCTTCCACGGGAGCTGGATTCCGGACGCGTGACGACGACCGATGCGCGATGGTGGACGCATGCACGCAAAGGACGTCCTCATCGACGGCTACGGCCGTATCCGGGAAGAAGTCCATGCCGCCCTCGACGGCCTCGGACCGGACGGACTGCACCAGCGCCCGGCCCCCGCAGCCAACTCCGTCGCCTGGCTCGTCTGGCACCTCACCCGGGTGCAGGACGACCACATCGCCGACGCCTTCGGCCTCGACCAGGTGTGGCTCACCCAGGACTGGGAGAAGCGCTTCGGCCTGCACCTGCCCCGGCTCGACACCGGGTACGGGCACGGCCCGTCCGAGGTCGCGAAGGTCCGGGTCGCTTCCGCGGACCTGCTGAGCGGGTACTACGACGCCGTGCACGAACAGACGCTGGGCGCCCTGCTCGGGCTCGCGGCCAAGGATCTCGAACGTGTCGTCGACGAGCGCTGGGATCCGCCGGTCACGCTGGGCGTCCGCCTGGTGAGCGTCCTGTCCGACGACCTTCAGCACGTCGGACAGGCCGCCTATGCCAGGGGGCTGGTTCAGAGCGCGGACGCGTAACCCGGCAGGACCACGTCCTCGATGAGGGCCTTGCGCTCGTCGAACGGGAGGAAGGCGCTCTTGAGGGCGTTCACCGTGACGGTGCGCAGGTCCTCGACCGTCCAGCCGGCCTCCTCGACCAGCAGGGACATCTCCCGGGTCATCGTCGTGCCCGACACCAGGCGGTTGTCGGTGTTGAGGGTGACCCGGAAGCCGAGGTCCTTCAGGGCGGTGATCGGGTGCTCGGCTATCGAGGTGGCGCAGCCCGTCTGGAGGTTGGAGGTGGGGCACATCTCCAGGGCGATGCGGCGGTCGCGCACCCAGGAGGCGAGGCGGCCGAGCTTGCCGTCCACGATGTCCTCGGTGATGCGCACACCGTGGCCGATGCGCTGGGCACCGCACACCTGGAGGGCCTGGTGGATGCTGGGCAGGCCGTGGGCCTCGCCGGCGTGGATGGTGAAGGGCACGCTCTCCCGGCGCAGGTGCTCGAAGGCGGCCAGGTGGTCGGCGGGCGGGAAGCCGTCCTCGGCACCGGCGATGTCGAAGCCGACGACGCCGGCGTCGCGGTAGGCGACGGCCAGGGCCGCGGCCTCGCCGACACGGTCGAACATCCGCATGCCGCACAGCAGGGTGCCGACGCGGACCGGGGTGCCCGCGGCCGCCGCCTTGGCCATACCGGCGGCGAGGCCCTCCTGCACGGCCTCCACGACCTCGTTCAGCGTCAGCCCGCCGTTCACGTTCAGCTCGGGGGCGTAGCGCACCTCGGCGTAGACGACGCCGTCGGCGGCGAGGTCGAGGACGTACTCCTCGGCGGTGCGCAGCAGGCCCTCGCGGGTCTGCATGACGGCCAGGGTGTGCTCGAAGGTGGCGATGTAGCGGACCAGGTCGCCGGAGTTGGCCGCCTCGAAGTACCAGGCGGCCAGTTCGCCGGGGTCGGTGGTGGGCAGCTTGTGGCCGACCGCGGCCGCGAGCTCGACGACGGTGGCGGGGCGCAGGCCGCCGTCGAGGTGGTCGTGCAGGACGGCCTTGGGGAGCCGGCGGAGGGTCTCGGTGTCGATGCGGGGCGCGGTCATGGCAGGGGCTTTCCTCGGCAGCTGGTTCACGGGTGGTCAGACGGCGGGCTGGAGCAGGTCCCAGCGGTTGCCGTACAGGTCCTGGAAGACGGCGACGGTGCCGTACGGCTCGTGGCGCGGCTCTTCCAGGAAGGTCACGCCGGCGGCCGTCATGCGGGCGTGGTCGCGGGCGAAGTCGTCGGTGTGCAGGAAGAACCCGACCCGTCCGCCGGTCTGGTCGCCGACGCGGGTCCGCTGGTCCTCGCCCTTGGCACGGGCCAGCAGCAGGCCGGTGGCGGCCCGGTCGCCGCCGGGTTCCACGACGACCCAGCGCGAGCCGTCGGGGCGCGGGGCGTCTTCGGCCAGACGGAATCCGAGGGCCTCGGTGTAGAAGCGGATGGCCTCGTCGTAGTCGTCGACGACGAGGGTGACCAGGGCGAGGCGGCGCATCGGGACCTTCCGGTGGGGGTGGTTAGCGGGTGAGGTTATACGTAAAACTACACCTGCGCCAGTCCTGGTTCTACGCGCGTCGCACCATGGGCGGTACGGGGCTTCCGGCGGGACTCCGCGCCGCGGTGGGCGGACGGCACGGGAGCGCCCGCCGGACGGTCGCAGAGCGCGGGACGACCGGGAGGGGCCCCGGCCTCCGTGGCCGACGCAATCAGCTGATCTGCGTGCCGACAGCCGGGTCACGCTCGTGATCTGGACCGGCCTGCCCCTGTCCCCCGAGGGCCGGACCACGGCCCGGGCCCTGCTGCCCACCGTCCTGAACCAGGTCCGCGCCGGCCTCGCCCTGCCCACCGGCACCGGCTCGGTGTGCCGATCACGAGCGCCGTCGAGGCCGGCCGGGTTCGGGCGTCAGGCCGTGGGGGTGCGCGCCCCGGCGAGCCGTGCCAGTTCCTCGTCGCTGAGCCGGAGCGCACCGGCGGCGACGTTCTCGGCCAGGTGGTCGGGGTTGCCCGTGCCGGGAATGGCGAGGACGTGCGGGCCCTGGTGCAGGGTCCAGGCGATGCGCACCTGCGCGGGGCTCACACCGTGGCTCCGGGCGACGGAGAGCACCGCGTCGTCGTGGGCGGTCGTGGCACCGGCCTCTCCGGCCGCTCCGGCGACGGCGAAGAAGGGGACGAAGGCGATGCCGCGTTCGCCGCAGAGCCGCAGGACCTCGTCGTCGACGGGGTCCGGGCGGTCCACCGCGTACCGGTTCTGCACGCTCACCACCGGCGCGATCTCCAGGGCCTCGTCGAGGTGCCGGGGCTGGACGGCGGAGATCCCGAGGTGGCGGATGAGCCCCGCCTCACGCAATTCGGCCAGCGCGCCGAAGTGTTCGGCTATGGAGTCCTGGTGCGTCCGGCGGAGGTAGACGACGTCGAGACGGTCACGGCCGAGCTGGCGGAGGTTCTCCTCGACGTGCCCGCGCAGCTCGTCGGGCCGGGCGGAGGTGCCCCACTCGCCCTGGTTGTCGCGGTAGGGGCCGACCTTGGTGGCGACGACCAGGTCGTCGGGGTACGGCGACAGCGCGGTGTTGACGAGTTCGTTGGCGGAACGCAGCGACGAGAAGTAGAACGCGGCCGTGTCGATGTGGTTGACACCCAGGTCGACGGCCTTGCGCAGCACGGTGAGTGACGTTTCCCGGTCGCTCGGGGTGCCGAGATGGAAGGCGGCACTGCCGGTCAGCCGCATCGCGCCGAATCCGATGCGATGGACGGGAAGGTCGCCGAGCTTCCAGCTGCCGGAGGAGCCCGCGGTGATCGTTTCTGCAGTCATCGGCGGAGTGTCGCACAGAGGCCCCGGCCGGGCACCGGCGATACGGGGCCGGCGGGCGGCCCGGTATCGCCGGGCAGGCCCGATGGCGAGTCGGAGCCGGCCGGCGGGGAGGGTCCGCCGAGCGGGCCGCCGACGGCCACGGGGTGGACCGCTTGGCGGCGGGTCACTCGGCCCGGGGAGCCGTCTCGCGCCGGCGGCGCTCCAGGTACACCCGTTCGGCCTCGCTGTCGGCCAGCCCGGCGGCGAGACCGTATTCGGTGGCGGCCTCGGCGGTGCGGCCCAGCCGGCGCAGCAGGTCCGCGCGGACGGCGTGCAGCACGTGATAGCGGCGCAGGCCGAGCGTGTCCACCAGGGCGAGGGCGCGGGCCGGCCCCTGGGTCTCAGCCACGGCGACGGCCCGGTTCAGGGCGACGACCGGGGACGGCGCCAGGGCCGTCAGCTGGTCGTACAACTGCAGGATCTGCCGCCAGTCGGTGGCGGCGGCGGTGGGCGCGTCGCTGTGCACCGCGTTGATCGCGGCCTGGATCTGGTACGGGCCCGGCCGGTTGCGCCGCAGGCAGCGGCCGACCAGGCCCTGGCCCTCGGCGATCAGTTCCCGGTCCCAGCGGGTACGGTCCTGTTCGGGCAGCGGGACGAGGAACCCGTCGGCGTCCTGCCGGGCCGGCCGCCGGGACTCGACGAGCAGCATCAGCGCGAGAAGACCGATGGCCTCCGGCTCGTCGGGCATCAGCTCGGCCAGCAGCCGGCCGAGGCGCAGCGCCTCCGCGCACAGGGCGGCATCGCCGGTGTAGCCCTCGTTGAAGATCAGGTACACGACCGCGAGGACCGCGCCCAGCCGGTCGGGCAGGTCGGCGTCGCGGGGCACCCGGTACGGGATGCCCGCGTCACGGATCTTGGCCTTGGCCCGCACCAGCCGCTGCGCGAGGGTGGCTTCGGGGACCAGGAAGGCGCGGGCGATCTGCGCGGTACTCAGACCGCCGAGCAGGCGCAGCGTGAGGGCGACCCGCGCCTGGAGGGCGAGCGCCGGGTGGCAGCAGGTGAAGATCAGCCGGAGCCGGTCGTCGCGCACGGGGCCCTCCTCGGGCGGTGCGCCGGGCGCGTACAGCAGGGCGGCCTCGGCGTGCCGGCTGCGCCGCGAGGACTCGCGGCGCAGCCGGTCGACGGCCCGGTTGCGGGCGGTGGTGATGATCCAGCCGGCCGGGCTCGGCGGCACCCCGGCCTCCGGCCAGGTGCGCACGGCGGTGGCGAAGGCGTCCTGGACCGCTTCCTCGGCGAGATCGATGTCGCCGAGGAAGCGGACGAGGACGGCGACCGCGCGGCCGTACTCGGCGCGGAAGACGGTCTCGATGCCGGGCGGCCCGGCCACGGGTGCCGTTTCGCCGTCGGTGCCGGTCCCCGGTGCCGGACCGCCGTCGGTGCCGGTCCCCGGTGCCGGTCCACCGTCGGTGCCGGTCCCCGGTGCCGGACCGCCGTCGGTGCCGGTCCCCGGTGCCGGACCGCCGTCGATGCCGGTCCCCGGTGCCGGTCCGTCTCGGTGCCGTTCCGTGCTCAGTGCTCGTCCGCGAAGGGGCGTACCTCGATGGGCAGGGTGGTGGCGAGCGCGGCCTTCCGGCCCCATGCCAGGGCCTCGTCCAGGTCGGCGGCCCGGATCAGGCACACTCCGCCCAGGTACTCCTTGCCCTCGGCGTACGGCCCGTCCGTGACGAGGACGTCACCGTCCTGGGGGCGCAGCACGGTGGCCGTCTCCGGGCCGTGCAGGCCGCCCGAGAAGACCCAGGCGCCGGCGGCGCGCAGTTCGTCGTTGAAGGCTTCGACGTTGCGCATGATGCCGGCGAGTTCCTCGGTGGCCGGGGGCCGGCCGTCGGCCGGCTGGACCACGCTGAGCAGGTAGTGCTGCATGACGCCCTCCATGATGTCGTGCCCGTGCCGGGCTGTCCGTCACCTCCTACACGAACGGCCGGGCCCCGGATCGACACCGCGCCCCTGCCGGGGCGGAAAAACTTCGGAAGAATCCCCGCCATGAACGTCAGCGCGCATCCCCTCGTCGTCCGCGCCCGCCGGCTCGCGGCGGAGCTGCTGGTCCCCGAGGCCGAGCGGGTCGACCGGGAGGGGGTGCCCGCGAGCCACATCGCGGCGGTGAGGAGGGCGGGACTGCTCGGGGTGGCCGCGTCGGGCTCGCCGATGTCCGCCGCCGGGCCTACGCCCTCGCCGATCACCCGGCGCCGCTCGATCGGGCCGAGGAGCGGCTGGCCGTGCGTGCGGAGGCCTTCGAGGCGCTGCGCACGGCCACGACGGCCGTGGTGCGGCCGGGGCGGCCGTGCGATGGCCCTGACCAACCGCGCGCAGCGGCTGGCCCGTGAGGCTCTGTTCCTGCTGGTGCGGGGCCAGACGCCCGAGTCGCGCTCGACTCACCTGCGCTCGCTGAGCAGGGATGCGGGGGCTGGCCGTAGCGGGCTCGGGTGAGCGGCCGCCCCGCGCAGCCGGTCGCCGCGCCGGGCACCCGCGGCACCGCGCACGGTTGTCCACGCCGGTGTGGTGCCCCCGGCCTGTGCGGTCCCGGTGTTCAGCTCGCCGCCGCCAGGGCCGGGGTGCGGTCGAGGGCGGCCGAGAACTGGTCGACGACCTGGCCCAGAGCCTCGGCGGTGCCGGGGGCGACGGCCAGCGAGCCGTCCTCCCCGACGGTGATGTCCTTGTCGAGGGTGAACCAGCCCTGGACTATGTGGGCGGCACCCATGGAGTTCAGTACCGGGCGCAGCGCGTAGTCGATGGCGAGGACATGGGCGGTGGAGCCGCCGGTGGCGAGCGGCAGCACGGTCTTGCCGGTCAGCGCGTACTGCGGGAGCAGGTCGAGCAGTGCCTTCAGGACCCCGGAGTACGACGCCTTGTAGACGGGCGTGCCGACGACGACCCCGTCGGCGCGCGCGAACAGTTCGGTGGCCTCGACCACGGCCGGGTGCCGCAGGTCCGCGCCGAGCAGGGCGTCGGCCGGGAGGGTGCGTACGTCGAGCGGGATCACCCGGTGGCCGCGCGCGATCAGGCGCTGGTCGAGGTGGCGCAGCAGGCGGCCGGTGCGCGAGGACGCGGAGGGACTGCCGGAGACGGACAGGACGGTGGCCATGGGTGCCTCGTTTCTGTGGTGCGCCGGGCGCGCGGGGACGGCCCCGGAGCGCTGCGGTCGCATGCGCCCGGTGCCCTGCGACGGCATGCGTCGGCGAGGTCGCCCCGTCGGTCGACGTGGGCAGTCCGGCGAGCGCGTCGTCCGGGCTATGCGGGCGTGTGGAACCGCTGTGCGGAAGGTGTTGCGGAATCGCCCGGTGCGGGTTTTCGGGCAGGCGGATTTCCGTGCGGGAAGGAGCGGGAAACCCAGGCCCGGGGCGGCTCGGACGAACGCGAGGGGCGGCGGATCAGTCCGCGGGGCGACAGGAGGCACTGGAGACGCGCGCGAGGTCGACATGGCGTCGCCGCGTGAGGTCCAGTCGCATCGTCATGCCGATGATCGTGGCAGCAGCCGCTGACGGCCGTCAAGGACAACCCGGCCGGTCTCGTATCGCGGACCGCCGGATCCACGAAGACGCGACGGCGGATCGCCGAACCGTCGTCACCCCGCAGGCACCCGGGGCCTCTTCGGCTACGGACGGCGCTCGCCCGGCCGGCGCCGCGCGGTGCCGTGCGGTGCTGGGGGGGCGAGGCGGTGCGCGGCGACGGTCCGGCCACCGGATGCACCGGATGAACCGCGGCGGCCGGCCGTCGTCGTCAGGCGCCGCCGTCGCCGGCGCGCCGCCGTGTCCGGGCGCGGCCGTGTCCGGGCGCGGCCGAGGTCAGGCGCGGCCGAGGTCAGGCGCGGCCGTCCTCCTCCTGCCCCTCGACCACGACGAGGAAGGCGTCCGCCTTCAGGTCCATCACCACGGTCGCCGGTTCGCCCTCGGCGCGCCGGGCGGCCGCGTACTCCTCCGCCGGCCACGATCCGCGCGGAGACCCTGCGGGAAAGCGCTCCAACACCTTCGCACTCATGACGGCGGCCACCTCCAGCTGCACTGACGAACAGGACGTACAGGTTGTACCGGTGCGGCTGCCCGCGATCGGTCCGGACATGTCACCGCGTCGGCGGAGGTGCATCCGATCCGGAGGCCGGACCGGAAGGGGAGCACAGAAGCAGCCTCGACGTCGAGGACCGAGAGAGCCGAGAGAGCCGAGAAGGCCGGGAGGGCCAGGAGCGATGGACGACGACCGGCGGACGGACGAGCGGCGGTACCTGGTGACCGGCGCCACAGGTTATATCGGCGGCCGTCTCGTCCCCGAGCTGCTGGCCGCCGGGCACCGGGTGCGCTGTCTGGCCCGCTCCCCCGGCAAGCTGCGTGACCAGCCGTGGGCGGGTGACGTGGAGGTCGTACGAGGTGACGTCACCGACGCCGCCTCGGTGGGGGACGCCCTGCGGGACGTGGACGTGGCCTACTACCTGGTCCACGCTCTGGGCACGGGGCCGGACTTCGAGGCGACGGACCGCCGCGCGGCGCAGATCTTCGGCGAGCGGGCGCGGGCCGCCGACGTGCGCCGCATCGTCTATCTGGGCGGTCTCACACCCGGTGGCGTCCCCGAAGAGGAGCTCTCCCCGCATCTGCGGTCCCGGGGGCAGGTCGGCCGCATCCTGCTGGACTCCGGCGTGCCGACCACCGTGCTGCGCGCCGCGGTGATCCTCGGCTCCGGGTCGGCCTCCTTCGAGATGCTCCGCTACCTCACCGAGCGGCTGCCCGTGATGATCACTCCGAGCTGGGTCCGCACTCGTATCCAGCCCATCGCCGTCCGGGACGTACTGCGCCTCCTCGTGGGCAGCGCCGGCATGCCGGCCGAGGTGAACCGCGCGTTCGACATCGGCGGCCCGGACGTCCTGACGTACCGGGAGATGATGATGCGGTACGCGCGCGTGGCCGGTCTGCCGCGCCGGCTCATCCTCTCGGTGCCCGTCCTCACCCCGCGGCTGTCCAGTCTCTGGGTGGGCCTGGTCACTCCCGTCCCGGCCGGCATCGCCCGGCCGCTGACCGAATCGCTGCGCCACGAGGTCGTCTGCCGCGAGCACGACATCGCACGCTATGTGCCCGCGCCGCCGGGGCATCCCCTCGGCTTCGACCAGTCGGTGCGGCTGGCCCTGCGCCGGGTGCGCGAGGCCCGGGTGACCACGCGCTGGTCGTCCGCCGCGGTACCCGGCGCGCCCAGCGATCCGCTGCCGACCGACCCGGACTGGGCGGGCGGCAGTCTCTACACCGACCAGCGCGAGGCCACGGTGGACGCCGAGGTGCACGACCTGTGGCGGGTGATCGAGAGTGTGGGCGGGGAGAACGGCTGGTACTCCTTCCCGCTCGCCTGGAACGTGCGGGGTCTGCTGGACCGGCTGGTCGGCGGGGTGGGCCTGCGCCGGGGACGCCGGGACGCGCATCGGCTGCGCGTCGGTGACTCGGTGGACTTCTGGCGGGTCGAGGAGATCGAGCCGGGACATCTGCTGCGGCTGCGCGCGGAGATGCGGCTGCCGGGCCTCGCCTGGCTGGAGCTGTACGCGGAGCCGGACGGCAAGGGCCGCAGCCGGTACCGCCAGCGGGCTCTGTTCCATCCGCACGGCCTGCTGGGCCACGCCTACTGGTGGAGCATCTCGCCGTTCCACGCCGTCGTGTTCGGCGGCATGGCCCGCAACCTCGCCCGAGCGGCCGCGACACCCCCATGACCGGCTCCACGGCCGGCCCCGCTGCGCATCCGCCCGCTCGGCCGGACCGACACCGCCAGACCTGGTACCGCGGCCCGGCCCACACCGCTCGCACCCCCACCCCGCACCTCTCGAACGGCCCCATCAGGCACCCGCCGGACACCCGTCCGGCGCGGGCCGGGGCAGCGTCCCACTCCGGAGTCACGCCATGCCCACCTCCGTCGTCCTGTTCACCGCCGATCTGCGGGTGCACGACCATCCGCCGTTGCTCGCCGCCCTGGACGGAGGCCGCGAGGTCGTCCCGCTCTTCGTGCGCGACAGCGGCCTCGCCGAACCGTTCGGCACCGCGCCCAACCGGCTCGCCTTCCTCACGGACTGCCTGCGGGACCTGGACGCCTCGCTGCGCAGGCGCGGGGGGCGGCTCGTGCTGCGTTCCGGCGACCCCGTGCGGGAGGTGTGCGCCGTCGCCGCCGAGGCCGATGCCGACGAGGTGCACCTGGCGGCCGATGTGAGCGCGTACGCGCAGCGGCGCGAACGGCGGCTGCGCCGGGCGCTGGAGGCGGAGGGCCGGCGGCTGTTCGTGCACGACACGGTGACGACGGCGGTCGCTCCGGGCGAGGTGACGCCGGCCTCCTCGGACCACTTCGCGGTCTTCACGCCGTACTTCCGTCACTGGGCGAGGCATCCGTTGCGTGATCCACTCGGCGCGCCCCGCGCGGTGCGCGTCCCGGCCGGGATCGGCTCCGAGGAGCTGCCCGCCCGCTCCGCGCTGTCCGGTGTGTCGCCGGCGCTGGCCGACGGCGGCGAGACGGCCGGACGCGAACGGCTCACGGCCTGGCTGCGCTCCGGCATCGCCGCGTACGAGGACCGGCACGACGATCTGGCGGGCGATGCGACCTCCCGCCTGTCGCCGTGGCTGCACTTCGGTGCGCTGTCCCCCGTCGAGCTGGTCCATCGGGCCCGCGAGGCGGGCGGGCCGGGCGCCGACGCCTTCGTACGGCAGCTCGCCTGGCGCGACTTCCACCGCCAGGTGCTGGCGGCCCGGCCCGCGGCGGCCACGGCCGACTACCGTACGAAGCACGACCGCTGGCGGTCCGAGACCACGGCCGCCGCGGACATCGAGGCGTGGCGCGCGGGCCGTACCGGCTACCCGGTCGTCGACGCGGCGCTGCGTCAGCTGCGGCACGAGGGCTGGATGCACAACCGCGGCCGCCTGCTGACGGCGAGTTTCCTCGCCAAGACGCTCTACGTCGACTGGCGGATCGGGGCCCGCCATTTCCTGGAACTGCTGGTGGACGGCGACGTGGCCAACAACCAGATGAACTGGCAGTGGGTGGCGGGGACGGGCACGGACACCCGGCCCCAGCGCGTCCTCAATCCCGTCGCCCAGGCCCGCAGGTACGACCCCGACGGCGCGTACGTGCGGCGGTGGGTGCCGGAGCTGGCGGGGGTGGCGGGCGCCGCGGTGCACGAGCCATGGAAGCTGCGCGCCGAGGCCCGTGCGGCGGCCGGCGGCTACCCGGAGCCGATCGTCGACCTGGCCGAAGGCCTCGCCCGCTTCCGCCGGGCCCGGGGGCGCGAGTGACCGGTGGCGGCCGCACGGGGTCGCGCGGCCGCCGTCAGCCGCCCTGCACCGCCTTGCCGTAACCGGCGGCCAGCACGCCGAGGGCCTCGGCCAGGGAGGTGGGGCGCACCGTACCGGTGAAGGCGCGGCCCGCCCAGCCGGGGCCGCCGAGCATCACCAGTGGATGCGTCCGGGCCCCCTTCAGCCCCCAGCGGATGTCCCCGACCTGCCGGGCCAGAGCCGGGCTCGCCGTGGCGCGGGCCTGCGCCCAGAGCACCACCACGGCGGGGCCCAGCCGCCGTACCGCCGCCACGAGCGCGTCCGCGGGCACTGCGGCGGCGAACATCCGTGCCGGGATGCGCAGTTCGGTCAGTGCCGCGTTGAGGGCCTCCAGCGGGAGGGTGTGCTGTTCGCCGGGTACGCAGGCCAGGAGCACGGGCCCCGGGGCGGGCGGGCCGCCCGCAGTGGCGGCGGGTGGCGTGTGCCGGCGCAGGGCCGTCGAGACGTGCCAGGACAGCAGGTGCTCCACCTCCACGTACCGGTCCCCGGACGAGGCCCACTTGCGCCCGACGGCGTGCAGCGTCGGCACCATCACCTCCTGCCAGGCGGTGACGACGCCGTACTCGGCCAGGGCGGCGGCGAGTTGGTCCTCGACCGCGGGAGCGTCCAGGCGCACCGCGGCGCGGGCGAGGCCCCGGCACTCCGTACGGACGGCCCTGCCGAGCGGCAGCCCACCACCGGCTTGTGAAGGTGGACCGGCGGCCGGGTCAAGCCCGCGTACCGCCGGCTCCGCGAGCGGGCCCATGCCGGGCCGGGCCATGTCCCGGGCACCTTCCGGGGCGGCCTGGGCCGTGTCCCAGCCACCCTCCCGTGCGGCCCGGGCCGCTTCCGCCGGCGGCACGCCTGCCGTGGTCAGCCGGCACATCGTCTCCAGCGCCGCCACGTCCTGCGGCGCCCAGCGCCGGTGGCGTCCGTCGGCGCGGGCGGGGCCGATGCCGTAACGGCGATCCCAGGACCTCAGCGTGGTGGGTGACACGCCGAGTCTCCGGGCCAGGGCGCCGGTGGTCAGGGCCGGTCCCGACGGGCGCTCGCGGGTGGTGGCGGGGACCTGCTGCTCGTTCATGTCTCGACGATACGACGCACGAACGATGCGTGTTGTCCGCGTGGTAGGTGCACTTCGACGATGACCGGACCGTCTCAGGTGAGGAGCCCTGGTCATGGCCACGTACGCGGCGGCCGCAGCCGAAGGTCCGTCCCGGAGCCGGGCGGCGTGGACCGGCGCGCCGGGCCCGGACGCGGAGCGGTTCGGCGACGAGGAGCTGGCCCGGCGCCTGCCGGCGGGCGACGACGCCGTCCTGGCCGCCGTCTACCACCGCTGGTCCGGCCTCGTGTACCTGCTGGCGCGGCGCTCGCTCGATGACGTCGGGGAGGCCGAGGACGTCACCCAGCAGGTGTTCCTCGGTGTCTGGAAGGGACGGCACGGCTACCGGCCGGAACGGGGCCCGCTGGCCGGCTGGATCGTCGGCATCACCCGCCGGAAGATCGTCGACGCGCTGTCCGCCCGCACCCGGCGCCGGGAGCTGGCGACGGCCGCGGGCACGACGCTCGCGCTCGGCGGCGCCTCCGGCGCGGACCCGGAACCGGTGCTCGACCGCCTGCTCGTGCACCGGGCGCTGGCGGAGCTTCCCGACACCCAGCGCAGGGTCCTGTACCTGGCCTTCTACGAGGACCTCACGCAGACCCAGATCGCCGCGCGCACGGGCTGGCCGCTGGGCACGGTGAAGAGCCACACCCGTCGCGGCCTGCATCAACTCCGGCGCAGCCTGCGCCAGCCGGAGCGGTCGCTCGTCCCTGACACGCCCCCTGCATGACAAGCCCGCCGACCTCTACACATAAAGGGTCAATAAGTGCAAAATGGGTAGGCGGTGCTTACCGCACACCGCACCAGAAGCGGTCCGGCCTGCAAGTCAAAGGAGACGAGTCATGGCCAACGTCTCGCACAGGGGTGACATGTCGACCCACCCCGATGTCCCCGAGATGCGGGATCGCTACGCCCGCATGCTCGGTGGTCGTGATGTGGCGCTCGTGGACGGGCCGGTCTTTCTGCTCGGCCTGTACTGCGCCGCATCTCCGTGGATCGTGCACTACACCGCTAGCCAGCCGTCGCTCATGACGCACAACCTCATCATGGGCATAGCGATCGGCCTGCTGGCGCTTGGATTCACCAGAGCCCCCGAGCGGATGTACGGCCTCAGTTGGGCCATGTGCGCCCTCGGCATCTGGCTGATCATCGCTCCGTGGGTCGTGGGCCGCGGCCCGGACGCGGGCGTGATCGTCAACAACATCGTCATCGGCGCGCTGGCGCTCGTCCTCGGACTGGTCTGCGCCGGAACGGCCATGAAGAGCACCCCCAGGCCATAGGGGGTGCACCCCCGGACCTCAAGGAGAAGACCGAGGAAAGGAAGGAAGGAAACCGCGGGAGGCCGGTCCGCCCGGGCGGACCGGCCTCCCCGTGGCCGTTCAGCAGCCCGGCACCAGCCAGGGCTCCTGCGGCAGCGTGCGGCCGGTCTCCAGCAGCGACTTGAGGTTGGACAGCACGGCGGGCCAGCCCGACGCGACGTCGGAGCGCTCGCGCTCGTCGCTCAGGCCCTCGTGCGTCACGGTCAGCCGCACGATGTCCTCGTGGGGCCGGATCTCGAAGGTGACCCGGGAGTGCCGGTCCTCCTGCCCCGCCGGCCCGGGCGCGGCCCAGGTCGTGACCAGTCGGGTCGGCGGCTCGCTCACCACGACACGGCCGGCCACGTCGGCGATGCCGGAGCCGTCGGTACGGACGTGCTCCCAGCGCGAGCCAGGCTGCCAGTCGGAGACGTTGCGGTGACCCCAGTAGGCGGCGGTCAGATCGGCGTCGGTGAGCGCCTCCCAGACCTTCTCGGGCGTGCTGGCGATGTAGATGACGTACACGTAACCCGGCTTGTCGGTCATGGCTTCCTCGGCTTGTCGCTTCACGGCACCGAGCGCACTCAGGCGCGGGCGCTCGAACTTGTCGATCCACCGCTCCTGGATCTCATGGAGCGGCACGGGGTTGAGGTAGTGCAGCTTCTCCCGCCCCCGCCGCACCGTGCTCACCAGGCGGGCGGCCTCCAGGACGGCCAGGTGCTGGGTGACCGACTGGCGCGTCATGGCGATGCGTTCGCACAGTTCGCCCAGCGTCTGGCCGTTGTCCTCGTGGAGCCGGTCGAGCAGGCGCCGGCGCGTGTCGTCGGCCAGCGCCTTGAAGACTCTGTCCGTCTCGGTGTCGTCCGCTGATTGCACACTCAAAGTTATGCAGGCAAATACCTGCATGTCAAAAGACGCCGTGCCACCCGCGCCGCGGGGACGCCTTCGCGCGCCACGAAGTGGCCGCCGCGCGTCCCGGGGAAGCCGCTCAGCACCCGCGCCGGACCGCGGGGCCCCTCGGTCAGCCCACCGGCTGCGCGTCCGGATCCCGGCCCTCCGCGTACTCCTCGCTGATCTCCTTCGGCCCGAACGGCCACACCTTCTCCAGCCGGGCCCAGACCAGGAAGGCCACGCAGCCGAGCGCGAGCCACGCGAGGGACCACTCGACCGGATGACGGCCGGGGGAGTTCCTGTCGGCGTACCCGTAGATCACGCACCAGCCGGCGAAGGCGACCACGCTCGGCAGGGGGTAGAGCCACATCCGGTACGGGCGGGGCAGCGTCGGCCGGCGCCTGCGCAGCACGGTGAGCGCCACGATCTGGGCGAGGGCCTGGACGATGACCATGACCGTGGTGAGCAGCTGGATCAGCGTGGCCAGGTCGGTGTGGCGGCCGATCAGGAAGCCCACGGCGGTGATCACGCCCATCGTCGCCAGGCCCAGCGTCGGGAATCGGTGCCTGGGGTGCAGCTTCTCGTACGGACGGAAGAAGACCCGGTCGCGGGCGGCGTCGTAGGGCACCCGGGAGCCGCCCAGCAGGCCGGCGAAGACCGAGGCGAAGGCGGTGATCAGGATCAGGACGGTCACCGTGTCGGCCGCTCCCCTGCCCCAGGTCTCCTCCAGCACCGCGGAGGCCACCGAGGTGGAGGCGATGTCCTGCGGGTCGGTCATCCGGTGCCAGTCGACGACGCCGAGCGTGCCGATCTGAAGCAGCAGGTAGATCGCCATGATGCCGAGGATCGAGAAGAGGATCGAGCGCGGCAGGGTGCGGCCCGGGTCCTTGATCTCGGCGCCCATGTAGGCGGTGGTGTTGTAGCCGAGGTAGTCGTAGATGCCGATGGTCAGGCCGGCGGCGAAGCCCAGCCAGAAGTGGTCGCTCGTCAGGTCGAACGCGTGCGCCGGATAGGTGAAGGCCAGGTGCGGGCTGAAGTCCGAGGCGGCGGCCACGATCACCAGCAGCACCGAGGCGATCATCACGGTCCACATCACGGCCGTGATCCGTGCGATGTGCTCGATGCCGCGCCACAGCAGGATCACGACCAGGGCGATGACGCCGAGACCGATCAGATCGCCGGACGTCCGGCCCAGGTCCGGGGCGAGGTAGCCCAGGTACTGGACGAAGCCCACCACGCCCGTGGACATGATCAGCGGGATGAACAGCATCGCCGTCCACACGAAGAGGAACGGCGCGAGGCGTCCGGTGCGGTACTGGAAGGCCTGGCGCAGATAGACGTAGCTGCCGCCGGAGCCGGGCATCGAGGCGCCCAGTTCGGCCCAGACCAGACCGTCGCACAGGGCGAGCACCGCGCCCGCCACGAAGCCGATGACCGCCTGCGGGCCGCCGAACGCGGCCACCATCAGCGGGATGGTCACGAAGGGACCGATCCCGCACATCTGGCTCATGTTGATGGCCGTCGCCTGGAACAGGCCGACACGGCGGACGAAGCCACCCTGGGGTGGCGGGCTACCGGACATGGGGGACTCCTGACGCGACGGGCCCTGCGCGGCACCCGGCGGGGCCGACTGGCCGATAAAGTTAAGGAGCCTTACTAGAGGCGTCAAGTACGCGTCAGGAATGCACGAGAATGGTGCGATGCCCGCCGGTGACGTCATGGAGCAGCAGGAACAGCCCTGGAGCCGCCCACGCCTGCGCAGCGCCAACGAGCGGCTGCTGCTGGACCGGCTGCGCGGTCTCGGCGCCGCTTCGCGCGCGCAACTGGCCCGGGAGACCGGCCTGTCGAAACCGACGGTGTCCAGCGCGCTGGCCTCCCTGGAGGCGGCCGGCCTGGTCCACGAGGTCGGCACGCACGCCCCGGAGCGCGGGCGCACCGCCGTGCTGTACGCCCCGGATCCGGCGGCCGGGTACGCCCTCGGCGTCGACATCGGGCGGAGCTGGCTGCGCGTCGCGGTGGTCGACCTGGACGGCACGGTCGTCTCGCGCGCCGACGTACGCAACCGGGCCCGCGCCTCCGCCGCGCTGGCCGACCTGGTCGTGGGCACGGCCCGCGAGGTGATCGCCGATTCGGGCGTGGACCCGGCCGAGGTGGTGCACGGGGTCGTCGGCACGCCGGGCGTGTACGACGAGCGGCGGCGCCGGGTGCGGTACGCGATGCACCTGCCGGGCTGGGGGCGCGCGGGGCTCGTCGACCGGATGCACGAGGAACTGGGCGTGCCGCTGGAGGTGCACAACGACGCCAACCTCGCGGCGCTCGGCGAGTACATGTACGGCGTCGGCGCGGGCAGCCGGCTCTTCGCGTACATCCTCATAGGCACCGGCCTGGGCATGGGGGTCGTCAGCGAGGGACGGCTGTTCACCGGGGCGCACGGACTGGCCGGGGAGATCGGTTTCCTGCCCTGGCCCGGCCGGCGGAAGCCGGAACGGCTGGAGGACGCGGTGTCCGGGGTGGCCGTGGTGGAGGCCGCCCGGCGGTTCGGGATGAGTGGACAGCTGACGGCCAAGGCCGTGTTCGACGCGGCCCGCCGGGGCGATCCGGCCGCCCTGCACGCGGTGGAACTGGAGGGCGAGCGGATCGCGCACACCGTCGCGGCCGCCGCCGCCGTGCTGGACCCGGACCTGGTCGTGCTCGGCGGCGGGCTCGGCCACAGCGTGGACCTGCTGCTGCGCCCGGTCCGGGAGGGGCTGCGCGCCCTCACCCCGCTGCGCCCGCGGATCGCACCGAGCCGACTCGGCGAGGACGCGGTCCTGCTGGGTGCGGTGGCCACGGCCCTGGACACCGCCCGGGAGCTGGTGTTCGAGCGCCGGGCGGCCGGAACCTGACCGGTGCGGCGCCGGTCCCGGCCGTGGTCGTTGACACGGATCCGTGGCGGCCCCTAGCTTGAACCGGATTAGTAAAGTTTCCTAACTTTACGAGGCTGGAGACCCCCGTGTTCCCTCGCCCCGCACACACCCGCCGGTACACCGCCACCGCCCTGGCCCTCGGGCTGCTCGGCACGCTGGTCTCCGGCGCCTGGGCCGGGGACCGGCGGCCGGCCGCGCCGCGCGGGCACGCCGAGGTCACCCGCGTCCCCGGCGCCGCCGGATCGAGCACCCCGCTCGCCGGGTTCGCCGTCCGGTCCACCGCCGAGGTGGACGACTCCCCCGCGGCCGTCTCCTCACCCGGCTACCGGACGACCGGCTGGTACCCGGCCGGCCCGCGTTCGACGGTCCTGGCGGCGCTCCTCGCCGACGGGGTGTACGCCGACCCGTTCCACTCCACGAACCTGCAGAAGGTGCCCCGGGCCGACTTCCAGGTCCCGTGGTGGTACCGCTCGGACTTCACCGTGGAGGACACCGGCCGGCGCACCGCCCTCGACTTCAGCGGCGTGGTCTCGGCGGCCGACGTCTACGTCAACGGCCGTCAGGTGGCACCGGCCTCGGAGGTCACCGGCGCCTACACCCACCACGAACTGGACATCACCCCCCTGGTCCGGTCCGGCGAGAACACGGTCGCGTTCCGCGTCCGGCCCAACGACCCGGACAAGGACCTGACCATGGGCTGGCTCGACTGGCTCCAGCCGCCGCCCGACCGGAACATGGGCATCGTCCGCGACGTCCTGGTCCGCAGGGGCGGCCCGGTCGCGCTGCGGGACGCCCACGTGGTCACCGAACTGGCCGTGCCCTCGCTCGCCACCGCCGACCTGACGGTGAAGGCCCGGGCCCGCAACGACTCCGGCACGGCCGTCACGGCGGAGGTGTCCGGCACCGTCGCCGGGGCCCGCTTCACGCGCACGGTGCCGCTCGCCGCGCACGAGTCGAAGACCGTCACCTTCTCTCCCGCCGACGTGCCCGGACTGCGGCTCGCCGGGCCCAGGGTGTGGTGGCCGGCCGGCATGGGCGACCAGCCGCTGTACGACCTCGACCTCACCGCGACCGTCGCCGGATCCACGTCGGACACCGCGCACGAGAGCTTCGGCATCCGCGAGGTCCAGGCGCCACTGGACTCCGACGGCGCCCGGCGGTACCGGATCAACGGCCGCAAGCTGCTGATCAAGGGGGGCGGCTGGTCCCCGGACGAGTTCCTGCGCTGGGACCGCGCGTACACCGAGGACCGGCTGAAGTACGCCGTCGACCTGGGCCTGAACACCCTGCGCCTGGAGGGTCATCTGGAGCCCGACGAGTTCTTCGACCTGGCCGACCGCTACGGCGTGCTCACCCTGCCGGGCTGGGAGTGCTGCGACAAGTGGGAGGGCGAGGTCAACCCCGACGGGTCCGGGGAGAAGTGGAGCGAGAGCGACCATACGGTCGCGAAGGCGTCCATGGCCGCCGAGGCCGCCCGGCTGCGTGGCCATCCGAGCGTGCTCTCCTTCCTGATCGGCAGCGACGCCGCCCCCGACGCGACCATCGAGAAGGGCTATCTGGACGCCCTCGAGGCGGCCGACTGGCCGGCCCCCGTGGTGCCGGCCGCGTCCGAGAACTCCTCGCCGCGGCTGGGCGCTTCGGGCATGAAGATGACGGGCCCCTACGACTGGGTGCCGCCCGGCTACTGGTACGCCAAACGCGAGGGCGGGGCCACCGGCTTCAACTCCGAGACCAGCGCGGGCCCGAGCATCCCCACGCTCGACACCCTGCGCCGGATGATGACGCCCGCCGAACTCGACACCCTGTGGAAGAACCCGGACACCAGGCAGTACCACCGCTCGCCGTCCACCGTCTTCGGCACGCTCAAGATCTACGACAACGCCCTCACCGGCCGCTACGGCGCACCGGCGAGCCTCACCGACTACGTGCGCAAGGCCCAGCTGGCCCAGTACGAGAACGTGCGCGCCCAGTTCGAGGCGTACGGGCGCAACGCGACGGACGCTGACCGCCCCGCCACCGGGGTGATCCACTGGATGTTCAACAGCGGCTGGACGTCCCTGCACTGGCAGCTGACGGACCGCTACCTCGACCAGAACGGCGCCTACTACGGCGCCAAGAAGGCGAACGAGCCGCTGCACATCCAGTACTCCTACGACGACCGCTCCGTCGTGGTGCTGAACAACCGGACCGCCCCGGCGAAGGGCCTCACCGCCCGGGCCACGCTGTTCGACCCCGACGGTACCGAGCGGTACGACAGGACCGTCACCGGTGTGGCGGTGGGCGGGGACGGGGCCCACGCGGCACCGCTCACCCTGCCGTCCTCGGTGAGCGGGCTGTCGCGGACGTACCTGCTGCGCCTGGTGCTCACGGGCCCGGACGGCAAGGAGGTGAGCCGCAACGTGTACTGGCTCTCCACCCGGCCCGACACCCTCGACTGGAGCGGCACCACCTGGTACTACACACCGACCACCGGCTACGCCGACCTCGGTGGGCTCGCCTCGATGGCACAGGTGCCGACGACGGCGACGGCGTCCACCACGTCGTCCGGCGGCACTTCGACGACGACGGTGACCGTGCGCAACACGGGCAGCGGCACGACGCCGTCGCTGCTGACGGACGTCCACCTGGTCGGCGCGCGGGGCGAGCCGGTGCTGCCGGTGCGCTGGTCGGACAACGCGGTGACGCTGTGGCCGGGCGAGTCGGTGACCTTGACCGCCACCTACCGGACGGCGGACCTGCGCGGCTCGGCACCGGACGTGCGGGTCTCCGGGTGGAACACGCCGCAGCGGACGGTGCCCGCGGCCTGACCCTGACGGTGGCGAGGGCCGCCGGGCGGTCGACGCCGGTGGGCGTAGGGGGCGGTGCCGCTCAGCGGGTGGAAGCCGGGGCGCTCCAGGATCGGGCGGCTCATGGGTGCGCCGTGTGGGTCCGCGGATTCAGCCGAGTTCGAGCGTGGCGACGCCGAACACGCGCTCCTGGGCGTGGGCGCGCACCGGACCGGTGTACATGCGCGCGGTCTCGAAGGAGGGACGGAGTCCGGCCTCCTCTGCGAGCGCGACGCCGGCCGCGTTCGGCTGGGGCACGTCGAGCGCGACCTCCCGGCCGGCGGCATCGGCGGCCAGGGCGTCGAACAGCGCCCGGGCGTCCTCGGCGGTGTCCGCGAAGAGGGGCCCGATGCGCAGGCTGTCGTGGCCGGGGCGGATCACGCCGTAGCCGGCGAGCCGTTCGCCGTCGTGCCGGACGAAGGCGCGGTGGCCGGGGCCGGTGAGCCACTCGGCGAGGAAGCGCGGGCGGTCGGCCGGGCAGCAGGCGCGGTCGTAGGCGGCGATCGCGGCCAGGTCGGCGGGACCTGCGGGCCGCACGCCGCCGGGCGCCTCCCGCTCGGGCGCGATGCCGGTGAACCGGGCGGTGCGGTGGGCGATCTCGAAGCCGGACAGGCGGTAGTTGTCCTGCTGGGCGACGACGCCGTCGAGGCCGACGGTGCGGTCGCCGGCGTGGGCGAGGGCGGTCTTCCAGGTGGTGAGGCCGTGGCCGTGACCGCGCAGGTCGGGGCGGACGAGGTAGCAGCCGAGGAAGGCGTAGTCGGGGCCCTGGTTGACGACGGAGACGGCCGACACCGGTTCCCCGTCGATCCGGCCGAGGAAGAACCCCTCGGGGTCCTGGGCGAAGAACGCGGGCCCGTCGGACAGTCCGGGGTTCCAGCCCTCCGCCGCCGCCCACCCGCTGATCACCGGCCAGTCGGCGAGGGTGGCCTGCGTGACGACGAGGTCCTGGGGGGCCGCAGAGGTCATCGGTGCGCTCCGTGTGCGTCGGGGATCGGTCTGCCGCGCAGCATCCTCGCGGATCGGCGGAGGTCCGCGCCATACGAAGATCAGACTTTGCGCCCCGGGCGGGTACGGCCGTTCATCTGCACCGGGACGCGACCTGGTTGACCGTCTCCTGGACCGAGGGGGCGGACGGCGCGGCGCACACTTCGCCGGGCGGGTCGGCGCCGAGCGGAACCGGTAGCGGGGCGGCGCCGAGCGGAGCCGGTACCGGACCGGCCCCAGCGGGAACGCGGCGAGCGAGGCCGGCCACCCCTCGGAGCCGTGAGCGGGGCGGCGCCGGGCGGAGCCGTGAGCGGCGCGGCGCCGAGGCGACCGAGGCCGCCTGGCGTGAGGGCGGGCGTACCGGACCGGCCCCAGCGGGGGCGCGGGCGAGCGAAGCCGGCCACCCCTCGGAGCCGTGAGCGGCGCGGCGCCGAGACGACCGAGGCCGCCTGGCGTGAGGGCGGGCGTACCGGACCGGCCCCAGCGGGGACGCGGCGAGCGAAGCCGGCCACCCCTCGGAGCCGTGAGCGGCGCGGCGCCGAGTGGAGCCGGTAGCGGGGCGGCGCCCGGGCCCCACCGGGCCGGCGTCCGGTGGGGGCTCGAAGGGGTGCCGGTCAGCGGGTGCGGCCCGGCCCGAAGCGGCGGTACAGAACCGTGCCCGTGAGGAGGAGCGCGGCGCTGCCGGCGACGGCCGGGGCCGTCAGGTCGGTTCCGGTGTGGGCCAGCGAGGCCACCGCGGGCCCGGTGGCGGGGCGGTGCGTGGCCGGGTGGGACCGGACGGGAGCCGGCGGTTTCGGGGCCGGGGTGCGCGGGGTCTGCGGCTGCTCCCCCGGGCCGTTCACCGACCGGTTGCCGTGGGCCGGGTTGCCCAGGCCGACCACGTTGACGCTGTTGCCGCTGATGTTCACCGGCAGGTGGACGGGCAGCTGCACGCCGTTGCCGGAGAGCAGGCCCGGCGAGTCCGCCGCCCCGCCCTCGGCCTTCGCCCCGCCGGACGAGGCCGCCCCGGAGCCCTTGCCGGCGCCGCCGGCCTTCGCGCCGCCCGTGTTCGCGCAGGTGTTGCCCGCGGCCGGGTTGAGCAGCCCCACGACGTTCACGGTGTTGCCGCAGACGTTCACCGGCACGTGCACCGGGAGCTGGATGCCGTTGCCGGAGATCAGCCCGGGCGAGCTTGCCGCGGAACCGTCGGCCGCGGCACCGTCGGCCGCGAAGGCTGCGGACACCGGCAGCGCCACTGCCATCGCGCCGGACGCGGCGGCGACGGCGATCACACCGTTTCGGGTAGCCCGTCTCATAGGTTTCCTGCCTTCCAGACATCGTCACGGGCAACTCGCCCGCACCCTTGGGAAACGCCGCTCGGGCAATCCGAGTTATGGCTTATCGGTCTTTCACCCCATCGAGTGGCAGGCTTATCGAACCTCACGTAAAGCGGCTGAATGTTCACCGAGGGTCACAGGCGGCTCGGGGCCGGACGGCGCCGGGGCTCGCCGGGAGGCGCCCCTTCCGGGGCCCGCTCACATCGCGCCGCACTCGTGAGGAGGCGGGCTTTCCGGGGCCCGCTTATGGTGATCCGAGGGCGCCGTCCCCGGTCCGCGGCGGGCGCCCCGGGAGGCGATCGATGCTGACCATGCTGTCCCCACGGCCCGCCGTGCGGCGCTGCGCGGGGGCCGGAGCCCTCGCCCTGGCGCTGCTCGGCGCCGGGCTGCCCGCGGCCGCGGCCGACCGGGCGCAGCCCGACCTGACGCGCTTCTACCGGCAGAAGGTGGCCTGGGCCGCCTGTGACGGCCCGGACATGCCGAAGGACCTGCAGTGCGGCAAGGTCACCGTGCCGCTCGACTACGCCCGTCCGCGCGCCGGCACCCTGGAACTGGCGCTGGCCCGCTACCGCGCCACGGGCCACTCCCGCGGCTCGGTGCTGCTGAACTTCGGCGGCCCGGGCGGTGCCGGCATCAGCGGACTCGCCGAGCAGGGCAAGCAGTTCATGGACCTGACCAACGGCTACGACGTGGTCACCTTCGATCCGCGCGGGGTCGGCCGGTCCTCCCCCGTCAGCTGCGGTGAGGGCGGTGACGACGCCTCGGCCGTGACGAACGAGAACGCCGACCTGGCTCATCCACAGGCGGTGCTGAAGCAGTTGCGGGTGGCCGCCGACCAGTGCGCCCGGGTCTCCGGCCCGGTGCTGCCCCACATCGGGACCGTGAACGCCTCCCGCGACCTGGACGTCATCCGCCAGGCGCTCGGCGACGAGAAGCTCAACTACCTCGGGTTCTCCTACGGAACGCGGCTCGGGGCGGTGTACGCGGCGCAGTTCCCGGACAAGGTGGGCCGGCTCGCGCTCGACGGGGTGGACACCCTGACCGAGCCGCTGTCCGAGCAGGGCATCGCGGGCGCCGAGGGGCAGCAGACCGCGCTGGACGACTTCCTGGACTGGTGTACGACGGACATCGCGTGCCCGTTCGGCAAGGACCGGCGCGCTGCCGGGGAGCAGGTCGTGCGGGTCGTGCGCTCCCTCGACGAGAACCCGGTGCCGACGGACTTCGGCAGCTCGTTCTCGGGCCAGGACCTGGTGGGCGCCCTCGGGCAGGGCCTGTACAGCCGGGAGCTGTGGCCCTCGCTGGAGCGCGCACTGGCCTCGCTGATCGAGGACGGCGACGCCCGGGGCGTGCTGAACTTCTCCGCCGGTGGCGTCGGCCTGCCGCGTGGGAACCACCACCGGGGCGGCGGGCTCGTGAGCGCCGACGAGGTGCCGGCGGACAACCTGCCGTCCGCGCTGATGGCGATCAACTGCGCGGACGACCCGGACCGGCCGGCCGCGGCCCGGATCACCAGTGACCTGAAGGAGTTGCGGGCCGCGTACGACAAGGCCTCGCCCGTCTTCGGCCGCTATCGGCTCACCCAGCTGCTGATGTGCTACGGCCGTCCGCGGGGCACGGACTTCATCCGGGACCGGGTCAAGGACGTCCCGTCGGCGAAGCTGCTGCTCGTGGGCACCCGCGGCGACCCGGCGACGCCGTACCGGTGGGCCGTGGAGACGGCCGCACGGCTCGGCCCGTCGGCCGTGGTCCTCGACAACAAGGGTGACGGCCACACCGGCTACTCCTCCTCCACGTGCGTGCACCGCAAGGTCGACGACTTCCTGTTGTACGGCTCCCTGCCCGCGAACGGCAGTTCCTGTCCGGCGGACGGGCACGTGGTGGGCGGCAGCACGAGTTCCCCGGGTTGAGCAGGCGGACCCGACGACCGGAGGAGCGAACACCGGAACCAGGACAGGAAAGGACAGGAACGGCGCAAGCGCGTGACAGCCGCGAACGCCACGGCAACCTTCCGCGCGCCCCGGCCGTCACACCGGGCAGGCGCGCTCCGGCCGCCGTGTCCCGTACGTGCCCGCGACAGGGGAGACCACCCATGCGTATCCGCGCCACCATCGCCGTACCGGCCGTCTCGGCCGCCGCCGCGGCCCTGCTGCTGACCGCGCCGCAGAGCCAGGCCGCCACGGGCCCGGCCCGGCCCGCGCGCTGCGCCGAGAAGGCGCTGACCGTCCGGGCGAAGGCCGCGGCGGCCGATCCGACCGTGGTGCGCATGAGCGTCACCAACGCGGGCGGGCGCGCCTGTGTCGTCGACCGGGTGCCCACCGTGACCTTCGGGGACCTGGACGGGGCCGCACTGCCGGTGCCGGAGGGCGGCACCGGCGGCCACCGGCTCTCGGCGGGCGGCACCGCCTACGCCGACGTCCGGACCATCGGCGACCCGGCGGACCCCGAGGCCCGCCGGGTGGGTTCGCTCACCGTGGCCGCGTCGGCGGCGCACTGGGGCCGCTCCTTCACCGCCGCGCGGCTCGGGACCGGCAGGGAGGTGCTGGTGTGGGAGCCGGTGACGACGTGGTGGCAGCCCACGGCGGCGGCCGCCGACCGGGCCATCGGGCTCAGCTGAGGGTCAGCTCGGGCGCGTAGAGGTCCAGCCACCGGGCGAGGTCCAGGGTGCGTTCCAGGCCGCGCCGGGCCACCTGGGTGCTGACCGGTGCGTCCCGTTCGGCGGCCGCCCGGACCCGGTCCCGGTCGACCAGGTCGAAGACGCGGTGGGAGGGCCGGGCGAGCAGGTCCTTGGCCTGGTCCTGCAGGGCGCGGGCGTACCGCGGGTCCTGGGTGGACGGGTAGGGGCTCTTGACCCGCTCGTACACCGAGCGGGGCAGGACGTCCGCGGCCGCCTCCCGCAGCAGGCTCTTCTCCCGGCCGTCGAAGGACTTCAGCGCCCAGGGGGCGTTGTAGACGTACTCGACCAGCCGGTGGTCGCAGAACGGCACGCGCACCTCCAGGCCGACGGCCATGCTCATGCGGTCCTTGCGGTCGAGCAGGGCGCGGACGAACCGGGTCAGGTGCAGGTGGCTGATCTGCCGCATGCGGTACTCGAAGTCGCTCTCGCCGTCCAGCCGGTCGATGCCGCGGACCGCGGTGCGGTAGCCGTCGGCGACGTACCTCTCCAGGTCCAGGGACTTGGTGACGTCGGCGCGCAGGACCTCGGTGTCGTCGCCGAAGTGGCGGCCGAAGCGCACCAGCCAGGGGAAGGTGTCGGCGCGGCGCGCCTCCTCGTCGAAGAACTGCAGGTATCCGCCGAAGACCTCATCGGCGGACTCGCCGGACAGGGCCACCGTGGACTTCGCCCGGATGGCGCGGAAGAGCAGCAGCAGCGAGGCGTCCATGTCGCCGAAACCGGCCGGCAGGTCGCGGGCACGGATCACCTGCTCGCGTACCGCGGGGTCGGCGAGCGCCTGCGCGTCGAGGACGATGTCCTGGTGGTCGGTGTCCGCCAGCCGGGCCACGTCGTGCACGAACGGGGTGTCCGGGGTGCCGCGCAGTTCGTCGGCGACGAAGTTGTCGGTCTGTCCGGCGAAGTCGACGGCGAAGCTGCGCACCTTCTCCCCGTGTTCGCCCAGCTGCCGGGCGGCCAGCGCCGTCATGGCCGAGGAGTCCAGGCCGCCGGAGAGCAGGGTGCAGCGCGGGACGTCGGCGACGAGCTGGCGGCGCACGATGTCGTCGAGGAGCGAGCGCACGGTGGCGATGGTGGTGTCCCGGTCGTCGGTGTGCGCGCGGGTCTCCAGCCGCCAGTAGGCGCGGGTGGCGAGGCCGGAGCGGTCGACGGTGACGACGGTGCCCGGTTCGACCTCCCGCATACCGTCCCAGATCGCGTGTCCGGGCGTCTTGACCATGACGAACAGCTCGCGCAGGCCGTCCAGCGAGACACGGGCGCGGGCCAGCGGGTTGGCGAGGATCGCCTTGGGCTCGGAGCCGAACAGGACGCCGTCGGGGGTCGGGTAGTAGTAGAACGGCTTGATGCCCATGCGGTCGCGGATCATCACCAGCTTGTCGTGGCGGCCGTCCCACACCGCGAACGCGTACATGCCGTTGAGGCGCCGGGCGACCGCGTCACCCCATTCGAGGTAGCCGTGCAGGACGACCTCGGTGTCGGAGTCGGTGGTGAACCGGTGGCCGCGGCCTTCGAGTTCCCGGCGCAGCTCGGTGAAGTTGTACGCCTCCCCGGAGTAGACCAGGGCGACGGCTCCCTCGGGGGTGGTGAGGGACATCGGCTGGCGGCCGCCGGGGAGGTCGATGATGGCGAGCCGGCGGTGTCCGAGGGCGGCGGGGCCCTCGGCCCAGACGCCGCGGTCGTCCGGGCCCCGGCAGGCCATCGTCTCGGTCATCGCATGCAATGTGGTGGCCTCGGTGGTCAGGTCACGGTCGAAGGAGACCCATCCCGTGATGCCGCACATGCGCTACCTCCTGCCTCTGCTCGCCGCGGACCCGTCGCTCACCGGCGCTTTCGGCGCCGGGTGGGCCCGGAGGGCAAACCAGTTGTATCGAGCACCTATATGACGAGCCTCCGTCAGAGCGTGCCTGCGGTCAACGCGGCCGTGACGGGAACGGCAGGTACGCCCCTACGATTTCGGCCGGGTTTTGCTCGCGCGAAACCGCCACGGCCCATGCCGCCTGGCCGGCTCCGACGGGAACCGGCCAGAGGCAAAAACTTCCCCAAAGGCCGGATGCTCACGGATCCCCGGTCACGAACCGGTCCGTGCTCACGGATTGCCGGTCACGAACCTGTCGAGCAGGGCGGTCAGCTCGGCCGGTTTCTCCAGGGGCAGTTCGTGGCCGGCGTCCAGGATGCGCACGACCGCGTCCGGGTAGGCCTTGGCCATCCGCAGCATCTGCCGCACCGGCAGCTGGACGTCGTGGTAGCCGTGCACCATCAGGGTCGGGGTTCGGATCTCACCGGCCCGGTCGAGGACGTCGAAGGCGCGCATGGCGCCGTAGAGCGTCATGACGACCTCGCGCGGGGTGCCGGCGGAGGCGCGGACGTGCGCCCGGATCTCCTCGCGCGGGTATCCGGGCGCGAAGGCCCGCTGGATGTTGGCGGCGACGAACAGTTTGAACGGCACCAGTGTGGAGGCCGCCATCAGCAGGCCCCGGCCCCGGCTGTAGGTCATCCGGCCGATGGAGCCCACCAGCACCATCCGCTCGATTCGGTCGGGGCGGGCGAGGGCGATGGTCTGGGCGATCATCCCGCCCATGGAGTGACCGATCATCGTGCACCGCTCGATCCCGAGGTGGTCGAGCAGGGCCAGGACGTCCTCGGCGAGCGCCGCGATCGTGGGCACCCCGGCACCGGTGCTCTCCCCGTGGCCGCGCAGGTCGAGCCGGACCACCCGGCGGCTGCCGGAGAAGTGCGCAAGCTGGTGGTCCCAGCGGTGCCGGTCGGCGGTCCAGCCGTGCACGAACACCAGGGGCACCGGTGCCGCGTCCCGGGGGCCCTCGTCGTCGTACGTCAGGGCCGCTCCGGCGACTTCGAGCTGCGGCATGGGGCCTCCGGGGGGCGCGGTACGGTCAGGTTACTGACGGGTACGGTATCGGCGGCGCGCCGTCGCGTCACCGGCATCCGCCTGCGGAACCCGCCACACCTACGGGGCGTGTCCCCCGAATGCCGTACACCCGGATCCGCCCTATCGTGCTGTCATGGAGCACGCACTGAGTCCCGCTACCCTCGCCGAACTGCGGCGCCCGCGTCCCTATCCGGCGGTGTCCGTGCTGACCCCGACACACCGCCGCGAACCCGGCAGCGGGCAGGATCCGGTCCGGCTGCGCAACGTACTGGCCGAGGCCCGCAAACGCCTGGAGTCCGATCCCGCCGTCACCCGCGACCGGCGCGCCGACGTCGTGGCGCAACTCGACCGCGCACTCGCGGAGGTGGACCTGGCGCACGCGGAGGACGGGCTGGTCATCTTCGCCGCGCCGGGCGAGCATCAGGTCTGGTCGCTGGGCCGCACGGTCCCGGAACGGGTCGTGCTCTCCGACACCTTCCTCACCCGCAACCTGGTCGCCGCCCAGACCGCCGCACGGCCCTTCTGGGTCCTGTCGGTCTCGGCCGACCGCGTCACCCTGTGGAGCGGCGGTCCCGACCGCGTCGCCGAGGTCCACGCCGGGGGCTTCCCCCTCATCCGCAGCCAGGAGAACTTCGACGCCGAGCGCCAGATGCGGGTCGGTGAGGTGCCGAGCACCTTCAGCGACGAGAGCACACGGCAGTTCCTGCGGGAGGCGTGCTCCGCGATGAACACGGTGCTGCGCGAACAGCCCCGCACGCTGTACATCACCGGTGACCAGGCGGCGCTCTCGCTGCTGGACGAGGTCGGCAGCATCGCCAGGGCCGGTGTGCAGGTGCGCCGGGGCGGGCTCGCGCACGCCGGTCCCGACGCCGTGTGGCAGGCCATGCGGCCGGTCCTGGAGGCGGAGACGGCCAGGGACACCACGTCCGTGGTCCGGGAACTCACCTCCGCGCGCGGCCACCGGACCTTCGCGGCCGGCCTGGACGAGCTGTGGCAGAGCGCCCGCGAGGGCCGGGTCCGGCTGCTCGCCGTGGAGGAGAACTATCGGGTCACCGTCCGCGACCTCGGGGAACATCTGGTGCCGGCCGAACCCGGCGAGCCGGAGTCCCGCGACGACATCGTGGACGAGATCGTCGAGCAGTGCCTGGAGACCGGCGCCGAGGTGCGCTTCGTCCCCGACGGCGCCCTGGGCGACGCGGCCGGGATCGCGGGCGTGCTGCGGTACTGAGCCCCCCGGGCCCTGCCGCCACCACGCCGGAACGGCCCTCTTCCACCGGCGTACGCTACGGCGTGATCGTCGGTGGGAGGGAGCACGCACATGGGTGACCTGCTGGGTGTGGCCGTACTGGGTGCCGGCCACATGGGTGCCGATCACATACGACGCCTCGGTCACGTGGTGAGCGGCGCCAGGGTCGCCGCCGTGGCCGATCCCGACGTCGACCGGGCGAAGGAGGCGGTGGCCGGCCTCTCCGGGGTGAGCGTGCACGCCGATCCGTCGGCCGCGCTCGACGCGCCCGGCGTGCAGGCCGCCCTGATCGCCTCCCCCGGTCCCGCCCACGAGGAGGCGCTGCTCGCCTGCTTCGCCCGCGGGCTGCCGGTGCTGTGCGAGAAGCCGATGGTGCCGGACTCCTCGGGTGCGCTGCGGGTCGTCGAAGCCGAGGCGCGCCTCGGCCGCCGGCTGGCGCAGATCGGCTTCATGCGCCGCTACGACGCCGGGTACCGCCGGCTGAAGGCCCTGCTGGACGGCGGAGGCCTCGGCCGGCCGCTGATGCTGCACTGCACCCACCGCAACGTCTCCTCCCCCGGCCACTTCACCAGCGCCATGCTGATCAACAGCTCCGTCTCCCACGAGATCGACGCGGCCCGCTGGCTGCTCGGGCAGGAGCTGACGGCGGTACGGGTGCTGCGGCCCAGGTCGTCCGCGGGCGCCCCCGAGGGGCTGATCGATCCGCAGTTCGTGCTGTTCGAGACGGAGCGGGGCGCCCTGGTCGACGTCGAGGTCTTCGTCAACTGCGGCTTCGGCTACCAGGTGCGCTGCGAGGCCGTGGGCGAGGCGGGCAGCGCCCGGATCGGCGACGAGCACACCATGGTGGTCACCACCGGGGGCAGGGCCGCGCAGGAGGTGGCGCAGGACTATCTGGTGCGGTTCGCCGACGCCTACGACCGCGAGGTGCAGGCCTGGGTCGACGCCACCCGGCGCGGCCGGGTCACGGGACCGGGCGTCTGGGACGGCTACGCGGTGTCCGTCGTGGCCGAGGCGGGGGTCCGGTCCCTGGAGACGGGCCGCCGGGTCGCCGTCGACCTCGCCCCGCGCCCGGACGCCGGGTAGCGGTGCGGGGCCGGGCGTCCGGCCCTCCCGTCACACCCCGTCGAACAGCGCGCTCAGCCCTCGCTCCACCACCGCCGCCATGTCCTCCTGCCCGGCCGCCACCACCTCGTAGGTGCGCAACAGGAAGCGGCGCAGCGCCGAGGCCTGGAACTGCAGCAGGGCGAGGCCGTAGGGCGAGTGGAACTCCAGCACCGTCCGCGTGCCGCCGGTCGGCCATATCTGCACGTCCCCGTGGCCGGCCGGGGCCCGCAGCCCCTGGTCGAGCAGGGAGCGCGCGAAAGTCCAGGTGACCTCCTCCCCCTCCAGGGCCGCCTCGGCGGGGAAGTCCACGAAGACGGCCAGCGGGTCGTCCGTCGTGTACCGAAGCGTCGCCGACACCGGGATCTCCCGGTCCTCGGCGGTGATGAGCCGGGCAAGGGTGGGCTGTTCGATGAAGACGTCCATGCCTTAATGGAGTCTGTCGAGGCCCTGTGCATGCCGCCAAATCCGGTCAGAAATCGGCGGATACACGCCGTACAGTGCCGGCTTGGAACACCAGTGCGTCGAACACCCGCGTGAGCGGCCGTCCCGAAGCGCCCGAACCGGGGCAAGTCCCGTAGCGTTTCTACGACTTGGGCCCGAAGACGCGTACGTCGTTCGTACCGCCGAATCACGCCGGGAAGACTCTGGCATATGCCGGAAGCACCACCGTATCGTGTGTCGCCGAATCCCTTACGGGGCGTCGCGGGCTGTGCGACAGTCGTAACGGTCCCCCGTCCCCCTGGCCGTACCGTCCCCCATCGGAGTGCGTCATGCCGTCCCCAGTCTCCGCGGACCGCTCAGCCGCCCAGCCGCCCGGAAGCGGCTCGGTCGAGGCGTTGATAACGCAGGCACGGCGGCTCAAGGGGGACGTGGACGCCGTACGGCGGGACACCCGGAGCGCCCGTTCCCAGCCGGAGGACCGCTGGCAGCGCGCGCTGTACGACCTGGCACTGCATCAACTGGACGACCTGGACGCCCACTTGGCGCAGCTCCGCGACGGCCCGGCGCCCACCACGGGGCCCCCCGCCGCCTCGGCAGCGCTGCCGGCGCCCGTCTGCGCCCCGCGCGGATCGCTGCTCGCCCGCGTCGGCAGCGCCGAGTGGAACCTGCTGACGGACGAGGTCACCTGGTCCGCGGAGCTGTACCGGATCCTCGGCCGCGACCCTGCCGATCCCGCCCTCTCCCTGGACGAACTGCCCTCTGTGGTGGTGGAGGAGGACCGGCCGAAACTGACCGCGATGGTGACGGACTGCCTGGTCGACGGCAGGCCGATCGACGGGGAGTTCCGCGTTCTTCGGCCCGATGCCGACGTGCGGACCCTGCACATGATGGGCGAGCCCGTGCTCGGCGCCGACGGCGGCACCGCCTCGATGTGGGCGGTGCTGCGGGACGTCAGCGAACTGCGCCGCACCCAGCGGACGGTCCACGAGACCGGGGACTCGCTGCGGCGCCACCGCCGGCGGGAGCAGACCGAGCACCGGATCGCGGCCGAGCTGCACGAGGCCGTGCTACCGCCGTGGCGGGGCTCCCTGCGGCTCCCGCAACGGCGGCCACCGGCCCTCGACCTCGCCGCCCACCGGCTGCCGGCCTCAGCGAGCACTCTCATCGGCGGCGACTGGTACGACGCGCTGGAGCTGTCCGACGGGCAGACCCTGCTCAGCGTCGGCGACCTCACCGGACAGGGCCTTGCCGTCGCCTCGGGCATGGCGATGCTGCTCGGCGCCGTCCGCGGCATGGCGATGGCCGGTACGCAGCCCGGCCAACTGCTGTCCATGCTCAACCAGTTACTGGACGCCACCGTGCAGCCCGCCCTCGGCAGTGCCGTCTGCTGCCGCTATCGGCCCGAGACCCGCAGTCTGCTCTGGGCGCAGGCCGGACACCCCGCCCCGCTGCTGTACCGCGACGGGACGGGGAGCAGGCTGACCGCGCCGGACGGCGTCCTGCTCGGCGCCACCTCGGGTGCCGCCTACGGGCAGGCCGAGGTGACCCTCGAACCGGGCGATCTCCTGCTGCTGCACACCGACGGACTGGCCTCGGGGCACAGCGGTGCGGCGGCCGTTGACCATCTGCTCGATCTCGCCCCGCGGTTCGGCGCGGCGCTCGGCGCACGGGACTGTGTACGCGTGATCGTCGAGGAGTTCGGAACGGCCGGACGCGAGGACGACGCGTGCGTGCTCGTCGCCAAGGTCACCTCGTGAACTGAGCCGCCTGCCGGTTGTACCGGCGACCAGCGGTGACCACCGGCGCACAGGCTCGTCGTACGCGTGCCTCCTGGTACCTGCGTCTCCTGGTATCCGTGTCCCTTCGGCTCTGTGCGCCGCCGCTACGCCCGTGTGCTGCTGTCGCCCTTACTCCTCGGTTTGGGCAGGGCGAGCCGGATCTCCTCCCGCAGTTCGTGGATCTTCGGATAGCCCGCGTACTCCGCGGTCAGCCGGTACATCTCGCGCAGCCGGTCCCAGGTGCGGCGGGAGGAGTTCGATCCCATCGACATCAGGGCCAGTCGTGCGTACCGGTCGGCCTGTTCGGGGTCGTCGGCGATGAAGCAGGCCGACGCCATGGACAGGTGATCGAAGATCTTCGACCGCTCGCGTCCGTCGATGCGCAGGGCGAGGGCCTTCTCCGCGTAGTACTGCGCGTGCGCGGCCGCGCCCGGGTCGAACTCGGCCAGCGTGCGGTAGGCGAGGGCCTGCATGCCGTACAGGTCCTCGTCCTTGAACGTCTGCATCCAGTCCGGCGTTTCCACGTCCTGCCGTTCGGAGACGAAGAGGTCCTCCGCCCTGCCGAGGGTGCGGCGCATCGCCTGGCCCTTGCCCATCGAGGCCTGTGCCCAGGCCTCGATGGTGTGGAACATCGCCTTCGTACGCGGCTGCAGGCGTTCGCCGGCACCGGACTGGGCGAGCTTCATCAGGTCCAGCGCGTCGTCCGGTCGGCCGAGGTGCACCATCTGCCGGGCCGCCCGGGAGAGCGCCTCGCCGGCCCGGGGCCGGTCACCGCCCTCGCGGGCGGCATGGGCGGCGATGACGAAGTACTTCTGCGCCGTGGGCTCCAGGCCGACGTCGTGCGACATCCAGCCCGCGAGGACGGCGAGGTTGGCGGCGACGCCCCACAGGCGCCGCTGGAGATGGGATGGGTGGTGGTAGGCGAGCATGCCGCCCACCTCGTTCAGCTGGCCGACGACCGCCTTGCGTTGGAGTCCGCCGCCACGGGCGGCGTCCCAGGCGCGGAACACCTCGACCGAGCGCTCCAGTTCCTCGATCTCCTGCGACCCGATGGGGGCGGCCTCGTAGCGGTCGAACCCGGCGGGGTCGGCGTGCAGGGGATCGTCGAGGACGGGGGCGTCGGCCTTGAGGGCCGGATCGGTGTGCAACCAGTCGTACATGGCGCTGCTGAGTGTGGATCCCGCGGCGAGCGCGGCACCCGCGCCCACCAAGCCGCGTCGGTTGAGCATGAGGTCCATTCCCGTGAATTCGGTGAGGACCGCGGCGGTCCGCTCGGGCGCCCACGGCACACCGTCGGGATGTTCCTCGCTCCCGGCGCCCTGCCGTTTCCCCGCACGCCCGTGCCGCACCAGACCTAGGTCCTCGATGGTCACGACACGGCCGAGACGCTCGGTGAACAGAGCCGCCAGCACCCGCGGCACGGGATCGCGCGGGATCTCGCCCGTGTCGATCCACCGCCGCACCCGGGAGGTGTCGGTCGACAGCTGGGGGTGGCCCATGGCCGCCGCCTGCCGGTTGACCAGTCTCGCGAGTTCGCCCTTGGACCAGCCGGCCAGGCCGAACAGGTCCGCAAGGCGGGTGTTGGGTCGTCCGCTCACGTCAAGCCCCCAGGTTCTCGGCTGAGTTGACAGTAGCCCGCCGGAGGTTGCCGGGCGACTATTCGCCATGGTTCGCCAGGGTGCGCCAGATGGTGTGCCACTGGGCATCGGGTGTCAGGTAGGAATGCGCCACCCCGACCCGGTCGCCACCACCCATACGGCGGCACCGACCGGCATATGACGGGCACATTCCCCAGGATGTTCCCGGGTGACCGGGCCGGGCTGCGCGCGAGATGCACAGGCAGGCACTGCAGGCACACGAAGGGATCTGTTTCTCCCATGTACGCAGCATCGTCCTCCGTGTCCGCCCCGCCCCGGCCGCTGCGTTCCCGCCCGGCGGGTGTCGGGCCGTACCTCGACCCGGCGGCGCGGCCCGGCGGCCCCGTGCTGGGCGCGGGCCGGCCCCGGCGGGTGCCGGGCCAGCCCGGCGCCCAACCGCTCAGCGGCAGACTGGACCTGTCCGGTCCCCAGGGTGCGCAGCTGCGCACCGCGATCGCCTCGGTGCACCGGATCTGCCCGGAGTTCGCCCCGGTGCAGGTGCTGCGGCGCAGCGGACGGTCCGTCCTGCTGGTCGGGACGACGGGGCGCAGTACGGCCGTCGCCAAGTGTCTCCTGGACCAATCGCCCGCCTGGGCGGAGCGGACCCGCCATGAAATAGCCGTATACCGCGCGTTCGTCCGGCAGCGGCCACCGGTCCGCGTGCCGAGGCTGATCGCGGCGGACCCGGACAACTGCACCCTGGTCATCGAACGGATGCCGGGCCGGGTGGCAGCGCTGCAACGGCATCCGCTGGAGGCCCCGCCCCGCGCGGACATCCGGGCCGCGCTGGGCGCGATCTGCCGGCTGAACGCCTGGCGCCCACCGGCGGGCGTCTTCGACATGCCGCTGGACTACGCCGCCCGGATCTCCCGGTTCCACGAGCTGGGCCTGCTCACCGACCGGGACCTCGGGGACCTGCAGAAGCTGCTGCACGGCATCGCCCATGAGGTGGGCCGGCACGGCATGCTCCAGTTCTGCCACGGCGACGCTCTGCTCTCGAACATCCTGATCTCACCGGCCGGTCCAGTGCTGGTGGACTGGGAGCACGCGGGCTGGTACCTGCCGGGGTACGACCTGGCGACGCTGTGGCTGGTCCTCGGGGACGCGCCGATGGCCCGGCGGCAGATCAGCCAGATCGCCCAGACGGCGGGCCCGGCCGCCCGGGACGCCTTCCTGGTGAACCTGATGCTCCTGCTCACCCGGGAGATCCGGACGTACGAGACGGCCCTCCAGCGTTCGATGCACGACACGGCCCCGGCGGCACCGGGTACGGCCCACCCGGGTGCTGCGCCGTCCGGCGAGGAACAGCGGCTGCTGCTCAGGCGGTTGCACGACGACTGCCAGATGGCCCGCAAGGCCGTCCGCGCGGCGGTCGGCACTCGCTGACGGGGACGACGGCTCCGCGGTGCGCCCAGAGCGGCGGCGCACCGCGGGACCTTCGTATCCGGGCCCACCACGGGCCCCCTTCTCCGCGCGTGCGGCGGACCTTCACGTCCGGGCCCACCGAGGGACTTCGTCTCTCCTCCCGCTACGGACCTTCGTCTCCGCGCACGCCGCGCGACTTCTTCCCTGTGCGCACCGCAGACCTTTGTGTCTCCGCACGCGACGGGGCGTGCGTCGTGCCCACTGGTGTACGCCTGTGACGCTTCGCAGGCCCGCGCACCGCCGCGGCGAAACTCGCCGAAACCCTTCGTGACGTGGGAAGTCGCCTGCCAGAAGGCATCATTGACGGATCGTCGGCAAGCCGGTACCACTGTCCCAGCTCGGCGCCGCACGCCCCGCCAAGCCCGCCCGTCACAGGAGGCCGCATTGCGAGGTTCCGCCACCGACCCCACGCCCACACCCGGACACAGACATCTGAGGCTGGCCGCCGGCCCGCTCGCCTCCGCGGCCCTGCTGCTGCCGCTCCTCGGCGCGGCCCCCGCCCACAGCTCCGCCGACTCCTCCACCACCCGGCTGCAGCACGCGTTCGCCACCGCCGCGGCGGAACACCATGTGCCGCAGAGCGTCCTGCTGGCCGTCTCGTACCTGCAGTCCCGCTGGGACGGACACGGCGGCGCGCCCAGCGTGACCGGCGGATACGGCCCGATGCACCTCACCGACGCCCGGACCGCGATCGCCGACACGGAGCACTTCGCCGAGGGTACGGAGGACGCCCGCGGTGACGCCGCCCGTGCCGCCCTCCACCCGGACGCCGCGGAGCCGGCCGGGGCGGCGGTCCCGGCGCGCCTGCGGACGCTGCCGAAGGCGGCGGAACTGACCGGCATCCCGGCCGGGGAACTGCGTACCGACCCGGCGGCGAACGTGGCCGGCGGGGCCGCCCTGCTCGCCGCCGCGCAGAAGGAGCTGGGCGAACCGCCGAGCGCCGACCCGGCCGAGTGGTACGGAGCGGTGGCCCGCTTCTCCGGCGCCGAGGACACCGCGACCGCGGCGGCCTACGCCGACGACGTGTACGACGTCCTGCGCACGGGCGAGGAACGCACCACCGACGACGGCCAGCTGGTCGTCCTGGCCGCCCAGCCGAAGCTGACCGCCGACAGGGCCCAGCTGGAGCGGGCCGGTCTGCGCACCCGCCCCGCCGACGACACCGAGTGCCCCAAGTCGGTGTCCTGCGAGTCGGTCCCGGCGCCGTACGCGCAGTTCGGGGACGACGACTACGGCAACCACGACCTCGGCGACCGCCCGGCGTCACAACGCATCAAGTACATCGTCGTCCACGACACGGAGGGCACCTGGGACGGGGTGCTCAATCTGGTCCAGGACCCGACCTACGTGTCCTGGAACTACACCATCCGCTCCACCGACGGTCTGATCGCCCAGCACGTCAAGGCCAAGGACGTGGCCTGGCACGCCGGCAACTGGGACGTCAACGCCCGGTCCGTCGGCATCGAGCACGAGGGCTTCCTCGCCAGCCCGGACGCCTGGTACACGGAGGCGATGTACCGGTCCTCGGCGCGGCTGGTGAAGTACCTGGCCAGGAAGTACGACATCCCGCTGGACCGGCAGCACGTCCTGGGCCACGACAACGTTCCCGGGCCCACCACGTCCACCATTCCGGGGATGCACACGGACCCCGGCCCCTACTGGGACTGGCGGCACTACTTCAGGCTGCTGGGCCACCCCTTCGAGCCGGCGGGCGGCAGGAAGGCCGCCCTGGTGACCATCCTGCCGGACTACGCCGCGAACCGGCCCGTCTACACCGGCTGCACCACCTCCGGCGAGCCCTGTGCGGCGCACGGCTCGAGCGAGGTGCGGCTGTACTCGGACCACGACGTGTCCGCGCCGCTCATCAGGGACATCGGGCTGAAGACGAACCCGACGGAGGGCGTGAACGACCTGTCGTCGCGGGTGTCCACCGGCCAGCAGTACGCGGTCGCCGACCGCTGGGGCGACTGGACGGCCATCTGGTACCTGGGGCAGAAGGCCTGGTTCCCGAACCCGCGCAAGGCGGCGACGGCGGTCCCCGCGAAGGGGCTCCTGGTGACCCCGCGGGACGGCCTGGCGAGCATCCCGGTCTACGGCCGCGCCTACCCTGAGAAGGAGGCCTACCCGGCGGGGGTCCCCGCCCAGTCGGTGGTGCCGCTGCCGTACACGATCCCGGCCGGGCAGCGGTACGTGGCCGGCGACGAGATGGCGGGCGAGTACTACTACGCGGTCACCTTCACCACCGACTCGCACCGGGTCGTGGTGGGCAAGGACCTGTACTACGAGATCCAGTACGGCCACCGGGTCGGGTTCGTCCGCGCCGCGGACGTGCAGCTCGAGGGCTCGGCCCGCTAGCGGCGTCCGGTGCCTCAGCCCTGCTGGAAAAGCTCCGCCGGGAGCGGCTTCAGCAGGGCGTACAGGTCATCGGTGATGGGCCGGTCCCAGGCGGCGATGGTCACGAGGACGCCGTCGCTGCGGTCGAACTGCACGCAGGAGATCCGGCTCTCGGACAGCTTCAGGCGCCGCACGATCAGAAGGTTGTCGCCCTGGAGGACGGGTGTGTCCTCGGTCTCGACGACGGTGATCTCCTCGTCGTTCTCCAGGGCCAGCAGCAGTTGGCCCACCTCGAAGGGGATCTCGCCCTCGGCGACGTCGCGGGCCGGGGAGCCCTCGGGCAGATTGCCGATGATCATCGCGGGACCGCGGCCGCCGAAGAGGTCGTAGCGCAGGAAGACACCCTGGCAGGTGCCGTCGGGGGCGGGCAGCAGGCCCGCGCCGAGGTTGCCCGGCCAGTCGCCCGGGTCCATGGCCAGCACGTCGAATTCGGGTCCGGCAGGAGTGGCGCTGCGGCGGCGGAGGAACGACATGCGGCCATGGTACGTGCCCGGGCGGCGGTGGGTGGCCTGTGGGCGCCCGGTGGCACGGTGCCGGGCCGGTGTACGGCTGACCAGCTCAACGGGCAGCTGCCCAGGAGGGCCGACGGGTCCGCGCCGGCCGGGCGGGCGACCGTGTGACCGGCGGGCGGCGGAGCCTCACCGGTGATCCACCGTTCCAGTGCCGTGAACGCCGAGCGGTGGCAGGGCACCATCGGGCGGAGCCGGCCGGGGAAGGCGTCCACCAGGGAGTCGGTGTGCGTGCCGTCCTCGATGCGGTAGTAGCGCAGCAGCCGGCCGCGCCCGGCGGCGCGCACCATGCGCGCGTAGACGTCGGAGTCCTCACTGATCGGCAACAGCACGTCGAGCGTGCCCTGGAGGGTGATCAGGGGTTTGCCGATGCGGCCGGTGAGGGCGATGCGGCCGACGGCGTGATGGACGGCGCCGGGACGGGACGCGTAGTCGTAGTCGGCGTCGCAGGCCGGGGTGCCGGAGGCGCAGAACGGGGTGCCGGCCTCGGTGGCACCGTCGTAGCCGGGGTCGAGTTCCTCGCGGTAGATGCGCTGGGTGAGATCCCAGTAGACCTGGTGGTGGTACGGCCACAGGAACTCGGACCCGGCCGGGAACCCCGCCCGGTGCAGGGCCGCCCGGGCCTCGGCGGCCGCGGATCCGCCGGCGGCGTAGTCGGGGTAGTGACGCAGGGCCGCCGGCAGGGAGGTGAGCGGGTTGGGTCCGGCCGCACGCCAGAGGGTGCCTTCCCAGTCGACTCCGCCGTCGTACAGCTCGGGACGGTTCTCCAGTTGCCAGCGCACCAGGTAGCCGCCGTTGGACAGGCCGGTGGCGATCGTGCGGGCCGGGGGCCGGTGGTAGCGCTGTGCGACGACGGTGCGGGCGGCGCGGGTGAGCTGCGTGAGGCGGGTGTTCCATTCGGCGACGGCGTCGCCGGGCCGGCGGCCGTCGCGGTGGAAGGCCGTGCCGGTGTTGCCCTTGTCGGTGGCGGCGTAGGCGTAGCCGCGGGCGAGCACCCAGTCGGCTATGGCCCGGTCGTTGGCGTACTGCTCACGGTTGCCGGGCGTGCCGGCGACGACCAGGCCGCCGTTCCAGTGGTCGGGCAGGCGGATGACGAACTGGGAGTCGTGGTTCCAGCCGTGATCGGTGTTGGTGGTGGAGGTGTCGGGGAAGTAGCCGTCGATCTGGATGCCGGGCACGCCGCGTGGCGTGGGCAGGTTCACGGGGGTGAGGCCCGCGTAGTCGGCCGGGTCGGTGTGTCCGGAGGCCACGGTGCCGTCGGTGGTCAGCTCGTCCAGGCAGTCGGCCTGCTCTCGGGCTGCGCCCGGCACGTGCAGCCGGGCGCGGCCGGCGCAGTGGCCGGCCGTCACGGTCGTCGCGGTGGGCTCGGCCGTGGCCGGGGTGACCAGCAGGGAGCAGGCCGCGGCGAGTGACAGTGCGCTGATCGTGACACGCCGTGGCGGCCGGCCGGGCGGTGAGGTGCGATGGGGGTGCATGCGGTTCCTCCAGCGGGTTGGGGATGCGCTGGAGGCTAGGGCGCAGTGGTGCTGTCGGACATATGCGGAGCCGCCATGGTGGCGGCCCGGGCAGCGGTGCCGGCCACCATGGCGAGGGGTGCGTCCTGCTGATCTCCGGTCAGGGGCAGCTGCCGTCGGCCAGGGTGTAGTAACCGGTGGGCGACTCCTTCAGGGTGTGGGTGACGAATGTGTTGTACAGCCCCATGTTCTGGTGGGAGCCGTTCGCGTAGGTGTAGCCGCCGGTGGTGGTGGCCCGGCCCGCCTGCACCTGCGCGTAGTTGCTCGCCGTCCAGCAGGCGGGGGTGCCCGGGTCCCCCGGGTCCGGGTCTCCTGGGTCGGAGCCGCCCGGGTCGGAGGTGTCCAGACCGAAGAAGCGGGCGATCCAGCGGCTGGAGCAGATGGAGTCCAGGAAGTAGGGGGCGCCGGTGCCGCCGCACTGCTCGGTGCCGGTGCCCGGGTCGACCGGGGTGCCGTGGCCGATGCCGGGAACGCGGTCGACCTCCACGGCGACCGTGCCGTCGGCGGCCAGGTACTGGTCCTGACGGGTGGCGTCCGGCCCGATGGCCGTCGTGCGCGTGGGGGTCTGGGACAGGCCGTGCAGTGCCGTCCACTGGTCGCGCAGTTCGGTGGCGTTGCGCGGTGCGACGGTGGTGTCCTGGTCGCCGTACCAGATGGCGGTGCGCGGCCACGGGCCCGGGTACGAGGGGCGGGCGTCGCGCACCCGCCCGGCCCACGCGGCCGGGCTGAGGTCGACGCCCGGGTTCATGCAGAGGTAGGGGCTGTTGTCCTTGGTGCAGTCGTAGGGCAGGCCGGCGACGACCGCGCCGGCGGAGAAGACGTCGGGGTAGGCCGCGAGCATGACCGAGGTCATGGCGCCGCCCGCGGACAGGCCGGTGACGTAGACCCGCTGCGGGTCGGCGCCGTAGGCGGTGACGGCGTGGCTCACCATCTGCCGGATCGAGAGGGCTTCGCCCTGGTCGCGCCGGTTGTCGCCGGTCTGGAACCAGTTGAAGCACCGGCTCGGGTTGTTGGCGGTGGTGGTCTCCGCCAGCACGAGCAGGAACCCGTCGGCCTCGGCCAGTTGCGGCAGGCCGGAGTTGTCGGCGTAGACCTGGGCGTTCTGGGTGCACCCGTGCAGGGCCACGACCACCGGCGGATGTGCCGGCAGGGAGGCCGGCCGGTACACGTACATGGTGAGGGCGCCCGGGTCCGTCCCGAACCCGCTCACCCGGGTGAGCGTGACGGAGGCCCGGGCGGTGGGCAGGGGGCCGGCGAGCGCGGTGCCGACGACGACGGCGACGACGGCCAGGAGGCGGGACAGCGGTCGGGACCGGAGACGGGCCCGCAGCCGGGCGGGCGGTACCTTCCTGAACAGATGCGGCGACATGGCGGCTCCTTCGGTGGGCACAGGTGTCCCGGCCGCTCCCGCGCGTGGGGCGGCGCGTGGAGCGCCGGGTGTGGCGGAACCGTAGGTGCGGGTGGGTCCGGGCACCATGGCGCCGCGCACCACAGCCGTCGGGGCGCCGGTCGCCCGCGGACGGATTGCTGGGCGCTGTGGCGTCTGCTATGCCGAGCCGGCCGGTGTCGGGGCGGTTTCACTCCTGCGGCGGTCCCGGCGGCACCACCGCGACCGGGCTCTCCGCGTGCAGCAGCACGGCCTGGGTGACCGAGCCCATCATGCGGGCCGGGGCGAGCAGCCGCCTGCGGTGCCGTCCGACGACGACCAGCTCGGCGTCCCTGGAGGCGGCGACGAGGTGGCCGGCGGCGTCGCCGGGCAGCGCCTCGGCGTCGGCGCGCACCCCGGGGTGCCGCTCGCGGTGCGGGGCGAGGAACCCGTCGGTCAGGAGGCGGGTCTCGTGCTCGATGTCGTCGCGGGCGACCGGGGGCGGCGGCGGCTGGCCGGGTGCGGACCACGTCTGCAGCGGCCATGGGTAGGCGGCGACCACCTGTACGCGGGCGTCGCGCAGGGCGGCCTCGGTGAACGCGAAGTCGAGGACGGCCTCGTCCGGGCTGTCGACGTGCAGGCCGACGACGATCCGGGGCCCCGGCCCGGCCGGGCCGCCCCCGTACTCCCCGGCTGCCCGCACGGCGCCGGCGGCGCCCCCGTCACGTCCGGGCGGGGGTACGACGACCACCGGGCACTCGGCGTCCCGCGCGGCGGCCAGGCCGTTGGAGCCGAGCAGCAGGCTGGCGAAGCCACCGCGGCCGCGGGAGCCGAGCACCAGCATGCGTGCCTCCAGGCCCAGTTCGGGCAGGACGGCGCCGGGCACACCCTCGACGGCGACCAGCTCCACGGCCGGCTCTCCGGTCCGGCCCGCGAGCCTGGTGCGCACCTCGTCCAGGACCGGGTCGCCCTCCGTGCCGGGCGGCCCGGCGACCAGGACGTCGGCCTGACCCCAGGCGGCGTACTGCCGGACGTGCACGACCCGCAGCGGCGCCGCGTGCCGGCGGGCCGTGGCCAGGGCCCACTCCAGGGCCCGCAGGCTGTGCTCGGAACCGTCGACCGCGGCGATGACCGGCGCAGCGCTCATCCTTCCTCACCTCCGGAACGTGAACTTCCCCTTGCTGGGGCCAGCCTCGCGCAGGCTGGGCCCCGGCAGGGCGCTGCCGGTCGCGTGTCCGGAAATCCGGTCGGAACACCCCCGGGCCCGGTCCTCGGTGACCACGAGGGGCCGGAGGCACCGGGCCGGGGCGGCCCGGGCCGGCACGGGCGAGGTCAGGCCGGGTCGGATCAGGCCGGGCGAGGTCAGGTCAGGTCAGGTCAGGTCAGGTCAGGTCAGGTCAGGTCAGGTCGAACTCGCCTTCGCGTGCCCCGGAGACGAAAGCGCCCCATTCGGCGGGGGTGAAGATCAGGGAAGGACTCTCCGGCCGGCCGCTGTTGCGCATCGCGATGAAGCCCTCGACGAAGGCGATCTGGACATCGCCCATACCTCGGCTGCTGGACTGCCAGTCGGCCCTGCTGAGGTCCAGCTCCGGCTTGTCCCAGCCCGTGAACGGCTGCTGCTGGATGGTGCTCTCGGCCACGTCCGTGCTCCTCCCGGTTCGTCGTCCGCGGGCCAGCCTAGCGACCGGTCACGGGTGCGGACAGGCCACGTGAGAAGGACCTTCGGGACTCTCGCCCGGCTCCCGGCGTGAACCGTTCAGGAATCCGGGGGTTCGGAGCCCACGAGCCACATGGAGAAGAACTGCGAGCCGCCGCCGTAGGCGTGGCCGAGCACCCTGCGGGCGCCGTCCACCTGGTGCTCTCCCGCCTGTCCGCGCACCTGCAGGGCCGCCTCGGCGAAGCGGATCATGCCGGAGGCGCCGATGGGGTTGGTGGACAGCACACCGCCCGACATGTTGACGGGCAGGTCCCCGTCGAGTTCGGTGACGCCGGACTCGGTGAGTTTCCAGCCCTCACCTTCCTCGGCGAAGCCCAGGTTCTCCAGCCACATGGGCTCGTACCACGAGAACGGCACGTACATCTCGACGGCGTCGATGTCCCGGCGCGGGTCGGCGATGCCGGCCTGCCGGTAGACGTCGGCGGCACAGTCCTTGCCCGCCTGCGGGGAGACGAAGTCCTTGCCCGCGAAGAGGGTGGGTTCGCTGCGCATGGCGCCCCCGAGCAGCCAGGCGGGCGGGCGGGGCGCGCGGGCGGCTCCGGCGCGGTCGGTGAGGACCATGGCGCAGGCGCCGTCGGAGGACGGGCAGGTCTCGGAGTAGCGGATGGGGTCCCACAGCATGGGTGAGGCCTGGACCTTCTCCAGGGTGATGTCGTGCTCGTGCAGGTGGGCGTAGGGGTTCTTCAGGGCGTTGCGCCGGTCCTTGTAGGCGACGAGGGAGCCGACGGTGTCGGGGGCGCCGCTGCGCCGCATGTACGCGCGCACGTGCGGGGCGAAGAAGCCGCCCGCCCCGGCGAGCAGGGGCTGCTGGAAGGGGATGGGCAGGGACAGCCCCCACATGGCGTTGGACTCGGACTGTTTTTCGAAGGCGAGGGTGAGGACCGTGCCGTGGACGCGGGCGGCTATCAGGTTCGCCGCGACGAGTGCGGTGGAGCCGCCGACGGAGCCTGCGGTGTGCACCCGGAGCATGGGCTTGCCGACCGCGCCGAGGGCGTCGGCGAGGTACAGCTCGGGCATCATCACGCCCTCGAAGAAGTCGGGCGCCTTGCCGATGACGACGGCGTCGATGTCGGCCCACGTCGACCCGGCGTCCGCCAGGGCCCGTTGCGCGGCCTCGCGGACGAGGCCCGCGATCGACACGTCCCGGCGGGCGGCCACGTGCTTGGTCTGGCCGATCCCGGTGACGGCCACGGGTTCCTTGCTCATCGTGGATCCCCTTCGAGTACGGCGACCAGGTTCTGCTGCAGGCAGGGTCCCGAGGTGGCGTGGGCGAGGGCGCGGTCGGACTCGCCGCGGTGGATGCGGGCGGCGGCCTCGCCGATGCGGATGAGTCCCGCGGCCATGAGCGGGTTGGCCGCGAGGGCGCCCCCCGAGGGGTTGACGCGGACGTCGTCGCCGAGCCGGAGCGCCTTGCGCAGCACGATCTCCTGGGCGCTGAACGGCGCATGCAGTTCGGCGGTGTCGACGGGCCGTTCGAACGCGCCGGCCCGCTCCGCGGCCAGCCGGGCGGAGGGCGAGTCGGTGAGGTCGCGCACGCCGAGGCCGTGCGCCTCGATACGGTGGTCGACGCCCCGGATCCAGGCGGGCCGCGGGCACAGTTCCCGGGCCCGCTCCCCCGCCGCCAGGACGACGGCGGCGGCGCCGTCGCCGATGGGCGGGCAGTCGCCGGTGCGCAGCGGGCGTACGAGGTAGTCGCCCTGCGGTACCTCGCCGCTGAGCTGGGCGTGCGGGTTGGCACCGGCGTCGGCGCGGCTGCGCGCGCCGACGGCGGCGAGTGCGGGTTCGTCGGTGTGGCCGGCGTCGATGAGGGCCTGTGCCTGGAGGGCGGCGAGGGCCACGGCGTCGGGCCACAGCGGGGCCACGTAGTACGGGTCGAGCTGGCGGGTCAGCACGTCCCGGACGGAGCCGGGTGAGCACTTGCCGTAGGAGTACACGAGCGCGGTGTCGGCGTCACCGGTCAGGAGCTTGGTCCAGGCCTCGTACAGGGCCCAGGCGCCGTCCATCTCCACGTGCGACTCGGAGATCGGCGGCCAGGCGCCGACGCCGTCGAGGGCGAGGGTGAAGGAGAAGGCACGGCCGGCGAGGTAGTCGCTGGATCCGGAGCAGGTGAAGCCGATGTCGGCGGTCCTGAGTCCGGTCCGGGCGAGTACCTCGTGGAGGACCGGCATGAGCATCTCGACCTCGGAGGACTCCTCGGTGGAGCGCCGGTGGTCGGTCTGGGCGAAGGCGACGACGGCGATGTCCCGGGCGGCGGGGGCTTCTTCGCTGGTCACAACAGCTCCTTGTACGTCTCGTAGTCCGCGTCGGGTTCGCCGGCCGGCCGGTAGTGGTCGGGGTGGCGGGCGCCCTGCGTCCACACCGGTTCCACCCGCAGGCCCATCCGGACCTGGTCGTAGGGAATGCCGCCGATCCGGGCGTGCAGGGCGAGGTCGGCGCCGTCGAGGGCGATGTGCGCGTAGACGTACGGCACCTCGATGTCGAGGTTCTTCGCTTTGATGTTGACGATGCAGTAGGTGGTGACCGTGCCCCGGGGGCCCACTTCGACCTGTTCGTATGTGGCGAGGCCACATGTGGGGCAGGCGCCCCTCGGTGGGACGTACACCTTGCGGCAGGAGGGGCAGCGTTCGCCGACGGTGCGCCGTTCGGTGAGGGCCTCGATGTAGGCGGACTGGGCACGACCGGGCGAGTAGGTGTAGTCGAGGCGGGCGGGGGCGACGATCCCGGTGAGCGGATCCGCGAACCGGCCGGTGTGGCCGCCGGGCCGGACGGGTTCGCCGGGGTACGGCTCGAAGCAGGCGATGTCGGTGATGGCACCGGTGCGGTCCTCGGCCCAGCGGATCCGCACCCGCATCCCGGTGCGCACGGCGTCGGGGCCGGGGGCGTCGAGGGCGTGCAGCAGGGCGGTGTCGGCGCCGTCGAGGCGGACCAGGACCCAGGCGAAGGGGGTGGCCAGGGGCTGGCCGCGGCGGGGTTCGTGGTTCCAGGCCCAGGTGGTGACCGTGCCCGTGGGGGCGACCTCGGCCAGGTCGTGGATCTCGTCGGCGGTGACGGGGTCGTACTCGACGGGCGGGACGAGTGTGCGGCCGTCGGTGGTCTTCACGCCGAGGACGACGCGTTCGCGCAGCCCGGTGAGGAAGGCGCTCTGGACGGGGCCGAGGGAGCGGGTGAAGGGGAACTCGACGACGAGTGGCGCTTTGAGGACTTCGGGCATGGGAGGGCTCCTCGGGTCAGGCGCGCTTGTAGAGGGGGGGCCGCTTCTCCGCGAAGGCGCGGGCGCCCTCCTTGGCATCGGCCGTGTCGAAGACGGGCCATCCGGTGGCCAGTTCGGCGGCGAGTCCGGCGGTCTCGGTCAGTTCGGCGGTCTCGTACACGGACGCCTTGACGGCCTCGACGGCGAGCGGGCCGCAGGCGTTGATCCGCTCGGCGATCTCCAGGGCCCCGGCCAGCGCGGTGCCGTCGGGCACGACATGGCCGACGAGTCCGATGTCCGCGGCCTCCCGGGCACTGTACGGCCGGCCGGTCAGCAGCATCTCCAGGGCGTGCGTGCGCGGGATCTGGCGCTGCAGCCGGACGGTGGAGCCGCCGATCGGGAACAGTCCGCGCCTGACCTCGAACAGGCCGAAGGTGGCGGACTCGCCGGCGACCCGGATGTCGGTGCCCTGGAGGATCTCGGTGCCGCCGGCGACGCAGTACCCCTCGACGGCGGCGATCACCGGTTTGCGCGGGCGGTGGTGGCGCAGCATCGCCTTCCAGTGCAGGTCGGGGTCGGCCTCGAGCCGGTCGCGGTGGTGCTCGCCCTGCATGCCCTGCCCGGCCAGTGCCTTGAGGTCCATTCCGGCGCAGAAGGTGCCGCCCGCCCCGGTGAGCACGATCGAGCGGATGTCGTTGTCCTCGTCGGCCTCGATCCAGCCGTCGTACAGGCCGACGAGCATGGACAGCGAGAGCGCGTTCTTGGCGTCGGGCCTGTCGAGCGTGAGCACCAGTGTGGCGCCCTCGCGGTGCACGGTGAGGTGTTCCGTCCCACCCATGGCCATCTCCCCTCGGTCAGAACGAGAACAGGTTGCAGGAGGAGAGGGGGCACTTCAAGGGTTTTCTGACAGACAGTCAGATTTGTTGGTGCGGGCCCTTCACAGTTGCGTCCCCCTTTGCTCTGATGACCGGCGAACCGACGTTGCGCCTTTCTTCGTCCGGTCCGCCGGAGTCAGGAGGAGCGGTGGAGTACAACCTCGCCGATCTGTTCGAGTCGATCGTCGACGTGGTCCCGGACCGCGAGGCGCTCGTGTACCTCGACCACCCCGGTACCGGCGCGGAGCGCCGGCTGACGTACGCCGAGCTGGACGCGGCCGCCAACCGCATCGCCCACCACCTGGCCGACAGCGGCGTACGCCCCGGGGAACACCTCGGCCTTCATCTGTACAACGGGGTCGAGTACCTGCAGACGGTCTTGGGCTGCCTGAAGGCGCGGGTCGTCCCGGTCAATGTGAACTACCGCTACGTGGAAGAGGAGTTGGTGTACCTCTACCGGGACGCCGACCTGGTGGCGCTGGTCTTCGACGCGGAGTTCGAGGGCCGGGTGGCGGCGGCGCTGCCGCGCACCCCGGGGCTTCGGCGGCTGCTGCGGGTGGGCGCGGGGCCGGCCGGGGTGGAGGGGGCGGTGCCAGGGGTACCGGGGGCGGTGCCGTTCGCCGCGGCGGAGGCCTCCGGGTCACCCGAGCGGGGTTTTCCGGCTCGGTCGGGGGACGACCTGTTCATCATCTACACCGGCGGGACGACGGGCCTGCCCAAGGGCGTGATGTGGCGTCAGGAGGACCTGTTCTTCGCGGGGCTGGGGGGCGGTGCGCCGACCGGGGAGCCGGTGCGGGCGCCGCAGGAGCTGGCCGAGCGGGTGGCCGCCGGCGGCTCCGGCATCACCTTCTTCCCCACCCCGCCGCTGATGCACGGCACCTCGACACTCACCGCGTTCATCGGTTTCAACTTCGGCCAGCGTGTCGTCCTGCACCGCAAGTTCGTGCCCGAGGAGGTGCTGCGGACCGTCGAACGGGAGAGGGTCACCAGCATGTCCCTGGTCGGTGACGCGATGCTCCGGCCACTGATCGACGCGCTGAACGGGCCGATGAAGGGCGCGGACTGCTCGGCCCTGTTCAGCGTCTCCTCCTCGGGCGCGATCATGTCGGAGACGGTGCGCGCACAGTTCCGCGAGCTGGTACCGAACGCGGTGCTGCTGAACAACTTCGGCTCCTCCGAGTCCGGGTTCAACGGGACGGCGACGGACGACTCCGGGCCCGGGCGGGGCTTCCGCATCCGGGTCAACTCCCGTACGCGGGTGGTGGATCCGGTGACGCACGAGCCGGTCGCCGTCGGCGAGGTCGGCCGGGTCGCCCAGTGCGGTCATGTGCCGCTCGGCTACCACAACGACCGGCGCAAGACGGCCGAGACGTTCTTCGAGAAGGACGGGCGGCGCTGGGTGCTGCTGGGAGACATGGCGACGGTCGGTGAGGACGGTGTCGTCACGGTCCTCGGCCGCGGCTCGCAGTGCATCAACACCGGTGGCGAGAAGGTCTATCCGGAGGAGGTCGAGCAGGCCCTCAAGGCGCATCCGGACGTGTACGACGCCCTGGTCGCGGGCGTTCCGGACGCCACGTGGGGCAGCCATGTGGCGGCCGTGGTGCAACTGCGCGAGGGAGCGCCGCACCCTTCCCTCACCGACATCCAGAGCCACTGCCGTACCCGGCTCGCCGGTTACAAGATCCCCCGCCAGCTGGTGATCACGGACACCGTCCAGCGCTCGCCGAGCGGCAAGGCCGACTACCGGTGGGCCCGGGAGGTGGCGGCGGCCGCGGACCACCGGTAGGGCGGGGTTCCGCAGGTCACGGCGACGGGGCCCCGGACCGTGACCTCTCGCCCGTCCCGGCCGGGACGGACCAGCACGACGGGCGTCGCGTCCGCCGGGCCCCGGACGCGACGGGCCAGGGTGATGCCGTTCGCCTCCACGGTGTGCGGGGCTGCGGTGTCCCTGCCGCACGCCGGTCGGGCGGTCCGCTGCCGGGCGGCCGGATCCGCCTACGGCTGAACGGGGTCCGCGGGCTTGTCGAGGAACGCGAGCGTACGGCCGAGGAACCACTGCGGGTCGTCCAGCCACGGGTAGTGTCCGGCGCCGGGCTGGACGGCGAACTCGGCGCCGGGGAAGACCTGCGCGGCGCGGCGGGCGAGGTCGGGCCGTGGGCCGCCGTCGACTTCGCCCGCGTGCACGAGGACGGGGGCGCTCAGGGTGGCGAGGGCGGCGCGGGTCGCGTCCGGGGTGAAGGCGCCGTCGGCGAAGTACCGCGCGCCCGCCTCGTCGTTGGTCTGCGCCACCTCGGCCTCTGCGTGCGCTCGGGCGGTGTCGTCCCAGCGGCCGTGGAAGAAGGGCAGGAACGCGTCGTCGAAGCCGCCGTCCCCCGCGAGCCAGGCCCGGAAGGCGGGGAACGCGCCGGCGAACCACGGTTCGTCCTGGCGCAGCGCCGCCGCCGCCAAGCGGTCCTGCGGGGTCGTCCGCAGGCCCAGGGCCGACGGGTTGGGGGTGACGAGCACCAGCCGCCGTGTCCGCCGGGGGTAGCGGGCCGCGTAGAGCATCGCCAGGGCGGCGCCGGCCGAGTGGGCGAGCAGATCCATCCGCCGGAGCCCCAGGTGGGCGCGCCACGCTTCCACGTCCTCGACCATCCGGTCGCAGCGGTAGGTCGCCGCGTCCGCCGGCGTCGCGGAGTCACCGGTGCCCCGCAGATCGAGCAGGGCGAGTCGGCGGTGCGCGGTCAGCCCGCCGAGGTCCCCGAGATAGGCGGAGGCACGCATCGGGCCACCGGGCAGGACGGCCAGCGTCTCGCCCTCGCCCCGCAGGTGGTAGGCGAGCCGGGTGCCGTCGGCGGCGGTGAAGGTCGGCATACAGGTGATCATGGCCGCAGGCCCGGCCGGTGTGCAACGGTTCTCCGGCCACGGGCGCGGCCGTCCCGCTCCCGCGGCCGCTCTCCGGCGCAGCTCGCGCGGAAAATCGCGGCGACGCTCTTGCCTGCGGGCCTGTGGCCTGAATTACTGGCCCGAACAGATCGACCGAATGATCGGTCGTCCGGAATGTGCGGTCGTACGAGGGAGACGTCTCCATGACGGATGCGAGGGAGCTGCTCGATGCGGGCGAACGGCTCGGGCCGGAGGAGCTGCGTACGCTCCAGCTGGAGCGGCTGCGCGCCTCGCTGCGGCACGCCTACGACCGGGTGCCCTTCTACCGTGAGTCGTTCGACAAGGCCGGCGTCCGCCCCGAGGACTGCCGTTCGCTCGCGGATCTGGCTCGTTTCCCGTTCACGACCAAGGCCGATCTGCGGGAGAACTATCCGTACGGCATGTTCGCCGTGCCCCGGGAGCGGATCCGCAGGTTGCACGCCTCCAGCGGCACCACGGGACGCCCCACCCTGGTCGGCTACACGGACAATGATCTGTCCATGTGGGCCGACATGATGGCGCGGTCGATCCGTGCGGCGGGCGGACGCCCCGGGGACATCGTGCATGTGGCCTACGGCTATGGGCTGTTCACCGGAGGCCTGGGTGCGCACTATGGTGCCGAGCGCCTGGGCTGTACGGTCGTCCCCGTCTCCGGTGGCATGACGGCACGGCAGGTTCAGCTGATCCTGGATCTCGAACCGGCCGTGATCATGGTGACGCCCTCGTACATGCTCACGCTGCTGGACGAGTTCGAACGGCAGGGCGTGGACCCGCGCGGCACCTCGCTGCGGGTGGGTGTCTTCGGTGCGGAGCCCTGGACCGAGCAGATGCGCGGTGAGATCGAGGAGCGGTTCGCGATCGACGCCGTCGACATCTACGGCCTGTCCGAGGTGGTCGGTCCGGGCGTGGCCCAGGAGTGCGTGGAGACCAAGGACGGTCTGACCGTGTGGGAGGACCACTTCTATCCGGAGGTGGTCGATCCGATCACGGGCGAGGTGCTGCCGGAGGGCGAGCGGGGTGAGCTGGTGTTCACCTCGCTGACCAAGGAGGCCATGCCGATCGTCCGGTACCGGACCCGGGACCTGACCCGCCTGCTGCCCGGCACGGCCCGGGTGTTCCGGCGGATGGAGAAGGTCACCGGCCGCAGCGACGATCTGGTGATCCTGCGCGGGGTCAACCTGTTTCCCACCCAGATCGAGGAGATCGTGCTGCGCACACCCGGTGTGGCACCGCACTTCCAGCTGCGCCTGACCCGTCAGGGCCGCCTGGACGCGCTGACCGTCCGGGCCGAGGCGCGCCCGGGTGCGACACCCGAGGTGCGGGCGGAGGCGGCCCGGTCCATCGTGGCGGCCGTGAAGAGCGGCATCGGCGTGTCCGTCGACGTGGAGATCGTGGAGCCCGAGTCGCTGGAGCGGTCGGTGGGCAAGATTCGCAGAATCGTGGACCTGCGCCCGCGGTAGCCCCCCGGGCCCCGAGAGGGACACCCGCCGACCGGCTGTGGGGACAAGGCTTCGGGTCAGTCCGGCCGGCCGCCGAAGCGGTCCCGCAGCTCGCGCTTGAGGATCTTGCCGCTGGCGTTGCGCGGCAGCCGGTCCACGAACAGCACCCGCTTGGGGGCCTTGAACGCGGTGAGCTTCTCCTTCACGTGGGCGATCAGCTGATCCTCCGTCACCTCTCCGCGCGGCACGACGAATGCCGTGACCACCTCGATCCACCGCTCGTCGGGCAGACCCACGACGGCGGCCTCGGCCACGGCCTCGTGCGTGTACAGGGCGTCCTCGACCTGGCGGGAGGCGATCAGCACGCCGCCGGAGTTGATGACGTCCTTCACCCGGTCGACGACGGTGAGGTAGCCCTCGGCGTCGCGCACCGCGAGGTCGCCCGAGTGGAACCAGCCGTCCCGGAACGCCTCCGCGGTCTCCTCGGGCCGGTCCCAGTAGCCCTCGCACAACTGCGGTGAGCGGTAGACGATTTCACCCGGTGTGCCGTCGGGGACGTCGTCACCCTTGTCGTCCACGACCCGGGCGTCCACGAACAGCACGGTACGGCCGCAGGAGTCCAGCCGGCCCTCGTGTTCGTCGGGGCCGAGCACCGTGGCCAGCGGGCCGATCTCGCTCTGGCCGAAGCAGTTGTAGAAGGCGAGGCCGGGCAGGCGTGCGCGCAGCCGCTCCAGGACGGGCACCGGCATGACGGACGCGCCGTAGTACGCCTTGCGCAGACCGCTCAGGTCGCGGGTGGCGAAGTCGGGCCGGTTCGCCAGGCCGATCCACACCGTCGGCGGCGCGAACAGGCTGTCCACCCGGCCGGCTTCGACGAGGTCGAAGAGCCGGTCCCCGTCCGGTGCGTCCAGGACGACGTTGGTCGCGCCGACCGCGAGGTAGGGCAGCAGGAACACGTGCATCTGCGCGGAGTGGTACAGCGGCAGCGCGTGCGCCGGCCGGTCGCCGGCGCTCAGGTCGAGCGCGGTGATGGCGCTCAAGTACTCGTGCACCAGTGCCCGGTGGGTCATCATCGCGCCCTTGGGCAGGGCGGTCGTGCCGGAGGTGTACAGCAGTTGCACCAGGTCCTCGGTGCGCGGTTCGGGCCCGTCGAAGAACGGCGCGTCGGGCAGCCGGGCGAGGAGTGAGTCCTCCGAGTTCCGCAGCGGCAGTACGCGTACGCCGTGCGGGAGCCGGTCGGCGAGGTCCGGGTCCGCGAGCACCAGCTTGCTGCCCGACTGACCGACGAGGTAGGCCAGATCGTCGCCCGTGAGGTTCTGGTTGACCGGTACGTGGACCAGGCCCGCGCGGGCGCAGGCGAGGAACCCGATCAGGTAGGCGTCGGAGTTGTGACCGTAGGCGGCGACCCGGTCGCCGGCTGCGAGGCCCTCCCCGAGCAGCACCGCGGCCGCCCGCGAGACGGCGTCGTCGAGTTCCTCGTACGTCCATCCGCGCTCGCCGTACTCCACAGCGACGCGGGCCGGTGTGCGCCGGGCACTGCGCCGCAGGACCCCGTCGACGGTGCTGCCGTGTGCCTGCTTCATGACAGCCGATCCTGGGGCCCGGCGGACGTGCCGGTCAAGCGTCCGGGAGGGCTGTCACACCTGCCGGGTGCGCCCCTCCCAGAAGGGCTCGCGCAGCCGCCTCTTGTAGAGCTTGCCGTTGGGGTCCCGGGGCATCTCGGTGATGAAGTCGATGCTCCTGGGCCGTTTGTAGCCGGCGAGCCGCTCGGCGCAGTGGCCGAGGAGGGCGGCGGCGAGGGCGGGGCCCGGCTCGTGGCCGGGGGCCGGTTCGACGACGGCCCTGACCTCCTCGCCCCAGTCGTCGTGCGGGATGCCGAAGGCGGCGGCGTCGGCGACGGCCGGGTGGGACAGGAGCACGGACTCGATCTCCGCGGGGTAGATGTTGACCCCACCGGAGATGATCATGTCGATCTTGCGGTCGCGGAGGAAGAGGTAGCCGTCCTCGTCGAGGTGACCGAGGTCGCCGACGGTGAAGAAGTCGCCGATACGGTTCCTGCGGGTCTTGTCCTCGTCCTTGTGGTAGGCGAAGCCCCCGGTGCTCATCTTCATGTAGACCGTGCCGAGCCGGCCGGGCGGCAGCCGCTCGCCGTCGTCGTCGAAGACCGCGAGTTCGCTGATGGGCCAGGCCTTGCCGACGGTGCCGGGCTTCTTCAGCCAGTCCTCGGCGGTGGCGAAGGCTCCGCCGCCCTCGCTGGCCGCGTAGTACTCCTCCACGCAGTGCCCCCACCAGTCGATCATGGCGCGTTTCACATGGTCCGGGCAGGGGGCCGCGCCGTGGATGGCGTGCCGCATGGACGAGACGTCGTAGCGCGCCTTCACCTCGTCCGGGAGGGCCAGCAGGCGGTGGAACTGGGTGGGGACCATATGGGTGTGCGTGCAGTGGTGGCCGTCGATGAGCCGGAGCATGTCCTCGGGTGTCCACTTGTCCATCAGCACCAGTTTGTGGCCGATGTGCAGGGAGGCACCGGCGAACTGGAGCACGGCCGTGTGGTAGAGCGGCGAGCAGACCAGGTGGACGCCGTCGCCGAACGGCCTGATGCCGAAGATGCCGAGGAAGCCGCCGAGGTAGGCCTCTTCGGGGGCCCTGCCCGGCAGCGGGCGGCGGATGCCGCGCGGGCGTCCGGTCGTACCGGAGGTGTAGTTCATGACCCAGCCGAGTTCGCGGCCTGCGGGCGCGGACCCGGACTGTCCGTCCAGGAGGCGGGCGTAGGGCCGGAATCCGTCGACCGGGCCGACCGCGTAGCGCTGGGTGGCCGGGAGGCCGGCCTCGTCGGCCGCGGCGCGTGCGGCGGCGGCGTACCGCTCGTGCGCGATGAGCACCTTGGCGCCGGAGTCGGCGACGATCCAGGCGATCTCCGGGCCGACGAGGTGGTGGTTGACCGGGACCAGGTAGAGGCCCGCCTGACTGGCGGCCAGGTAGGCGGTGAGGAACTCGACGCCGTTGGGGAGGACGACGGCGAAGGCGTCGCCGCGCTCCAGCCCGGCCGCGCGCAGCCCGTGTACGAGCCGGTTGGCGGCGGAGTGCAGGCGCCCGGCGGTCCATTCCTCCCCGTCGGGGGCGATCAGGACGGTGCGGTGGGGGTCCTGGGCGGCCTGTGCCCAGAAACCGGCGGGGGGTGTGCTCACGACTGGCCGCTCCTTCCGGCGATGCGGTTGATGCGGTCCACGGCTTCCTCGAAGCCGCGGGTGAGGTCGTCGAAGACGGCCTGGACGCTGCGTTCGCCGGTCATCCGGCCGACGATCTGGCCGACGGGGGTGCCGAGCAGGGGTTCGACCTCGTACTTCTGGATGCGGGAGACCGCGTCGGCGACCAGCAGGCCCTGGAGCGGCATGGGCAGGGTGCCGGGTCCCGCCGGATCGTCCCAGGCGTCGGTCCACTCGGTCCGGAGCTGGCGTGCGGGCTTGCCGGTCAGGGCGCGGGAGCGGACCGTGTCGCCGGAGCCCGCGGCGAGCAGCTTGCGGGTGAGGGCCGGCGAGTGCAGATCGGCTTCTGTGGTGGTCAGCCATATGGATCCCAGCCACACACCTTGGGCGCCGAGGGCGAGGGCGGCCGCCACCTGCCGGCCGCTGCCGATCCCGCCCGCGGCGAGGACGGGCAGCGGGTCGAGGGCCTCCACGACCTCGGGGGTGAGCACCATGGAGGCGATCTCGCCGGTGTGGCCGCCGGCCTCGTAGCCCTGGGCCACCACGATGTCGAGGCCCGCCTCCTGGTGCTTGCGGGCGTGCCGGGCGCTGCCCGCGAGAGCGGCCACCAGCACGCCCCGGTCGTGGGCGCGGGCGACGACGTCGGCGGGCGGGGAGCCCAGGGCGTTGGCGAGCAGCCGGATCGGGTAGTCGAAGGCGACGTCGAGCTGGGTGCGGGCGACCTGCTCCAGCCAGCCGGTGATGCGCCATCCGGACGCCTCGCCCTCGGCCAGCTCCGGTACGCCGAACTTGTCCAGGGTGTCCCGGACGAACCGCCGGTGTTCCGCGGGGATCATCGCCTCGACGTCCGCCTCGGTCGGGGTCCCGTTCCCCGGGGCCCCGGCCTTCTTCGCCGGCATGACCACGTCCAGGCCGTAGGGGCGGCCCCCGGCGTGCGCGTCAAGCCAGTCGAGGTCGCGTTCGAGGTCGGCGGGGACGGTGTAGCGGACCGCGCCGAGCACGCCGAAGCCGCCGGCCCGGCTGATGGCCGCGGCCACGGCGGGGAACGGGGTGAAGCCGAAGACGGCGTGCTCGACTCCCAGGCGCTTGCTCAGCTCCGTCTGCATGGGCGCAGGATGCCGCAGTCACCCGAACGACGGAAGTCCTTTTCTGATAGGCCGTCAGATTTCGTCGAACGTCACGTGCCCCGTTGACACACCCTCCGCCTGACAGGAAAGTTTCGCCGTGCAGGGCAAGCCCCGGAAGTTACTTTCAGACGGGAGACCGCGCGATGGCCGACGGACTGGCAGGCGGAGGGGCGAGCGGGCCGACGCGGCGCCGGCTCGTGGCGGGTTCGCTGGCGTCGGGGGGCGCCCTGGCCCTCGCCGCACTGCCCGCGGGGCCCGCCGCCGCACTGCCCGCGGGCCCGGTCGGCGCACCGCCGACGGGCCCGGGCGCCGCACCGCCCGCGGGCCCGGCGCGTGCGAGGGCCGGATCGGGGCGGCCCACCCTGCGCCACGGCACGCCGGAGCGCGCCGGGCTGCTGGCGGCCCATCTGCGGCAACTCGTCACGGACGCCGAGGCGTTCCTCGCCCCGTCGCCGAGGCGCCCCTGGTACGCAGGCGCCGTCCTGCTCGCCGGGCGCGGCGGCACCGTGGCCCTGCACGAGCCGATCGGGCTGGCCGTGCGCTACTCCGCGTACGACGAGGTGACCGACACGGGCGTGGAGTTCCCGCCCGACCGTCGGGTCCCGATGACCCGGGACACCGTCTTCGACCTCGCCTCCGTCTCCAAACTGTTCACCTCGCTCCTCGCCGTGCAGCAGATGGAGCGGGGCACCCTGGAACTGGAGGGGAAGGTCGCCGCCTACCTCCCGGAGTTCGGCGCCGCCGGCAAGCAGGACGTCACGATCCGTCAACTCCTCACCCACACCTCGGGGTTCCGTGCCTGGATCCCGCTGTACGACGCACCCACGCGCGAGGCGAAGCTGCAGCTCGTCTTCGGTGAGGCGCCGCTCACCCCGCCCGGCACCGCCTACCTCTATTCGGACCTGAACCTGATCTCCCTGCAGCTGGTGCTGGAGCGGATCACGGGCCGCCCCCTCGACGTCCTCCTCCACGACGAGATCACCGGCCCGCTGGACCTCGGCCGCACCCGCTACAACCCGCCCGCCTCCTGGAAGCCGCGGATCGCGGCCACCGAGGACGCGCGCCGGCCGTGGTCCGGGCTCGACCGCGGGCTGGTGTGGGGCGAGGTGCACGACGAGAACGCTTTCAGCCTCGGCGGTGTGGCCGGGCACGCGGGGGTGTTCTCCTGCGCGTGGGACCTGGCGGTGCTGGGCCGCACACTGCTCAACGGCGGCTCCTACGGCCGGACCCGCATCCTGCGGCCGGAGTCGGTGGAGACGCTGTTCACCGACTTCAACACCGCCTTCCCGGGCGACGAGCACGGCCTGGGCTTCGAGCTCTACCAGCACTGGTACATGGGGGCGCTGGCCACCCCGCGGACGGCCGGCCACACGGGCTTCACCGGCACCTCGCTGGTGCTCGATCCCACGACCGACTCCTTCCTGGTCGTCCTCGGCAACTCCGTGCATCCGGTGCGCACCTGGCGCTCCGGTTCCGCACCGCGGGTCGCCGCCGGGAACAACCTGGCCCGCGCGGTACCGGTGCGTCCGGCACGGGGACGTACGGCCTGGTTCTCGGGCATGGTGAGCGCCACCGACGCGACGCTGGCCCTGCCCGCGCTGGACGTCTCCGCCGGCCGGGCCCGCCTGCGGTGCGAGCTGTGGTGGGACACCGAGCCCCGCAGCGACGTACTGGTCCTGGAGTCCAGCACGGACGGGGGCACCACCTGGCGCCCGGTGCCCTTCACCACCTCCCGGCACGGCGAGGGCACCCGGGACCACCCGTCGGGCACCGTCACGGGCTGGTCGGGCCGCGTCTGGCACCGGGTGACCGCGCCGCTGCCGGCCGACGGCAGGCCGGCCCTGCGCTGGCGGTACACCACCGACGGGCTGTACACCGGCCGGGGCGTCTACGTCGACGCCCTGCGCGTCGAGGCGGGCGGCCGTGTGCTGTTCGACGGGGCGCGCCCGGCGGACAGGGCGCGCATCGCGGCGGCGGGCTGGCGGGCCTCGGCCGACTGAGGAGACCCTGAGGAGACCCCGGCCGAGGAGACCGGGGCGGTGGTCAGTCCCGCTCCAGCACCGCCATCGCCGCGTTGTGGCCCGGCACCCCGCTCACCCCTCCCCCGCGTACCGCGCCCGCGCCGCACAGCAGGACGTTGGGGTGCCGGGTCTCCACGCCCCAGCGGCCCGTGTCCGGCCCGGCGTACGGCCACGACAAGGCCCGGTGGAAGATGTTGCCGCCGGGCAGCCGCAGGTCCCGTTCGAGGTCGAGCGGGGTCTTCGCCTCGATGCACGGGCGGCCGTCGGCGTCGGTGGCCAGGCAGTCGGCGAGCGGTTCGGCGAGGTGGGCGTCCAGCTGGGCGAGGGTGGACTTCAGCAGCTCCTCGCGCACGGCGTCGTTGTCCCGGTCGAAGAGCCGGGCCGGGGTGTGCAGACCGAAGAGGGTGAGCGTCTGGTAGCCGCGCTCGGCGAGTTCGGGGCCGAGGATGGTCGGGTCCGTCAGGGAGTGGCAGTAGATCTCCGACGGCGGTGCGGCGGGGAGTTCGCCGGCTGCGGCCTGGGCGTGGGCGGTGGCCAGCTGGCGGTAGCCCTCGGCGATGTGGAAGGTGCCGGCGAAGGCCTCCCGCGGGTCGGCGTCCGGGTCGCGGAGCCTCGGGAGCCGGGTGAGCAGCATGTTGACCTTGAGCTGGGCGCCCTCGGCGGCCTCGGGCGCGGTATCCCCGGTGAGGGCGGCCAGCTCGCGCGGGGAGGCGTTGACCAGGACGTGCCGGGCGACGGCCGTGCCCTCGCCGTCGGCAGTGCGGTAGGCGACCTCGGCGGTGCGGCCGTCGGTGTCGATGCGGACCGCTTCATGGCCGGTGGCGATGACCGCGCCCGCCGAGCGCGCCGCCGCCGCCAGCGCGTCGGTGAGGGCGCCCATACCGCCGACGGGCACGTCCCAGGCACCGGATCCGCCGCCGATGACGTGGTACAGGAAGCAGCGGTTCTGGGCCAGCTCGGGGTCGTGGGCGTCGGCGAAGGTGCCGATCAGGGCGTCGGTGAGGACGACGCCCCGCACCAGGTCGTCGCTGAACCGCTCCTCGACGGCGACCCCGATCGGCTCCTCGAACAGCGCCCGCCAGGCCGTCTCGTCGTCGATGCGGTGGCGCAGTTCGCCGCGGGTCGGCAGGGGTTCGGTGAGCGTCGGGAAGACGCGCTCGGCGACCCGGCCGGTCATGCCGTAGAAACGCCGCCAGGCCTCGTACTCGCCGTCGCCGCCGGTCAGCCGGGCGAACGCCGCGCGGGTCCGCTCCTCGCCACCGCCGACGAGAAGTCCGGTCGGCCGCCCCTCCCGCTCCGCGGGGGTGTACGAGGAGACGGTGCGGCCGCGCACGCGGAAGTCCAGCCCGAGGTCGCTCACGATCTTCCGCGGGAGCAGGCTGACGAGGTAGGAGTAGCGCGACAGCCGGGCGTCGACGCCGGCGAACGGCCGGGTGGAGACGGCGGCGCCGCCCGTGTGGTCCAGCCGTTCCAGCACCAGCACGGAACGGCCGGACCGGGCCAGGTAGGCGGCGGCGACCAGACCGTTGTGGCCGCCCCCCACGATGACGGCGTCGTACGCGCGGGTTACCTCGTCGACAGACATGGTTCTTCGTAACACGCCCGGATCCGCCGAGACCAGAGGCAGATCCGGGCGGAGATCGACTCGGCGGGCGTCGGCTCGGGCGGAGACCGGCGCGGGGGGCGCCGGCCGGGCAGGGAACGGCGGGGCCAGGATCAGCGCGGCGGGTGCCGGCCGGGCAGGGAACGGCGTGGGTGGGGCTCGGCACAGGCGGAGGTCGTACACGGCGGGACACCGGCGGACGGCTTCGGCCGAGCGTAGTCAGCCCGGGGGCGTCATCGGACCACTCGGGCTCAGCCCGCGGACCGGTCGTGGTCGTCCGTGGTGCCCCGGCCGTCCGGGGCGGTGGCCTGGCGTCCGGTCCCGTGCGGCGCGGGGCGCGCCTCCGGTCCGAGCCTCGCCATGGCGCGCAGGATGTGCTGGGGCGGGAGCTGCCAGCGCACGCGCGCGGGGACGCGACGCAGCAGGGCACCCGTGGCCCGCAGTCTGCGGGTGACGACGGCGGGCGGCGGGGCGGGTCTGCCGTACAACCGGTGTGCGTACGGCGGCAGGGCCGCGTACGCCAGGTGCGCCACGTGCCGCCACAGCACCTCGCGGGCCGGCACGAGCAGGGGGTGGACCGGCGGCCGGAGCAGGAAGTCGTCCACCTCGTGCGCCTCGGGTCCCGCGGCCAGTTCGGGCCGGACCCGCTCGAAGTACCCGGCGAGTTCCGCCCGGTCGCCCGGCACCGTCCCGGGATCGAGGCCGACCAGCCGGGCACTGACCCGGTGTTCGGCGATGTACCGGTCGGCCTGGGCGTCACCGAGCGGGAAGCCGGAGCGGCGCAGCACCTGCAGATAGGAGTCGATCTCCGCGCAGTGCACCCACAGCAGCAGCTCCGGCTCGCCCACGCCGTACCGCTCGCCGGTGTCCGGGTCGGTCGCCGTCAGCATGCTGTGGATCTTGCGTACGCGGGCGCCGGCACGTTCGGCGGCCTCGGTCGTGCCGTACGTCGTCGTGCCGACGAAGTTCGCGGTGCGCATCAGCCGGCCCCAGGCGTCACGGCGGAAGTCGGAGTTCTGCATGACGCCGCGGACCGCACGCGGGTGCAGGGCCTGGAGGTAGAGCGCGCGGACTCCGGCGACCCACATCATGGGGTCGCCGTGCATCTGCCAGGTCACGGAGTTCGGCGTGAACAGCCCGGGATCGCCCATGCCCGAAGGCTAGCGCCGTACCCTCGGCATCCCCAGACCGATCCACGAGATGATCTCTCGCTGGATCTCGTTGTTGCCGCCGCCGAAGGTGAAGATGACCGCCGAGCGATAGCCGCGCTCCAGTTCGCCGTGCAGCACCGCGCCCGCGGAACCCTCCTTGAGGGGGCCGGCCGCGGCGGCGATCTCCATGAGCCAGGCGTAGGCGTCCCGGCGGGCCTCGGAGCCGTAGACCTTGACGGCGGAGGCGTCCTGCGGGGTGAGCGTGCCGTCCTGGACGGCCGAGACCATCTGCCAGTTGAGGAGCTTCATCGCCTCGAGCCGGGTGTGGGTGCGGGCCAGCAGCCGGCGCACCCAGGGCAGGTCGGCCACCCGGCGGCCGTCGGCGAGCTTGGTCTCCCGCGTCCAGCGCTGTACGTCGTGCAGGGCGCGGACGGCCATGGTGCCGTGCGCGGCGAGGGTGACCCGCTCGTGGTTGAGCTGATTGGTGATCAGCCGCCAGCCCTGGTTCTCCTCACCGACACGGCGGGAGACGGGGACGCGGATGTTCTCGTAGTAGCTCGCGGTGGTGTCGTGCGAGGCGAGGGTGTTGATGACCGTGCAGGAGTAGCCGGGTTCGGAGGTCGGCACCAGCAGCATGGTGATGCCCTTGTGCGGTGGCGCCTCGGGGTCCGTGCGCACGGCCAGCCACACCCAGTCCGCGGTGTCGCCGTTGGTGGTCCAGATCTTCTGCCCGTCGACGACGTACTCGTCGCCGTCGCGTACGGCCCGGGTCCGGAGGGCGGCCAGGTCGGTGCCGGCACCGGGCTCGCTGTAACCGATCGCGAAGTCGATCTCACCGGAGAGGATGCGCGGCAGGAAGTACGCCTTCTGCTCGGGCGTACCGAACCGCATCAGCGTCGGACCGACCGTGTTCAGGGCCATCAGGGGCAGCGGTACGCCGGCCTGCGCCGCCTCGTCGAAGAAGATGAACTGTTCCATCGCCGTCATGCCACGCCCGCCGTACTCCTCGGGCCAGCCGACGCCGAGCCAGCCGTCCGCGCCCAGTCTGCGGATGGTGTCGCGGTAGAACCGCTTGCGGGCCGCCGGGTCGGCGTACCGGGCGTAGGCGTTGTCCGGCACCAGCCGGGCGAAGTAGGCGCGCAGGTCCGCGCGCAGCCGCAACTGCTCGGGCGTGTGATCGAGGTGCACGGCGCCTCCAGGGTCCCGAAGGGCGGTCCTGACGGCGCACACCGTAGAACGTGTTTCAGAAATTGGGAATGGCGTGTCTCCGGCGAATCGGGGCGCCGGGAGAACGCGAGGGGTTTCGCGCCTACGGTCGGCGGAGGCTCTCCAGGAAGCGCGAGCACGCCTCGGCGCAGGCCCGGCACGTCCCCGCCGCCGGCTCGGCGCCGGGGCAGGCGTCGAAGGCGTGGGCGCACTCGAGGCAGACCGAGCGGCACCATTCGAGCCTGACCCGGATGCCGTCCTCGTCCTGCTGGTTCTCCTCGCACAGCACCCGGCAGGTGGAGTCGCACACCTCGGCGCACATGATGCCCAGCCGGCGCACGCGCTCCTGGCGCTCGGTGCCGTCCGGGTCGACGAGGCTCGCTCGGACCGCGCAGACCCGGGCGCACTCCGTGCACGCCTGGGCACAGGTGAAGCGGTCCTCGAGGAACCGGTAGAGCTGCTGCGGTGAAGTCGACGGTGTCACGCCGTCCGGGTAGCCGGGGCGGAAGGCCGCAAACACCACCGCGGACGGGAATGGCGGCGGGAGGCGCCGACGAGGGTGGACGGGAGCACACCCGCCCGCACGGCGGGGCGCTCGCCAGCCCGTCTGCGATTACGGCTACGACTGCGGCTGCCGCTGCCGCTGCCGCTGCGGCTGCGGCTGCCTGATGGCCGTCGGTCGACGTCCGGCCACCCATAGTGTCCGGTTCACCCACCTATGGGACGGGTAGACCTGTTCTATGACTACCGCATCGACGCAGCTGGCCGCAGCGAGCGGCCTGATGAGCCTTGTGTTGTTCGTCGTGGCCATGGCCGTCCTCGCGCTGCTCGCCGGCGGCTTCTGGATGAACTCCCGCAACAAGTACCGCGAGTCCGCCCGCCCACGGCCCGATGAGCAGCCACACCTGCCACCGGAGGGGGCCGTGCACGAGATCCGGGAGAACCGGGAATCCGCGGAGGTTCCGCGGACCCCCGAGGGCGGTCGCCCGCTCACCCCGTACGAGCTGAGCAACATGGACTCCAGGCCGAGCGAGTCCGGGGACCGTCCGCGCTGGAGCCGCGGCTCCAGCGGCTCGTTCGGCGGCGGCGGACTCGGCGCCCACTGAGTTCCCGCCGCTCCCGCCCCTCCGCCGCTCCTGTCCCCGCTCTCCCGTCCCGCCTGTCCCCGCCCTCCCGTCGCGCCTCTCCCGCTCGCTGTGTCACCGGCCCGCGCGGGACCGCCGGGTGCGCCCCTGGGAATCGTTCCGGACGGCGTCCAGGCGGCCGACGTGGGCCACGTTCTGCCTGTCCTCCACCTCCTGGCTCGGTTCGGCGGCGAACCAGGCGTCGAGGATCTCCTTGAGCACCGGTTCCGAGGTCAGCCGCAGGCTGAGCGCGAGCACGTTGGCGTCGTTCCAGCGGCGGGCGCCGTCCGCCGTGGCGGCGTCCGTGCACAGAGCGGCGCGTACGCCGGACACCTTGTTCGCCGCGATGGACGCGCCGGTACCGGTCCAGCAGCACACCACCGCCTGCTCGGCGAGGCCCTCGGCGACGTCCCGGGCGGCCGCCTCGGAGCACGCCGCCCACTGTGCGTCGGCTCCGGGCCGCAGCGCGCCGTGCGCGCGGACCTCGTGGCCGCGCTTCCTCAGCTCGGCCACGAGGAGGCGGGCGGCGGGCTCGTCCATGTCGGAGGAGACGGAGATACGCATATCCGGAGGGTAGTGCCCGGCGCACGGTGGCAGACGCGGAACACGACGGCCCGGCCGGCACCGCGGGCGTCCGTCGCGGGGGGCGTTCGACCCTGCGTGATGTGTGGGGCCTGCGTGATGTGTGGGGCCGCGTGGGGGTCCGCGTTCCGAAGCCGGTGCTGGGTGACGCACGTCTGCCGGTGGGCCGGTTCAGGCGACGGGGCGAGTCGGCGCCCTGGGGCCGGTTCAGGCGATGCGGCGGCTCGCGCCCGGGAGGCCGGTTCAGGCGGTGCGGCGGCTCGCGCCCGGGGAGCCGGTTCAGGCGGTGCGGCGGCTCGCGCCCGGGGCGCCGGTTCAGGCGGTGCGGTGGCTCAGGGCCCGGTGGACGTGTTCGAGGGCGTCGAGCAGCACCGAGCGGTGGTACCAGCTGAGCCATGCCGAGGTGTCGGCGGCCAGTTCACCGAGGGCTTCGGCCTGGGCGGCGGTCGGCCGGTGGCCTGCGTCGGGCCACAGCAGGGTGGTCACGCCGGTGCAGGAGCCGGCCGAGTTCAGCACGGGGATGCTCTGCAAGGCGCGCGTGCCGGTGGTCACCAGGGTACGTCGGCACTCGTCGGAGAGCACCACCTCGGTGGCCACGTCCGGCACGCTCAGCCGTCGTGCCCGCGATCGGGCCACCGCGTCGGCCGTGCCTTCGTCCCGGCCGCGCACGAGGTGGTCTAGGAACGTCTCGGCGCAGCCGTGGTGCGTCTCCAGCGTCAGCGCGTTGACGGCGGGATCGACGAACCGCACGTACCCGGCCGGCGCCCGCCCCACGGCCAGCGCCTCGCGCAGCACGGCGTCGACCATCTGCCGGCGACAGCGTGGGTCCCGGCCACCCCTACCCAGGTGCCGCAGCCGGGGCACCGGCAGACAGCGGCGGCCGGGGAACCACGTCTCGCCGTCCGGGGGCCGGGCCACCACGACGGCCGAGACGAGCACGCGCAACGGCACGTTGAACCGCTGCGAGGCCTCACGCAGCACCCGGAAGGCGCTGCCCGAGTCCGGCAGGCCGTAGCGGACCATCAGCGTTCCCTGCGCCATCCCGATCACCGGCGCGGTGCGCATCCGGGCACGAAGGGCGCGGACCTCCTTGTGGAGATCCTCGTACGACGGCCGCAGCGGATCGGCCATCTGCGACCGCCAGGCCGGCAGCTCCGCCACCCGCGTCGCGCTGCCGGCCAGCTCCCGCACCGCCTCGTCGAGGGTGGCGTAGAGCCGGACCCCGTCCAGGCGGGCGAGGTGGACCGCCTCCCGCAACCCGGGCCTGGCCCGCACGATGATCAGGTCCGGACGCCCGGCCCGCGCCCGGGCCGTCTCGCTGAGCGTGCGCAGCACGGCTGCGCCGCCCAGCTGTACGTGGGCCAGGTCGAGGACGGGTCGCAGTCCGGCGCGGTCGGCCTGTTGCAGGTGCCCGTGCAGCTCGGTGGACCACGCCTCGACGCCGTGTGCGGCGAGGCTGCCGGACATGCGCAGGAGGAGGGCGCCCTCGGCGGGCAGTCCCTCGACCACGGAGGACTCGATGACCAGGGGGGCCGGTGCGCCGGGACGGTCGGCAGGGGCTTTCATGGCATCACCCAGACAGGACATCGCAGACGACTTCGATCGGCCTCTTCCTGACCTTGCACCACCATGCACGTCAGGTGTCCGGCGCTCAACCGCACCGGCGACCGCACCGGTGCCCCTGTCTGCCCGGTACGTCCACCCGGGTTCGGCCCGCGCATCCGCGGGCGACTCGGCCGGCGTACCGCCGTGCGGGTGAGCGTGACCCGCTCAATGGACGTGTGCCGCCGCCGGCCCGACCTGCCGCGGCCGGCCCCGGACCGTGCGGAGCAGCATGAGGCAGCCGGCTGCGACCTCGCCGGTGCGGATGCGCAGGAGGCGGGCGTCGGGGGTGCGGCCGTGCGGGTCGCCGGGCGGGCCGGGCCTCCACAGGGCCAGGTGGTCCGGGCCGGGCGGCGGCCCCCACAGGCGGGGCGAGACGGGACCGAACAGGGTGACGGAGCGCGTGCCGTGGGCGACCGCGAGATGCGCGAGGCCGGTGTCGCCGCTGAGCACCAGGGATGCCTCGGCCACCAGCGCGGACAGTTCCCCGAAGGACAGGGTGCCGCTCAGCACGTCGTGTGCCGGCTGCCCGCTGCGCTCGGCGACCGAGCGCACCAGGGCGTCCTCACCGGGGCCACCGGTGAGGACCACATGGTGTCCGGCGGCGCGCAGGCACCGTACGACGGCGGCGAACCGCTCCTCCGGCCAGCGGCGCGAGCCCGAGGCCGCTCCCGGGTGCACGAGCACCGCACCGGGTGCCGGCGACGGCGTGCCGGGGTGGGGCAGCCGCAGGTCCAGGGGGTCGGCCGGGATGCCGTATTCCGCCAGGAAGGCGCACCAGCGGTCCCGTTCGTGGACATGGCCGCGCCACGGTGGCCCGTCGGGGCAGGCGTGGGCGAGCAGCCGGCCCGGGTGCAGGGCGGCGAGCGCGTCGCGGCTCTCGGGACCGTTGCCGTGCAGGTCGATCGCGACCTCGGGCGGCGGCCCGGCCCAGTGCGCGAGGGACGGCACCGCCCGTCCCGGCGCCTCGGCCGGGAAGACGGCGTCGACCGCACCGGTGGACAGCGCGAGTCCGGTCAGGGCCGGTGGCTGCGCCAGGACGATCCGGTGGCCCGGGAAGCCCCGCCGCACACCGCGCAGCGCGGGCACGCCGGCCAGAAGATCACCGAGCCCCAGCGCGCGCAGCACCAGCACGGCCGGGGTGTGCGGGGCACGAGGGTGGTGCGGAGCATCCGGGGCGTGCGGGGCGGGCTCGGCGGTCATCTCGCGCCCCCTGCTGTCGGGGCCGGCGACCGGGCCGCACGGCGGGCGAGGCCGGTGGTGGAACGGCCGTCCAGGTAGGGCAGCAGCAGGACCTGTCCGCCCCAGCTCTCCACCAGGGGCTGTTCGGGCAGGCGGGTGCGTGCGTAGTCGCCGCCCTTGGCCCAGATGTGCGGGCGGAGTGCGCCGAGGATGCGTTCGGGTGTGTCCTCCTCGAAGACGGCGACCGCGTCCACGCACTCCAGGGCGCGCAGCACCCGGACCCGGTCGGCGACCGGGACGAGGGGGCGGCCGGCGCCCTTGCCCCGGCGCACCGAGTCGTCGGAGTTGACGCAGACGATCAGGCAGTCGCCGGCCCGGCGGGCGGCCTGGAGCAGGGCGACGTGCCCGGCGTGCAGCAGGTCGAAGCAGCCGCCCGCGGCGACGACGGTACCGCCGGCGGCCCGGACCCGGGCGGCGGTGCGCACGGCGTCGTACGTGGCGGTGTGCACGTCGTCCGCACCGGGGCGCACGACGTCCGCGGTGGTGTCGCCGTCGGCCGGGGCCCCTGCCTCGACCGACGGCTGCACGGGCGACGGCTGGTCGGTCGACGGCGGCTCGTGCGCGGTGATCGTGCGGGCGCCGCCCTCGGCCACATAGCGGGTGGCCGCGTGCACGGCGGCCCGGACGGCGGCCTCGGTGAAGCCGCCGTCGGCGAGCAGCCCGGCCGCGGTCGCGGCGAACCGGTCCCCCGCTCCGCAGGGGTCGCCCGTCACGGCGGCCGGGGCCGGCACGAGCAGCGGGATCTCACCGTGGGAGAGCAGCGCGCCGCGCTCGCCCAGGGTGACGGCGACGGCCCGGGCCCGCCAGGCCCCGACGAGTGCACCGGCGTCGCGGGCAGCGGTGGGCAGCCCGGCGTGCTCGTCGGGGTCCCCGTCCGCACGGGGCAGCCCGGCCAGCCCGGCCCCTCTCGGGTCCCGGGCGGCAGTACGCGGCCCGGCCCCTCCGGAGTCCCGGGCCTCGGCCTGCTCTTCGCGGGCCCCGGCCGCGACGCGCAGCACCGCCTGCTCGTCATGGTGCCGGCCGCCGGCCAGTTGCCGGGCGAAGGTGCGGGCCTCCTGCGCCGAGGGCGTGGCCAGCCGGACGCCGGCCACCGGGGGCCGGCCCCGTACGTGGGGGTCCCAGACGACGGGCGCCCGGACGGCGGCGGTGGCCAGGGCCGCTCTGAGGACGTCGGCGGTGCCGCGACCGTAGTCGGCGACCAGGATGCCGTCGGCCCCGGTCACGGCGGTCTCCGCGGCCTCGGTCGCCTCGCGGGCGCGGCCCTCGCCGTCGTCCAGGCGCAGCAGCGGCCGGTCCCCGGCGAGGACGCGGGTCTTGCTGCTGAGGGTGCCGTCCAGGGGCACCTCCACCAGGGTGACGCGGCCGGCCAGCAGCTCGCGCACGGTGTGGCTGGCCGGGTCGTCGCCGAGTGCGGTGACGAGGGTGACCGGGCGGCCGTCGCAGGCCGCGAGGCAGGCGGCGAGGGCCGCGCCGCCCGGGCGGGAGCTGCGCCGGGTGCCGTGCACCACCGGCACCGGCGCGTCCGGGGCGAGCCGCTCGGCACGGCCGCACAGATCGTGGTCGAGCAGAGCGTCGCCCACGACGACCAGGGGGGTGCGCGAGGCACTCATGCGGGTCCCTTCCGGTGGGCCACGGGCGCGTCGGGCGCGGCCCGCCCGACGGTACGGGCACGGCCGACGAGCCGGCCGACGACACTCGGTCTGCCGTCGGCGCTCGTTCCACGGTCGGCGCTCGTCCTGCCGTCGGCGCCGGCAGCGCCGGGCCGCCCGGCCTCGCCCCGCTCGACCGCCCGGTCGAAGGCCTCGCAGAGCATGTGCACCGCGACCAGGTGCAGTTCCTGCACGGTGGCGGAGCCGCGGGCGTCCACGCACACCGCTTCGTCCGAACCGAGCTGCAAGGGGTTGGGGCCTCGTCCCGTCAGCCCCCACACCGTCATGCCGAGGCGGTGGGCGCGTTCGGCTGCGCACAGCAGGTTGGCGCTCGCGCCGCTGGTGGACAGCAGCATGAGGATGTCCCCGGGGCGGCCGTGGGCGGCGGTCTGTCGGGCGAACACCTCCTGGACGCCGTAGTCGTTGGCGATCGCGGTGGTGGTCGAGGTGTCGGCGTGCAGGGCGACGGCGGAGAACGGCGGCCGGTCGTCCTGGTAGCGCCCGACGAGTTCGGCCGTCAGGTGCTGTGCCTGCGCGGCACTGCCGCCGTTGCCCGCGACGAGCAGCCGGGAGCCGTCGCCGAGCCGCCGGGCGAGTTCGGTGCCCCAGCGCTCGATGAGCGGCCCGCAGTCGCGGAACGTCTCCAGAGCCTTCATCAGGTCGTCGCAGTGAGTGGTGCCGACGACGGACTTCGTAGCGTCGCGGGACTCCGTGCCGCTGACGGATCCCGTATCGCCGACAGGCTTCGTACCGCTGCCGGACTCCGTACCGTCGACAGGCTTCCTACCGCTGCCGGACTCCGTACCGCCGACAGGCTTCCTACCGCTGCCGGACTCCGTACCGCCGACAGGCTTCGTACCGCTGCCGGACTCCGTACCGCCGACAGGCTTCGTACCATCGACGGAATTCTTGCCGTGGACGGACCTCGTGCCCTGGACAGGCTTCATCGGACGACCTCCGAGAGCGAGCGGTTCGAGGACACGGCGCGGTACGTCCCGGCCACCCCGTCGGCGACGCGGTCCCAGGTGTAGTGGGCGAGCACGCGTTCGCGGCCGGCCGCGCCGTAACGGGCGAGCCGGTCCGGGTCGGCGAGCAGGGAGCGGACGACGGCGCCGAGGTCGTGGTCGTCGTCGGCCGGGACGAGGACACCCGTGCCGCCGTCCACGACCGAGTCGAGCTGGCCGCCCACCGCGGTGGCGACGACCGGGGTGGCACACGCCATGGCCTCCAGCGGGACGATGCCGAAGGGTTCGTAGCGGGGCAGGGACAGGACGAGGTCGGCGCTGGACATCAGCCGGGGCATCCGGGCCCGGCCGACCCCGCCGAGCAGGGTGACGCGGTCCCGGACGCCGTACTCGCCGGCGATGCCGTGCAGGCGTGCCGCCTCCGGGTCGGCGCCGAGCAGGTCGGACTCGGGGCCGCCGGCGATGAGGAGTTCGGCGTCCGGTACGTCGGCCAGGGCGCGGATGGCGCGGTCGAAGCCCTTGCGGGGCACGAGCCGTCCGACGGCCAGCAGCCGTCTGCGGGCACCGGGCGGCCGGACCGCGGCGGCGGGGGCGAACCCGTCGGGGTCGACGCCGCAGGGTACGACGTCGATCCGGTCCTCCGGCAGTCCCATGGCCTTCAGTTCGGCCACCTCGTCGCTGCAGGTGGCGATGATCCGGGTGCACTCGTGACCGATGGCCTCCTCGATCGCGAGCCGCTCGGCCGGACTGGTGTCGGCGGCACCCTGGTAGCGCCGCTTGACGGTGCCGAGTGCGTGATAGGTCTGCACGACGGGGATGCCGGGGCCCCGGGCGCCGGCCAGGGCGGCCAGGCCGGACATCCAGTAGTGGGCGTGCACCACGTCGGGTGGGTCCGCCGCCCACTGCCGGGCCAGGAAGGAGCCGAACTCGGCCATGTGTGGCAGGAGTTCGTCCTTGGGGACGGGTGCGGGCGGCCCGGCGGGCACGTGCACCACGTGTACGCCGTCGATCAGCGTCATCCGGTCCGGCAGCCCCGCCGAGTCCCGCCGGGTGTACACGGTGACCCGGTGTCCCTTCCCGGCGAGCTGCCGGGCGACCTGTGCCACGTACACGTTCTGGCCGCCCGCGTCCGGTCCGCCGAGCGCGGCCAGCGGGCTGGCGTGCTCGGAGACCATGGCGACGCGCCGGGCCGTGTGCGGGATACGGCTCATCGCGTGACCTCCTTGATCAGGCGCTCCCAGTCGTCCAGGAAGCGCCGTTCTCCGTAGCGGGCCTGTGCCGCGGCCCGGGCCGCCTCGCCCGTCAGGCGTGCGCGCTCCGGTTCGGCGAGGAACGCGCGTACGGCCTCCTCCAGCACGTCGAGGCGGTTGGAGACCACACCGGCGCCCTCGGGTACGGCCTCGCGGACCTCGGTGGTGTCCAGGGCGACCACGGGCATGCCCAGGAACATGGCCTCCAGCAGGGACAGGCCGAGCGAGGTCCAGCGCACCGGGTGCAGGTAGACCCGGCAGCGGGCCATCTCCCGGTGCAGTTCGTGCTGGGGCAGGTCCCGGGTGCGGCAGCGGTCGGGTGGCAGGCCGAGGTGGGCGGCGAGGCCTTCGGTGCGCATGCCGAAGACGTCCAGGGGCGCGGACCGCGCGAAGCGGGGCAGCAGGTCGGTGCCGGTCGTACGGCCCCTGCGCACGGGGTCGTTGACCACGACCGCCGCGCGCCGTTCGGTGCCGCTCCACAGCCGGCCGGGATCGATGACGCCGTGTTCCACGACCTCGGTCGGGGCCCGGCCGTTGTCCCACATGAGCCGGTTGAAGTGGGTGACGTGGACGATCGGGATCCCGGGCTGGTCGGACAGCGGGTGGACCTGCCGCTCGGGTGAGGTGTCGGGGCTGTTGTGCTCGACGTAGACGACGGGCACGTCCACGCCGGGGCGGCGGCCGGTCCAGCGCAGGGCCAGTTCGAGTTCGTGCGGGCGCTGCAGCACGATCAGGTCGATGTCGCAGCGGCGCAGTCGTGCCGGGGTCAGTTCGCGGACGTTCGCGGGCCAGTCCCAGGTCACGGCCCGGCCCAGGCCGTCGGGTCCGCGGTCCTCGATGACCGGGATCAGGTAGGTGTGCGGCCCCTGCACGAAGGCGGTGAGCCACGAACCGTGCACGTGCCAGACGAGGATGTTCATGAGTGTCGCTCCTGTATGAGCTTGTGCACCGCGCGTGCCACGTCCTGCCCGGTGACCTCGTCCAGGCAGGGGTGGCCGGGCACCGGGCAGGTCAGGGCCCGGGTGTCCGCGCACGGCGCCGATGGGTCGCCGAGCAGGATGACGGGGACGCCGTACGGTGCCCAGCGGTCGGCCGGGACCACCGGCGCGAACAGGGACACAACGGGGGTGCCGACCGCGGCGGCGAGGTGCGCGGGTCCGGTGTTGGCGCTGACGACCACGTCCGCCGTGCGGAGCACCCCGGCGAGGGTGTGCGCGGTCGTGCGGCCGCCGAGGTCCAGGGCGAGGCCCCCGCCGACCCGCCGGGTCAGGTCCGTCTCGTCCGGGCCGCCGGTGACGACCACCCGGTGCCCGGCGTCGGCGAGCAGCGCGACGGCCTCAGCGCACCGGTGCGGGCTCCAGGCGCGGGCGGGGGCGCTGGCGCCCGGGTGCAGCACGACGTAGGGGCCGTCGCCGGTCAGGCCGCTGGTGTCCGGGGGCGGCAGTACCCGCAGCCGGCCGTCGTCGCCGGGCGGTGACGCGAAGCCCATGGCGGCGGCGGTGTCGAGGGCCGCCTCGGTCTCGTGGCGGCCCGGGAGCCGCCGGTGGCGCACGTCCAGCAGCCGCCCTGGGTGGTCGGCGCTGTCGGCCCCGATCCGGCCGATGCCGGCGAGCCGCAGCAGCAGCGCGGCCGGCAGCGGGCTCTGGTGGAACGACGTGAGGATCAGGGCCGTTTCGAAGGCGCCGGCCCGCAGCCGCGCGATCAGGGCGCCGATGTCGGCCGGATCCACCGGCGGTGGTGCGAAGCCCTCCCAGGGCGCCTCCCACACCAGCACCTCGTCGACGCCGGGCAGCAGCCCGGCGGCGTCGGCGCCGCGGGGGCCGCAGAGCAGGGTGACACGCGAGGAGCGGGCTGCGACGGCGCGTACGGCGGGGCCGGCGAGCAGCACGTCCCCGAAGCCGTCGAGACGGACGACGAGGGATTTCATGACGATCGCGCCCCCATGGTGGCCGCCGGGTCCTGCAGAGCCCCGCGGACCGCTGTGAGGAGGTCGGGGGCGCACCGAGAGGCGAAACGTTTCACCTCGTCGGCCGCCGTGGCCGCGTTCGGGACCAGCATCCCCCGGGCGCCCGCCGCCCCGGCGGCCAGGACGTCGGCCGCGATGTCGCCGACCACCACGCACTCGGCGGGGTCGACGCCCAGCCGTGCGGCGGCCCGCAGGATCAGGCCGGGCCGGGGTTTGCGGCACGCGCAGCCGGCGTCCGGGGCGTGCGGGCAGAACTCCCAGACGTCGAGCCCGCCGAGCAGTTCGTCGGCACGCTCGTTGACGCGGCGCACCTGCCCGGCGGTGAGCAGCCCGCGCCCGATACCGGACTGGTTGCTGACCACACCGGTGGCGAGGCCGCGGGAGCGGACCAGCTCCACGGCCCGAGCGGCACCCGGCAGCAACCGGACCCGGCCGGGGTCGCCGTTGTGGGGCACGTCTGCCACGAGGGTGCCGTCGCGATCGAACAGGACGGCCCGGACGCCCCTCGTCCCGGTCCCGCGTCCTCGGACGGCGCCGCCGCTCATCCGGCACCTCCCAGCGGTTCGGCGTGCCGGTGGCGTACGGCTCCGCGCAGCCAGTGCCGGACGGCCAGGGGCGGGATGAGCATGCTGGTGCCGAGCATCCCGGCGATCTCCCGGGCGGTGCGCGGGCCGGGCAGGATGCGGGCGAGGGCGAACTCGGCGGTGCCCAGCGTCCACAGGGCCGCGCAGACGGTCGCGGCACGGCGCCGGCCGGCCAGGGCGCAGGAGGCGGCGGCGAGCGCGGCACCGGTGACCGCCAGATGGCGGTGCAGCCGGCCGCGGGGCGCCTGGGCGCGGTCCCACCAGTCGCGTCCGTGCAGCCGGTTCATCAGGGCGTCGTCGGCGTTGCCGCGCTGCACCGGCAGCGAGGCCCACCAGTGGGCGGCACGGACCGGGTGCCGGGTGACCCGCTTGCCGCGGCACAGCGACCAGCCGGCCCGCCGCACCCGCAGGGCGAGATCCGCGTCCTCGCGGAAGGCACGTGGGAAGCGTTCGTCGAATCCGCCGACCCTGGTGAGCGCCTGGGTGCGGTAGGCCATGTCGGCGGTGGCCCAGGCGGCGTTCTCCAGGCCCTTGGTGTTGCGTTCCCAGTCGGTGGGCCGGCGGTCCTGGGGCAGGGGGACACGCAGCTGCCCCTGGACACCGCCGACGTCCTCGCCGGCCGCCCGCAGGTCCTCGGCGAGCAGCCGGGACCAGTCCGGCAGCACCTGGACGTCGTCGTCCAGGAAGACCGTCCAGGGCGTCCGGACGGTTCGCCAGCCGGCGTTGCGGGCGGCGGCCGGGCCCTTGCCGCAGGTGCGCAGGGTCCGTACGCGGTCCAGGAGTTGCCCGGCCGCCTGCAGCGGCAGATCGCCGTCCGGCTCGGGCCGGTCGTCCACGACGATCACCTCGTGCGGGGTGTGCCCCGCGGCCTCGGCGAGCGCGCGCAGGCAGTCGGCGAGACACGGGCGGCCGATCGTCGGGACGACGACGGTGTAGGCGGGCGCATCCGTCATGCGAACGCCCTCCCCCGGCGGACGGCGAACGGTCCGAGCACCAGCAGGTCGACGGGGGCCGACCCGAAGCACTCCAGGGCGTCGCGCGGATCGTCGACCATGGGCCGGCCGGCGGTGTTCAGGCTGGTGTTGACCACCACCGGCAATCCGGTGCGCCGCTCGAAACCGTCGATCACGCGGGCCACCAAGGGCTCCTGGGTCCGGTCCACGGTCTGTATGCGGGCCGTGCCGTCGACGTGGACCACGGCCGGTATACGCGCCTTCCAGTCGGCGGCCACGTCATGCACGAACAGCATGTGCGGACTGGGCAGGGGTCCGTCGAACAGTTCGGCCGCCCGCTCGGCGAGCACCATGGGGGCCACCGGCCGGAACTCCTCGCGCCCCTTGACCGCGTTGAGCCGTTCCAGGTTCGCCGCCCTGCCCGGGTGGGCGAGCAGCGAGCGGTGGCCGAGCGCCCGGGGCCCGTACTCGCTGCGGCCCTGGAACCAGGCCACGATCCCGTCGGCGGCCAGCGCTTCGGCGGTCGTCTCGGCGATGTCGGCGGGCTCCTCGTACGGTACGGCCGCCCGTTCGAGCCAGTCGCGCAGCTCGGCGTCGCTCCAGCCACGGCCGAGCGCGGCGGTCGGCATCGGCTCCAGGGTGTCCTTCTGGCCGGCCACGTGCGCGGCCGCGCCGAGAGCCGTTCCGGCGTCGCCGGCTGCGGGCTGCACCCACACGTGCTCGAAGCCGCTCTCCCGCCACAGCCGGGTGTTGGCGACGCAGTTCAGGGCGACGCCGCCCGCCATGGTCAGGGCGTCCTCGCCGGTACGCTCGTGCAGTGCGCGGGCGAGCGTGAGCATGGTCTCCTCCAGACACAGCTGGGCGCTGGCCGCCAGGTCGGCGTGGTCCTGGTTCCAGGCGCCGCCCGCCGGGCGTGGCGGGACGAGGTCGGCCCAGGGCACCTGACGGGCCCGGAAGCCGCCCCCGTCGCCGGCGTGGACGTACGCGCGCAGCCGGTCGGCGAAGCGCGGGGTGCCGTAGGAGGCGAGCGCCATGACCTTGAACTCGTCGCTGCTGCGCAGGAACCCGAGGTGCTGGGTGACTTCCTCGTAGAACAGGCCGAGGGAGTCGGGCAGTTCCTGGGTGCCGAGGACGGTCAGTTCGCGGTTGGTGCAGCGGCCGGCCAGGTGGGAACCGCACTCCCCGCGACCGTCCAGGACGAGGACGGCGCAGTCGGGGTAGGGGGAGACCGGGCCGGCGGAGGCGGCGTGCGCCACGTGGTGCGGGACGAAGCGGACCTTGGCCGGGTCGAGTCCGGGCAGGGCCTCGGCGAGGAAGCCGGGGGCCTGGCGGGCGTACTCCTGACGCAGGCGGTCCCAGGGGTCGTCGAGGCCCAGCTGCTCGGCGGGCCGGGCGAGCGTGGGGTCGTAGGAGTAGGCGACGGCGTCAAGGTCGGACGGGGTGAGTCCGGCCTGCTCCAGGCACCAGCGGGCCGACTGTTCGGGCAGTTCCCAGGCGGAGAAGGGTACCGGCCGCTTGCCGTGCTTGCGGCGCGAGAACCGCTCCTCCTCCGCAGCCGCCATGACCTTGCCGTCCGTGATCAGGGCCGCGGCGGGGTCGTGGAAGAGTGCGTTGATACCGAGGACGTGCATGCGCTGCCTCCAGGGCGGCGAGGAGGGGCGGGTCAGGGCGGCGAGGAGGGGCGGGTCAGGGCTGCGGGGCCGGGGCCGGGGCCCGGGCCGGTTCACCGTCCGGGGGCCGGGCCGCGAAGTAGGCGATGGTCTGCTTCAGGCCCTCCTCCCAGGGGATCTGGGGCGACCAGCCGAGCAGTTCGCGCGCGAGGGTGGTGTCGGGGCGGCGCCGGCCCGGGTCGTCGACCGGCCGGTCGACGAACGCGATCGGTGAGCGGGAGCCGGTGAGGGCGACCACCCGGCGGGCCAGTTCCGCGACGGTGATCTCGTCGCTGCCGCCGATGTTCACCGGTCGCACGGACCGGCTCGCGGCGACCCGGAGCACGCCGTCGACCGTGTCGTCCACGTAGCACAGCGAGCGGGTCTGGCTGCCGTCGCCGGCGACGGTCAGCGGCTCTCCGGCGAGTGCCTGGCAGACGAACGTCGGCACCGCCCGGCCGTCGTGCGCGCGCATCCGCGGGCCGTAGGTGTTGAACAGCCGCGCGATACCTGCGTTCGTGCGCCGGGTCCCGGCGCGCGCGGTGACGAGGGCCTCGGCGAACCGTTTGGACTCGTCGTACACGCTGCGCGGCCCGATGGGGTTCACATTGCCCCAGTAGCCCTCGTGCTGCGGGTGCACCAGGGGATCGCCGTACACCTCGGAGGTGGAGGCGAGCAGGAAGCGGGCGCCGTCGCGTTCGGCGACGTCCAGGGTGTTGCGGGTGCCGAGGCTGCCCACGTCGAGGGTCTCCAGGGGCAGGCGCAGATAGTCGGCGGGCGAGGCCGGGCAGGCGAAGTGGAGCACCAGGTCGTACGGGCCGGGCAGCCGCTCCGGGCAGTCCGGTGCGGAGACGTCGCAGTGCATGTACCGGAATCCGGGCCGGCCTTCGAGGTGGGCCACGTTCTCGCGGCGGCCGCACACGAGATTGTCGGCGCAGTCGACTTCGACACCTGAATCCAGCAGCCGCTCGCACAGGTGGGAGCCGAGGAAGCCGGCGCCGCCGGTCACGAGCGTGCGCCGCCAGGGAAATGGGGTGTCACCGGTCATCGGGGGTGTCCCTTCGTCCACGTCGTCCGCGCCCCGGGGAACGCTCCTGCGTGGGCGTTCGGCGCGCGTGCCGCCGCCGGGTCAGGCGTCGCCGGTCAGGCGTCGCCGGCCGATTCGGAAAGGAATGGTCAGGGCCAGAGGTCCCGTGTCCCGGGACCGCCCTGGTCGGCCGCCGCTGGCTGGACGGCACCGGCAGCTTGGGGTTCCCTGCCGGTTGACTTCACACGATGAACCCTATTGTCCAGAATGTCGGGTGCTTGCGCGACCCAGGCGGCCCGTTACCACGGCGCCGAGCAGGGTGCACGGCAGGAGCGTCATGCAGCGGGAACACAGGGCACGGCGGGGGTGCGCAGTGGGGGCGCGGTGAGGGGCCGCGGCGGGGGTGCGCAGTGGGTCTGGGCGTGCGGTGGGGCACCGGAACCGAGCCATGGTTTCAGAGCCTGTCGGCGACTTGCGGCGGGTGTCCGCGTCCCCGATCCGGCCGTCACTCCCGGGCGGTGTGGCGGGTGGTGCGCGGGGCACTCGACCCGGGCAACGGCCGGCCGCTCACGGCCGCCGCGGTTCTCGCTGGAGGTGACGACATGGGTCACGGCGGAAACGTCATCCAGGAGCTGATGACCGATCACCGCGAGGTCGAGGAGTTCTTCGGCCGCATCGGGGCGCTGCCGCCCGGCTCCGAGCAGCGCAAGGATCTCGCCGACCAGGCCACGATCGAGCTGGTCCGGCACTCGGTCGCGGAGGAGGCCTACCTGTACCCGGCGGTGCGCGAGCACCTGACGGGCGGCGACGCACTGGCCGACAAGGAGATCGAGGACCACGCCAAGGCCGAGCAGATCATGAAGGATCTGGAGGGCTGCCGGGCGGACGATCCGCGGTTCGACACGCTCATGGCCCAGCTGATGAGCGAGATCCGGTCCCATGTGGCCGATGAGGAGCAGAACCTGTTCCCCCGGCTGGAGGCCGCCTGCCCGCCCGACGCGCTGATGGAGCTCGGCGACAAGGTCCGCCGAGCGAAGAAGATGGCTCCCACCCGCCCGCACCCGTCGGCGCCGGACACTCCCCCGGCCAACAAGCTGCTGGCGCCTGGAACGGGCCTGGTGGACCGGATGCGCGACGCGCTCACGGGACGGGGCAAGAAGAGCTGAGCGGCTGTGCGCCCGGGCACAATCAGAGAACGGAACCTCTCTGCGAGGCTCTCTGCGAGGAAATGCGCCCTCTTTTTCCACCCGAAAGGGCCTTCCCGCACATGCTGCACATGATGCGGAAAGGCCCTTTCGCTGCAACCGGCGTCGGGCTCAGCGTTGGGTGAGCATGCCTTCACGCAGGCGGGCGAGGGTGCGCGACAGGAGCCGGGAGACGTGCATCTGGGAGACGCCGAGGTGTTCCCCGATCTGGGCCTGGGTGAGTTCCTCCACGAACCGCATGTGGATGATCTGCCGGTCCCGCTCGCCGAGTTCGGCGATCAGCGGGGCCAGGGCGTGGAAGTCCTCGACCAGTTCCAGCGCCTGGTCCTCGCTGCCGATGAAGTCCTGCAGGGCGGCTTCGCCGTCCTCGCTGCCGCTGATCGTGGCGTCCAGGGAGGAGGAGTTGTAGCCGTTGGCGGCCAGGCGGGCCTCCCGCACCTCGTCCTCGGGCAGGCTCATCAGCTCCGACAGTTCCTTGACCGTCGGCGTACGGCCGAGGCGGCTGCGCAGCTCTTCCGTGGCGCGGGCCAGGTGGACGCGGGCTTCCTGCAGCCGGCGCGGCACATGCACGGCCCAGGTGGTGTCGCGGAAGAACCGCTTGATCTCTCCTACGATGTAGGGGATGGCGAAGGAGGTGAACTCCACCTCGCGCGTCAGCTCGAACCGGTCGATCGCCTTGATCAGGCCGATCATGCCGACCTGGACGATGTCCTCCATCTCCTCCGCACCGCGGCTGCGGAACCTGCCGGCGGCGAAGCGGACCAGGGACATGTTCATCTCGATGAGGGTGTTGCGCGCGTAGCTGTACTCGGGCGTTCCCTCTTCCAGAACCGCCAGCTGGTCGAAGAACAGCCTGGACAGCTCGCGGGCGTCCTTGGGCGCCACCCGGGAGGGATCGGCGACCTCCGGCAACCGGCCAGTCTTCGTGTCCATCGCCGGGATGCTCATGAGCGCCATGGCGTTCCCCTCCCAAAAGTCGTGCCTACCACCACTGCCTGCCGAAACGGCCGACGACGCATCGGCTACCCCTTCATCCCGCACCCATGCCACCGATGTGGACGACGGTCTCGCCCCCTTCCGGGCCGTGCTCCGGTCTCGGGCCCGGTGCACCGCTCAGGCCGAGGTCTTCGACTGAGGTTCCTCGCCCCGGGTGCGCAGTTGCTCGTTGATGCGCTGGGCTTCCTCGAGCTGGTCCTCGAGGATGACGATGCGGCAGGCGGCCTCGATGGGGGTGCCCCGGTCGACCAGTTCGCGGGCGCGCGCGGCGATCCGCAGCTGGTAGCGGGAGTAGCGGCGGTGGCCACCTTGCGAGCGCAGGGGGGTGATCAGGCGGTGCTCGCCGAGCGTGCGCAGGAAGGCGGGGGTGGTGCCGAGCATCTCGGCGGCCCGGCCCATGGTGTAGGCGGGGTAGTCGTCATCGTCGAGGTTGTCGACGGGACGGGGGCCGGCAGGGGGCATAGACCTCTTCTTTCGGGGACGCATCGGGGGGCCCGGGTGCCATGAATCGGCACCCGGGCCCCGAGCTTTCAACACCATCTACCGGCAGAACCGCGCCGGCCTTCTTCTTCCGCAGTGCCGCCTGGGAGGGCTGGGCTGCGGGGATCGCGTATGCGTGACCGGGGACCACCTTCCAATCCAGGGCCTGCGGCACCCGGGCGGACTATTTCCTCGCCCGGGCGATCCTGATGGCGTTCTGCTCCTCACCTTCGACTACTCGTTCGTACTGCTGGATACGACTGGTCATGCTCGCGGCCCCGAGGGCCGCGTCCTTACTGACCGGCGTGCGTGGCAGTTCGTGTCTGCCGCGCTCACTCCGACTTCTCGTATACCAGAACAGTAGCGCCGGGATGCGCCAATGTCTACTGTCTCCACCACAGGTTTTCTCGCGGGCCGACGCGCGCACTTCTGCCGCCCGTACACCCGGAAGACCGCCGCCCTCGATGACTCCCCCGCCCACCGGCACACTGTGGCCTGCGGTCGCGGCCCGCTCCGCCCGTCGCGCCGGGCTCGGGCCGCTGGGGAGGGTACCGCCTTCCGTATGCTGACGCCTCGACGTGCTGGGCGACTTGAGGGGGTGCGCGTGCCGCTGCACAGGGACGACCCGAGGTCCATCGGCGGCTACAGGCTCGTCGGCAGGCTCGGCGCCGGCGGCATGGGCAGGGTCTACCGGGGCAGATCGCGTTCCGGCCGCGAGGTCGCCGTCAAGGTCGTGCACACCCGGTACGCCCACGACCCCGTCTTCCGAGCCCGTTTCCGGCAGGAGGTCGAGGCCGCCCGCCGGGTCAGCGGTGCCTTCACCGCGGCCGTGGTGGACGCCGACCCTGAGGCCGAAGCCCCCTGGATGGCCACCCAGTACGTGCCCGGCCAGTCGCTCGCCGCCCGCATTCGCGACCAAGGCCCGCTGCGCTCAGGCGAGTTGCGGCCGCTGGCACTGGGCCTGCTGCGTGCGCCATCATGACCGCTAGGTCCATTCCTGGGTGGGCGGCGGCCACAGCGGACCGGGCACCTTCGAACTCGCGGGCGGGCGGACGGCCAAGGTCACGAAGGTCGGCGAACTCCGCTACCGTGCGCGGATCCTCGGCACCGACGGCGCCGTCGACGCCACGCCGGAGACGAACGACGTCGGGCTCGACGCCAACGGCGTCTGCATCGTGCTCAGCGCGGGCGGTGTGACCGCGACGCCGATCCCCCAGGCCGGGCGATCCGCCGGCCCGTCAGGCATACGGTGGTCCGGCGAGGGCAGACGACTCGCCACAGGACGTGCCGCTCCGCCGCCACGGCGGTGCCGCCGAGCGGTGCGTGCTACCCGGCGGAATTCGCGGGCCCCGTACGTACGACGGCCCGCCTCTGAGGAGAGGTCGTCACTGTGCTGCTGCCCGTGGAGAAGGAACTGCGCTCGGTGCTGGCCCGCTTCGCCGATGCCCGGTTCCGCCACGACCTTTACCCCACCGGCCGGTCCAGCCGGGAGCTCGAGGACACCTCCCACACGCTCTGCGTCATGACCGGCACCCAGTCGGTGGAGCAGGCCCTCGCCGCCGCCGACGCCCTCCTGGACCGGCTGCGAGCGGACCGTCAGTCCGCCACCAGGGCCGGCCAGGCCCTGGCCGCCTGAGCCGCGACCCGGCGTCGCGCCGTCCATACCGACAGCGCGCTTCGCCGGGGTCACGGGTCACAGCCGTGGTGCCGTGGTCGCGGGCCACGCCCGGGGGGTCATGCGATGTCGAGCATCCCGGACGCCCGGTCTGCCAGGAGCTTGGAGGGGTCCAGGACGACGGGCAGCTCGGTCAGGCCCCGGAACGCGGGGAAGGGCACGGTCAGCCACTTGGCCTCGTCCCCCGGCTGGGCCAGGGAGAGTTCCGGGAAGCGGCGGAAGAGGGACTCCAGGGCGATCTGCATCTCCATCCTCGCCAGCGGTGCGCCGAGACAGTAGTGCGGCCCCGTACCGAAGCCCAGGTGGTTGCTCTGCACACCCGGACGGGTGATGTCGAAGGTCTCGGGGCTCTCGAACGCGGCGGCGTCCCGGTTCGCCGAGGTGACCGCGATCTGCACCAGCGAACCCTTGGGAATGAGCGTCCCCGCGATGGTGATGTCCTCCAGCGCGTGGCGGAAGGTCGCGTTCTCGACCGAGCCCTCGAAACGGATGATCTCCTCGATCGCGTTCGGGAGGAGGGCGGGCTGGTCGATCACCTGCCTGAGCTGCTCGGGGTGGGTGAGCAGGGTGTAGACGGCGTTGCCGATGAGATAGGCGGTCGTCTTGTGGCCCGCGAACAGCAGCACCCACAGCGTGGACAGCAGCTCACCGTCCGTCAGCGACTCCTGCTCGTCCCGCGTCTGGATGAGGACGCTGAGCAGATCGTCCTCCGGCGCCTTGCGCTTGCGGGCGATCAGGACCTCGAAGTACTCACGTAGGGTGTTCTCCGCCTCGGCCAGGCGATCCTTGTCCTTCTTGCTGAATCCGGTCCGCGCGACGACGCTGCACCACTGCTGGACCTCCTGCCGCTCCTCCTCGGGGACGCCGATGAGCTCGCAGATCACCTGGAGGGGCAGCGGGAAGGCGAAGGCGGACAGCAGGTCGACGGGCTGCAGGGTGGAGCAGTCGTCGAGCAGCGCGTCGGTGATCTCCTGGATCCGTGGGCGCAGCGCCTCGATACGGCGCGGGACGAAGGCGCGGTTGACGAGCCGGCGCAGCCGCGTGTGCTTCGGCGGGTCGGCGAACAGCATGTTGTCGTCCAGGGCGATGGAGGAGTCGCCGAAGATGGACCGGTAGGCGTCGATGGCCGCGTACATGTCCTTGCTGATCCTCGGGTCCGCCAGGGCTGCCTTCGCGTCCTCGAACCGGGTGATCAGGTACGAGTCGACACCGTGCGGCGGAGTGAGGCGGCAGACGGGCGCGTTCTCACGCAGGTGCTGATAGAGGGGGTGCGGATCGGCCCGGTACACCGGGCAGCCACGGGATGCCGCGTCCACTGCCCGGGCTGTCTCGTCCGCGGTCTCCTGCTCCTGCATCTGAGTCATCGACGGCCCTTCTTCTCTTCCCACGGTGGCACGGGACTGCTGGGACGCTGGAATGCATTGACGCCACCCGGAACGGGAAAACGCGATTCACCCTGACGCGGACGTACGGCGTCCGCAGCGCACGGAAGCGCAGAAGCCGAGTGCGCCGTCCGGGGGAAGGCTCGATTGCCGACCTGGGGGGCCTGTGACAGGTTCGGATTCAGGGCCGCCATGAGTTCGAATTCGCTGCCCGAACTACCGCTGGGTCACTGGAGGAGGACGGGCCGTGGAAACGCGCGACGAAGAAATGGTGCCGGTATTGATCGTGGGCGGTTCGCTTGTCGGACTGTCCGCGTCGGTGTTTCTGGGAAGACTGGGCGTCAGCCATATGGTCGCCGAACGCCGGGCCGCCACTTCCGAACACCCCCGGGGCCGGGGGAACAACATGCGGACCATGGAGTTGTTCCGCACCGCCGGACTGGAACCGGACATCAGAAAGGCCGCGGCCGTTCTGTCCGGCAATCACGGCATCATGCAGACGGACAGACTGTCGGGCGGTGAGAGCAGATGGCTCTCGGCCCGTCTCACCGGCGGGGCCCCCGAGACGAACGTGTGCTCCACCCGGCGGTGCGCGTGCAGCCAGAACGACCTGGAGCCGGTCCTGCTGGCACACGCCCGTGAACTCGGCGGGGACGTGCGCTTCGGTACGGAGCTGGTCTCCTTCACCGAGGACCGGGACGGCGTGACGTGCGAACTGCGCGAGCGGGAGAGCGGCCGTACGTACTCGATGCGCACGGCCTACCTCCTGGCGGCCGACGGGCCGCGCAGCCCCGTGCGCGAGCGGCTGGGCATCGGACAGAGCGGCGGGGGCGACCTGTTCCACAACGTCAGCGTCACCTTCCGCAGCAAGCTCCTCCGCCAGGTGGTCGGGGACCAGCGCTTCCTCGTGTGCTACCTGAACGGGACCGAGGGCGAAGGGGTCCTGCTGCCCGTCGACAACGAGGAGAAGTGGGTCTTCCACGTCCCGTGGTTCCCGGAGCGCGGCCAGACGCTCGAGTACTTCACCGACGTGCGCATCGCCGACCACATCAGGGCCGCGGCCGGCGTACGGGACCTGGACGTCGAGGTCACGGGACGCGCCCCGTGGCACGCGGCGGACCGGGTCGCCGACCACTACCGGCAGGGGCGCGTCTTCCTCGCCGGTGACTCGGCCCACGAGATGCCCCCCACCGGTGCCTTCGGGTCCAACACGGGCATCCAGGACGCCCACAACCTCGCCTGGAAGCTCACGGCCGTACTCAACGGCTGGGCGGGAGAGGGCCTGCTGGACACCTACGAGAACGAACGGCGCCCGGTCGCCCTGGCCACGAGCGCCCGGGCCATCGAGCAGGCCGCGCGCGAGCAGCACCCCGGATACACGGCCGCGCAGGGGCCGGGTCAGAGCACGGACCTGATGACCGTGTCCCTCGGCTACCGGTACGTCTCCACGGCCGTGTCCGGCGCCGACACCGACGCGCCGACCATCCCGGAGACGCTGCGCCTGCAGGCGGACCCCGGTACTCGGGCCCCGCACATGACGGTCGTGCACAACGGGGACCCCAAGTCGACGATCGACCTGTACGAGCGGAGCTTCGTGCTGCTCTGCGGCCTCACGGACGGGCCCTGGCCGTCGGCCGCCCACGCCGCGGCGGCCAAGCTCGGCATCCCCCTGGTGTCCTACCGCATCGGCGCCGGCCCGGACTTCGACCTCGACACCGCTCCCGACACCGGTGCCGGTGCCGCGGACTGGGCCACCGTCCACGGCGTCACCCCGCAGGGCGCGGTGCTGGTCCGCCCCGACGGAATCGTCGCCTGGCGCTCCGCTGACCTCCCCGCGAACCCCGAGGACGAGCTGACGCACACCCTCGAAGGCCTCCTCAGCCGCTGAAGCCGCCGTTCGGCGCTGTTCAGCCACTGAAGCCGCCGATCGGCGCTCTCCAGCCGCCGATAGCCGCCGAGCCCGCCCTCCAGTCGCTGATCCCGCTCTCCCACGCCCCCCGAACCGTTCCATCCCAGGAGCCCTCCCATGCCTCACGCCGCCGAGACGACCGATCTGCAGGCTCCGGGCGACATAGGCCACCGCACCGCGGTGAGCGCCGACGACGCCCGGCACGAACGAATAGACGTCCACCACCACTACACCGCACCCGAATGGGTGCGGTGGGCCGAGCAGAACGGGTTCGCGGACCGGGACAGCCTGCCGCCGTGGACCCGGTGGGACGAGGCCGCCGCCCTGGACCTGATGGACCGGACCGGCACGCGCACCAGCATCCTCACCGTCGCCATGCTGGGACGCTTCCAGGATGCGGCGACACGCAAGGAGAGCACACGTGTCGCCCTGGACGCGGCCGGCGACCTGACCGCCAGGCACGCCGGCCGCTTCGCCTTCTTCACACCCGTCTTCCTCGACGACGCCGAGCTCTCCCGCTGGTCCGTCGGCCACGGGATGGACCGGCTCGGCGCGGTGGGCGTCAGCGCGCGCACGAGTACGGGGAACACGTATCTGGGCGACCCGGGTCTCGACCCGATCATGGCGGAACTCGACGAGCGTGCCGCTGTGATCAGCACCCACCCCATGCAGGTGAACACCTCCGGCGCCCCCGAGGGCGTGCCGCCGTTCGTGTGCGACTTCCTCATGGACACGACCCGCGCCGCACTGAGCCTGATCATGAACGGCACGCTGGACCGTTTCCCGCGGCTCACCTTCATCCTCCCGCACGGCGGCGGGTACCTTCCGTACATCGCGAGCCGGATCGAGGTCTTCGGACGCCAGCTCGTCCCCGCCGTCGACCCCGGCCGCGTCCGCGACTACCTGCACCGCTTCTACTACGACACGGCCGCGCCCATGTCCCCGTCGGCCACACCCACGCTGCTGGCCGCGGCGGGTTCCTCCCGCATCCTCTACGGCAGCGACTGGCCGCCGACCCCCACCCGCGTGGTCACCGACGTGACGACGCCCGCCCTGGACCGGGATCCCGCCCTCGGCGACCAGGAGCGCGGTCGCATCAACCGCGGCAACGCCCTGCGCCTCCTGCCCGCACTCGCGCCGGTCTGAGCGCACCCGGGCCCGTGCTCGTACTCGGACCGCGTGCGCGAACGACGCGCTGGGGCGCGGCCCGGCTCGCTCGCTCAGACGTCGGCCGTGCGGCTCGCCTCTCGGAGCCGCACGGCCGACGCACGGGTTAGGCTCAGCACAGTCCCGCGGGGATCGAGACCCGGCAGAAGTTGCCGCGGAAGAGGTTGCTCCCCTTCGTGGCGTTCTGGTTGACCAGGTCGGCGGGGGCGTTGGCGGTGATCCAGTTGCCGTCGACGCGGTTCTTCTCGTTGACCGCGCCGACGAAGCTCTTGAACAGCACGATTCCGCCCGACAGCGAGGACTTGCCGCTGTTGCCCGCGACCACGTTGCGCGTCAGCAGAGCGTTCTCCGCGCCCGCCAGCACGATCCCGGCGCCCTGTACGGAGGGCAGCCGGGCCGTCTTGGCGCAGTACTTGTTGTTGTGGAGCACCTGGTTCCCGCTGATGGTGAGCGCGCCGGCACGGGGCTTGTTCTCGTCGCCGATCACCATCAGCCCGGCGCAGTTGCCGGTCAGGTGGTTCCGCTGGACCGTCAGGTTGCGCAGGCGGAGGATCGTCAGGCCGTTCCGGTTGTTCTCCAGGGAGTTGCCCTCCACGACCAGTCCCCGGCTGTCGGTGGCGCCCTTCTCCGACATCGTCGTGTTGGCGAGGTACAGGCCGGCGTCCCCGTTGCCGCGGGCGATGTTGCTCCTGAACACACCACGGGTGGAGTGCTCCTGCGAGATGCCCCACTTGCCGTTCTTCTCGGACCTGACCCGCTGCACGGTCAGGTGGTCGGTGGCCAGGGACCACAGACCGACACTGGAGAAGCCCGTCACCCTGAGGTCGGAGACGGTGACGTTCGCGACGGGCTTGTTCCTGAGCCCCACCACGCAGATGCCCTTTCCGCCCTCCACGCAGCCGATCGCCGCCTTGGGGCTCGGGGCGGCCTTCTTCTTCTGGGGAGGCACGATCACCGTGCGGGGACCGGCGCCGCGCAGTGTCAGCCCGGAGGTCTTGACGGTGACACTCTCGTGGTACGTGCCGGCCTGCACGAAGACCGTGTCACCGGCACGGGCGGCGTTCACCGCCTTCTGGATCGACTCCCCCGGGTGCACCGTCAGGGTGCGCGGTGCCGCGGCGGCCGGGAAGGCGCCGGGGCCCACGCCGAGAAGTACGGCGACGAACGCGGCGTACCGAACATGGTTCCTTTTCATATCCGGAACGTAGGACCGAATACGCGGTTGCTCGCGCGGCACTCGCCCGCATGCCGCCGGTCGGGCGTAAAGGTTCACATCAGCGGCCGCGTTCCGCTGATGTCGGAGTAGCAGCGGTGGCAGCCCGATCCGGCCGTACCTAGGCTCGCTAGCGGATACGAGTCCCCGGGAAGGACAGAGAATGCCGCAGGTCGACGAAGAAGAGATCCGGGTCGGCGTGATCGATACGGCGGATCGGCCAAGAGCGGTGACGCGTTTTCTGCGTTCCGCCGTCAAGGAGACCATGCTGCTGCCGGTGTTTCTGGTCCTCACCGCCATGATGATGGCACTGTGGCTCATGGGTATGCCCTTCATGCAGGCCCTGACCATTTCGACGGCGGTGAAGATTTCGCTGGCCCTGTTCGAGGCGCGCCGGCAGTTCAGCCCTTCGAAGGGCTGACACTGCGGCGCTCCCCGCCCCGGGAAAGGGGCGGCTCTCGCACCGGGGTGGCGATCAGGGGACGGGCGCTTCCCCCCGGGCGGCGCGTCTCGCCGGTCGCCGCCCGGTCTCAGGCCCCGCGCCCCGCCTTCTCGCCGGCCCCGCTCTCCCCGAGGCCCCCCGGCGCCGCCGCCGCGAGGTCGTCGCGTCCCGGATGCGCCCGGCGCTCCCGCAGGTCGGCCACCGCCAGGTACAGGGCGACGAGGATGATCGCCGTAGCGGTGAGCAGCCCGAGCTGAAGGGCCGTCGTGGCGCGGCCGCGGTTGGCGAGATGCGCGAAGTAGACGGCGCCGACCACGGCGATACCGGCCGCCGAGCCGATGCGCTGGCCGGTCTGCAGCACCCCGCCCGCCGCACCGGCGCGTCGTACCGGGACGAGCATGAGCGTGAGGGTGGTGTTGGGTGAGACCGTGAGGCCCGATCCGATTCCGCCGATGACCAGCGGCAGCGCCATGGCCCAGCCCACGCCGTCCCCGGGCACCAAGTGGACGGCGACGACGACACCGAGCAGCCCGAGGGCCACGCCGCTCAGGCCGATGACGACCAGGCTGCGGCCGTAGCGCATCACCAGCCGTCCTCCGATGGCCGCGCCGACCGCCGAGGCGGCCGCGAACGGCAGGATCGTCACCCCCGCGCCGAGCGCGCTGTATCCCACGCCGTTCTGCAGGAACAGCGACAGGACGAAGAAGATGGTGGTCAGTCCGGCGAAGAACGTGAGGCTGATCAGGGCGCCGAGGGTGAAGGAGCGCAGGGAGAACAGCCCGAGGTCGACCAGCGGCGCCTTGCCCAGGCGTCCCCGGTCCCTCTCCCACACCCAGAAGGCGGCGAGCAGCAGTACGGCCACCGGGATCAGCAGCCACTTCGCCCGGCCCTGCCACTGCTGCTCCTGGACCAGGGGCAGCAGCAGCGCGAGCACGCCCGCGCCGAGCAGCAGTACGCCGAACGGGTCGAACTTCTCCCGTCTGTCGCCCGGCACCGGGAGCCGGGGCAGCAGCCGGTTCCCCGCGACCAGGGCGGCCACCCCGATCGGCACATTCACGAAGAACACCCAGCGCCACCCGTCGTCCGTGCCGAACGCCTGGATCAGCAGTCCGCCGGCCAGCGGGCCCACCGCGGTGGATACGGCGACGACGCTGCCGTGGAAACCGAAAGCCCGGGCCCGCTCGGCTCCCTGGAACATCTGCTGGATCAGCCCCGAGGTCTGCGGTGCGACCACACCGGCGGCCGCACCCTGGATCAGCCGGCACACCACCAGCCAGATGGGGCCGGTGGCGAGGCCGCACGCCACCGACGCGGCCGTGAACACCGCGAGTCCGAACAACAGCGCCTGGCGGCGCCCCCGCAGGTCGCCCAGCCGCCCCGCCGGTGCGAGCGCGAGCCCGAAGGCGAGGGCGTACCCGGACACCACCCAGGACTGGGTGGCCTCGGAGGCACCGAGACCGCTCTCCAGGGAAGGCAGCGCCACGTTCACGATCGAGACGTCGAGCAGCGAGATGAATCCAGCGGTCAGACAGACTCCGAGCGCTTTCCACCGCCGGTCGTCGAGAGCGGGCCGGGCCGTTTCTGTGGTCATGTGATCACGCTATGCAGGCACGGCCGGTCGCACCAGCGGGGAAGGTGAGCCGGGCCGCGGGGGCGTCGGGCCCCGGCCTCCGCGCCGGGCACACATGGGGGGCCTCGGACGGAGGCGTCCCTCGACGACGGCACGAGACACCGGCCTCGGCTCGGATCGGCTCGGATCGGCAGGCCTCGCCTGGCCTGGCCTGGCCTGGCCTCGCCTGGCCTGGCCTGGCCTCGCCTCGCCTCGCCTCGCCTCGCCTCGCCTCGCCTCGCCTGGCAACGAAGATCATCTACTGGGTAGCGTTCTGCGGCACCGGACACCAAGCCCACGGCCAAGGAGACCCCATGAGCACATCCGCAGCGCCCTCGTCCGCATCCTCGTCATCCTCGCCCCGCCCTTCCCGGCGCCGTCTGCTGGCCGGTGGAGCCGGTCTGGCCCTCGGGGCGTCCGCCGGGGCCCTCGTCCCGTCGGCCCCGGCCGCCGCCGCGGAGCCGGCGTCCGCGGCGCTGTTCCCGCTCAAGCCGCCTCACCTGCTGGAGGCCGAGACACTGGTGGACTACCTGCGGCTGAGAGCGGACCAGTGGGACCACAACCGGTACGACGCGGCCGGGGAGGACCTGGGCGAGACCGCGGTGACCTGGGGCCGTCCGGGACATCCGGAAGAGTTCGAGAACCTCTCCCAGTGCGCCTCGTTCATGACGCTGCTGCTGCAGCGAACCTACGGCGCCGGCACGGCCTACGGCTGGGCCACCCGCGCGTACTTCGACCAGTACTTCCCGCGCAAGGACGGCCGCCCGCGAGCCTCCTCCTCCCAGCCCACCGCCGAGGATCTCCAAGCGGGGTTCCGCAACGCCGCCGACGTGCCGCACTTCGACCCCGTGACCAAGCCGGTGAACCTGCGCCCCGGTGACATCGTCGCCTGGGACTACGACCCCGGCGCGCGAAGTGCCCCCTACACCGGGCACACGGTGCTGATCCGCGCTTACCTCGGCACCTACCCCTCCTCCGTGGACGACCAGCTCGGCATACCCGGTGTCGTCCCGCATCTCTTCCAGATCATCGACTGCACCAGCAACCCGCACGGCGGCCCCACCCTGACCAGCCGGGCCAGCATCGACCGCTACCGCGCCCACCCCGACACGCGGGCCACTGTCACCGACGGCCCGGACGTCGTCTACGACGAGAAGAACGGTGTGGGCTACGGCCACATGGTCTTCTACGCCCACCCGGACACCTCGCTCTTCGCCGGGTACCGCTGGAGCCTGAACTCCTCTTCGCCGGAGCCTGCGGTCGCGGAGCCTGTCAGCGGCAGGAAGCAGATCGCCGCGGGCCGCGTCAACGCGTTCGTGGTGTAGACGGACACATACCGGCGGGGCGCCGTCCCGGCGCCCCGCCGGGAGCGGCACCGCCTGACCCGTCTTCAACGTGACGGTCCGCTGCCCCCACCCGCCCCTGAACCCCCGGTGGCACGGCTGCTACGCACGGTGACGCCGTTGCGTCGCAGGTGACCTTCGCTGCCGCAAGGTCGATACTGCCAGTAGACGGGACGGGCGACCGCGTCCGACAAGCGGTCGTGAGCGCCTGACGTCCCGTCAGCGAAGTCGGTACCGGACCCGCCACGACCTGCCTCGGAACGCAACGGACTGCCAAGATCACAAAACTGCCATCGCCGCCGACGACCTGCGAAGACGAGGGTCCTGAGCCCCATCCGAGCTCACAAGGAGACACCCATGAGGATGCTGATCAACGTGCCGGAGACGGTCGTGGCGGACGCGCTGCGGGGCATGGCGGCCGCCTTCCCCGATCTGACGGTGGACGTGGAGAACCGGGTGATCGTCCGCCGGGACGCACCCGTGGCCGGGCAGGTCGGGCTCGTGTCGGGCGGTGGGTCGGGGCACGAGCCGCTGCACGGCGGATTCGTGGGTCCGGGCATGCTGTCCGCCGCCTGCCCCGGTGAGGTGTTCACCTCGCCGGTGCCGGATCAGATGGCGCGTGCCGCGGCCGCCGTGGACAGCGGTGCCGGGGTGCTCTTCATCGTGAAGAACTACACCGGCGACGTGCTGAACTTCGACATGGCGGCCGAGCTGGCCGAGGACGAGGGCATCCAGGTCGCCAAGGTGCTCGTCAACGACGACGTGGCGGTCACGGACAGCCTCTTCACGGCCGGGCGGCGCGGCACCGGCGCGACGCTCTTCGTGGAGAAGATCGCGGGCGCCGCCGCGGCGGAGGGCCGGCCGCTGGAGCGGGTGGAGGCCGTCGGCCGCCAGGTGAACGAGAACTCCCGCAGCTTCGGTGTCGCGCTCAGCGCCTGTACGACTCCGGCGAAGGGCAGCCCCACCTTCGATCTGCCCGACGGCGAGCTGGAGTTGGGCATCGGCATCCACGGGGAACCGGGCCGCGAGCGGCGCCCGATGATGACTTCCGGGGAGATCGCCGACTTCGCGGTGCACGCGATCCTGGAGGACATGCCCCCGCGCGGCCCCGTGCTCGTGCTGGTCAACGGCATGGGCGCCACTCCGCTGCTGGAGCTGTACGGCTTCAACGCCGAGGTGCAGCGGGTGCTCGGCGAACGCGGTGTCGCGGTGGCCCGCACCCTCGTGGGCAACTACGTCACCTCACTGGACATGGCCGGTGCCTCGGTCACGCTGTGTCAGGTCGACGAGGAACTGCTCAGGCTGTGGGACGCACCGGTGAAGACTCCGGCGCTGCGCTGGGGGATGTGACCGGGCGGACGAGGCGATCGGCGTCCCCGGCATGCCGGCCGAGGGCCGCACCACGCAGGTCGACGGCCGCACCGCGCCGGCCGAGGGGGAACCACGCCGGTCGACGGCCGCGCCACGCCGGTCGAGGTCGCGTCCCGCGGTCGCCGTACCGCCCGTCACCGTCCGGCCCGGAACGCCGGTCAACAGCCCTACCACGCAAGGAGATCCTGTGCTCGACGCCGAATTCTTCCGCCGTTGGATGATGACGGCCGCCGCGTCCATCGACCACGAGGCGGACCGGCTCACCGCTCTCGACTCGGCCATCGGGGACGCCGACCACGGCAGTAACCTGCAGCGCGGTTTCCGGGCCGTGGCGGCCGTGCTGGAGAAGGAGTCACCGGACACGCCGGGTGGCGTCCTGACGCTGGCCGGACGGCAGTTGATCTCGACTGTCGGCGGCGCGTCGGGGCCGTTGTACGGCACCTTGCTGCGCCGGACCGGCAAGGGGCTCGGTGATGCCGCCGAGGTCGACCTGGAACAGCTGGCCGAGGCGCTGCGCGCCGGCGTGGACGGGGTGATGACCCTCGGCGGGGCGGCGCCCGGCGACAAGACCATGCTGGACGCCCTGGTACCGGCCGCCGACGCGCTCGCGAACGGCTTCGCCGCGGCCCGGACCGCCGCCGACGAGGGAGCGGCGGCCACCGTTCCGATGCAGGCGCGCAAGGGCCGGGCGAGCTATCTGGGCGAGCGCAGCATCGGCCATCAGGACCCCGGGGCGACCTCGTCGGCGCTGCTGATCGCCGCGCTCGAGGATGCGGCCGGGACGGCGGAGGGCTGACCGTGAGCGAGGACAAGGTGGTCGGGATCGTGCTGGTGTCGCACAGCGCGGAGGTCGCCACCTCGGTGGCGGAGCTGGCGAAGGGGCTGGCGGGCGGGGCCCCGGCGGTGCCGGTGGCCGCCGCGGGCGGGACGGCGGGCGGCGGACTCGGCACCAGCGCCGAACTGATCTCCGCCGCCGCTGCCTCGGTCGACCGGGGACGCGGGGTCGCGGTTCTCACCGACCTCGGCAGTGCCGTGCTGACCGTGAAGGCACTGCTCGCCGAGGGCGACGAACTTCCGGACGGCGCACGGCTGTTGGATGCCCCGTTCGTCGAGGGCGCGGTGGCGGCCGTCGTCACCGCGGCCGCGGGCGGCGACCTGGACGCGGTCGAGGCCGCGGCGACGGAGGCGTTCGACTACCGGAAGGTGTGACGCCCGGAGGAGCCGTGCGCACGAGGGCGGCCGCTCCCTCGCGCCCACGAACCGTGAGAAGCCGTGCGCACGGCGGCGGCCGGACAACCGTGCCCCACGCACGGCAGGGGGCGCACAGGAGCGGCCGGACATCCGTGCCCCACGCACGGCAGGGGCCGGGCGCACGGGGCTGCCGGACATCCGTGCCCCACGCACCCCAGAGGCCGGGCGCACGGGAGCGGCCGGACAACCGTGCCCCACGCACCCCAGAGGCCGGGCGCACGGGAGCGGCCGGACATGCGTGCCCCACGCACCCCAGAGGCCGGGCGCACGGGAGCGGCCGGACATGCGTGCCCCACGCACCCCAGAGGCCGGGCGCACGGGGCGGCCGGTCATTCGTGTTCCACGAACCGCCTGGCCAGCCGCTCCCCCTCCGCCACCGCCGCCGCGTGGTCCTCGATGGGGTGCATCCGGGAGCGCTTGAAGACGACGTAGGTGACCCCGGAGGCCACCCCGCCGTCGAGCGGGTCGGCCCGGATGCCGAGACCCTGTGCGGTGGCGTAGGAGACCTCGCCGATGAGGTCCCGGGGTCCTACGTCACCGACGACGGCGTAGCGCACCTTTCCCCGGTAGACGACGGCGGCGACCGATCCACCGCGCACACCGTGGGCGCGTGGGTTCCAGATGCGGCTCGGCGCCGGCACGACGAGGTAGGGCAGCTTCTCGGCGTTCAGGTGGCGGCCGTCGGACTGCTGGAACGCGGTGGCCGCGGAGAACATCGGGTCGGTACGTCGGTTGCAGCGGGCCGTGGGCCGCCCGTCGCAGTCGATGTCCAGATCGGCCTTCCAGTAGACGGCGTCCCGGGTGCCGCAGACGCGCACGGTCGCGGGGCTGTCGGCGTCGGTGCGGTACCGGCCGCGGGAGACCTGGTGGCACCGCCCCAGCCGGGCCAGCAGTTCGGCGGCGGCGACGGCGCCCTCGCCGCGGGCCACGGGCCCCTCGCGGGGCGGGACTGCGGCGGCCGGCACAGGCAGCGACGCCGGGACTAGCAGGGTGGCGCCGGCCATGGCCAGCGCCAGCGACGGGACACGCACACGCACGATGAGGGACCTCTCCTCGGGGACGAAGGGGACATGCAGCACACTGTGGTGCGCGCCGCGGCATCTGGCCGCACGGGCCGCACCGAAGGGGCCGGATGGAGCACGGTTCTGACACCCCATGAGGCGACGAGGTGCGGGGCGGTGGGGGAACAACAGGGGCCGGGGATCCGTGCCGTTGCCGGACCGGATCCCCGGCCGCCCGTGCCGGCGCGGCATCGGCGACGACAGCGTGTCCGCGCCACAGGCATGAACTGCCCTTATTTGTTGGGGAGTTCACCCTTCGGGGCTCTCAGCATACGGAAGCGTCCCGGAGGGACACCGGCACCCCCCGGTGAACCGTGACCGGCTCGGCCGGCACAGTGGCCGTCGCCCCGCCCCGCCTCACCCCGGCCCGGCCCGGCCCGGCCCACGGAGCCGCACATGCAGCCCCCTTGATGTCATCGAGCAGTCCGGGCCATATTGGTCCGGACCTTTACCGTGACGCCTGACACCGCTGCCCGATGGCGAGGCCTGACGCCGATGCCTTACGCAGGAGTTCGATGCCTGACGTCAGGTGTCTGACGCACGACACCCGACCCTCGATACCGAAGCCGTCTCCGGGAGGCAGAACCGTGCGACGTGTTCCCCTTCCGCTCGTGCTGGTCTGCGGGGCCCTGCTGCTCGTCGCGTCCTGCGGCCGGGGCCCGAGCGCCGACGAGGACGAGGGCCGGGCGCCCGGCGCTCCGACCGGCGTCACCGCGGCCGCCGGCAGCGCGACCAGCGTGCACGTGATGTGGAACGCGGTCGCGGCCGCTCCCGGCGTCCGTTCCTACGAGGTGTATCGCGGCACCGTGAAAGTGGAGGAAGTACCGGGTTCACAGCACATGGTGGACGTCACCAGGCTCAGGCCGTCCACCATGTATGCCTTCACCGTGCGAGCCCGGGACGGGGATGGGCGTCTCGGTCCGCCGAGCCGGTCGGTGCGGGCCCGCACGCCGGCTGTGGTGGCGGCGGACCGGTCGGCACCCACCCGCCCGACGGCCCCCGCCGGGCGGCCGGCCGGCAGCCGCGCGGTCCAGCTGTCCTGGGGCGCGTCCCGGGACGACCGGGGCGTGGTGTCGTACGACGTCTACCAGGGCGGGGCGAAGATCCACAGCGTCGGCGGGAACCAGACCGCGACCGTGGTCACCGGCCTGCGCCCCGGCACCGCCTACGTGTTCACGGTGCGGGCCAGGGACGCCGCCGACAACCTCTCCCCCGCGAGCGGCCCGCTGCGCCTGACGACCCCGGGCACCGACGACGGCCGGGACACCGCCCCGACCGGTTTCACCGCCACGACCCACCGGGCCGACGGGGCCTACTACATCGACCTGTCCTGGATTCCGCCGCGCACGGACGGTGTGATCACCGAGTACCGGATCCGGCTCGACGGCGCCGCGGCCACCTCCCTGGTGTGGGGCGGCACCCCGCCACGCGGCCGGGCGCGCTACAGCTTCTACGCGGGCCGGTCCGCCGGGGAGGAGCACCGGGTACGGCTGCGGGCCCGGCTGCCGGACGGGACGTGGGGCGCATACTCGGCGGAGCGGACGGTGACCACGGGCGGGTGACAGGACGCAAGGATCCGGCGTGTCGCCTTGCGCCGGACGGAGGAAAGCGTCACCTGGCCGGGTGCCTCCTGCGTGCGGGCGGCGCCGGGACCGAGTTGGCTGCCGTTGAGGCAGCACGGGCGATCCCCGACCCTCGGCGGCGCATGGGACGTTCCGCCAACCGTGCCGCTGGAGGCCCAGCCCATGCAGAACTCGCGACTTCTCCTCCGCGCCGGCACGGCCCTCACGGCTGCCGCCGCCCTTCCCGTCGTGCTCGCCGGGCCGTCCACCGCGGCCTCGGGCATCTCCGTCAGCACCACCGGGTCCGGCGTCTCGGTGGTCACCAGCGCGTGCACCCGGATCAACGGCAGCTGGGGCAGCGCGGCGCTGCTCACCAGCAATCAGGCGAACTTCTCCCAGGGCCGGCAGGCCACCCTCACGGGCACCACCGTCAGCCAGTCCGCGGCCTGGTCGGGGGTGAGCCCGGGGACGTACACGGTGGTCGTGGTCTGCTCCAGCGGCAGCACCGCGGGCACCCAGACGGTGATCGTGTCGGCTTCCTCGGCCAACACCCGCCCGACGATCTCGGCGACGTCCACGGCGGCGCCGTCCCGCGGCGTGAAGGGCGGCCTCGGCGGTGCCGTCCGCGACTACGGCCCGCTGACGGTGGGCGCCGGCGCGGCCCTGGTCGGCGCCGGTGTCATCGCCACGGGCTGGGCCCTGCGCCGCCGCTCGAAGCCGTACCGGTTCTGACCGGCCGCCCCGGCAGGACCACGGTCCACCCCCGTCCGGCCTTTCCCGCCGTCGTCCCCGGGTCCGGCCCACGTCCGCCCGGCCCCACCGATCGACTGCAGCGGGCTCGGGCTCACGGCCACCCCATCCCGCCGGCCGGTCCCACCCGCCCCCAAGCTCGCGGCCGTCAGCCGTCTGCCGGTCGCTCGCGGGGCTCGGCGGGGCCGTGGCCGTGCGGGTCCTCGGCGTGCAGTGCGGCAAGCTCCGTCAGGGCGTGCGTGAGCCACTGGGTCCAGAAGGTCTCCAGGTCGATGCCCGCCCGCAGGACCAGATGGCGCAGCCGGTCCTGCGGAGTGTCCCGGCCCGGCGGGAAGTCGCGCAGCTCGATCTCCCGGTACTCGGCCAACTGCCGCCGGTGCAGCTCCAGATGGCGGTGCAGATCGGCTTCGAGGCCCGCCGTGCCGACCACCGCCGCAGCGCGCAGCCGCAGCAGCAGCACGTCCCGCTGCGGCTTGGGGTCCTGCGCGGCCGCGGTCCAGCGGGCCAGTTCGGCACGGCCCGCGGGCAGGACGTCGTAGTTCTTCCTCTGCCCGCGGGCCGGCTGCTCGGCCGGGAGGGTGCGGATGAGCCCCTCGGCCTCCAGCCTTCCCAGCTCGCGGTAGATCTGCTGGTGGGTCGCGGACCAGAAGTAGCCGATCGACTTGTCGAACCGGCGCGTCAGCTCCAGCCCCGACGACGGCCTTTCCAGCAGGGCGGTGAGGATCGCGTGCGGGAGTGACATGGGCTCATCCTAGGGACGCGCGCCGCGGGCCTACAGGGCCGCCGCGAGTTCGGTGCCCTGCTTGATCGCACGCTTGGCGTCCAGCTCGGCGGCGACGTCGGCGCCGCCGATCAGATGGGCGCTGCGCCCGGCGGCGATCAGCTCCTCGTATAGATCGCGGCGCGGTTCCTGGCCGGTGCACAGGACCACGGTGTCGACCTCCAGGACCGTGCTCTCCTCACCCACGGTGATGTGCAGGCCGGCGTCGTCGATCCGGTCGTAGCGGACGCCGGGGACCATGGTGACGCCCCGGTGCTTCAGCTCGGCGCGGTGGATCCAGCCGGTGGTCTTGCCGAGCCCCGCACCGACCTTGGTGGTCTTGCGCTGGAGCAGGTGGACGGTGCGCGGCGGGGCCGGCCGCTGCGGGGCGGCGAGGCCGCCGGGTGCCCGGTAGTCCATGTCGACGCCCCACTGCCGGAAGTAGGTCTCCGGGTCCTCGTGCGCCTTGTCGCCGCCGTAGGTGAGGTACTCGGCGACGTCGAATCCGATGCCGCCGGCGCCCAGGACGGCGACCCGGTCACCGACGGGGGCGCCGTCGCGCAGGACGTCGAGGTAGCCGAGCACGCGGGGGTGGTCGGCGCCGGGGATGTCGGGAGTGCGCGGGGTGACCCCGGTGGCGACGACGACCTCGTCGTAGCCCTCCAGGTCACCGGCTCCCACCCAGGTGTCCAGGCGTACGTCCACGCCGTGCTCGTCGAGCTGGTGGCGGAAGTAGCGCAGGGTCTCGTCGAACTCCTGCTTGCCGGGGACCTTGCGGGCGACGTTGAGCTGCCCGCCGATCTCGCTCGCGGCGTCGAACAGGGAGACCTCGTGGCCGCGTTCGGCGGCGGAGACCGCGCAGGCGAGCCCGGCCGGGCCGGCGCCGACGACCGCGACGCGCTTCCGCCGCCGGGTCGGGGAGAGCACCAGCTCGGTCTCGTGGCAGGCGCGCGGGTTGACCAGGCAGGAGGTGATCTGGCCGCTGAAGGTGTGGTCCAGGCAGGCCTGGTTGCAGCCGATGCAGGTGTTGATGGCCTCCGGCTTCCCGGCGGCCGCCTTGGCGACGAAGTCGGGGTCGGCGAGCATCGGGCGGGCCATGGAGACCATGTCGGCGTGCCCGCCGGCCAGCAACTCCTCGGCCAGTTCGGGGGTGTTGATGCGGTTGGTGGTCACCAGCGGGATCGACACCTCGCCCATGAGCCGCTTGGTGACCCAGGTGTAGGCGCCGCGCGGCACGGAGGTGGCGATGGTGGGGATGCGGGCCTCGTGCCAGCCGATGCCGGTGTTGATGATCGTCGCCCCGGCGGCCTCCACCGCCTTGGCGAGGGTGACGACCTCCTTCAGCGAGGAGCCGCCGGGCACCAGGTCCAGCATGGACAGCCGGTAGACGATGATGAAGTCATCGCCCACGGCCTCGCGCACGCGCCGGACGATCTCCACGGGCAGGCGCATCCGGTTCTCGTACGAGCCGCCCCAGCGGTCCGTGCGGCGGTTGGTCTGCGCGGCGATGAACTCGTTGACGAGGTAGCCCTCGGAGCCCATGATCTCGACGCCGTCGTAGCCGGCCGCGCGGGCGAGGCGGGCGGCGCGGGCGTAGTCGCCGATGGTCCGCTCGATGTCGGCGTCGGTCATCTCGCGGGGCGCGAAGGGGCTGATGGGGGCCTGCAGCGGGCTGGGGGCGACGAGGTCCTTGTGGTAGGCGTACCGCCCGAAGTGCAGGATCTGCATCGCGATCCGGCCGCCTTCGCGGTGCACGGCCTCGGTGATGACGCGGTGCTCCTCGGCCTCGGCCTCGGTGGTGAGCTTGGCGCCCCCCTCGTACGGCCGTCCCTCGTCGTTGGGCGCGATGCCGCCGGTGACGATCAGCCCGACTCCGCCGCGGGCGCGGGCCGCGTAGAACGCCGCCATCCGCTCGAAGCCGCGCTCGGCCTCTTCCAGTCCGACGTGCATCGAGCCCATGAGCACGCGGTTGGGCAGTGTGGTGAAGCCCAGGTCGAGCGGGGTCATCAGATGTGGGTAACGGCTCATCGGGCCCTCCGTACGCGGTGTCGTCGCTTCATGTTGTAGAGGAAGCCCGACCGTTTATGCAACTAGTTGCATAATCGCGGAGAGGTGAGTCGCGCCACTTTACCTACTGGTATGTACAGTCACGTCGGACGAAAGCGGCCGTGAAGAGGTCCTCCGGCGCTCAGGGTGCCGCGAGGACGCCCCACGCCGCCCAGGCCGCCTCGGGGCACTCCTGCGCCCGGCCGCCCACGACGCCGTGGGGGCACTCCTGCGCCCCGGCCGGCGGCGGGCCGGCCGGGGCGTTTCCCCGGAGCGAGCCGGTCAGCGGCTCTCGAGGAGGAGGTGCAGGTCCCTCTCCTGGTCACCGGAGGCCGCGGAGGTCTCCTGCACGGTGAACATGGAGTCGAGGGTGGTGCGGAACCTGTCGACGGCCCAGTACCCGCCCTGGACGTCGGCCTGGACCGCCGAGCCGAGACGGACCGGCGGGCAGCCCTGGTCACGGGCGTCCGCGACGTCGTAGGTGCCGAGCCACACCATCGGGCGGGTCTCGTGGAGCTGCTGAGGATCCTCGTCCGCACCCCGGTCGGACGCGAAACAGGTCCTCAGTGCGTCGAAGACCAGACGGGCGTCCTCCTTCGAGCCGCTGAGCTCCACCGTGACGGTTTCCGGATGCGACCGCTCCGTGCGTGCCATTGATCGCTCCTTTCGTGGCCGCGCTGCGGTGGAACGGGGTACCCCGCCGAACCGCGTCCATCCTCAGGAAAACACCACGGGCCGATGAGCACACCTCAGCCGGACCGGAACCCGCACGCCCGGCCGCCACGGAAACCTGCACGTCCCGCCGTCCTCAGTTGTGCGAGAACTTGTACGTCTTGCTGTCCGTCAGTACGCAGAAGCCCGGCGAGACCACGATCACGCGCAGGATCCCCGTGCGCCGGTCGAAGTCGATGCCCTCCGCCTCGAAGGTGCCCGAGCAGGAACTGCGCAGCGGTAGCTGCCGCAGGGCCGTGACATGCCCCGTCACGTCCGCGGATCCGCCCGGCGGGGCCGAGAGGTCGATCCGGAGCAGCGGCTTGGTGATGCCGAAGAGTCCGCCGTCCGGGTCGTCGGAGGAGCACAGCAGGGTCGTGGGCCCGGAGAAGTCGCAGCCCTGGACGTCACGGACGGCGTGGTCCAGCACGACCGTCGAGGCCTGCGGGAGGTTCGCGGAGGGCGAGGTGGAGGGGTTGACGCCGGGGGTCGGGAAGACCAGGAGGCGGGTCATCGTGCCCCACTCCCCCGAGAGCATCCACTGGCCGTCGGGCGAGATGGCGTCCCACGAGTTGTTCAGCGCCTCGCCGGGGCCGAGCGCGTGCACGTACTCCGCCCAGGCGCCCCCCGGCGCCTGCACGCGGAACATCTTCGCGCCGCCCGAGTCCCGCTGGTAGGGCTCGATGTAGTAGCCGTTGTACGAGGCGTCGGGGTCGCCGACGTGGTTCCAGCCGCGGCTGGAGACCGCGAGGGGGACGGTACCGATGCCGGTGTAGCGGTTGGGGCTGTTCGCCGGGACCTCCACCGAGGCCAGCCCCTGGCTCTCGGTCAGCGGGTCGGCGCGGTCGGAGCCGGTCTCGGTCCACGTGTCGGCGGCGGAGGCGGGCGCGGGTGCGGCGAGGGACACGACGGCGGCGGTGGCGAGGGTGACGAGTCCGGCGAGGACGGTGTGACAACGTTGCCGGGCGGACGCGGGCATGCGACTCCTCGGACGGAGGGTGGGGGCACTCGGTCGGCGGACAGTCTGGCGTGGCGTCGTGGTCATGTACAGGCCAATGCAGCAACATGAGCGTGAACTCTCACGGCCCGCGGAACCGCGCTGTACGGTCTGGGCAGGAGACCCCGTACCGCGCGCCCGCCGGCAGGCGCCTTCGGCGGACGTGCGCCGTCGTGGTGAGAGATGGTGGAGGTAGTCGGCGGAGGCCTCGGAGAGTCGGTGTGAGCGCGGTAGAAAAGGGAGAGTCGGCACGGGGGACGAGGTGCCGGGCGGACGGTCGAAGGCGGTGCGTGGCATGAGTGCAGCCGAGGCTCCGGTGGCCGAGGGCGACGAGCCGGCCCGCGGGCCGCAGCGGCCGGGCGGTCTGCTCGACGTCCTCGGCGTGGCTTCGGTGGTGCTGGACACCGACGGGCGCATCGTCCTGTGGAGCCCGCAGGCGGAGGAGCTCTTCGGATACACCGCGCAGGAGGCCCTCGGTCAGTTCGCCGCCCGGCTGATGGTGCACGAGCGGCACATCCAGCTCGTCGGCAAGCTCTTCGCCGACGTCATGCGCACCGGGCAGAGCTGGGCCGGCGGCTTCCCCGTACGCCACAAGGACGGCAGCACCCGCCTGGTGGAGTTCCGCAACATGCGGCTGCTGGACGACCGGGGCGACGTGTACGCGCTCGGGCTCGCCGCCGACCAGTCGACCGTACGGCGGCTGGAGCAGGACGTGGCGCTGTCCGAGCGGATGGTGGAGCAGTCGCCGGTCGGATACGGCGTCCTGGACACCCAGCTCAGGTTCGTCTCGGCCAACCCCGCCCTGGGCAGGATCAACGGTGTCGCGGTCGCCGACCACGTGGGCCGCACACTGTGCGAGGTGCTTCCGCTGGTGGAGTCCGACGCGCTGGAGGCCGCCGCGCGGGAGGTGCTGGAGACGGGGGCGCCCCTGATCGGCGACACGCTCGTCGGCCGTACGGCCGCCGACCCGGACACGGAGCACACCTGGTCGCACTCGCTCTACCGGCTGGAGGACGCCATGGGCAATGTGCTCGGGGTGGCGGTCTCGCTGGTCGACATCACCGAGCAGCACCGGGCCTCGGTGGAGGCGGAGGCGGCGAGGCGCCGGCTCGCGGTCATCGCCGACGCGTCCGCCCGGATCGGTACGACGCTCGAACTGGAACGCACCGCTTGCGAGCTGGCCGAGGTCGCCGTGCCGGAACTGGCGGACGTCGCGGCCGTGGACCTGCTGGACGCCGTGGTCGAGGGCCGGCCCAGCTCGCTGGGCCCCTCCGAGTCCGCGATGATCCGGGCGCTCGCCCTGCGCCCGGTGGACGACACGGACGCCGTACGGGCCGCCGACCGGCCCGGCCACATCGCCCGGTACGCGCCCGACCGGCTGGTCACCGAGTGCGTGCGCACGGGCGAGGCGGTCCTGGTGCCGCACGTGAAGGACGAGGACCTGCCGCGCATCGCCCGCTCGTCCGAGGCGGCCGTGCTGCTGGGCCGGGCGGGGCTGCACTCCTACCTCGCGGTGCCGCTGATCGCGCGTGGCGAGGTGCTGGGAGCGCTCGACCTCAAGCGCACCCGCAATCCGGCGCCGTTCGACGACGACGACGTGCTGCTGGCACGGGAGCTGGCGGCCCGGGCGGCCGTGCAGATCGACAACGCGCGCTGGTACCAGAACGCCCGCAACACCGCCCTCACCCTGCAGCGCAGCCTGCTGCCCAGCCATCCGCCGGTCACGACCGGCCTGGAGGTGGCGTCCCGCTACCAGCCGGCGGGCGCGACCAGCGAGGTCGGCGGCGACTGGTTCGACGTCATCCCGCTGGACGGCGGGAAGACCGCGCTCGTGGTGGGCGACGTGATGGGCAGCGGCATCAGCGCGGCCGCCGCCATGGGCCGGCTGCGCACGGCCACCACCACCCTCGCCGCGCTCGATCTCGACCCGGCCCTCCTGCTGGAACACCTGGACAAGACGACATCGGCCCTGGACCACTCCATCGCGACCTGCGTGTACGCCGTCCACGACCCGCATCTGCGGCAGTGCCGGATCGCCAACGCCGGTCACCTGCCACCGGCCCGGGTCCGGCCGGGCCGGCCGCCGGAACTGCTCGACCTGCCCACCGGGGTGCCCCTGGGCGTGGGCGGCATCGCGTTCTCCACCGTCACCGTCGACTTCGAACCCGGCGACGAGCTGGTCTTCTACACCGACGGTCTGGTGGAGACGCGCCGCCACTCGCTGGACGAACGCCTGGACTTCCTGCTGTCCCTGCTCGGCGATCCGGGCCGCCCGCTGGAAGAGGTCTGCGACCTGCTCCTGCGGACGCTGCACCACCCCGACAACCACGACGACGTCGCGCTGCTCATCGCCCGGGCACAGCGACTGCCCTAGCGGTCAGGCCCGTACGCCGGTCACCACGTGCGCGTACAGCTCGTCCGACACCGCCAGGCGGGTCGTCAGGCCCGCCTCGGCGAACGCCTCCACGGCGCCGGCCGCCTGGTGCTCGCTGATCTCGCTCAGCAGACAGCCGCCCGGCGCCAGCCAGCCGGCTGCCCCGGCGGCCACCCTGCGCAGCGTGTCGAGACCGTCCGGGCCGCCGTCCAGGGCGACGAGCGGCTCGTGGTCGCGGGCCTCGGCGGGCAGCAGGGGCACCTCATCGGTGGGGACGTAGGGCACGTTGGCGGCCAGGACGTCGACGCGGCCGCGCAGGCCGGCGGGCAGGGCGTCGTACAGGTCGCCCTGGTGGGCTCGGCCGCCGAAGGCGGCGAGATTGCGACGGGCGCAGCGGACGGCGACCGGGTCGATGTCGGCGGCGTGCACCTCGGCCCCGTCCAGGGCGGCGGCGAGGGCGGCGCCCAGCGCGCCGGACCCGCAGCACAGGTCCACGACGACACGTGCCCGGGGCGCGGCGGCCAGCGCCTGGTCGACGAGGAACTCGGTACGGCGGCGGGGGACGAACACTCCCGGCCCCACGCTGATGCGCAGCCCGTGGAAGGGCGCCCAGCCGAGGACCTGTTCGAGCGGCAGCCCGGCGGCACGCCGGTCCACCATCGAGGTCAGTTCGTGCGCGGACCGGGCGGACGCGAGGAGCAACTCCGCCTCCTCCTCGGCGAAGACGCACCCGGCGGCGCGCAACACACGGACCACGGCGGAGGGAGAGACAAGGGAAGGGAAGACCTCAGAGGACTGAGAGGACCGGGAGGACTGAGAGGACCGGGAGGGCATGGAGGCCGAGAGCCTTTCGGGAGCACGGGGCCTGAGGGCGCTCCCGCGGTCACCGCAGCCGGTGCACCGCGCCGTCCTGAGGGGAGAGCACCCCGGCTGACACAGCGGAAATGAGTCTCACCTCCCAGCGGTCGAAAGCCGCGACCGTTCGCGACCGGACGACCACCATATCCCAGGGCGTGACGGACCGTCGGCAGCCCTTGCGGGCGCGGGTGGTGACCATCGGCCCGGACGCGCGATGACCGGCGGGCCGGGGGGCTCCGCCCGTGACGGGCGGAGCCCCCTCACCGAACCCCCTCACCGAACCCCCTCACCGAACCCCCTCACCGAACCCCCTCGCAGAGCCCGCCCGCAAAGCCCTCCCGCAGGGCCCTCCCCCGGAGCCGTTCCAGCGCAGTGACGGGCACCGCGCTCCCGCGTGCAAGGTGCGGTCGCTCAGACGCCGACCGTCTCCTCCACCTCTTCCTCGGCCTCCTGCTCGGCGGCCTCCTGCTCCCGCGCCTGTACGGCTGCCCGCTCGGGCCGTGCCTTGGCGGGCGCGGGCCGGTCCCGTCCCTCGGCCCCGGCCCCGGCCCCGGCCCGGGGATCGTTCTCGGGCTCGGGGTGCGCGATGGCCAGAGGGGCCCGGCGGGTCCCCTCGTACAGGGCCGCGACCGCCGTCACGGCCAGGCCGGCGAGCAGCCAGACCACGAGGGTCCACGCGTTGCGCGCGAGACCGTCGTCGCCGAAGTACAGCAGGCTGCGGATGCCCTCGACGAAGCCGGCGCCGTTCCAGAAGGCGTGCAGGGTGCCGAAGAAGCCGTTCTGCAGCTCGGGCCGGAAGAGGCCGCCGGAGCTGGTGAAGTTCAGCATCACGAACAGCACCATCATGGTCAGCGTGGTCCAGCGCCTGAGGAAGGTGTGCAGGCCGACGCCGATGAAGAGGATGCCCGCCGAGTACAGCCACGCCATGCCCCACACACCGGCGAGGTCGTGGTGGGCGAGATGGAACACCGGGCCGGCGAGCAGGACCCCGATGCCGCTCACCACGGCCGAGACGCCGAGCGCAAGCAGCGCCCGGACCCGCATCGCCAGCCCGGCACCCGCGGCACCGAGGGCGGCGACCGACGCGTAGGAGCCGATGCTGAGAGCGATCAGCAGGAAGAACAGCCCCTGCCCGGTGGGGTCGTCGGCGACCGGCGGGGCGACGTCGGTGACCTTCAGCGGGGCGCCCCGCTCGGCGGCGACCGGAGTGAAGACCTTCTCCACGGCCGTCGCGCCCATGTCGGATGCGGCGCCGGCCACGAGCAGCTCGGGCGCCCTGGCGCTCGGCACATAGGCGCCCGTCACATCGCGGGACCGGAGAAGTTCGACGGCGTGGGAGCGGTCGGCGACCGTACGGACGTCGAGCCGATCCCCCGCGGTGTCCTTCACCGTCTGCGCGAAGACCTTGGCCTGCGGCGTGGTGCCCACGACGGCGACGGGCAGATGGTGCGGCTCGGGAGCGACGAAGGCTCCCATGTACGCGAGCCCCATGCCCAGGCACATCAGCAGCGGGGTGATCAGGTGCGTGAGCACATGGCGCAGGGCCGGTGACCTCATCGCGCACGACCTCCAATAGTTGGCTTATACAACTTTCAGTTCTAGTTGTACTATACAACTAGAACGCCGGAGGAGGTATTCCCGTGAGCGCAGCGGAGTCGGCCGTCGAGACGATCCAGCGCGAGATGACGATCTTCGCCCGCCGGGCCCGCGCCTCGGCGGGGCGCATGCACCCCGAGCTGTCGCTGGTGTCGTACACCCTGCTCGGTCACCTGGAGGAGAGCGGCGGCTGCCGGGCGACGGACCTGGCGGCCCACTACGCCCTGGACAAGTCCACGGTGAGCCGACAGGTGGCCGCGCTGGAGCGCATCGGGCTGATCGAGCGCCGGCTCGACCCGGAGGACCACCGGGTCCAGGTGCTCCATCTGACGGAGGCCGGCGAGGAGATCCTGGCCCAGGTCACCCGCAGCCGCCGGACCGCGTTCCGGGAGCGCCTCACCCACTGGCCGGAGGCGGATCTGGTGCGGTTCGCGGCCTACCTGGAGCGGTACAACGCGGGAACGGGCGGCATCGAGCCGGATCGGCCCGCACCGGACCGGGCGACGCCGGGGCGACTCACCTCGGACTGAGCCGCGTCGCAGCGAGCCGCGTCTACCCCACGGCCCCGAAGCTCACCGCGAGCCGGGGGGCGCGGGCCGCCAGGAACGCCGTGCGGCGGCGCAGCCGGAAGCCGAGCGACTCGTACAGGCGGATGGCGCCGGTGTTCTTGGCGCTCGTGTGCAGGAAGGGTGTCTCGCCGCGCTCCCGGATGCCGTGCGCGACCGCGAGGATGAGACGGCCGGCCAGCCCCTCGCCCCGGAACGCGGGGTCGGTGCAGACGGCGCTGATCTCGGTCCATCCCGGTGGATGCAGCCGCTCCCCGGCCATGGCGATCAGCGCGCCGTCTCGGCGGACGCCGAGGTAGGTGCCGAGTTCCACGGTGCGCTGCAGGAACGGCCCCGGCCGCGTGCGCGCCACGAGGTCCAGCATCTCGGGCACGTCCGCCGGGCCGAGCCGGACCGCCTCCGCCTCCGGGGCGGCGGCGAGGCCGTCGTCCACCAGCTGCACGCCCTCCATCCGGAAGGTGATCTCCCAGTCCGCCGGGACCTCCCCGCGGAAGCCGGGCAGCGGGACCTCGGCGCCGGGACCGGCCAGCGCGGCGAGATCCGCCCAGTCCTGCACGTCCGGTCCGTCGGGCAGCGCCAGCCAGGGCGAGACGTCGGGCTGGTAGCGCAGCACCCGGCCGCGCCGCTCGGCGAAGCGGGCGTGCGGTCCGGTCAGGGAGGCGCGGGCGGGGTTGTCCAGGACGTGCGCGGCGTCGGCCGCCGCCGGGGCGGGAACGCCGGGGCCGGCGAGGCTCACGCGGCTCCTTCGATCACTGTCGTGCGGAGGTAAGCCTCGGGCATCTCTTTCCTCACCTTTCTCGCGCTGCCACCGGCGCGCACCCGGGCCGGCACTGAGCGCCAAGGAGGAGCGGCGGAGCGGTATTCCCGCTCGGCCGGGGATTTCACGCGGTCGCAATGATCGGCGCCGGGGCCGGGCGGCCGGGTGGCGGGGGCGGCCCGGACGGCGATGACCTGGGACGGAGCACCCGGGACGACAGCGTACGGTTGACGTATGAACGTCACGCGAGGCTTCACGGGCCGCCCGCGCGTCCACCACCCCGGCCTGCCGCCCGGGCAGTACGACGCGGGCGAGGACTGGCCCGTCCTGTCCGCCGAGGTCACTCCCGACCTCGCGCCCGCCGACTGGTCCTTCCGCATCGACGGCCTGGTCGAGCGGCCGCACACCTGGGACTGGGACGCGGCGCACGCGCTGCCCGCCTCGGCGTACGACGGTGACATCCACTGCGTGACCGGCTGGTCCAAGTTCGGTGTGCGGTTCGGCGGCATCTCGCTGGACGCCTTCCTTGCTGTGGTGCGGCCACATGGGTCCGCTACACATGTGCTCGCCTACTCCCACACCGGCTACACCACCGATCTGCCGCTCGCCGACCTCACCGGCGGTCGGGCCTGGATCGCCTGGGAGTACGACGGCGCGCCGCTGGCCCCGGAACACGGCGGCCCGGCGCGACTGCTGGTGCCTCACCTGTACTTCTGGAAGAGCGCCAAGTGGATCGCCGGGCTCACGCTCCTCGACCACGACGAGCCGGGCTTCTGGGAGCAGAACGGCTACCACGCACGCGGCAACCCCTGGCAGGAGCAGCGGTACTCCGGTGACTGAGACCATGCCGATCCAGCCGGGCTCCTCCCCCGGCCCGGCCGCCCCGGCCCCGGGCGTACCCGCGACGCGGTTCGCGGTGCCCGGGCGCATCGCCGTGGCCCACCGGACGGCGGTGGAGTGGCAGACCGCCACGCTGACGGAGATCCGGCGCGAGACGCCGCACGCGGCCACCTTCCGGCTGGCGGTGCCGGAGTGGGCGGGGCACCTGCCCGGACAGCATCTGATGCTGCGGCTGACGGCCCAGGACGGTTACGCGGCGCAGCGCCACTACTCCATCGCGTCGGCGCCGGACGACTCGGGACACATCGAGCTGACCCTGGACCGGGTTCCGGACGGCGAGGTCTCGGGCTGGTTCCACACCGTGGCCAGGCCCGGTGACACGATCGAGGTGCGCGGCCCGCTCAGCGGCTTCTTCGCCTGGCCCGGCGACCGGCCCGCGCTGCTGCTCGGCGCCGGCTCGGGGGTCGTACCGCTGATGTCGATGCTCCGGCACCATCGCGCGCGCGGTCTGACCGTGCCGCTGCGGATGCTGGTGTCCGCGCGGAGCCCCGGGGAACTGATCTACGCGCGGGAACTGGGCGCGGAGACCACGCCCGTCTTCACCCGGAGTGCTCCCGCGGGGATGCCGGTGGGACGTATGACGGCCGCACATGTGGCGCCGCTCCTGGAGACGCAGCCTTCTGATGGGTGGGAGGCCTATGTGTGCGGGTCCAACGGGTTCGCCGAGCACGCGTCCCGGCTGCTGGTCGAGGCAGGCCAGCCGGTGGAGCGCATCCGCATCGAGCGGTTCGGCTGAGCACTCGGGTCGCGCGGCCGGGCCGGTCGCGCGATGGTGGGGCGCATGGCGCGTTCCGTGCTTCATGAGGGCTTGAACTCGCGGTTCGCGGCATGCGAGAGGTACGCCGTACGGGGTACGAGACGGGTGTGGACGCTCACGCACGCGAGCCGGCGGGACGACGGTCCCCTGCACCGGCTCGCCCGGCTCGCCCGGTTTCTGCTCCGGCGGCGAGGAGGTGAACATGCGTACCCGGGTCCGTGGTTGGCGCTGGCGGCGCAATCCGCTGCGGCGCCGCTCCGATGTCGTGGAGGCCTGGACGGCGGTCGTCGTCGCCGTCCTGCTGTTCGTGGTCGCCCCGTTGGCCGGGGCCGCGGCGGGCCTGCGTGCCCATGGCCGGGCCGAGGCACTGGCCGCGGCCCAGCGCGCCGAACGCCATCAGGTGCGGGCCACGGTGCTCGGTGATCCGCCGCAGCGGCTGACCGCCACCCAGGGCGACCGTGAGCATCCGTATCGCGCCCGGGTCCGCTGGACCGAGCCCGGCAAGGGGGTGCGCACCACATGGGGCCGGGTGCCTGCCGGGACCCGGACCGGTGACGTGGTTTCGGTGTGGCTCGACTCCCGGGGCCGCAGCGTCGCCCGGCCCGCGGACGGCATGGCGGTCTGGCAGCACTCGGTCACCGTCGGCCTGGCCGCGGCGGGCGGGGCCGCCGGAGTCGTGGTCCTGGGCCATGCGGTCGAGCGCCGGATCGCACTCCGGCACCGCCTGGCCGAGTGGGAGCGGGAGTGGGCACGCACGGGTCCGAGGTGGACCCAGCCGAGGACCTGACCCGGCATGAGCATCACTCCGATGAGCGCGGGGCCCGGCCGAGGGCCTCGACGGGCCGTCGGCCCTGTCGGGAGGCAGGGCTGTTCCCGAGGACGCATCGAGGTCGCCCGGCGGAGGTCCTGCGGACACCGACCCCCTTCGACGGTGTGCGCTTCGCGGCCCGCGATCGGTCACGGCGCTGTTCTCGGCGGCTCTGGAGGACCGGGCCCGTCCGTCGCCGGCCGTCTTCGCGGCGTTCGCCGCCTGGACTCACGAGGTCGAGGCGACGAGGTGGACGACCTCGACGACCACGAGGGGGACGGCCCCATCGCCTCGTACGGATCGTACGGACCGAATCCGTGGACTTTCGGTCATGACGGCTTCGGTGCTTCGCGCGGGGCCGCCGACCCTGGCGCGGGGGCCCACCGGGCCGTGTCGGGCCGGAGGGGCCGCGCATCGCCGACGATCCGCGGAGGACGGCCTCGGCCGGGGCCCCGTACCGCGCCCCGTGACGGGCCCGGCGGCGGCTTCGGGACCGCGGTTGGGTTTCGGCCGAACCCGCCGGCGGCTCTTCCCTTGTGGTTTAGACCAATGCTAATTGTGGTCGCGCAATGAGCCCGTTCGGCTACGTCTTGTCACCAACAGGAGGTCGCGGCATGGCCCGCACCACCACCCCGCCCCCTTCGCCGCACGGCGACGACCGCCCGCTGTATGCGCGGGTCGCCTCGCGGCTGCTCGGCGAACTACGCGACGGCACCATTCCGCCGGGCGAACGGCTGCCGGGCGAACGCCACCTGGCCGCCCACTTCGAGGTCAGCCGGGAGACCGTACGGCAGGCACTGGACGTCCTGCGCCGCAGCGGTCTGGTCGCCACCGACCGGCGGGGCAGTCACGCCACGCTGCCCGGTCGCCCGGTCGAGGCGCCGGAGTCGCTCGCCTTCCCCGTGGGCTCCCGTTCGGCGGACCCTTGCGCGGTCGACCGGGCCACGGTGACCTGGGAGGCGCCCTCGCCAGAGCACGCCCAGGCGCTGGGCCTGGCCCCGCGCCGCCCGACGCTGGTGCACCGCTACCGTTCGGTCGCGCCGGACGGCCGGTCGCTGCGGACGGCGGTGACGTCGTTCTCGGCGGTGGCGCTGACCGAGGTCGTGGAACTGGGCCGCTACCGGGGCCGGGCCGACGGGGCCACCCCGGCCCAGCTGCGACGGGCGTACGACTGGATGCGCAAGGCCGGTCTGACCCTGCACCACCGGGACTCCATCACCCAGGTCGGCGACACCTCCTCGGTCCGGGTGACCCGGCGGGTGCACGACCAGTACGCCCGCCCGCTGGAGATCACCGACCTGGTGGTGAACGCCGAACAGGACGCGCTGGTCTACGAGTTCACGCTCCCGGCCGCGGGCTGACCGCGTCGGGCGACCAGCAGCCGCGCCCGCGGACTGCCGTCGCCGCGCCGCCCGAACCCGGGCAGCGCGGCCGACTCGACCGTGAATCCGGCACGCGCCAGCTCCGCCCGCACTTCCCCGAACCGGAAGGCCCGGTAGTACATGACGAACGGCGGCCGCCACAGGGCGTTGCGCACCCGCATCACCGCGTCGAAGCCCAGCAGCGTCCAGAAGGCCGGCTGCGCCGGCCGGGGCGGCGCGAGGACCGGGAAGGCGAAGCGGCCGCCGGGCCGCAGGACCGAGTGGACCTGACGGAAGAGCACCGGCAGCTCCCCGGGCAGGAAGTGCCCGAACGCCCCGAAGGAGACGACCAGATCGAAGGCGGCCGCGAACGGCAGGGCCCGGGCGTCGCCGCGCACCCAGGCGGGGCCGGGCCCGCCTGGGTGCGGCCGGACACGCTGCCGGGCGACCTCGAGCATCCCGGCGCTGAAGTCGACGCCGGTGACACTGCGACGGCACAGCCCGCTGAGCACCTCCGTCCCGGCGCCCGTGCCGCAGCACAGGTCCAGGCCGTCGTCGAAGGGGCCGGCCGGGGCCAGCGCCCGCGCCACGGAGCCCAGGATCTCGTCGGGTGTGCGGAAGGGCGTGTGGTCGAACTTCGGGGCCAGCAGGTCGTATCCGTGCTCGACGGACGACAGTGCCTGCCGCGCGAGTTCGCGCAGGGTGGGGCCTTCGGGACCGAACATCGCGTCAGCTCCCGGCCACACGCCGCCGCACGACCGCCAGCGCACGCTCGCACCAGCGCAGGTTCTCCTCCTCGAAGCCGATCCCGGCCATGAGGGTGAGGTAGGGACCGACACGGTCGCAGGTGCGCAGGTACTCCTCCTCCGTGCGTCCGTCGAGCAGGCGGTCGCGCAGTCGCCGGTAACGGTCGAGTTTCCCGCGTGCCCAGACCCTGCGTTCCTCGATCAGGGCCCGGGTCACCTCCGGGTCGGCGCCGTCCATGGCCTGGATCTTGATGAGCAGTTCGTCCCGGACCGCGGTGGGCCGCTTCGGCGGTTCGGCGGCGAACGCGCCCAGCTCGGCCCGGCCCGCCTCGGTCAGCGTGAACATCCGCTTGTTCGGCCGGCGTTCCTGCTGCACCGTGCGGGCCCGGACGAGTCCGTCCTGGGCGAGGCGCTCCAGCTCGCGGTAGAGCTGCTGCGGTGTGGCGGGCCAGAAGTTCGCGAGCGAGACGTCGAACGACTTGGACAGCTCGTAGCCCGAGGCCTCGCCCTCCAGCAGGGCGGCCAGGACGGCGTACTTGAGCGACATATGGACAGGCTAGCAGCGGTTGACTAATGTCAACCGCACCTATTCAACAAATTGACTATGAGGTGATCCGATGCGCGCGTTCCGCGAGGCGGTCGAGGCCGGGGACCCGGCGGCCGTCGAGGCGTTGCTCGCCGAGGACGTCGTCTTCACCAGCCCGGTCGTCTTCAAGCCCTACCCGGGCAAGCCCATCACCGCGGCGATCCTGCGCGCGGTGGTCGAGGTCTTCGAGGACTTCCGCTACGTCCGCGAGATCGGCGACCCGGCCGGGCCGGACCACGCACTGGTCTTCACGGCGCGGGTGGGCGACCGGCAGCTGACCGGCTGCGACTTCCTGCACGTGAACGAGGACGGCCTGATCGACGATTTCATGGTCATGGTCCGTCCGCTGTCGGGCGCCCAGGCCCTGGCGGAGGCCATGGGCGCACGCTTCGAGCAGATCGCCGCGGAGGCCGAGGCGCGATCCGCCTGAGCGGCCCGGCTCTCCGGCGCGCGGGCGGCCCCGGCTCCCGGGGGGCCTCAGTCCTTGAGCTGCCCGAGCGTCGCCTTGGCGTCCGTCTTCAGCCACTGAGACACGTCGGCGAGCGCGGGCGGGGTCTTGTCCCGGTCGTACGAGCTGAGGTAGGCGCTGTAGCTCATCGTGTACGTCACCCAGCCGTCGCGGACGGCGAGCGTGGCGTACCGGGAGCCGCTGGACGAACCGTTCGTGGTGTCCTGGCTGACCAGATAGGCCTCGTCCCCGATGCCCTTGACGGGGTCGACGTCGTAGTCCTTGTGGCTGTCACCGTAGTTCTTCCAGGTGGCGGTGAACTCGGGGCCCGGGTCGGTCTTCTTGTGCAGGTCCAGCTGCATGGAGAGGTACGCGTCGGCGTAGGTGGACCCGGTCTTCTTCAGGCTCAGGCTGCAGTAGCCCTCGTCCAGCGCGGCGTCGTGGAGCGCGGTCCGGGTCGGCGAGGAGTCGTCCTGCGTGTACTCGTCCTTGAAGGACGAGTAGTCGGCGCTCGAGCACATGTTGCCGGGCGCCGTGTAGCCGCGCAGGTCGGCGTCGTCCCCCTTGCCGCCGAGCAGGAGTACACCGCCCGCCCACGCCGCGGACGCGACGACCGCGCCGACGACGGCCCACAGCACGGCCTTACCGGCGCCGCCGCCACCGGCCGGGGGGACGGGCACGAAGCCGTACTGCGGCGGCGGGGCATAGGGATGACCGGGCATCGGCTGTCCCGGCTGTGGCTGTCCCGGGTGCGACTGTCCCGGCAGCGGCTGGTCGGCGGGCCGGCCCACCAGGGTGGGCTGTGCGTAGAAGTTCCCCGGCGGAGGAGACTGCGGGTTCGGGTAGGGGTAGGCCGTCGGCTGCGGCGGGACGGCCGGCTGCGGCCCGGGGTGCGCGGGCGGCTGGTCGGCCGGCTGCGGGGGCTGTGGTGGCGTGGACATGTCCTGAACGTAGTGGTTAGTGGTCAAGTCCCCTGTCGGCGGCGATCGTTATCGTCCGGGCACATCTGGTGTGCTTTCCTGACACACCGGGCGCAGGCGGTGCCGGGCGCCGCGGTCCGGCCCTCGCCCGGCCGCACCGGCCGGCGCGCGGAACCGTACGAGAAAACCGCCACGGATTCCGCCGGACCGGCCGGGACGGCCCGGCTCAGGAGCGGGGGGCGGCTCAGGAACGGGGTGATTGCGGCCTAGGAGCGGGGTGGTGGCGGCTCGAGAGCCGGGTGCTGGCGGTCTAGGAGCCGGGGGCGGCTCAGGAGCGCGGTGATGGCGGCCTCGGAGCGGGGTGGTGGCGGCTCAGGAGCGGGGTGGTGCGAGCCGGACCGGCAGGCTGCGCACGCTGTTGCCGACGAACCCGGCGTGCGGTGCCAGGTCGGCTTCCGATCCGGCGAGTTCGAGGGCGGGGAAGCGGGTGAACAGCCGCTCCAGCGCCACCGTGGCCTCCAGCCGGGCCAGCGGGGCACCCAGGCAGTAGTGCGCGCCGTGCCCGAGCGAGAGGTGGCGCACCGCGCCGGGGCGTGCCGGGCGGGTGACGTCGAATCGGTCGGCGTCGGAACCGTGCGCGGCCGGGTCGCGGCCGGCGGCGGAGTAGCCGGCGAGCACAGGTGTGCCGGCGGGGATGCGCGTACCGCCGACGGTGAGGTCCCGCACGGGGTAGCGGAAGGGGAAGTAGCTGACCGGCGCGTCCCAGCGCAGGGTCTCCTCCACCACGTCGGCCCAGCTCGCCCGGCCGGTGCGCACCAGGGCGAGCTGGCCGGGGTGGGCGCACAGCGCGCGGACCGCGTTGGTGATCAGGTTGAGCGTGGTCTCGTGCCCGGCGATGATCATCAGGACGAGCGTGCCGATCAGCTCCTGGTGGCTGAGCCGGTCTCCGCCCTCGTCCCGGGCGGCGATGAGCGCGCTGGTGAGGTCGTCCGCCGGGTCCGCGGCCTTCGCGGCGGCGATCTCGCCCAGTACGGCGGCCAGTTCCCGGTTGGCCGCGATGACCTCGGCGGGTTCGATGCCGGTGGCCACGACCTGGTTGCTGAGATGGTGCAGCCGATCGCGGAACCGGGTTTCCACGCCCAGGAGTTCGCCGATGACTCCCATAGGGAGGGGCAGGGCGAAGTGCCGCCGCAGATCGGCGACCCCGTCGCCCTCCCCGGCGGCCCGCTCCAGCTCGTCGAGCAGTCGGGTGGTCAACTGCTCCACACGCGGGCGGAGTTCCTCGACGCGCCGGGGCGTGAAGGCGCGGCCGGCCAGCGCCCGCAGCCTTCGGTGGTCGTCGCCGTCGGCGGTGGTCATGCCCTGGACGGTCGCGAAGGTGAGCAACGGCCAGCCCTCGGCGATCGCACCCTCCCGCAGGGCGGTGAAATGGCGGGCGTTCTTGGCGACTTCGGGGTGCTGCAGGAACTCCCGCAGCGCCTCGTGCCCGAGGACGGCCATGCCCGCGATCCCGCCGGGCAACTCGACCGCCGCCACGGACCCCTGGGCCAGCAGCCGGGCGTTGACGGCGTGCGGGCAGCCGCCGGCCGGATCCAGACGGTGCGGTGAGCGGGCAGGCGAAGTCTCCACCGGTCTCTCCTGACGTCCCCATGACAAGACGGGTCGATCGTAGGCTCATCCGCCCGGTCCCGGGGGGCGGAGCGGATGAGGGACGCCGGTCCCGGAATAGCCCGGCCGAGGGACTTGTTGGAAGACGGCAGACACAGCACTCAGTGCGTGGTACCGTGCAGCAAGCACTCGTGTACGCCGCCCATGGGCGCCGGTGCCAGTCTCACTCACGCTGATCCGCCCGCCGTTCTGCCGGACTTCCGGCTCCCGGCGCGTCAGCTTCTCAGCACACCTCGCGACCAGGCCTTCCGTGCTCTGCCCGAGGTGCCGTTCCCGCCGCCCGGAGCCAGGCGTCCACGCCTCCCGCTCGCGGCCTCTTCCCCCTCTTGCTTCTCTCGTCCGTCCGCGAAAGGACAACCACGCATGACCACCACACTCGAACGCCCGGCCGAGGCCCGGCAGACGGCCGCCCGGATCGTCACCGGCGTGCTCGACGTCGACGCGCACGGGAAGGGGCACCTGAGGGCCGCGAGCCTGCTGCCCGCCCCCGCCGACCCACAGGTCCCGGCCGCACTCATCCGCCGGTACGGACTGCGCAAGGGCGACCTCGTCGAAGCGGTGCGGGGCGCCCAGCACACCCTGACCGACATCGCGCGCGTCGACGGCCGGGCCCCCGCCGACCTCCGCGCACGCCGGCACTTCCGCGATCTGACCCCGCTCCACCCGCACCGGCGCATCCGGCTGGAGCACCCCGCGTCCGGGCTCGCCGGCCGGGTCACCGATCTCTTCGCACCCGTCGGCAAGGGGCAGCGCGGCCTCATCGTGGCCCCGCCCAAGAGCGGCAAGACGGTGCTGCTCCAGCAGCTCGCCGCCGCCGTGTCCGGCAACCACCCCGAATGCCGGCTGATGGTCCTCCTGCTGGACGAGCGCCCGGAGGAAGTCACCGAGATGCGCCGCTCGGTCCGCGGCGAGGTGTACGCCTCCACCTTCGACCGGCCGGCCAAGGAGCACATCGCCCTCGCCGAACTCGTCGTCGAACGGGCGAAACGCCTGGTGGAGGCCGGCGAGGACGTCGTCGTCCTGCTGGACTCGCTGACCCGTCTGTGCCGGGCGCACAACAACGCCTCCGCGGCCGGCGGCCGCACCCTGAGCGGCGGTGTCGACGCGGGCGCGCTGCTCGGCCCGAAGCGGTTCTTCGGCGCCGCCCGCCAGGCCGAGGAGGGCGGCTCGCTCACCATCCTCGCCACCGCCCTGGTGGACACCGGCTCCCGCGCCGACGGCTACTTCTTCGAGGAGCTGAAGAGCACGGGCAACATGGAGTTCCGCCTCGACCGGCAAGTCGCCGACCGGCGCGTCTTCCCCGCGGTGGACATCGACGCCACCGGCACCCGCCGCGAGGAACTGCTCCTCACTCCGGCCGAACTGACGGCCGTACAGGGGCTGCGCCGTGCCCTGCGCTCACGCGAGGGCGCGTCGAACGGCCCGGACACCCTGCTGGAGCGGCTGCGGGACACCCCCGACAACGCCACGTTCCTGCGGCGGATCCGGCCCACCCTGCCCAGGGACTGACGGCCTGCCGGGCGGCCGGGTGCGGCATCCGGGTTGCTCCGTGGGGCCGAACGGCCCGGTGCTGTGGCGCAGGAGGCTCCCGTTCGTACGTTTAATAATATGATCACCGGATTTGCTTCTCGGGCTGCCGTGTCGGCCTGTTCCCTGTGTGTGGCGGGCGTGCTGGTGCTGACGCCGGCAGCGGCAGCCGCCGGGCCGCGCGCAGGCGACCCCGCGCCGCCGCCCCGGGCCACGATGCCCGGTCCGTCCCTGCTCTACCGCGACGGCACGCAGGTACGGCCGCGCCGGGGCGCGCCCGCTGTGCCGGACGTCTCGGCGCTGTCCTGGCTGGTCGCCGACGCCGGCAGCGGGGAGGTGCTGGCGGCGAACCAGGCGCACCGCAGGCTGCCGCCCGCGAGCACGCTCAAGACCCTGTTCGCCCTCACCCTGCTGCCCTCGCTGCCCAGCGGGCTGCAGCACACCGTGCGCTACCAGGAGCTGGCGGACGTGGGCGAGGGCAGCAGCCTGGTCGGCGTCGAGGAAGGGCACACCTACCAGGTGTCCGACCTGTGGCACGGGGTGTTCCTCAGCTCCGGGAACGACGCCGTGCACGTGCTCGCCTCCCTGGGCGGCGGCTGGAAGGCCACGACCGCGCGGATGCAGGGCAAGGCCCGCTCGCTCGGCGCCCTGGACACCCACGTCGTCTCCCCCGACGGCTACGACGCGCCCGGGCAGGTCTCCTCCGCCTACGACCTGGCGGTCTTCGGCCGCGCGGGGCTGCACAACCCCGACTTCGCCCGGTACTGCGGCACCGCCGAGACCGACTTCCCCGGTGACGGGACGCCGTACGCCATCGAGAACACCAACCGGCTGCTGACCGGCGAGGACGGGGTGTCGCCGTACCCGGGCCTGGTCGGCATCAAGAACGGCTACACCAGCAACGCGGGCAACACGCTCGTGGCCGCGGCCCGCCGGGGCGGGCGCACACTCGTGGTGACCGTGATGAACCCTCAGCAGGGGGGCGGGCTCGCGGTGTACGAGGAGGCCCGCACGTTGCTCGACTGGGGCTTCGCGGCGGCCGGCCTGGTCGACCCGGTCGGCTCGCTGGACGGGTTGCGCGCGAAGTCCCCGTCCGCGACGGCCGCTCCGGTGGCGGCGGCCGCGTCGGGGGCGCCGGACGGCGACTCGGACTGGTCCGGCACCGCCGTCGTCGCCGGACTCTCGGGGCTCGGCGCGGGAGCCGTGGCACTGCGGCTGCGGTCCAAGGGCAGCCGGACCGGGGCGGGCTGACCGGTCGGCAGGCCGAGCAGCAGGGCCAGCGTGATCCAGGTGTAGAGGTTGCTGCCGAGGAAGCCGCCCGGACCCGAGGCGTCGTCGAACCACAGCCACACCACGCTGCTGCACAGCACCGCGTACGCGGCGCCCGCGATCCGCGGCCGTCCGGCGCGCACGAGCACGGCGAAGCACGGCAGCAGCCAGACCAGATGGTGCACCCAGGTGACCGGGCTGACCAGGCAGGCCGCCGCCCCGGTGAGCGCGAAGGCCGCCGTCCAGTCACCGGCCGCGGCCGCCCGGCGGGTCCGCCACACCCAGACGCACAGGGTCAGCAGGACGGCCGTCGCCCAGAGCGGGCGGCCCGGCTCGCCGAGGCGGGCCAGCACACCCTGCAGGGACTGGTTCGACACGTAGTCGAGACGGCCCACCCGGCCGGTGTCCCACAGCGCCTCGGTCCAGTAGAACCGGGACGCCCCCGGGTCCACCCACACGGCCAGCGCGGTCGCCGCCGCGGCGACGGCCGTCGCGGTCAGGGCCGCCCGCCGGCGTCCGGCCAGCAGCAGCAGTCCGATGAACAGGGCCGGGGTGAGCTTCACGGCGGCGGCGAGCCCGACCCCGGCGCCCGCCCAGCGGCCCCGGCCGGTCGACGGCAGCCAGGCGTCGACGAGGACGAGGGCGAGGAGGACGAGGTTCACCTGCCCGAAGCTGACGGTGTCCCGCAGCGGCTCGAACAGGGCGAGCCCGCACAGCGCCAGCGACCAGCGGTACCAGCCGTGCCGGCGCCACCGGGAACCGGCCAGGACACGCAGGACCACCCCCAGCGCGGCCAGGTTCACCAGCAGGGAGAGCGCGATGGCGGCGTGCCGGCCGAGCACGGCCAGCGGCAGCATGGTGACGGCGGCGAACGGCGGATACGTGAAGCCGTACGAGGTGCCGGGCACCCGGTAGTCGTAGATGCGGCCGCCGTGGTGGGTCCAAGTGTGCACGGTGCCGTAGTAGACGCGCAGGTCGAAGAAGTCGCGCAACAGCGGCACGGTCGCCGTGAAGAGGGCGACGGCTCCGGCGAGGGCGAGTACCACCAGCAACCGGCCGCGGGCCGTGCGCGGCCGGGCAGGCAGCGGGGGACGAGCCGGCGTGCCGAAGGCCCCCACCGGCCCCGGCCGGCCCCGGAGCCCCCTCATGCCGTGCGTCCCGGCACCGGGACCCGGGAGGCCTGGTGGGCCTGCCAGAGGACGACCACACCGAGCGCCCCGCCGGAGACCGCGAGCACCAGCTGCCCGAGGCCGGCGGGGCCCCCGCTGGGCAGGACGGCGAGGGCGAGCACACCCGCCAGGGCGGCCACCCGGTGCCGTACGGAGGTGCTGGGTGCGGCGGCGGCGATGAGGAACAGGCCCCACAGCACGTACCAGGGGCGGATCGCGGGCCCGAACACCGCTACGGCCAGCAGGCTCAGGCCGAGCGCGTACACCGGTCGGGGCCGCAGCCGGAGCCAGGTCAGCAGGACGGCGACGGCGGTGGCCGTGAGGCCGAGCAGATGCCAGGCCGGCACCGCCAGCGGGGCCAGGCCGCTGCCGAGCCGGCTGAGCAGGGCGCCGGTGGCCCGGCCGAGCAGACTGGTCAGCGCCCAGTTCCGCGGGGAGACCGAGGTGTCCAGGGCGGCGATCCATCCGTAGCCGGTGCCGGCGACGGCGGTGGCGGCGACGGTGGTCGCGGCGGCGGCGGCCGCCGTGGTCAGGAAGGCCGGCAGCGGGCGGCGGCCGGAGCGGACCTGAAGGGCGACGACGGCGAGGAGGCCGAGCGCCGCCGGCGCCTTGATCAGGGCGGCGAGGGTGACGAGCAGGGCGCCCACGGCAGGTCTTCGGCCACGCGCGGCGACCAGGCCGAGTCCGAGCAGACCGAGCATGAGGGCGTCGTTGTGCGCGCCCGCGACCAGGTGCAGCAGCACGAGCGGGTTGAGGGCGCCGAGCCACAGGGCGGCGGCCGGGTCGGCGCCGCTGTGCCGGGCGAGCCGGGGCAGCGTCACCGCCATGAGGGCCACGCCGAGCAGGGCCATCAGCCGCATGCCGAGCAGCCCCGCGGGCAGCTCGCCGCGGGTGAGGCCGGCCAGCGCGGCGGCCGGGGCCAGGAAGGCGGGGCCGTAGGGGGCGCCGGTGTGCCGCCAGACGGGGGCGACCTCGTCGGCCAGCGGGCCACCGAGCCGGGCGGGGCCCTGGCCGTACACGTCCATGTGGGCGTGGACCATGGCGCCCTGCGCGAGGTAGCTGTAGACGTCCCGGCTGAACAGCGGCGGGGCGAGCAGCAGGGGGGCCGCCCATACGGCGAGCACCAGCAGCAGGGCGCGCGGGGTGGGCGGCTCGGGGCCGCGGACCAGGCCGCCCAGGAGCAGCCAGGCCGCCGTCAGCAGGACGACGCCGAAGTACACCCCGACCAGGCCGAGGGCGGCCTGCACCGAGGCCGGGGCCGGCAGATCCCGGACGGGCAGGGCACCGGCCGTCTCGCCGCCCAGCGCGAGGACGGCGGTGCCGGCCAGCCCGAGCGACCGGCAGCGGCGGAGATCGACGGGGAATGCCATGGCCACCACCGGACCAGCGTGTCGATGCCGGATGGCCGGAAGGCGACGCTCCCCACACCGGCGGGCGGACCCGACGTGACCGGCCTGTGCCGGACGGGGGCCTCCGGACACCGCGAGTCCTCACGACCATGGCACCGGCGCCGGAAGGCCGTCGCCACCCCGGCACCGGCAGGCGGAAAACAGTCGCTGCCACGGACCAGCGGCGGGAGGTCCTCACCAGCACGGGGCCGACGGAGATGAAACGTCACTGCCACGGCACCGGTGGCAGGAGGCCGTCGCGCCCCGGCGCCGGTGGGGAGCGGTCGTCTCCGGGTTGGTCCCCGTGTGGTCCGCGTGTGGTCTCCGTGTGGTCAGAACACCGACAGTCCGGTGAGCGTCGTGAAGCGGTCCAGGGCCGCCACTCCGGCCACCGAGTTGCCGCGCTCGTCCAGGGCCGGGCTCCACACGCACAGCGTGCACCGGCCGGGTACGACGGCGATGATGCCGCCGCCGACCCCGCTCTTGCCGGGCAGGCCCACCCGGTAGGCGAAGTCACCGGCCGCGTCGTACGTGCCGCACGTCAGCATGACCGCGTTGACCTGCTTGGCCTGGCTGCGGGTGAGCAGCCGGGAGCCGTCGGCGCGGACGCCGTGCCGGGCCAGGAAGCCGGTGGCGAGGGCCAGATCGGCGCAGGAGGCGGCGATGGAGCACTGCCGGAAGTACTGGTCGAGCAGGACCGGCACGTCGTTGTCGATGTTGCCGTAGGACGCCATGAAATGGCCGAGCGCGGCGTTGCGGTCGCCGTGCGCGGTCTCCGAGGCGGCGACCTCCTTGTCGAAGTCCAGGGCCGGGTTGGCGCTCTCGGCGCGCAGGAAGGCGAGCAGTTCCCCGGCCGCGTCTCCGGTACGGGTCTGCAGGCGGTCGGTGACGACCAGGGCGCCCGCGTTGATGAAGGGGTTGCGCGGAATGCCGTTCTCGTACTCCAGCTGCACCAGGGAGTTGAACGGGTTGCCGGAGGGCTCGCGGCCCACGTGCTCCCAGAGTTCGTCGCCCTCGCGGGCCAGGTCGAGGGCGAGCGTGTAGACCTTGGTGATGGACTGCGCCGAGAACGGCTGCCGCCACTCCCCCACGCCGTAGACCGTGCCGTCCAGCTCCGCGACGGCCATGCCGAAGCTGCGCGGGTCGCAGGCCGCGAGGGCCGGGATGTAGTCGGCGGGGCGGCCGCGCCCGGGAGTGCGGCTGATCTCCTCGGCGATACGCTCCAGGACCGGCAGGAAGGTGAGGGACGACGTCGTTGTCATGATCACTATTGTGCCTCCGGGCCGGTCCCCGAGCGTAGTCGTGCCTGCGTCCTTGCAGGTCAGGCGGCTGGTGACCCGCTGCCGGCGAGGGCCTCGGGGCGCAGCAGGGCGGCCAGCCGCTCGGCCGGCAACAGACCCTTCTCCAGTACCAGTTCCGCCACTCCACGGCCCGTGACGAGGGCCTCCTTGGCGATGTCGGTGGCCGCCGTGTAGCCGATGTGCGGATTGAGGGCGGTGACCAGGCCGATGGAGTTCTCCACGGTGGCCCGCAGCCGGTCGGTGTTGGCGGTGATGCCGGACACGCAGCGCTCGGCCAGCGTCAGGCAGGCGCTCCTCAGGTGCGTGAGGGACTCGGACAGGGAGTGCAGGATGATCGGCTCGAAGGCGTTGAGCTGGAGCTGTCCGGCCTCCGCGGCCATGGTGATGGCGACGTCGTTGCCGATGACCTCGAAGGCGACCTGGTTGACGACCTCGGGGATCACCGGGTTGACCTTGCCCGGCATGATCGACGAACCGGCCTGCACCGGCGGCAGGTTGATCTCGCCCAGGCCCGCGCGCGGCCCGGAGGACAGCAGTCGCAGGTCGTTGCAGCTCTTGGAGAGCTTGACCGCGATCCGCTTGAGCACGCCGGACATCTGCACGAAGGCGCCGCAGTCCTGGGTGGCCTCGACCAGGTTGGCGGCGGTGACCAGCGGCAGGCCGGTGATGGCGGACAGGTGGCGGCGGGCGGCTTCGGCGTAACCGGCGGGGGCGTTCAGGCCGGTGCCGATGGCCGTGGCGCCGAGGTTGATCTCGTGGATCAGCTCGACGGCCTCGGCGAGACGGCTGCGGTCCTCCTCGATCATGACGGCGAACGCGGAGAACTCCTGGCCGAGTGTCATCGGCACGGCGTCCTGCAACTGGGTACGGCCCATCTTGAGCACGTCACGGAACTCGAGGGCCTTGCGGGCGAAGGCGTCCTGGAGCACCGCCATCGCCTTGAGCAGCTCACGCACGGCGAACACCGTCGCCACCTTGACGGCGGTCGGGTAGACGTCGTTGGTCGACTGGCCGAGGTTGACGTCCTCGTTGGGGTGCAGGTGCGCGTACCGGCCCTTGTCGTGTCCGAGCAGTTCCAGCGCCCGGTTCGCCACGACCTCGTTGGCGTTCATGTTGGTCGACGTGCCGGCGCCGCCCTGGATGACGTCCACGACGAACTGGTCGTGCAGCCTGCCGGCGCGGATCTCGCGGCAGGCGGTGACGATCGCGGCGGCCTTCTCCGGCCGCAGCAGGCCGAGTTCCTCGTTGGCGAGGGCGGCGGCCTCCTTGACCGCGGCCAGCGCGTCGATCAGATGCGGGTAGGTGGAGATCGGGGTGCCGGTGATGGGGAAGTTCTCCGTGGCGCGCAGGGTGTGGATGCCCCAGTACGCGTCGGCGGGTACGTCGCGGTCGCCGAGCAGGTCGTGTTCGCTGCGGGTGGGCGCGGTCATGGGGCTGCGGTCCTCTTTCCGAGGTACGGAGGGAAGGGCGCCCCCGACGGGGGCTGGGGAGCGGGCGCACCCCCGGCAGGGGCGTGCGGGACGGGCGCACCCCCGGCAGGGGCGTGCGGGACGGGCGCACCCCCGGCAAGGGCGTGCGGGACGGGCGCACCCCCGGCAGGGGCGTGCGGGACGGGCGCGCCCGTCGCAGGGGCGTGCGGGGCGGCGTGACCGGAGCGGACTACGCGCGGCCGGTCACGCCGGCACGGGACCGGAGCGGTCAGCCACAGGCCGCCAGCTGCACGGCGTCCAGAGCGTGCACCGGCCGTACCCGGCCGACCGGCGCCCCTCCTCCGAGCAGCGGCTCGCCGGCGAACTCGCCGAGCAGAGCCGGGTCGACACCGGCCCGGGCCAGGGCGGCCGCGGCCACCGGGATACGCGCCCGGTCCGCCCCGTCGGCTATCTTCACGGCAACGGCCGTGCCGTCGGGCAGCGCGGCCACCTGGACGCCCTCGAAGCCGTCCTTGGCGAGCAGTCCGGGCACGGCCCGCATCAGCGCGGCGACGTCGCGGCCGGAGCCGGAGGCCGTCTCGGCGTGCTCGCGCATCGCGTCGGCGACCCGGGCCCCGGGCGTGCCGGGCGCGGCCGAGGTGATCCGGGCCAGGGCGCGGGCGAGGCCGTGCAGGGAGATGGAGAACAGCGGCGCGCCGCAGCCGTCGACGGTGACCTTGGCGACGCGCTGGCCGGTGAGATCCTCGACGGTCTCGGCGACGGCCTGCTGGAGCGGGTGCGCGGGGTCGAGGTAGTCGTCGAGGGACCAGCCGTTGAGCCGAGCCGTCCACAGCATGGCGGCGTGTTTGCCGGAGCAGTTCTGGGCGAGCCGGGAGGGCTGTCGGCCCGCGCGGATCCAGGCGTCCCGGACGGCCGGTCCGAAAGGCATGTCGGGGACGTTGCGCAGGTCGTCCTCGGTGAGCCCGGCGAGTGCGAGGATGCGCCGGGTGCCGGCGATATGGCGCTCCTCGCCGGAGTGGCTCGCGGCGGCCAGCGACAGCAGTTCGCCGTCGAGGGGCAGCCCGGCCCGCAGCATCGCCACCGCCTGGACCGGCTTGAGGGCGGAGCGGGGGTAGAAGGCGGCCTCGATGTCGCCGAGCTGGAACCGCACCCGGCCGTCGGCGTCGAGGACGACGACCGAGCCGTAGTGGACGCCCTCGACGACACCACCTCGGACGAGGTGGGCGACGGGCGCGTGGAGGGGTTCACGGACGACGGGCGCGTCGGCGGGGGAAGTGCTCTGCATCACTGCCTGCATCATGGTCTCGGGGCGGCCGGAACGCGGGTCACGCGTCGGCGCCGGTGGATGTGCGGGATATGCGGTGGCGGGCGCCCGGGTGGCCGGGCGAGGTGCGCGGCGCCGCGTCGAGGTGCCCGCTCATGCGGCTGGTCCGTCTTCGGTGGGAGGGCCCGTCCGCCGGGGACGCACGATGTCGGTGAGGGTCGTCTCCACGCGGTCCAGGTGGTGGCTCATGGCGTCCACCGCGTCGTGTTCCCGGCCGTCGGCCAGGGCCTCGACGATCGCCCGGTGCTCGCGGTCGGACTGCTCGCGGCGTCCGCCCAGCTCGTTGAGGAAGGCCGACTGGCGCGCCAGCGCGTCCCGGATCTCCTCGATGACCCGGCGGAAGACCGGGTTCTGCGCGGCTTCGGCCACGGCGAGGTGGAAGAGCGTGTCCATCGCGACCCAGGCCGTGGTGTCCGTCTCCCGCTCCATGCGGTCGAGCAGGTGGGCCAGGTGGTCCAGGTTCTCCTGGGTGCGGCGCAGGGCCGCGTAGCCGGCGACCGGGATCTCGATGTGGCGGCGCACTTCGAGCAGGTCGCTGGCCGCGTAGTCGCCGAAGGTGGGGTCCTCCACGGCGTTCGCGACGACGAAGGTGCCCTTGCCGGTCCGCGAGACCGTCAGGCCCATCGTCTGCAGCGCGCGCAGCGCCTCGCGCAGCACGGGCCGGGACACCTCCAGGGTGCGGCAGAGCTCGGCCTCGGAGGGAAGCTTGTCGCCGATGGCGTACTCGCCGCGCTCGACGGCGCCCCGGAGGTGGGCGAGGACCGCTTCCATGGCGCTGACGCGCCGCGGGCCACGACCACCTGTCTGGCTGTCTGACAGGTTCACGGGAGCGATGGTGCGTCCTGCGGGCCGGGACTGTCAAGGCGGACGCCGGGGGCGGCGTCCGGGACGTGCGAACGGGGTGCGGCGACCGTGCGCGGTCGCCGCACCCCGTGGGTGATCGAGAGGCCGCTCAGCTGCTGAGCGTGCCGGTGCCGAGCAGTCCGAGGAGCGTCACGCCGATGACGATCCGGTAGATCACGAAGGCGTTGAAGGAGTGCTTGGCCACGAACTTCAGCAGCCAGGCGATGGAGGCGTAGGCGACGACGAAGGACACGATCGTGCCGACGGCCAGCGGGGCCGCGCTCACGCCCGCGCCGAGGGCGTCCTTCAGCTCGTACACGCCGGCGCCGGTCAGGGCCGGGATGCCGAGGAAGAAGGACAGCCGGGTGGCGGCGACGCGGTCCAGGTCGAGGATGAGCGCGGTGGACATGGTGGCGCCGGAGCGGGAGAAGCCGGGGAAGAGCAGGGCGAGGATCTGCGAGCAGCCGACCCACATCGCGTCCTTGAAGGACGTGTCGTCCTCACCGCGCTTGTGGCGGCCCATCTGGTCGGCGGCCCACATCACGCCCGAGCCGACGATGAGCGAGCCGGCCACCACCCAGAGCGAGGCGAGCGGGCCGTCGATGAGCGGCTTCGCCGCCAGGCCGACCGCGACGATCGGGACGGTCGCGGCGATCACCCACCAGGCGAACTTGTAGTCGTGGTGGTAGCGCTCCTCGCGGTTGCCGAGACCGCGGAACCAGGCGGAGACGATCCGCTTGATGTCCTTGAAGAAGTACACGAGCACGGCGGCGATGGCGCCGACCTGGATGACGGCGGAGAACCCGACGACGGACTTGTCGTCGACGGGAATGTCCATGAGCCCCTCGGCGATCTTCAGGTGACCGGTGGAGGACACCGGGAGGAACTCGGTCACCCCCTCGACGACTCCGAGGACGACGGCCTGACCGACGGAGATGGCGCTCATGAGATCCAGTTCTGGGGAGAGTGGGTCGACAGTGCTGTGGCTGCTGTGGACAGTACTTGCTGTGTCCCGCCCTGCGGCAACCGCCCGACGCTACAGGGCTCCGGCGAGCCAGACGCCGCCGGAGGCCGCCGCGAGCCCGGCCACCACGCTCGCCACGACGTTGACGGCGGCGTAGCGGCCGGCGCCGGCCTCGGTCAGCCGCAGGGTCTCGTAGGAGAACGTCGAATACGTCGTCAGCGCCCCGCACAGCCCTGTGCCCAGCAGGAGCCGCAGCTGGGGACCGGCGGAGGCGGCGCCCGCGAGCAGCCCGAGGATCAGGCAGCCGGTGACGTTCACCACGAACGTGCCCCAGGGGAGGACCGAGTCGTGACGCGCCTGCACGGCACGGTCGGTGAGATAGCGCAGGGGCGCGCCGACCATGGCCCCCGCGACGACCAGCAGCCAGTTCACACCTGCTTCTCACCCTCCGGTTGTGCTTCGTCCGGTTCGGGCGTACCCCCCGTGTACCGGACGACCTCGCACCCGTCCAGGGTCACGAGGCGGTCGCCGACCAGTCCGTCGAGGTGCGGCAGGAACGCGCGGACCCGCTCCTCGCTGTCCACGACGACCACGGCGACCGGCAGGTCCTCGCTCAGCGACAACAGGCGGGAGGTGTGGATGCGGGAGGAGGCGCCGAAGCCCTCGATGCCGCGGAAGACGCCGGCCCCGGCGAGCCCGGCCGCGTGCGCGCGGCGCACGATCTCGGAGTAGAGGGGTTTGTGGTGCCAGGTGTCGCCCTCGCCGAGGTAGACGGTCAGCCGGAGTGCACGGTCGGTGAGTGGCGTCATGGCTGCCTCCTGATCAGCACCCGGCGGGTGGCGGCCGAGCCGAGCCACACCGCCGTGAGGGCCGCGCACAGCGTCGCGGCGAGATAGCCGAGCCCGAGGCCGGGACGGCCGGCGCCGAGCAGCTCGCGGATGTCGACGGCGTAGGTGGAGAAGGTGGTGAAGCCGCCGAGCACGCCGGTGCCGAAGAAGGGGCGGACGAGACGGTGGACGGCCCGTACCTCGGTGATGATCACCATGAACACGCCGATCACCGCGCAGCCGGAGACATTGGTCCACCAGGTCGCCCAGGGGAAGCCACCGGCCGGAGTGGGCCAGGCGAGGGTGAGCCCGTAACGGGCCGACGCGCCGAGGGCGCCGCCGAGCGCGACCACCGCGATGACGGGTGCCTGGGCACGCCACTCGGACCGCCACCGGTGTGCGGGGCGGCCGCCGATGCTCTCGGCTTCCGGGACGGTCATGCTCGTACGTCTCCTGTCCGGCCCGCCGCGACGGGCTCGCACGCCTTCCGGTCCGGTCCGCCCCGACGGGCTCGTACGGCTCCTGCCCGGTCCTGTCCGGCCCGGCCCGACGGGCTCGTACGGCTCCGGTTCGGCCGCTCCGACGGGTGATCACGGCCGGGCTCCAGGGTAACGCCGGGACGGTGCCGGGCTCACCCGGTGGGCGGCTGCGCGCAGACCGCGAGACCCGGTTCCCAGAGACTGCCGAGGACCAGGTGATCCCCCGTCGTGCAGACGCTGGTGACCATGCGGAAGCCGGAGCGGCGGCGGGTGAGGTGACGGACGGTGTGGCCGTGGTCGTCGAAGGCCAGCACACCGATCGTGCCGCCCGGCCGGAACGGGGCGTGGACGGCGGCTCGGGCGGCGGCGCGGCGGACCGCGGCCGGGGTCCGGTGCAGTAGGTCCAGCGGGGGGACGCGCGGGGCGGCGAGGGCGACCCAGATGGGGCCGTCGGGGCCCGCGCGCCAGAGGTTGTCCGGCATGCCGGGGAGCGTGGCGAAGAGCTCGGCGTGCCCGGCGCGCGGGCCGGTGAGCTGGTAGCGGGTCAGGCGGCAGGCGCCGGTCTCGGCGATCACCAGGAAGGAGCCGTCGGCGCTGACGGCCAGCCCGTTGGCGAACTGCAGCCCCTCCATCAGGACTTCGGGTTCGCCGCCGTCGGGCGCGAGCCGGAGCAGCCGGCCGGTGCCGGAGTGTTCGACGATGTCGCCGATCCACCGCTGGAGCGGGTGCCGGCGGCTGGAGACGGTGAAGCAGACGCTTCCGTCGGCCAGGGCGACGACGTTGCTGCAGAAGCGGAGCCGCTCCCCCGCCACCGTGTCGGCGAGGACGCGGACGACACCGTCGCCGGGCCCGACGCTCAGCAGGCCGCGTTCCGCGTCGCACACCAGCAGGCTTCCGTCGGCGGCGAGTTCGAGCCCCAGCGGGCGGCCACCGGTGTCGGCCAGCACTTCCACCCGGGCGGTGTGCGGCCGGCCGAGGCCGTGGACGCGCAGGATGCGGCCGTCCTCCACTCCGGTCAGCACACGACCGTGCGCATCGACGACCACGTCCTCGGGTCCGCGGGCGCCGAGGGAGACGTAGTGCAGCGGCCTGAGCGGGGTGGGTCGGTCCATGTGCGGTGCCCTTCGCCGTCGGGTCGGCCGTCCCGGCACTCGCGCCTTCGGATCGGCCGGATCGGCCGGTGATCGTACCCACCGGCCGGTCGAGCGTGCGCACCGGCCGGTCGAGCGTGCGCACCGGCCGGTCGAGCGTGCGCGCCGGCCGGTCGAGTGTGCGCGCCGGCTGTTTTCCGTACCCCGCGGGCCGTCGCCCGTGCTCACCAGCCCTTCTCGAACATCCGGGTCACCTCGGCGATGCGGATCTCGTCGCGCCGGTAGTAGGTGCGGCAGCGGCTGCGCCGGGTGCGCAGCAGGCCGAGGCGGGTGAGGAGGTCCAGGTGGGCGGCGGCGGTGCGGCGGGGTACACCGAGCTTGGCGGCGACGGCACGGGCGGTGACACCGATCCGGGCCGGGTCGCGGTGGTACGCGGCCGGAAAGTGGACCGCCGGGTCCTTGAGCCACTCCAGGATGGTCCGCCGAATGTGCCCCGAGGCAGTCGCCGTCATCCGTCCGCCCTCCCTCCGGGCATCCCCGTACGCACTCTTCCCACTGTCGCGCCGACGACGCCGTCACGTCCGGCAGTCGGCGGCCGTTGTCCGGTACCGAACGGCCGTGCGCCCGGACAGCCGGCCCGCGGACCTGGCTACGCGGGCGGGTCCGCACGCCGCGCGGGGCCGGGCCGGTCGTGGCCGGTTCCCCGGTGGCCGCGTCACCCTGGGTGGCCGCGTGACCCTGGGTGGCCGCGTCACCCTGCGTGGCCGCGTCACGTCATGGCCGCAAGCGCGCGGCCGGAGCGCCCGCGGCATCCTGACCGGATCCGGTCGGGACCCGGGCCGGGATCCGGTCGGGACCGGGGTGGGGACCCGGGTCGGGATCCGGTCGGGACCCGGGTCGGGAAAAAGGTCGGGATCCGGTCAGGATCGGAGAAGCCGCGACGGGCTGCCCGGCTCTAGCGTTGGAGCACCGGCGAGGAACCCGTCGGACCACACAGCCGAAAGAGTGAGTCCCATGACCGCAGGCCTGCAGACGATCATCTACCCCGTCAAGGACCCGGAGCGGGCCAAGGCCCTGTTCACCGCCCTGCTGGGTGTCGAGCCCTTCGTCGACGAGCCGTACTACATCGGTTTCAAGGCCGCCGGCCAGGACGTCGGCCTCGACCCGAACGGGCACGCGCAGGGGATGACCGGGCCGGTGCCGTTCTGGCACGTGACCGATCTCCGGGAGCGGCTCGCCGCCCTGCTCGATGCGGGCGCCACCGTGCTCCAGGACGTGCGGGACGTCGGCAACGGCAGGCTGGTCGCGTCGGTGAAGGACGCCGACGGCAACCTGATGGGACTGCTCCAGGATCCGTCGGCCTGAGGCGCGCGGCCTTCCGCACAGCACACTAGTTGCACACTCAACGATTGGCCGGATCGGTGCTACGGTGCGGGTATGGCAGTCAAGACGGCCGACTCCAGGCTCGAGGAGCGGTGGCGGGACATCCTGTCGGTGCACGCACGCACGATGTGCGAGATCGATCGGGCGCTGCATCCGCACGGCCTGGGTGCCAGTGACTTCGAGGTGCTGGACATCCTGGCGTCCGAATCGCCCGAGCGGGGCGACCAGTGCCGGGTGCAGAACCTCGTCGGCCGCGTCCATCTCAGCCAGAGCGCGCTCTCCCGGTTGATAGGCCGGCTGGAGAAGGACGGTCTGGTGGAGCGCTCCGTGTGCGCCGAGGACCGGCGCGGCGTGTGGGTGGCGCTCACGGGCAAGGGCCGCGAGCGGCACGGCGAGGTGCTGCCGGTGCAGCGCGCGGTGCTCCGGCGCATGCTCGCCGCACAGGAGCGCTAGCACTCCGGCTCGGGGCGGGCACTCCGGCTCGGGCGCGAGCATTCCGGCTCGGGGCGGGCACTCCGGCTCGGGCGCGAGCATTCCGGCTCAGGGCGCGTGATCGTCGGCCCGGGGGGTCACCCCTCGGTGGGGGGACGTTGCGGACCACCCCCGTCCGGCTGGCGGTCCGCCGGACGGCTCGGCGGGATCGGGCCACCGGGGTAGTCGCGGGGTCCGGTCCACAGGGCGGGTACGGCGTCGCAGCGGCGGCACAGTTCGTAGGCGATCGCCTCGTAGTTGACCCGCCAGCCGCGAAAGTGCGGCCAGGCCTCCGGCGCGGTGCGCCGGGACCGGAAACCGGCCGTCTCCAGCATCGCCACCGCGGCGTCGAACTCGGCGTAGGAGAGCCGGACGGGCGCCCGCGGCGACGGGTCGGCGTCGAAGGGCATGCGCAGGGCACGGGCGATGTCGCGCAGCGCGGTGAATCCCGCACGCAGCACCAGCCGGGCCTCCGCGGGGGCGAGCCGCGGATCGAGGGCCAGCTGGAGGGCGGCCGCGTCCATCACGGCGATCAGCCCGACCAGCCAGCTGCGGTGCGGCCGCGGGGAGCGGAAGGTCAGCAGGATCGGGTACGTGGAGTGGCTCTCGCCCATGTCCGCGGCGAGCCGCTCCCAGGCGCGGTACAGCTGAGGCAGCGCGGTCTCCGTCTCCACCAGCCACTGCCGGGCGAGGATCTCCGGTCCCCAGGCGGGCTCGCCGGCCCGGGCCTGGAGCAGGGTGACCTCCAGTTCGCGGCGGTTGTAGGCGGCGTAGAGCGTGGGCAGATAGGCGATCTGGAGGGCGATCAGAACGGGTCCGGTGGCCGCGGCCATGAAGTCGACCACCGACAGCTTCAGCCGGGCGCCGCTGGCGAAACCGAGCGTGAACAGGCTGGAGCCGGCCTCGCGGAAGGCGGTGGCCCAGGACAGCGGGGACAGGGCGTACAGCAGGAGCCCGAAGCCGAGCAGGGCTCCGGCGAGCCAGCACGCGAGCATGCCGATCAGCATCAGCGGGGCGAGCCAGGTCTGCGCACGGTCGACGGCCTCGTATCCGCTGCGCGGGGCCGCGAGCCGCAGCGCCCTGCGCAGCAGCCACCACAGCCGGAACACCAGCGCGGAGTAGAGGCCGCGGGGTACGACGAGGGTGCGCAGGATGCTGCTCAGCACCAGCGCGAGGACCAGTGCCCCGGCCAGGCCGGAGATGAGTTCCATGGGCCTATCTTGGCGCCCGGAGGGGCGGGAGCCGCGGTGCGGCAGGCGGGTGTTTCGCCGGGCCCGCAGGGGCCGCTCCGCCCGGTGTGCGTGCCACTTCGGCCGACCGGAGGAGCGGCGACGGGGTGGACGGAGGCCGGCGCGCCGGACCTCCTCCCACCGGGTCAGCGGGCGAGCAGGGTGCGCACTCCTTGCGAGGTGAGCGTGAGTGCGTGGCTGGAGCTGCCGTCGATGGCGAGGGAGAGGTCCTCCTCGGGCCACTGCGAGGCGAGCGCGCCCAGCGGGATCAGGCGGTAGCGCGAGACGAACGGCAGCAGCTCGGCCATCTCGCCCTCCGTGGTGAACACGGGGACGACCTGGTCGCCGCTGGGCTGTTCGAGAACGGGCAGGGCCAGCATCGTGGCATCGGCGCCCTCACCGTCGACCGCGTCGTCCGGAACCGGAACGAGCACGTCGGTGTGGGCGAGGGTGGTCAGGGCGGCCTGGTCATCGGCGTTCACGGTCAGCGCGTCCAGCGCCTGCTGTGCCGACGTGGGCAGGTCTTCGTGTGCGGGTGTCTCCATGGCAGATCCCCTGGTAGCGGCTGTCTTACGGGCCGCCCGGACGGGTTCTTGCCCGGGCGTGCTCCCGCCTCGCGTACCCGGTGGGGTCCGGGGCATGCGCGAGGATCGGCGGGGTCCGGGACGAGCTGAATATCGACATTTCCTCGTTGCGGCCGCGTACGCCCGGATCTCCGCCCGCAGGCCGGGGTGACGGAGGTGCGGCCGGCGGTGAACTCCGGATCACCGGTCCGCCTCCCGGATCACCGGTCCGCCTCCCGGTTCAACGGTCGAACTCCTCGTGGATCGGGGTCTTCGGCTCTTCTCTCAGATGCAGGGAGAGTCCGGGCTTGCCACCGCGCCGGGCCCTCGTGTCCTGCGCGCGTGCCGGAGCAGTGCGAGGCGGCTGGTCGTCCCGCACCTCGTCCGCCTCCGGCTCGCCGTCGGCCCGTGAGGGGGTGTGCTCACTCATCAGGACCTCCCGTCCCATTCACCCCCGTTCGATCACCCCGAGTACCCGCAGACGGCCCACGCCACCGGCCGGCATGGCCGTGACGCGGTCGCGGACTCCGCGGTTCCCGACAGATCGGCCCGGCAGAGTGACTTCCCTCACAGGGGTGCGGGCGACTATGCATGCCGGTTAGTAGATGCCGGCTCATCGATATATAGGACTTGTCCGACTTGCCGTGTGCATGAGTCACCGTCCGGGCGGTCGAACAGCATCCGTTCGACGCCCTCCCCCATCCGTCGGCAGCGGCGGGTTCCTGACGCGACGACAGCCCCGGGCAAACGTCGCTACAGCGAACGCGGCACCTGTTCACATCACCTGGCAAGGGCCGTGCTGCTCTACGAAGTGAGTTAGTAGAAGGGCCTCTTTGCGCTCACTGTGAAGGCGTCCTGAGAATGAGCGCTCAGCGATCACCGAGTGAGGTTGACGATGGGCCAGCACCGCAGGACGACGCATCACTACAGGCGAATAGTCATCACCGCCGTCGCCATCGGAACCGTGGGCGTGCCATCGGTCGCCCTTGCCTGTTCCGACTGGCCGGACGGCGGGCAGGACCCGTCCGGCGCCGCGGCGACGGCGCCCCTGGAGCCGGCGGGCGCTCCCGGACAGGAGGCGCCCCCCGCCGGGCAGCAGCCGACCGCCGCTGAGGTCCCGGCGCAGCCGGGCACGCCCATGCTGCCGCCGGGCGTCCCCACGCGGCCGCCGGGCGCACCCGCACAGCAGTGGAAGCACGCGCACCACCAGCACCACCGCAACGGCCACGCCGCCGGCGCGCCGCGAACCGCCGCGCCGTCCGGTCCCGGCGCCGCGGCTCAGCCGAGCGCCGGGGAGAAGACCACGGCCCCCGGGGCCGACGCGCCCGCCGCCCCCAGCGCGCCCGAGGCCACCGCTCCGGCGCCGGCGGCCCCCTCCGCGCCGAGCACCGCGAAGCCCTCCGCGCCGAGCACCGCGAAGCCCTCCGCCACGGCGTCCGGAACGACCGCCCGGATCCTGCAGCTCGTGAACGCCGAGCGGGCCAAGGCCGGTTGTCAGGACCTCACCCTGAACGCCGAGCTGACCAAGGCCGCGCAGGCGCACAGCGCGGACATGGCTGCCCACCAGAACATGTCGCACACCGGATCCGACGGTTCGGCCCCGGGCGACCGCATCACGCGGGCCGGCTACACCTGGAGCAGCTACGGCGAGAACGTCGCCTACGGCTACTCCACGGCGGAGCAGGTCATGTCGGGCTGGATGTCCAGCCCCGGCCACCGGGCCAACATCCTCAACTGCTCCTTCAAGGAGATCGGCGTCGGCCTCGCGCAGCCCAACAGCTACTGGACGCAGGACTTCGGCACGGCCCGGTGACCAGCGGCCGGTGAGGCCGTCGCGTCGGCACACGCCTGATGCGACGGCCTCGGCGACACCCCTGGTCCGGAGCCTGACAGCCCACCGATGCCGATCGCCGGGAGACCCCGGGCCCCGTGCGGTCCGCTCCGCCGTGTGGCGCCCTCCGCCGTGTGGCGCCCTCCGCCGTGTGGCGCCCTCCGCCGTGTGGTGCGCTCCCCCCCTCACTCGCTCCGCGGCGTGGCGCGCTCGGGGCCGGTCCGGTCGGCGGCGAGGATGGCCGTCGGTGAGCGAAGACGGCTGGGAGGCGGCTATGACCGTGAACCGTGTCGGCCTGGTCGTGCACGGGGGGCGTGCCGAGGCGGTGACCGCCGCCCGGGCGGTGCGCGAGTGGTGCGCCGAGCACGCCGTGGGCTGTACCGACATCGACGTGTGGCAGGAGGGCGAGCGGCACAGCACCCGTGAGGAGATGGACACCGCGGGCGACCCTGACCTCATCGTCACCCTGGGCGGCGACGGCACCTTCCTGCGCGGTGCCCGGCTGGCCGCCGCGAGCGACATCCTGGTGCTCGGCGTCGACCTCGGCCGGGTCGGCTTCCTGACCGAGGTCCCGGTCACCACGGTGCGCGAGGCGCTGGACGCGGTCCGGGAGGAACGGATCACCGTCGAGAGCCGGATGCTCCTGACGATGCGGGCGTCGTGCCGGCTGGAGGTGCCCCCGCAGATGGAGGGGCTGCTGCGGTACGGGCGCGGCCCGCTGCTGCCGCCGCCGCGGGTCCGCACGGAGTGCGAGGTGGGCGGTGACTGGGGCATCGCGCTGAACATCTTCGCGCTGAACGACATCGTGCTGGAGAAGCTGGCCCGGGACCGGCAGGTGTCGGTCGGGGTCTATCTGGCCGGCCGGCTCCTCGCCAGCTACTCGGCCGACGCGCTGCTGGTGGCCACACCGACGGGCTCCACCGCGTACAGCTTCGCGGCCGGCGGTCCGATCGTCTCGCCCCGTGCGGAAGGTCTGATCTTCACGCCGGTCGCGCCGCACATGGTGTTCAACCGCTCGGTCGTCGCCGCCCCCGACGAGCCGATCGCCCTGCGGGTGCTCGAGCGGTCGGGTCAGGCGGCCGTCAGCATCGACGGCCAGCTGCGCGGTGTGCTGAGTCCCGGTGACTGGATCGGCGTGTACGCCGCTCCCCGCCGGTTGAAGGCGGTCAGGCTGGGTCCGACGGACTTCTACGGCCGGCTGCGCGAACGCATGAATCTCACCGACGCGCCGGCCGCGCTCGCCGACGGGAGTGCCGCCCCGCTGTGGCCGGTGACCACTCCCCCGCCCGGCGACCTCGAACACCTCGCGCTGCCCCCGGTGCCCGACGACTCCTCAGGGCACTCCTGAGCCGGCGAAGCCCGAGTGACGCGACGCCGTCCCCGCCGGGGCAGGGCCGTACCCGCCGGCGTGTTGCCGCCACCGCCCTGCCGACCGGCGCTCAGGGCAGCGCTCGTACGAGGACGAGCGCCCGGTTCAGGAAGGGCTGCCGGCGCAGCCGGCCGTAGCACTCGTCCCGGGCGCCGGAGTCGAGGTCGTGACGCACGGAACTCTCCGGCTCCTGACGCCCGTACCGCAGGGCCGGAGGGGGCCGGGCCCCACGTCCCCTCCCCGACCGTGGCGTCCCCGGCGCTCGGGCGGGCGTGCCGCCGAGCGCCCGGCGCCGACACCCCGGGTGCCACCGGGAGGGCGTCCGGCGGATGTTAGGTTCGCGGCCGGAGCAGACGGGACGAGGAGGTGGCCCATGGCGGCTCTGGCTGGGCGACCGGCCGGACGGAGGACCTGCACACACGCGAAGCCACGCCCCCTGCGCCGCTTGCATGGCTCGCGCTGCGTTCGGTGCTCGTGCCGCGGGTGCCACATGTGCCGCGAACACGGCGTGGCCCGGGTCGACATGACCCGCGCTACCGGCCACGCCCCGAGCCGCGCCGGCCGGATCGGACGGGTCGGACGGGTCGAGCGGGTCGGCCGGATCGAACGGGTCGGGCGGGTCGGGCAGGACGGGCGGATCGGGCGGATCGAACGGGTCGAGCAGGTCGGGCTTAGTCCCGTGGGAGCAGCCACGTGACCAGCCGCGTCACCCTCGTCTCGCCCGCCACGAGTCCGTCGCTGCGGCAGGCCCGCTTCTACGACGGCGACTCGCTCGACGACGCCGGCGCGGCCCGGGCCCGCTCCGCGGCCGGATCGCTGCGCGCGGCCTCCCGTGTGCTCTCCTCCGCGAGCCCGCGCTGCCGGGACACGGCCGGGGCGCTCGGCCTCGATGCCGTGGAGGCGGCGGAGTTGGCGCCGCTGGACATGGGCCGCTGGCGGGGCCGCACCCTCGAGGAGGTGGCGGCCGCCGAACCGGAGTCGGTGGGCCGCTGGCTCGCCGACCCCGGCTGGGCGGCACACGGCGGCGAGTCGGTGCGGGAGGTGTGCGACCGGGTCGGTAACTGGCTGGAGACGGCGCGGGACACGGAGGGCCGCACGGTCGCCGTGGTCGAGCCGGAGGTCGTACGGGCCGCTGTCGTCCATGTGCTCGGTCTGCCCCCGGCGGCGTTCTGGCGGCTCGACGTGGAGCCGTTGACGGCCACGGAACTCAGCGGGCGGGCCGGCCGCTGGAATCTGCGGCTCGGTCGGCCGCTGGCCGCGCCGTAGCCCGCCCCGGCCGCGCCGAGAACCTGCGGGCGGACGGAGGGCCGCGCACGGTCACCGTCTGTGTGCCGGGGGGCCAGATCCCGGTGCCGGCGGGGCAGTTCCGCCAGCGCGCAGCGCAGGCAGTCGCTCTCCTCGGGCCACCGAGGCGCCGCTGCACCTGGAGGGTGTTCCGGGCAGTGCGACGGCACGGTGGCGTGCCGCTCGTGGCACTCGGCCGGGTCCTAGACGCGTGCTTCCGGCTCCCGCAGGAGCTGCTCCGACCGCTTGGCCGGCCGGGCGGGCACCCGCACCCGGGCGCCCCGGCCGCCGATCTGGCGGCGGCCGGCGATCAGTTGCCCGTACTCCTGGACGGTGAGGGCGGCCGCCTCGCGGCCCCCAGGGTGATGCGGCGCGGCCGCGGGTGTCCGGCCACTCGGTTCCTCCGCTGCTCGCCCGGTCGGTGCCCGGAAAACGCGACAGGGCCCCCGGATGGTTCCGAGAGGCCCTGGTGTCGCAAAAGCGTTCGGCGCGTTCAGTTCGAGGCGGGAACCGTTCGCCCGGCCGGTACCGCGGCGGGCTTGGGATTCAGCTGCCGTTCCGCCAACTCGCCGAAGAGCAGGCCGAATCCTCCCCACAGGACGCCCTGGATGGCCACTGCGGACAGCCGGAACCGCCACAGCAGATCGGCCGGGAAGTTTTTCGGCACCTCGTTGACGACCGGCAGGAACTCGTAGGCCAGGCCGATGACGACGGCGAAGGCGGCCACGCCCACCACGGTCGCCCACCACGTGCCCAGCGACGGCGCGAGCCGCTTGCCGAGGATGGTCGCGGCGACCGCGAGGAGGACGCTGAGCAGCATCATCAGGAAGTACAGGGTGGTCCGCCTGCCGATGGTGTCGGGGTCGCCGACCGACGGCGGGTTGGCCGGGTACTTCAGGAACGGGACCACGTACACAGCGAGCAGCGCACAGCCGGACAGCAGCAGTGCGGTCGCCCGCGGGCCGAAGCGTCCGACGCGGCCGAGCGCGAAGCAGTACGCGAGCGCGGCGATGCCGCCGAAGGCGACCCCGTAGATCAGCACGCCGGTGGCGAGGCCGGCGGTGGACTGCAGGGAACGGGAGACGATTTCCATCTCGTGCTCGTGTGAGTGGGCGTCCTCGAAGCTGATCGCCTTGTCGACGCTCGGCTCACCGAGCAGGTAGGCGGCGACCAGAGCGAGCACGCCGGCGGCCAGACCGGCGAGCATGCCCCGAACGAGGAGGTTTCTTACCGTTGCGGAGTTCATGGGTGTGCGGCGTCCCTCGGGTCAGTGGCAGGGGAAGCCGAGGAGGTGGCGGGCGTCGTGCACCCACTCGTGGACGTCCGTGCCACTGAACACGGAGGTGGCGCCCTGCTCGGCGCCGACGAAGTAGAGCAGGACGAGCATCAGGATGCCGAAGAACGCCGCCCAGGGAGCAATCGCCTTCAGCGGCAGCTTGGCGGGGACGACGGGGGTGGTGGCGGTCGGCGGGGCGACGGTCTGCGCCATGGCAGGGCCTCCTCTGGGAGTTCGCGTCCCATCTCGGTGGTGCACTGGACGACGGCCACGGGTCTGACTCGCGAAACGTCTCCAAGGGCGTCTCGCACACAGTGGCGCGACCGTGCCGGATTCCCACCGGCTTCCGTCTCGCCGTCGTCGATATCGGACAGACCGTACCGCGTGACGCGTGCACGGCCAAGACCGCACCACCCGGCGTGATCTTCCTCTCGCACCGGGTGGCCGCGCCCGGGAGGACCGGGTCGGCGGCGCCGCAACACCCGCCTCCGGGAGGGGATCCGGGCCCGGCGGGGGGCGACGGTTCAACTCGGCGGACCGCCTACGCCTCCCCCCGGCAGGGACGACCGTTCGGCTCAGCAGGCCGCCCTGCCCGGCGAGGGCGAGGGCCCGGCTCGGCGGACCGCCTCCCCAGGCAGGGACGACGGTTCTCATCGGCAGACCGCCTCCCCCGGGAGGGGCGACCGTTCGGCTCAGCCGGCCGTGTCCGGGGCGGTGCCGGGCCCCGCAAGTCCCAGTTCCCGGTCGCCGAGCGGAGCGAAGAAGCGTTCGACGTCGGCGTCGGTCACCTCCGCGAGTGTGGCCGGTGACCAGCGCGGGTTCCGGTCCTTGTCGATGACCTGGGCGCGGATGCCCTCCACGAGATCGGGCGTGCTCAGGGCGGCGCAGGAGACGCGGTACTCCTGGTCGAGGACCCGTTCCAGCGACCCGAGCCGCCGGGCGCGGCGGACGGCGGCCAGGGTGGCCTTGAGGGCGGTGGGCGACCTGGTGAGCAGGGTCTCGGCGGTCTCCTTCGCGTCCGGGCCGCCGTGGGCGAGCAGCCGGTCGAGGATCTCCTCGACCGTGCCGGCGGCGAAGCAGCTGTCGATCCACTCCCGCCGTCCGGCCGACTCGCCCTGCGGCGGCGGCTGCTCATGCCGCGCGACGGCGTCTCGTGCGGGCATGTGGGCGAGATCCTCGACGAGACGCCGGAGCGCGCCGGACGGTACGTAGTGGTCGGCGAGCCCGCACAGCACGGCGTCACCGGCGCCGATCCGGGCGCCGGTCAGCGCCAGGTGGGTGCCCAGCTCGCCGGGTGCCAGGCCGAGGAGACGGGTGCCGCCGACGTCGGGCACGAAGCCGATGCCGGTCTCGGGCATGGCGATCTGCGAACGTTCGGTGACGATCCTGACGCTGCCGTGCGCGGAGATGCCGACGCCGCCGCCCATGACGATGCCGTCCATGAGGGCGACGTACGGTTTGGGGAAGCGGGCGATGCGGGCGTTGAGGTGGTACTCGTCGCGCCAGAACGCGGCCGAGGCGGAGCCGTCCCCGTCGCGGGCGTCGTCGTGGACGGCGCGGATGTCGCCGCCCGCGCACAGGCCGCGCTCGCCCGCACCGGTGACGAGGACGGTCTCGACGGCCGGATCGTGCTCCCACGCCGTCAGGGCCTCGTCGATGCGGCGGACCATGCTGTGGTTCAGGGCGTTGAGCGCCTTGGGCCGGTTGAGAGTGATGTGGGCGGCCCGGCCCCTGATGTCCAGCAGGACGGGCTCTTCGGTACCGGTCATCCGAATGCCTCCGTCAGGCCACGGGCCACGATGACGCGCATGATCTCGTCGGTTCCTTCCAGGGTCTGCTGCACTCGCTCGTCAGGGTCCGGTGAGGGATCTACGGAGTCGGGCCGGCGTCCGGACGCGCGTCGGTCGCCGGATCCGGCAGGTAGCTCGCCAGGCCGCGCAGGATGATCTCCAGACCGATGTCGAACCTCTCGTCGGACGAGTCCGTCACCATCACACCGGCCAGGGCGCGCAGATGAGGGAAGTCCGCCGCCGGCAGGGACGCGAAGTAGTTCTGCATCTCGCCGGCCATCTCGCGCCAGTCGGGGCGGGCCGGAGAACCCTCACCGCCGTGCTGGGCAGCGCGGTCCAGCCACATGCCCTCCTCCAGGACGAACCCGTCGATGTACGTGGAGATGAGGTCACCGGCCTCCGCCGCGATGCGGTCGGGCAGTCCGGCGGTCCGGAAGAGGCCGAGCAACGCCTCGACGTGCGGCAGCAGTTCCGCGGTGAAGGGGACGTGGGCCATGGAGATCCTGGCCATGTCACGGTGCGCCCGCAGGCACTGCCGCCAGGAGCGGGCGTACTCCCCCACCTGCTCCTGCCACCGCTCAGGATCGGGTTCGGGCTTCTCGAAGCCGCCGAACAGCCGGGTGTACATCAGCTCCAGCAGGTCGTCCTTGGAACTGACGTGGGCGTACAGGGCGGAGACGGCGACCTCCAGCTCCGTCGCCACCCGCCGCATCGACAGCCCGTCGAGGCCCTGCTGGTCCAGCACGGTGAAGGCGGCCTCCACGACCCGTTCACGTGACAGCGGGGCGCGCGCCGGGGCCACCCGGGCGCGAGCCGGGCGCTCGCGCTCCCAGGGGGACGGCGGTGTGGAGGTGGGGCCGGGGGTGGACGGCGGAGGGGGAGGTGGGGGGGTGTCGGCGGCCGCGTCGGTCATGGGGACAGTCTAGGCATCGGGAGAACAGTGTTCTCCCCAACCGAGCGGCGTTCAGGAACGGAAACGCGATATAGCTTGTCTGCCCGCAGGCATTGCGCTATATCTTAATGAACGCTGTTCTCTGGATGAGCGACGTTCTGCTACGGTGAACGCCGTTCTCCTGCTGTTCGGCCGTCCGGCTCGCGGACCCCATGCCGCCCGGCCGGGCAGTCGCATCCATCCGTCCCACCGCGCCGGGTCGTCACCGCGGCGCGCCATTTCACGAGGAGTCCCGATGTCCACAGGTGTCGCGTCCGCCGAGACGCCCACCGACTCCCCAGCGCCCTACCGGTGGCGCTGGGCTGCGCTCTTCGTGATCCTCGCGGCCGAGGTGATGGACCTCCTCGACGCCGTCGTCACGAACATCGCCGGCCCCTCCATGCGGGCCGACCTCGGAGGCGGTGCCTCCACTCTGCAGTGGCTCGCGGCCGCGTACACCCTCGCGATGGCCGTCGGGCTCGTCACCGGCGGGCGGCTCGGGGACATCCACGGGCGCCGCCGGATGTTCCTGGTGGGAGCCGCCGGCTTCACCGTGGGTTCGCTGCTGTGCGCGATATCCGGGTCGCCCGAGATGCTGATCGGCGCGCGTGTCGTGCAGGGGCTGTTCGGCGCGGTGATGCTGCCGCAGGGTCTCGGCATGATCAAGGAGATGTTCCCGCCGAAGGAGTCGCAGAAGGCCTTCGGGCTGTTCGGCCCGGTCATGGGACTGTCCGCCGTGTGCGGTCCGATCCTGGCGGGCTGGCTCGTGGACGCCGACTACTTCGGCACCGGCTGGCGGATGATCTTCCTGGTCAACCTGCCCCTGGGCACCGCCGCCATCCTCGGCGCCCTGCGCTACCTGCCGAGGGGCCGGTCCGGCACCAAGCCACGCCTCGACATCCCCGGCATGGTCATGGTCTCGCTGGCCGCGCTGCTCATCATCTTCCCGCTGGTCCAGGGCCGTGAGTACGACTGGCCCGCGTGGACGTTCGTGATGATGGCCGCGTCGGTGGTCGTCTTCGTCGCCTTCGGCACGTACGAATCGCGCCGCAGCAAGGCCGGCCTGGACCCGCTGGTCGTCCCCAGCCTCTTCCGCAAGCGCGGATTCAGCGGCGGCATGACGCTCGGGCTGGTGTTCTTCTCGGCCATGCAGGGCTTCATGCTCGTCTTCAACCTCTACACCCAGATCGGCCTCGGCTATTCGCCGCTGAAGGCCGGACTGGTGATGGTGCCCTGGTCGGGCGGCATGATCGTCGGGTTCGGGATCGCCCAGGGTGTCACCAGGTTCGGCCGGGCCGTACTGCAGGCGGGCGCGCTGGTCATGGCGGTCGGCGTGTTCGGCGTGTGGCTGACCCTGGACAGGGTGGGCGGCGGCGTGGGCCCCTGGCAGCTGCTGCCGTCACTGCTCGTCACCGGCATCGGGATGGGCCTGCTCATGGCGCCGTTCTTCGACATCGTCCTCGCCAGCGTCGAACAGCACGAGACCGGTTCGGCCTCCGGGACGATGACCGCGATACAGCAGCTCGGCGGGGCCTTCGGGGTGGCCGTCCTCGGCACCGTGTTCTTCGGTCTGCTGGGCGGGGGCATAGCCACCGCCGTCGACCACCACGCGGACGGCCTGCGGGGGAAGTTGGCCGCCGCGCACGTCGCGCCGGCCGCCCAGGACCGGATCGTGGCCGACCTGCGCAGGTGCACCTCGGACCGCGCCGTCGCCAAGGACCCTGCCGCGACGCCGGCGTCCTGCACACGGCTGGAGAAGGACACACGGTCGGCCGTGACCTCGCCTCAGGCCGGTGCCCGGGTTCCCGCCGCGTTGCAGGCCACCGCTTCATCGGCCTTCCGGAGCGGCTTCGGCTCCGTGATGAAGACAGTGCTGTGGGTCGTCGACGGCATGCTCGCCCTGACCTTCCTGCTCGCGTTCCTCCTGCCGCGCCACGCGCGCCCCGAGGAGACCGCGGGGCACTGATCCCCAGCAGGGGTACAGAGGCGGGCAAGGGGAGGTCACGGGCGGGCACTTCCGAGGACGGGTGTGCCCGCCCGCCGGCCTACCGGGAGGCGGGCGGGCCGGGACGCGGGCCCGCCGGGACGGCCACCGACGGGAGGTTCGAGGCGTGCAGCGGACCGGGGACCGCCGTCCGGCCCCGGGTCGGCGCTCGTCCGGGGAACCACCGGCCGGGAGGGCGGCGTCCGGCTCGGCCGGTGCGTGGTCAGTCGGCGGGCCAGGCTCCGCCGAGCCGGCTGAGCCTGGCGGCCGCCGTGATGGTGGCGTGGATGTAGTGCTGGGGAGCTTCCGGCATGACGTCCATGGGCTTGAGCAGCAGAACCGCGCCCCATATCGCACCGTCCCAGATGACGGGCGCGGCGATGGAGTTCCACTTCGCCATGCACTCCTGGTGGCCCAGGGCGTAGCCCTGGTCCCGGATGTCGGCGAGAGAGGCGAGGAGTTCGTCGCCGTCGCGCATGACGCCGGGCCCCGCTTCCTCCGGGACCGGGTCGGCGGCCACCCGTCGCTGGATCTGTTCGGGCAGGTAGGCGAGGATCGTCCGGCCCGAGGCGCCGGTGCGCAGCGACCGCGTGACCGAAAGGACGTCGCGCGGCGTCATCCCGAGTTCGACGAGATCGGAATCCCCCACCGCCATGTCCAGGCACTGCCGGCCGGCTGTGCCGAACGGGGCCCTCATGTACAGGAAGACCAGGCCGCTGTCGGTCGCCGTGCGCAGGTTCTGCAGGACGTGCGTGGCCTCGCTGCCGGAGAGCTTGTCTTCGGACAGTGCGTGCAGTCCCAGGTCGGCGACCGTACTGCCGAGCTGGTAGAGGCCCCGGTCGATGCGGACGAAGGTGCTGTTGTAGGTGCCCGCCGTGAGCATGCGGCCGGTGGTGGAGTCGTCGAGGTCGGCGGTCTTGGCGATCTCGGACAGTCGATGGGCACCGGGGCCCAGAGTGATGAACGCCTGCTGCACCCGCATGAAGCGGTCCGCGTAGCTGGTCCCGGTTCCACGCTGTCCACTCATCAGCCGTACCCCCTCCACGGTGTCCGCGTCTCCTCCTGGAGCACGGTGGTACACGGCGCTGGCCTCACCGCGTACGGTCCGGCATCAGATTATTACGTGGCGGTATCGAGACTGAACTTGCCCATGCCGTTACGACTGTTGAGCACGTGGTGCACCTTGGACGCGTCGGCGAGCGGATAGGTCCCGCCCGTCACGATCTTCAGCGAGCCGTTGCCGACGGCGTCGAAGAGCTGCCTCATGGAGGCCGCCAGCGGGAGCGTCCGGTCGGTGTACAGGTGCGGGAGCCAGAAACCGGCGACGGTGACGGACCGCTGGAGCAGCGTGTGCACGGGGATGTCGGCCAGCTGCCCGCCGGCGAACCCGTAGACGACCAGGCGGCCGCGCGGGCCGACCGCGTCGAGGGTCTGCAGCAGCGTCTTGCCGCCGGTCATCTCCAGGGCGGCGTGCACGGGACCTCCCGCCGCGTCGAGGATCCGCTCCGCCAGACCGTCCTCGTCGGAGGAGTCGACGGCCGCCGCCGCGCCGAGGTCCAGGGCGAGCCGGCGCTTCTCGGCCGTACCGGCGAGCGCGATGACCCGGGCGCCCGCCCGGTGGGCCAGCTGAACGGCCAGCGAGCCGACCCCGCCGGCCGCCGCGGGAATGACGACGGTCTGCCCCTTGGTGACGTGGGCGACCGTGAAGAGGAGGTGGTACGCGCTGTTCCCCTGCAGGGCCAGCGGCACCGCCTGTTCGTCGGTGATCTCGTCGGGGACCTCCCATTGCAGTCTGCGGTGGACGGCCGCCTTCTGCGCATAGCCGCCACCTTGGATCAGTGCCACCACACGCTTGCCGTCCGGGGTGGTGCCGACGACCTCGTTGCCGGGGGTGTACGGCAGCTCGACCGGCGCGAGGTAGGTATTTCCGCGAACATGGACATCTGCGTAGTTAACGCCCGCAAGCCGCACGTCCAGCAGAATCTGACCAGGCCCGGGTTCGGGTTCGGGGATGTCTTCCAATTGCAGAACCTCAGGGCCACCGAATTCCCTCATGACAATGGCGCGCACGGTACTCCTATCGATACGGATGCATGTACGACGACAGGCTAGGGCATCCCCGTGACGCCTCCGACCTGGGCATCTTGCCTCCTACATCTTTCTCACGAGGTGAGAAACGGCCGCCCATTTCTCACTCGGCGAGAAGGTTCAACTTAGAACTTCTCGCGAGATGAGAATGGGAATCCAAGGGTTGCATTTGCCCTTTCGGAGAGACATAGTGATGCCGCCTCACTCGGCCGGACACTTTCCCTCGCAGCGACGACGGGGAACCGGGAGCCGGCCCGGGGGTGGGCACCGGAGTGCTCCGGGAGGCGTACGGGGACGGGCGGAGGACAGCGAATGAAGGACCAAGTGCCGAGGTCGGCGCCGGACCGAGCCCTCATGGGGTTGAGCCGGGCGTGAGCGCCGCACCGGTCTCCGCGCCCGCGGCCGGCCGCTTCAGGCGGCGGTGACCCGGTCGCGGTGATCCGGGTCGCGGTGATCCGGGTCGCGGTGCCCCGGTCGCGGTGCCCCGGTCGCGGTGACCGCCCCGTCGCGGTGCCCGTGCCGCCGTTCCCGATGGCCGTTCCAGGTCGGCGGTTGCCGTCGACGCGCGGTGGCGGTCACCTCATGTGACTCGGCACCGGTCACCGCACCACGCACCACCTAAGTCCGAACAACCAAGCCCTTGGGTCCTCCCACAGCGTGCAACGGCACGCCGGGCACAGACGGGCCGCTCGTCGTCCGCTCTCGCGGGCGCGAGCCGTCACGCCCTGTGCCGGAGCGCCCAGCACCTCATGCCGGAGGCCGTCGTGGCGTTTCCCCCTCCTACCCGTCGCCGGTGCGCCCGCAGCCAGATTCAGGCCGCCGGCGTCCAGGCAACCGTGCCGGTGCTCCTCGACGGAGGCATCGGCGTCCCGGTGGCCGTGCGGGCACCCGTCGACCGGGGCACGGCCATCGCGTCCACCGCCACGGCCGTGCGCCGGCCCGGGCACGCCGGCGGTCTCTCCACGATTCCGCCGACAGCGCCCCCGGCATCGGCAGCGGCATCCGCATCCGGAACGCGACAGACACCGCGGCCCGATCCCTGCCACCCCGGTCTGCCGGCGCCCCCGGCCCCGCTCACCACAGCGCCCTGCGGGCCGGCCGTGTCCGGGGCCAACTGGCAAGGCAGAGCGCGCATCTGGTCCTCGTAGCCGGTCGATGCCCTGACACCCGGCCACTTATCGCCCTGACACTTCTTCCGCCCTGGAGCCCGTTCCCATGGCCATCACTTCCGCCGCACCCGTCGTCGCGTCCCGGTCGGCTGCCGCCGGCACCGTGGCCGTCGTCGCCCCCCACGGCAGCCCTGCCCACGCGGAAGCCTTCGCGCGTCGGGGCTGGCGCACCGTGACCGTCGAACCGGAGGCCGGGCGGCGGCCCTCGATGTTCGAACCAGCCCGCGAAACCGGCATCCACGCTGACTCGGTGAAGCATCGCGGGTCGCTGCGGCAGACGGTGAAAGCCCTGCGTGGGCTGGGCGTCTCGGCCGTCGTCGCCGGGAGCGCGGCGGGCGTCGGGCTGGCGGACCGGATCGCCTGGCATCTGGGCTTTCCCCTGGGGGATCCCGAGACGTCACCGTTGCGCGGCGACCGCGGCGCGCAGGCGGCCGCCCTGGCCCGTGCCGGCATACCGGCACCGCGTGGTGTGCGCAGCACGGAACTCGCCGAGGTCCTGGCCTGGGCCGAGGCCTGCCCCCTCCCCGGCTATCTGCTGGCCCCCGCCGCGGCCGGCACACCGGTCGATCCGGTGGCCTGCGCCGGCGGAAGGCAGATCAACACCACCTGGCCGGTCATGAAGGAAGCGGCCGCCCGGTACTCCGACGACGCGCACCTGGTCCTCACCGAGCAGCTGCCGGTCCGGCAGTTCGTCGTCAACAGCGTCAGCCGTCCGGGTCCGTTCGGGCAGACGGAACACGTCGTCACCGACGTGTGGGCCGAGACCCGCTCCTGTGACGGGTCGCTCGACCGCAGTGACCTGTTGCCCCGTCACGAGCCCATGGTGCGCGCCCTGTCGGCGTACATGGCGCGTGTGCTGGACACCCTGGGGGTGCTGCGCGGTCCGGTCACCGCGCGCGTCGCCCACGACGAGCGCCGGGGGCCGCTCCTCGTCTCGGCGCTGGCCGTGCCCGGCATCTCGCCGGCCGACGAGGCGCTGCGCTCGGCGACCGGCTACGACCGCCTGACGGACGCGTTGGACACCTCCGTCCCGCCGCTGCCCGTTCCGCTCGGCGCCGGTACGGCCGGTCACCGGATCGTCCGGGTGCATTTGCGCCGGAGCGGCGATGCCGTCGACCCGCGCCTCGGGCACATCCTGCGCCGGCTGCCGACGGTGGTCGCGGCCGGCCCGGAGCCGTCGGCCCACGCCCCGGCGCTCGACAAGACCCGGTGCGCCGAGGTCGTCCTCAGCAGTGACCGGCCCGAGGCCGTCGAGGCGGACTACGGCATCATCCGGGCGCTGGAGGGCGAGAGCGTCTACGCCGCCTGACCCCACCGAGCCACCACTGAGTGCCTCCGAGAAGGACGCGCGCCATGTGGTGGACGGCAACCTCTCGGGCACACCGGGCCTGTGGCGCGGTGCGGCACGCCTGACGCCGACCCGTGACGGCGGCGTCCTTCGCCGGGACGGGCGGCGCGACGTCCGATCCCTCGAATAGGCTGCCGCCCTATGGAGAACACACACTCATGACAGCCATCACCCAGACGGCGCCGCGGGTGCGCTTCGACCGTCGGCGGACCCGTACGGAAGCACCCCGTCCGCCGCGCCGCCGCCGGGCACGGACCTCGTACACCGGGGAGCAGGCCTCGTGAGCGGGCGCGTGTCCGGTTCGGTGGGCCGGGGTGCCTGGCTGCGGCGTCTCGGCCCGGAACCGCCCGCGGCCGAGGCCACCTTGGTCTGCCTCCCGCACGCGGGCGGCGCGCCGGCCTTCTACCGCGACTGGCCCAGGTTGCTGTCCCCCACGCTCGACGTGGTGTCGGTGTGCTACCCGGGGCGTCAGGACCGGCTGGGCGAACCTCCCGCCACCGACATGGCCGAGCTGGCCGAAGAGGTGAGTGCGGCCCTGGCGCCACTGGCCGGGCGCCCGCTGGCCGTGTTCGGGCACAGCATGGGTGCGGTGGTGGGTTACGAGGCCGCTCGTCTGCTGCAGGCGCGGTACGGTGTCCGGCCGGTGTGCCTGTTCGTCTCGGGCATGGTGGCTCCGCACCGCGTTCCGCAGCGGACCCGGCACCTGCTGGAGGAGCCCGATCTGGTGGCGCACCTGCTCGAACAGGGCGGTACCGACCCGGAGGTGCTGGCCGACGAGGAACTGCGCGCGCTCGTCATGCCCGCCGTCCGCGCGGACTACCGGCTGATCGACACCTACCGGCCGCTGGCCGGGGACGAAGCGCTGGACACCCCGATCGTCGCCTACTACGGGCGGCAGGACCCGGCGGTCTCCGCGCCGGACGTGCACGAGTGGCAGCGGTGTACCCGGGCGACGGCGGAGGTCCACGCCTTTCCCGGCGGGCACTTCTACCTCAGCCGGATGCACGAGACCCTGACCGCGGACGTCCGCGACCGGATCCTGGCGGCGCTCCGGTCCTGACCCCCGCCCCGGCACCGGCCACGCCCCGGCCCACTTCACCGCGACCAACGCCTACAGCCTCCAGGGCCGGGCCGAGGCCGCCACCGAGGTGCGCGAGCGCCGGCTAGCCGGGGACCGGACGGCGCGACGGCGCTGGTGACCGGCGACATGGTGCTGGGTACGGCGCTGATCGGCGGAGTGGGCGGTCGCCGTTCTGGTGGCCGCCGTTCTGGTGGCCGCCGTTCTGGCGGTCGCCGTTCTGGTGGCCGCCGTTCTGGTGGCCGCCGTTCTGGTGGCCGCCGTTCTGGTGGCCGCCGTTCTGGTGGCCGCCGTTCTGGTGGCCGCCTGCCTGCCGGCGCCGGCACTCGCCGCTGCGCTCCCGGTGTCGGCCCCGGTCGCCGTGGTCGCGGTGGCCGACCGGAACGGTGGGCGGGCCGCCGACTAGCCCAAGGGGCTGATTCACCGGTGCCCCGGGGTGAACCACACCTCGTGACCCCGCGCCCACGGCGGCCATCCGCTCATGACCGTTAGCGTCGGCTCCTGTGCCGCTGAGCTATGCCTTCGTGAACCTCAAACCCGGAGTGGGAAAGACGACCAGCGCCGTCTGGTTGGCCCACGCACTGCACGCATCGGGCTTCGCACCGTTGCTCGTGGACAGTGACCCCGCGTCCTCCGCGCTGCGTTGGAGCGAACTGGCGGGTGGATTCCCTTTCCCCGTCTTCGCTCTGCCGGTCGGCGACGTACACCTGCGCGTGGACGACTTCCTCGGCGACCGGCAGGCCGTGGTGTTCGACGCCCCGCAACTGGAGGACCACGCCCACATCGCCCGGAGCATCATGCGGTACGCGGGCGAGTGGATCGTGCCGGTGACGCCGGCCCCGATCGAGCTGGACCGCATGGCACCCATCGACCGCGAGATGGACGACATGCAGTCCCTGCGCACCGGGCCCGCCCGCGCCGCCGTCCTGCTGAACCGCACGAACCGTCCCGACGCCACGCGCACCGGTCCCGACGCCGATGCCCGCGAGGCCCTCACCGAGCGGGGCTTCGACGTGTTGTCCACACACATTCCGCGGCTCGATCTGTACGCCCAGTCGTTCGGCAGCCCCGTCGAGGTGAGGGGGACGGCCTACATGGACCTCGCGGAGGAACTCATCAAACGTCAGGACACGGTGTGAACCAGCGCAAGGACACCTACCGGGCCGCGCTCCAGCGCCGCCCGGACACCACGACGCCCACCCCCACCAAGGTCACTCCGCTGGACACCCGCTACGTCAAGGTGGTCATCGAAGTGGACCCGGCCTTGCCCAGCGACTTCTCCCGGTGGATCGGACAGCCCGTGTCCGCACTCCTGCGGGCGAGCGCCGCGGTCCTGCGTCCGCTGACACAAGGCCGCTGACACAAGGCCGCTGACACAGGGCCGGTGACGCGTCGGCCCGAGCGGCCGGCCACCCCGGGTCCAGTGCCACAGGGCCGCCGACCCGCCGGCCCGTTCAGCCGTCCCAGGTCCAGTCGGCCACTTCGGGGAGATCCGTGCCGTGTTCGCGGATCTGGTCATGGTGGCGCTGCCGGGTGTCCTCCATGCGCTGGCGCACGGTCGCCGCCCGCACCGCCAGGCCGGGTACGCGGTCGATGACGTCCATGACCAGGCGGTAGCGGTCCAGGTCGTTGCGGACGACCATGTCGAACGGTGTGGTGGTGGTGCCGATCTCCTTGTAGCCGCGCACGTGGAGGTCGCGATGACCGGTGCGCCTGTAGGCCAGGCGGTGGATCAGCCACGGATAGCCGTGGTACGCGAAGATCACCGGCTTGTCGGCGGTGAACAGCCCGTCGAACTCGAAGTCGGTCATCCCGTGCGGGTGTTCCTCACTCGGCATGAGGCGGGCGATGTCCACGACGTTCACCACCCGCACGGCCAGCTCCGGCAGCCGGCGGCGCAGCAACTGGGCGGCGGCCAGTACCTCCTGGGTCGGCACGTCGCCCGCGCAGGCCAGCACCACGTCCGGTTCCCGCGTGCCGTCCTCGGTGCCGGCCCACTCCCAGATGCCGGCGCCACGGGCGCAGTGGACCCTGGCCTCCTCCATCGACAGCCAGTCGAAGCACGGTTGTTTGCCGGCCACGACGACGTTGACGTAGTCGCGGCTGCGCAGCACGTGGTCGGCCACCGACAGCAGGGTGTTGGCGTCCGGCGGGAAGTAGACGCGCACCGCTTCCGGGCTCTTGTTCAGCACATGGTCGACGAACCCGGGATCCTGGTGGGAGAAGCCGTTGTGGTCCTGCCGCCACACGTGCGAGGTGAGCAGGTAGTTGAGGGACGCGATGGGGGCGCGCCAGGGCAGGCGGCGAGTGGTGCGCAGCCACTTGATGTGCTGGTTGACCATCGAGTCGACGATGTGGACGAACGCCTCGTAGCAGGAGAACAGCCCGTGCCGGCCGGTGAGGAGGTAGCCCTCCAGCCAGCCCTGGCAGGTGTGTTCGGAGAGGATCTCCATCACGCGGCCGTGCCGGTCGAGATCCTCGTCCACGGGCAGGGTGGCGGCCTGCCAGGCCTTGCCGCTGGCCTCGTAGACGGCCTGGAGCCGGTTGGAGGCGGTCTCGTCGGGGCCGACGAGGCGGAAGTCGCGCCGGTCGGTGGTGGCCGCCATGACGTCGCGGAGCATGTCACCGAGGACGCGGGTCGGCTCGTGCAGGGCGGCACCGGGCTTGTCGACGGCGACGGCGTAACGGTCCAGCGGAGGCAGGGGCAGCTCGCGCAGAAGCAGGCCGCCGTTGGCGTGCGGGGTGGCGCCGAGCCGGTGTTCCCCCTGCGGCACACAGGCCAGCACGCCCGCGCGCGGGGCGCCGTCCTCGTCGAAGAGTTCATCGGGCCGGTAGGAGCGCATCCACCGTTCCAGCTCGCGCAGATGTTCCGCATTGTCACGTACGGCGGCGAGCGGCACCTGGTGGGAGCGCCAGGTGCCCTCCACCGGCAGTCCGTCGACCTCGGCGGGACCGGTCCAGCCCTTGGGGGTGCGCAGGACGATCACCGGCCAGCGGGGCCGGTCGGTGGCGCCGTCCTCGCGGGCGGCGCGCTGGGCGGCGGCGATACGGTCGAGGGCGGTGTCCATCGCCTCCGCCAGCGCGCGGTGGACTGCGGCCGGCTCGTGGCCGGTGACGTGGATCGGCTCGTGTCCGTAGCCCTTCAAGAGGTCGTCGAGTTCCGTCCCGGACAGGCGGGCCAGGACCGTCGGATTGGCGATCTTGTAGCCGTTCAGGTGCAGGATCGGCAGCACGGCGCCGTCGTGGACCGGATCGAGGAACTTGTTCGAATGCCAGGAGGCGGCCAGCGGGCCGGTCTCCGCCTCGCCGTCGCCGATCACGCAGGCGACCAGGAGGCCCGGGTTGTCGAGGGCGGCGCCGTAGGCGTGGGACAGCGAGTAGCCGAGTTCGCCGCCCTCGTGGATGGAGCCCGGGGTCTCGGGGGCGACATGGCTGGGCACACCGCCGGGGAAGGAGAACTGCTTGAAGAGCCGTGCCATGCCGGCCGCGTCCCGGGTGACGTCCGGATAGGTCTCGGTGTAGGACCCCTCCAGCCAGGAGTTCGCCAGCACCGCCGGGCCGCCGTGGCCGGGGCCCCAGATGCACACGGCGTCCAGTCCGCGGGCCTTGATGACGCGGTTCAGATGGGTGTGGACGAGATTGAGGCCGGGCGAGGTGCCCCAGTGACCGAGCAGCCGTGGCTTGACGTGCTCGGGCCGTAGCGGCTCGGTCAGCAAGGGATTGGCCATGAGGTAGATCTGGCCCACGGAGAGGTAGTTCGCGGCGCGCCAGTGGGCATCCAGGGTGGCGAGTTCCTCGTCCGTGAGTTCGCAGGGCACCTGCTGGGGGCTGAGGGACATCGGGGTCCTTCCAGCTCGGGCGGTCGGTCGGGCGCGGCGGGTGCCGGCGGGCACGGCACCCCACCGTCCGGCGGACAGCGGGTACCCGGTAGGGCCGGTCGGGCACGTTCCCGGCCCGGGCCGCCCTGCCGAGGCCGCCGTCACGGTGCGAGGTCCACCCCGTCCAGCGTCCGCCCCGCCACCCGCTCACGCCCGGTGACCAGCTCCGGATGGATGCGCCGGAACACCTCCTCGGGGGACGTCAGCCGCTCGCGTTACGGCACCCCCTCGCGGACGTCAGCCGCTCGCCGCACGTCAGCCGCTCGCGTTACGGCACCCCCCTCTCGCGGACGTCAGCCGCTCGCCGCACGTCAGCCGCTCGCGTTACGGCGCCCCTCGGAGGACGTCAGCCGCTCGCGGGACGGCACCTCCGCAGGGGCGGCGACCTGGAGGTGCGGGCCGGTCCGGCGCGCCTCTCCCGCCGGCCCGCGTCCCGCCCGGTCCCGGGCACCGCACCGTCACAGCTGGCAGGTCCCGCCGTCGCTAGAACATCCCGCCGTCGATCCGCAGCGTGCGGCCGGTCATGTAGGCGGCGTCGTCCGAGGCGAGGAAGGCGTATCCGGCGGCCACCTCGGACGGGTGGGCCAGCCGCTTCAGCGCGATCTGGACGCCGGCCCATTCGTCCATGGACATCTTGCCGACCAGGCCGGGATGCTGGTAGGCGGTCCCGTGCTCGGCGGCCATGTCGGTCGCGGTGCCGCCCGGCGCGATGGCGTTGACGGTGATCCCACGCTGCCCCAGCTCGGCGGACAGGTTCAGCACCATCGACTCCACCGCCGCCTTGCTGGAGGCGTACAGGGTGTGTCCGAAGACGGCCCGGGACGCGCTGACCGAGGAGGTCAGCACGATCCGGCCACCCTCCTTCATGTGGGCGGCGGCGTGCTGGACGGCGAAGAGCTGACCACGCGTGTTGACCGCGAAGAGACGGTCGAAGTCCGCCGGGGTGATCTCCTCCAGGGCGCCGAAGTGCTCGATGCCGGCGCAGGACGCGAGCACGTCCAGCCGGCCGAACTCTTCCACCGCCCGGTCGATGAGCACTCGGGTCTGCTCCGGGTCGGCGACGTCCGCCTGTACGGCGACGGCACGCCCGCCGTCGCCGGCCAGTTCCGCGACGAGCGCGTGCGCCGCCTCCCTGTTGCCGCGGTAGCCGATGGCGACGGCGGCCCCCTCGCCGGCCAGTCGTCTCGCGACCGCGGCACCGATGCCCCGGCTGCCCCCGGTGATCACAGCCGCCTTGCCCTCGAAACGTGCCTTCTGCACGGTTGGCACCCCTTCTCTTCGCACGCACCCATGGGAGATCCGGACGGCGGCTCCGATGCCCCCCGGATGCCGGACGAGCCCCACGGCACGGCGGGAACGCCCCGTTCATCGACGCCCTCGTGCCGCGAGGTCCGGTCCGGCCTCTCCACCGTAGCAGTAAGTGAAGTAAATCCTTCACTTACTCACGCACCCGGGCCGGCGCTGGCGTAATCTCGACGCGGCCACCACCGGTACGACGAGGGAGACGGATCACGGTGCCCCCCAGCACATCCCGAGGCAGCGGCGGCCCGCGGTTGCGGGCGGACGCCGCCCGCAACCGCGCCCAGATCCTGGCCGCCGCGCGTACCGCCTTCCGGGAGCTGGGAACCGCCGCCCCGCTGGACGAGATCGCCCGCCGCGCAGGGGTCAACATCGCCACGCTCTACCGGCGCTTCCCCGATCGCGACGCGCTGATCCGCCAGGTCGTCGTCGACGGCTTCGCCGTGGTGCTGCGTACGGCCGAGAGCGCGCTGCGGGCCGCGCCCGCGGACGCGCTGTCCGCCGTCGAGGAACTGCTGCTCCGTCTGGTCGAGGAACGGGAGATGCTCGTCCTGCCCCTGATCGGCGGCCCCGTCACCGACGACCCCGAGGCCCTGGCGCTCCAACGGCACATCGCGGAGCTGCTGGAGGAGCTGCTGGCGGCGGCCCGGTCCCAGGGCACCGTGCGCCCCGACGTGACCGCGGTGGACCTGATCACCACCGCAGTCCTGGCCTGCCGGCCGATGCCCCATCTCCCCGCCGGGCAGGCCACCGCCCTCGCCGGCCGGCACGTGCGCATCTTCCTCGACGGCCTGCGCCCGCCCGGCGCCCGGCCGCTCCCCGCGTCCCCCACGAACGAGGAGATCACCGCGCACTGGAGCACGGCGAAGGCCCCAACACCACCGCTGCGTCCCGGGACTTGACCCAGCCGCGCGGCTGCGCCCCGCGGCACGCGCCGGACGTGTCCGGTCCTCTCGCCGGTCCTCGAGGGGTGTGCTAGAACCGTCACATGCCCGTCAACGAGAGTTCGTTGTTCCATCTCGAGACGTTGAATCCGATCCGCAGGTTCGCCGAGGCACTCGCCGGCTCTTGTCTTGACCCTCATCTGCCGAGTTCCGAAGGAAAGCCCCGGGAACTGATCGCGAAGAACCCCGAACTGTTCACCGAGGGCGGGTCCTGGCCACGAGACGTGTGGGTCACCGGTGGGCTGGGGGCCACGCTCGACACCGTCCTCGTGAACACGGGTGACGGGCAGGAGCTGATCGATCTCTGCACCATCCTCACGGTTCTCGGGATCAACGATCCGTGGGTGAAGCTCAAGCAGCTGTCCTACGCGTTGTCCCGAAGCCCGCACCACGTCACGATCCGTCTGGGCTGCGACATGTACTACCGAGTCGCCCGCCGGATTCTGAAGTGCTTCGACAAGCTGGCCGAACCCGGCGACTACGTCATCAACATGCGGCAGTGCAACGGGTCGGACGCGGTCGAACTGGCCCTGCACGCGGCCTGGAACGCGGCGCGTGAATCGCCGGGTCGACGCAGGCTGGGGACGTTCCGGGGCTCCTACCACGGCGAGAGCCTGACGGCGAGCCTCATCAGCGAGCACCGACCTCAGCACGGTTCCGGCCGGCTGCTCGTCGAAAGAGCGGACAACGTGGCCTTCTTCCCCTCTCCGACAGATGAGGAAGACGGATCCCTGAGTGCCGAGTCGCTGGCCACGCTCGATACCCTGGAGCATGACGGCGAGGAGTACTTCGCCGTGATCATCGAACCGATCCAGTGGCGGAATTCGGTGCACGCCGTCCCGCTCGAATTCCTCCGGCGGTTGCGCGACGTCTGTACGCGCAAGTCCATCTGCCTGATCTTCGACGAGATCCACAACGGTTTCGGATACACGGGGGCCATCAGCTTCGCGGAGAACAGCGGGGTGTGCCCGGACATCGCCGCGATGAGCAAGGGACTGACCTCCGGCCACGGATCCCTCGCCATCATGGTGGCCAAAAGGGATTTCAGTTCGGTCGACGGGCCGTTCGCGGGGAAGTCCAATGCCGCGGACATGATGTCCCTCGTCGCGATCGACGCGGTGCTGGACCGGCTTCTGGGAATGGACCCCGAGGAGGTGGACGCCCTCCCCGAGTGGTTGCCGGACGAGCTGACCGCGGAACTCCGCACGGGCCTGCTCGACGCCGCCTACGGCCGCGCCGTGGCTCTGATCGATTCGCTCTTCCTCGAACTGCGCCGCAGATTCCCCGGAGTCGTGGGTGCGTCGACCGGGATGGGGCTGGTGCGCGGGCTGGTGATGCTGGACGAACTCGGCAGGCCGTCCGAGGCGGTCGCATCAGCGGTGGCCGGGCGCTGCCTCGCGAACGGTGTCTACGTGCGCCAAGCGGGCACCGCCCTCTTCGTCAAGCCCAGCCTCGTGCTCGGGCCGGCCGAGGCGGACCGGGCGCTCGACGGGCTTGCCCGCACCCTGGCCCAGGTGGCGCAGGACCGCGGGGAAGCGGCGAGGTCCGCGTGAGCCCGGACGGGCCGAGCTGTTGCCGCGGCTGAGCGTCGCGATCGGCGGGCCGCAGGGCATCGGCAAGTCGACGGCCCTGCGCCTGCTGGCGGACCGGCACCCCGACTACGAGACGATCTCCGTCGGCGACCGGTTCCCCGCCGACTTCCGGTCACTGCCCGCCGCGGACCGGGCCCGGGTCCGGGCCGGGGCAGGCGCCCGACTGGAGTCGCGGCTGCTGGCGAACCGGGATGGCGTCGTCGTCGTCGATCTCCACTACCTCGACCTGCGGGAAGCCGATCCGCGGGTACAACGCCCGGAGGTGCTGGCGCGGTTCGATCTGCACGTGCTGCTCGTCGCGCCCGCCGACGTGCTCCTCGCCCGACGCACGTCCGACCCCGGCAGGACGGATCGGCCGGTCTCGCTCGCCGATGCCGAGCGTGACGTGGCCGCCCACATCGAGTACTTCGGCCGGGAGCCGGCCCTCGGCCCGGACGCCCTCGTGCTCGACTGCCGGCCCGGGCCCCTGGAGGTGGCACGAGAGCTGCACCACCACATCGCCGCCCGGCTGGACGCCGGAAGACGGTAGGCACCTGACGGCCGTAGCCGCCCGACGACCGGAGCCACCGGACGACCGTGGGCGCCGGACGACCGTGGGCACCGGTCGTCGGGGCCGGGCGGGCACGGGGCCGGACAGCGGACGCCGGCCGGCCTCACCCGGCCCGCATGCCGGCCACCGCCTCGATCGCCCTGGTCATTCCCGCCAGCGCCTGATCGACCTCCCGCTGGGTGATGACCAGGCAGGGCTTGACGAAGAGGGCCGTGCCGGCCTGCCTGACGTGGACACCGTGGTCCATGCACCCCCTCGCCACCTCGCCCGCGAGCGCCGAGGACGGACGCCCGTCACCGCCGAGCATCACCAGCCCACGCATCAGCCCGGCCCCCGTCGCCCGGCCGGCCGTCGCCGGGAAGCGGCGGCGCAGCTCGGTGAGCATCTCGTCGATCATCTTGACCGTACGGGGATAGGTGGTGGAGAGAAGGCCCTCCCGGAGGTCCCGCTCCATGCCGGCGGGGAGCCAGTGGGGAAGCACCTCGGCATCGGGGCCCGTCACCCCGAGCAGCCGGTCGAGCACCGCATCGACCGCCACGAGCGACAGCATGTTCGCCGAATTGGACTTGAACCCGAACGGGGACTCGACGGTGCCGAACGCCCGGTCCGCGACGATGAGGGAGAGCGCTCCGTGTCCGGAGGTCAGCCCCTTGCCGAGCACCGAGATGTCGGGATGGACGCCCGACACCTCGCCGTACCGGATGGCACCGGTGAACCCGAACCCGTTCTGCACCTCGTCGAAGATCAGGCAGATCGATTTCGCGGTGCAGATCTCGCGAAGCCTCCGGAGGAACTCGGCCGGGACCACGTGGACCGCGTTGCGCCACGGAATCGGTTCGAGGATGACGGCGAAGTACTGCGCACCGTCACGTTCCAGGGTGGCGAGTGCGTCCAGGGTGGCCGCGTCCAGCCGTCCGTCCGGGCCGGTCGCGGGGATCGGGAACTGCTCGACGTTGTCGGCCCGGTCCAGGAGGACGCGGCCGGAGCCGCGTTCGGGCTGGTGGTCGCTCACCAGGACACCGCCGAGGTTCGAGCCGTGGAACGCGCCCACGAAGGAGGCCAGTCTGCGGCGCCCGGGGGACGTGCGCGCCGCCGTCCAGGCAGCGTGGAGCGCCAGCTCGACCGCCCCCGAGCCGGTGCACTCGCGCATGTTCAGGACGTGGTCCCTGCCTCCGCCGGTCTTGTCGAAGTACCTCGACAGTCTGTTCGCGACCCGGTAGTAGAGATCGTTCCCGAAGCGGACGGTCACGTAGTGCGGTCGTTCCGACAGCACGTGCGCGATCTGACGGAGCTGCACCCATGGGTCGTTGAGACCCAGCACGGTGTTCTCCGTCATCGAGCACAGATCGATGAGCTCGGACCCGTCGGACAGCCGGAGGGTGGCTCCACGACCGGAGACGGCGCTGAGGTGCCGCGGTGCGGATCCGCGCATGAACATCGCCGCTTCGAGGTCGTACGCACCTCCGTCCGATCGCCGGTACTGCGGCCGCGTGGGGTCGAGCACGGTTCCGCGGAGCGCGGTCACCAGTGGTTCGAGGTCGGGTACGGCACCCGGCGCAGGCATCGCGTCCTCCGCGGCACCACTCATTTCGGCTCCTCCCGGGCGACAGGGTGCAAAAGCTCGTGGAAGGTGGCCGCCAGCCGGTCCCCGGCCAGCTCGAAGTCCGCCCCGGTCGTCGACAGGCTGGGTTTGACGTACACGGAGTGGCCTGCTCGGCGGACGTAGACACCGTGTCTCAGGCCGAGGTCCGCGACCTTGCCGGCCACGTGCCCGGACGGCCGGCCGTCCGGGCCGAGCATGGCGACACCGCGCATCAGGCCGAGGCCGCTCGCGGGCCCCACCAGCGAGGGGAACCGGTGCTGCAGATCGGCCAGGAAGTCCTCCAGCATCCCGGTCACACGCGGGTAGGCGGTCGCCAGGAGGCCGGCGCGCAGGTCCGCGGCCAGACCGGGCGGCAGCCAGCCGGGCAGGGCCGCGAACTCCTCCGGAAGCATGCCCGTGAGCCGGTCCATCACCGCGTCGACGGCGACGAACGACAGCATGTCCCCCGAGTTGGTCTTGCTGCCGAACGGCGCCTCCACCTCGGCGAACTCCCGTCGGGCGACGACGATGGCCAGCGCGCCGTGGCCCGAGGTCAACGCCTTGCCCGTGGCCACGATGTCCGGACAGACGTCGCTGCTCTCCGCGAAGAAGACGGTCCCCGTGTAGCCGAACGCGTTCTGCACCTCGTCGAAGACCAGGCAGATCGACTTGCGCGTACACACCTCCCGAAGCCGGCGAAGAAACTCCGGCGGTACGGCGTGCACCGAGTTGCGCCACTGGATCGGCTCGATGAGCACGGCGAAGTACTCGTCACCGGCATGCTCCAGGGCATCGAGCGTGGCGAGCGACTCGGCACTCAGGCCGCCGCCGTCCGCGCACCTGGGCGAGGGGAAGTGCACCACGTTGTCGACGCGGTCCACCAGTGCGCGTCCGGCGCCGTACGCGGGATCGTCCTCGCAGACGAGGCTGGCCAGGACGCTCTCACCGTGGTACGAGCCCTGGAATGCGGCGAGTCTGCGCCGGCGCGGTGCGCCGCGGGCCGCGCGCCACGCGGCATGGAGGGCCAGCTCCACCGCGTCCGAGCCGTTGCACTGGCGCAGGTTGATGACGAAGTCGTCGGGGGCTTTGAAGCGGCTCAGCCGGTTCAGGATGCGATGGGCGACGCGGTGGAACAGGTCGCTGCCGATCCGCGCCGGGAGGTAGTGGGGCTGCTCGGAGAGCAGGAAGGCGGCCTGCCTGAGTTTCACCCACGGATCGTTGATGCCCAGTACCGTGTTGCAGGTCATCGAGCACAGATCGACCATCTCGACGGGTGCCGCGGTCCGGGCCAGCGAGCCCTGGATCCGGGAGCCGAGCGCCGTGTCCGCCCAGAACTCCCGCGCGACCGAGCCGCCCGCGGTGAAGAGCGTGGCGTTGCCGGCCAGGTGCTCCTGAGGTGTGCGGTCGGCCGGCCGCCCTCCGGGGTCCAGGCAACTGCCTTCGAGCGCCGCGGCGACCTTACGGATCGACTCGATGCTCGAAAGGTGGAACGGCGTGTCGTCGGGCGTCGTCAAGTCCTGCCCCGTGTGCGCGTCAGGCATCTCGCCGGGTCACCTCCTTTGTCTCCATGCCGCTGTCCTCGGCCACCATGTGCGCGAACAGGTCGAGGAGCTGCCGGCATCCCTCGTCCAGGCCTGCGCCCCCGGAGGCCACGAGCAGCCGATGAGCCCACGCGCACGCGAAGTACAGGTAGGCGGCCGTGGTGCGGAGCCGCTGAACCCCGTCGCAGCGGGCGAGTGCGTCGCGGAGGTCGCCGAGCAGGGCGGAGCAGTTCGACGCGGTCTCTCCCGGTACGTGGGAGGAGAGGGCACCGCGCGCGTGCCCGGCGATCTCACCGGCACGGATCAGCGGATCCCCGCCGCCCCAGAGGCACGTCCCGATCACGTCCGTCACGTGAAGCCGTGACATGACTTCGCCGTACTGCACGTCGTCCAGGGCCGCATCGCGGATCCTCACCAGGGCGATGTCGCGACCGCGGTCGTCCTCGAACCGCGCGGACAGGCGCAGGTCGAGGTCTGCGTTGAGATCTGCCGCCATGACGTCGACCAGGTCGAGCGCATCGCCCGTCCACCGGGGCTTCGTGGCGGCCAGGTCCGGAGTCGACGCGTACTCCGCGCGCATCGCGGCCAGGCCCTCCTCGTCCTCGACCGAAGTACGCCAGGAGAGGGGGCGGCCACGACGCCCGGCGGCGACGCCGCCGGAGGCCGGCCCCACCAGGACCGGGTCGGAGAACATGTAGAAGGAACCGGGGGACTCCCGCGTGAAGTTGAGGGTGAACACGTCACGGGTCTCCGAGAGGTTGCGATGGCCCGAGTGGATGCCGTTCGTGTCGAACACGACGCAGGTCCCGGCCGTTCCGTGGCCGAGGAACAGACCGCCGTTCCCGAACCGGAGAGCCTCGTCGAGAGTGAACTTCGTCTCGCGCTGTGTCCGGAACTTCCAGGGGACCTGCTGGCTTCCGCAGACGTACCGCATGGCCTGGCCGTCGGGCGTCACGTCCGTCAGCAGGACCATGACCTTCAGCTCTTCGAACGGCCCCTGGGTCTTCATGTCCTGGTGGTAGTCCCAGGCGCGGTACCTGAGCGGCTTGCACGGACCTTGCCGGTATCCGCGCGCCGAGACGAAGCGTGACGGGCCGTCGAAGTACCGGTCCAGGATCTCCGTCAGTTCCGGGAGGTGGGCGAAGTCCTTGATCATCTCGACGGTGCGGCGCGCGCACTCGTCGACCGCCAGGTTGAACGACAGCTGTCGCAGAGAGGTCGTCCCGCCCTTCCTGCCGATCTCGGCTTCGAACCGGTCACGCAGTCCGAGGAGAGTGGGTTCGTCGACGAGGCCGTCGACCGCGGCGATCCCGTTGTCCCGGAAAGGGTCCTGCCCGGACTCCTCGCACCGCGACCCCGCCGACTCACCCGTGGGAAGGCCGCTCGTCTCCCGGCGTGCGGGCGACTGGTCGTGCGTCAGAGCGGACAGCACCGAACGGCCCTTGGACGCCGTGCGCCCGGGAGCGGTGGCGCCCCGCGGGTCGACCAGGCAGCGGGGCAGCGGACGGCTGCGGGCGATCGACGCGGCCTCGCCACGCCGCCACGCGTCGCCGTCCAGCGTGGCGAGCAGCAACCGTTCGCGGTAGGTCGGCGGTTGCCAGTCGTGCAGGCCGGCGATCCAGCTGTGGTCCCAGTGGCAGATGACCTCCGGCAAGGAGTCGGGCCACAGCTGCGCTCGTTGTTCCGCCTCCGCACGGGCGGACGGCGGCGCCCCGAACTCGAACGGCTCGTAGGTGAGGCCGGTGGGGCGCGTGCCGGCCACCAGCGTGTGCGGTACATGGCCGGAGGTGAGTTCGCCCGCCTCGACGCCACGCTGGACTCCGCGCTCGTACCCGCAGACCAGCCCTGCCTCGTGCACCGCGATCGCGAGGTTGTCGGGCCCCCCGGCGAGGCTGAACCGTGCCGTTCCCGTCAGCGACGGATCGTGCCGCAGGTTGCGCAGTTCGAAGAACCGGGGATGAGCGCCGACCTCGCCGGGGCCGACGGCCACCCCGTGAGCGGCGGCGAGGAATCTGCAGGCGGCCTCGCGGTAGGTGGTCACCAGGGCGGCGACCCGGCGTCTGGCCCTCCGGAACGGTTCCGACCCGGCGAAGCCGGCGGTCACGTCGTTGCTGAGGCAGCCGTTGTCCTTGAAGCGCGCGAGGATGCCCAGCGGGCAGGGCGTACTCGCCGCGGCCGGGCCGAGTGAGTGCGTGAACTCGACGTCCATGTCGGTGCACATGCCCCGCTCGATCACGAAGCTGAGCAGCCGAGCGTAGTCCGACACCACGGAGAGGTTGCCCTTGGCGTCCTCGGGCCCGAAGAAGTGTGCGTCGATCTCGGCGTGGATGTGGTCGAGAATGACGCGCTCGTCCGCGTCGGCGGCCGGGATCGTGCTCACGTCGCGCACCTCGACGCCGAGCCGGCCCGCGAACTCGAACAGGTCCCGTGCGGCATCCGGCAGGAGGACGGATCCGGCGACGACGAGCAGGATCCGCCCGCCGTCGTTCATCGCACGTAAGCGAGCGAGCCGGGCGCGGTGCTTCGCCGGGAGGCCGTCGGCACTGATCCAGATGCGAACCTGGTCCAGGCAGTTCACCGTCGGCGTCTGCGCCGGGTGTGCCGGAGCGCCGGGCACCGTCGACGCCCGCGCCGGGTGTCGCGGAGCGCCGGTCGACGGAGCGGGGTTGCCGGGCCGTCGTTCGGCGTCAGCGCTCATCGCGGAGCCGCAGGACGTCGTCGAAGGTCTTCGTCAGTGCGTTCAGAGCGGCCTCGGTCTCCGCACGGGTCAGCACGAGGCACGGTTTGAGGAGCACGGCGGTGTCGGCCTGACGAACGTAGACCCCGTGCGCCAGGCAGATTTTGGCCGCTGCCACGGCAAGACGCGTGGACGGCCGGCCGTCCGCCTCCAGCAGGACCAGACCTCGTACGAGGCCCACGCCGCGGGGCGGACCGATGAGAGTCGGGAAGCGACTGCGCAGCTCGGCGAGCAGCTCGTCGACGAGAGCGACGGCATGCGGGTACGCGGATGCCAGCAGGCCCTCCCGCAGCTCGGCCGCGAGCCCGGGCGGGAGCCAGGCGGGCAGCATCTCCTGCTCCGGCTGTTCCAGGCCCAGGAGCCGGTCCAGCACGGCGTCCGCGGCCACGAGCGCCAGCATGTTGCCGGAGTTGGACTTGGCCCCGAACGGAGTCTCCGTCTGCCGGTACCTGTGCCTCGCGACGATGATGGCGAGCGAGCCGTGGCCCGAGGTCAGCGCCTTGCTGATGGCGCTGATGTCGGGGCTGACGCCGGACGTCCGCGCATAGCCGATGGAACCGGTGTATCCGAACGCGTTCTGCATCTCGTCGAACACGAGGCAGATCGACTTCCGGGTGCAGACCTCCCGAAGCCGGCGAAGGAACTCCGTCGGCACGGTGTGTACCGAGTTGCGCCACTGGATCGGCTCGATGATCGCAGCGAAGTAGGAGTCGCCGTCCCGTTCGAGGGTGTCGAGGGTCGACAGCGCGCTCGCGCTCAGTTCCTGGTCGTCGTCGTCCAGTTCCGGGGTCGGGAAGAAGACCACGTTGTCGGGGGCGTCGGCGAGCAGGCGACCGGGCTGGTGCTCGCTCACCCAGTTCGCGGTCAGGCTCTCCCCGTGGTACGAGCCGCGAAACGTCGCCAGCTTGCGGCGCCCGGGATCGGAGGCGGCCGACTTCCACGCGGCGTGGAGCGCGAGTTCGACGGCGTCGGAGCCGTTGCACTGGCGCAGGTTGACCACGTAGTCGTCAGGGCCGCCGTTGCCGTTGAAGCAGCCGAGGATCCGTCGCGCTGTCCGGTAGGTGAGGTCGTGCCCCATCCGGGCGGTCAGGTAATGCGGCTGGGTCGAGACGAGGAACGACGCCTGTTTCAGCTTCACCCACGGGTCGTTGATCCCCAGGATCGTGTTCGCCGTCATGGAGCACAGGTCGATGAGTGTCAGCGGAGTGTCCGTCGCCACCGCCGTCGCCTCGACCGTCGCACCCAGACCGGAACGGGCCCAGACGTCCCGTGGGGCGGATCCGGAGGTGAACAGCAGGCTGTTGTCGGCGAACTGTTCCGCCGCTGCGAACGTCGACTTCGGCCGAGCCGGATCCAGGCATGTGCCGTCGAGCAGGGACAGCAGTTCGCGGACGTGTGTCAGGTCCTCCAGGTGGAATCGCTCTGCACGATCGACGATTTCGGACGAAGGTGGATCATCCCCTCTGACCACGGTGGCGATCGTACTGCGACCGTCCCGGGCTGAACAGGCCCCCCGGACGGCCGAGCGCGTTTCCGGACAGCTGCCGGGCGGGGGGATACGGACCCCGCTCCGGTCCCGGAGGTCCGGGTCACCGCTCCTGGGACCGTGGCCCGGGGCCGGGAGCGACACCCGGCGACGCCGCTGTGCGACCCCGGCGCCGCTGTGCGACCGCGGCGGCTATTCGACCGTGGCGGCGTCGTACCGGGGAACGGTGGCACCACCGCCCGTCTTGACCGCTTCCACCACCGCCTGGTGCAGGTCCCGGCTGTGTCGCTCGGTACGGCAGGACACCGGGCTGCCGGTGAGGGTGAACCACTCGGAGGTGTCGGTGTACTGGACCGTCACATCGCACTCACTGCCGTCCCAGGTGGTGTGCACGGTCAGGTCGCCGACGACGATCCCTGCCTCGTCCGTGCGTGCGCCGCCCCGGCCGGTGAAGACCCCACGGGTCGTCCATGATGCCCAGACCATGATGTCAGCCTTCCTTCCGAGTACGCGGCCCGGACCCGAGCCGCGTTCCGCCGCGCCACGGGCCACGAGGTCCGCCGGGAGGACCCGGCCTCGGCGGAGAGGCGTGGACTCTCCCGGGCCGAGCCCTACGTCTCCAGCTTGGAGGCAAATCCGCAGCTCGCCACCGTCATGGTCGATCACCCTCCCGACCTGGCCTTTTCGCGGACGCCGAGGCCCGTGCGCCGGCCGCGCCGCCCCCGCTGGTGGCAGCTGCGACGGGTTGCCGGGCGAGCCCGTGGCGGTTCGGCCTGCTGTCGGGGCAGCGGCTCTCAGCCGCCGCGACGCACCTGGGCCGCTTTCCGGGCTTCGGCGAGCCTGCGGGCCTCGCCGGCCTTTCGGGACTTGCCGCCGGTGCCACCGGTGCCGCGGGAGGCGTCCTTGCTGGTGCCCAGGCCACGGAAGGGGGCGTTGGTGTTCTTGGTCCTAGGTGCGGCCGGCCCGCCGTCGAGCGGGTTGCCGGAGGGAGCCTTGGCCCCGGTGATCCGGGTCAGCTCCGCCTCGCCCGAGCGCACCTTGGTGACCGTCGGCTCGACGCCGGCCGCGGCCATGAGCCGGCTCAGCTCGCGGCGCTGGCCCGACAGCACCAATGTGATGACGCTGCCGGACTCACCCGCCCGGGCCGTGCGGCCCGCGCGGTGCACGTAGTCCTTGGGGTCGGTGGGCGGGTCGACGTTCACCACGAGATCGAGGTCGTCGACGTGCAGGCCGCGAGCCGCGACGTTGGTCGCCACCAGAACGGTGACGTGGCCGTTCTTGAACTGCGCGAGGGTGCGGGTGCGCTGCGGCTGGGACTTGCCGCTGTGCAGGGCCGCCGCGTGCACCCCGCTGGCCCGCAGATGCCGGGTGAGCTGGTCGACGGCGTGCTTGGTGTCCAGGAACAGCAGCACGCGGCCGTCACGGGCGGCGATCTCCGTGGTGACGGCGTACCGGTCGGGGCCGTGGACGACGAGCACGTGATGCTTCATCGTCGTGACCGCGCCCGCGGACGGATCGACCGAGTGGACGACGGGGTCATGGAGGTACCGGCGGACCAGCTGGTCGACGTCGCGGTCCAGGGTGGCCGAGAACAGCATCCGCTGACCGTCGGGGTGCACCTGGTCGAGCACCTCGGTGACTTGCGGCAGGAAGCCCAGGTCGCACATCTGGTCGGCCTCGTCGAGGACGGTGATCCGCACCTTTCCCAGGCGGCAGTCCTTGCGCTCGACGAGGTCCTGCAGACGGCCGGGGGTGGCGACGACGACCTCGGCACCGTGGCGTATCGCGGAGACCTGCCGGCCGATCGACATGCCGCCGACGACGGTGGCCATCCGCAGCCGGAGCGCGTCGGCGAACGGCGCAAGCGCCTCGGTGACCTGTTGGGCCAGCTCCCGGGTGGGCACCAGGACCAGCGCGAGGGGCTGCTTCGGCTCCGCGCGCCGTCCGGCCGTCCGTGCGAGCAGCGGAAGGCCGAAGGCGAGCGTCTTGCCCGATCCGGTGCGCCCGCGTCCCAGTACGTCGCGTCCCGCGAGGGCACTGGGCACGGTGGCCGCCTGGATCGGGAAGGGCTCGCGCAGGCCGAGTTCGGTGAGCGTGCCCAGCATCTCGGCCGGCAGTCCCAGGGCGGCGAAGGAAGCCGCCGGGGGCGCCGTTCGGCCGGCGGTCACCGGCTGGGCGAGGTCGTCGTGCGAGGTGCCGGGGCTGTCGGGGTGATTCAAGGAGAGCCTTCCGCAGAGGAACGTACCGAGGAAGGCCCGGCAGGAACGAGCAACCGACGGAACAGGGGGCACCGCGGGCCGGAATCACCGGCCACCACGAGCGCGCAAACACGTCAGGCTAACACAAAGTGACGGCCGGCGTCGTCGAGCAGCGCTCCGCCCCGGTCACCGACACGCACCCGGAGCCGTCCGGTCGAGCGGGCCGCCGAGCGCGGAGCGGCGGCTCAACCGGTGAGGCGGCGCAGCGGAACGTGCCCGGCCGAGAGGGACGCCGCCGCGGCCGCGAAACCGAGGACCGCGCCCGCCAGCACGTCGCCCGGGTAGTGCACACCCGTGTGCACGCGCGAGTAGCCGACGGCGACCGCCAGCGCTCCGAGCGGAATCGCCGCAGGAGGCAGTACGACGCCCACGGCGGTGGCGAACGCGGTCGCGGACGCGGTGTGGCCGGACGGGAACGACGCCGACTCGGGCATGGGTACGTACCGGGCGGCGACCGCCTGCTCCCTGCCGGGACGCCTGCGGTGCACCACACGCTTGCCCACGAGATTCGCCAGCATCGAAGCGAGCGCCACCGATCCGGTCCCGGCGAGGGCCGCGCCGCGGGGGCGGCCCGGCACGAGGGCGAGAGCCACGGCCACCGCCAACGAGATCTTCGAATGGTCGGCCGCTCGCGACAGCCGCCGCAGCGCACGGTCCAGCGCGGGGGTGGAGGTCGCGGCCACGGCCGCGTAGAGGGCGCCGTCGACCGCGCGCAGGTCGCCGAGGACGGCGGCCGTGGTCCGGCGGACCGACTCGGTGGGGCCGGTCTTGCACGGGTCAGGCACGGTGCTCTCCTTCCGGGCTGCGTTCGGTGCGGCCGAGCGCCGGGTCGCTTTCGGCGCGGCCGAGTGCCGGGTCGCTTTCGGCGCGGCCGAGTGCCGGGTCGCTTTCGGTGCGGCCGGGCGCCGGGCTCCGTTCGGTGCGGCCGAGCGCGAGTTCGACGAGCCGCCGCCAGTCCACGCGCGGCGTCGGGACGACGCCCGGACGGTCCCGCGGCACCAGGACCCGCAGCGCCCCGGGGCGCACGGTGCAGACCACCGGCGTGGACATGCGCAGCGCCTCGCCGTCCACCGCGACGGGGATCTCGGCGGTGTCCGCGGTCACCTCGACCCGCCGGGCGGTCATGACGGTCATTCCGGTGGACTGCGCGCCCCGCACAGCCAGGTCCGCGGCTTGGGCCGCGCTCTCCACCCGGATGCCCAGCACCCCCAGCTCTCCGCCGTCCAGCCGGGGCCGGCGACCACCGCCGCCGACTTCGTCGGGCGAGACGTACGGATTGTTGCTCACGAGGAGTGCCTGCTGGTCGGAGAGCGCGGTGCCGTCCACCCGGGCGCCAAGCCGCCGCACGCCCTCCCCGACCAGCAGCCCGGGCATGAGGTCCAGCGCCGTGCCGGCCTTGTCGTCGCGGTACTCCGGGCTCTGCACGACGTCCGCGTAGACCCCGAACGACACCGTGTTGACGAACGTACGGCCCGCCACCTCGCCGAGATCGATCTTCAGCTCCTCGCCGTCGGTCAGGGCATCGAGGCAGCGGGCCGGGTCGGCCCGGTCCAGGCCGAGATCCATGGCGAAGTGGTTGCGGGTCCCGGCGCTCACCACGAGGAACGGCAGACCGTGCTCGGCGGCGACCATCGCGACCTCTGCCTGGGTGCCGTCACCCCCCGCCACGCCGAGCAGATCCGCGCCCCCGGCGACAGCCTCCCGGGCCAGCACGGCCACGTCGGTCCGGACCGAGGGGTCGAGCAGGATCACCCGCGCACCGAGCTTCTCCGCCCGCTGCACCAGGCCGAAGCGGCCCACCTTCCCGCCGCCCGACCTGGGGTTCATGATGAGCACCGGCCGCTGCGGCGGGGCGGCGGGCGCCGCCCGCATGGGCCGCTCGGGCCGGGACCTGCGCAGCGCCGCACGGGCACAGACCAGGGCCGTGCCCCAGCACACACCGAGGATCAGCGCGGACTGCCACAGGCCGTCCTGCGCGTAGAACACGAGCACTCCGACGGGCGCGGCCGTCGCGACCAGCGCGCCGAACAGCCGGACGGCGCCGTGGTGCGCCAGGAACCACCAGATTCCCGCGCTGCCGACGATCACCCCGAGAAATCCGGCGGCGAGAACCAGCAGTCCGCCACCGCCGAGCGCGAACAGCGGCACGGCCACGACTCCGAGCACCGCCGCCACGGCACAGCGCGCGAGCAGTCTCGCCCCCGCTCCGTCGTGGGAGCGCGGCCTCCGTGTCCTGGTCATGACGTCCTCCACGTCGTGTCCGGCCCTTCCCGCAGGCCCGTCGTACCAGCATGCGCCGCCCTGAGCCGGTGGCGCGCCGGCCGGTCCGTGCGGGTGAGCCGGCCCCCATGCCGCAGCGAACGCCGGGACCCCCGGCTCCGCGCCGGAGCCATCGCGGCTCCTCATGGCGCCGGTCGTGCCCGCACACGCACACGGACGGCATCCAGCGGCCGATGCATTCACCATGCAGCGGTTGACGCGTTCGCCCCACCACCGGCGTACAGGCCGGATATCGTGTTGTGTCCCCGTCAAGAAAGGCGACGACGCCATGGACAGGTCCGCATCCAAGAGCTTGGTCCGTGCCAGCCTCGTGCTGAGCGCGGTCCTGGTGCCGACCGTGCTCTGCGGCACGGCGAGCGGGGCTGCCCCCGGGGACGCGAGGGGAGACACCGGAACGGTCGCCGCCGCACGCACGAGCAGCGAACGCGGCTGTCCCGTCGTGTACTTCGACCTGGGCGAAACCCTTGTGCACACCGCCGACGACGGCAGCACCGACTATCAGCGTGGCGCGGCCTCCTACCTGCGCGCCCTGCGTGCACACCACATCGAAGTCGGCCTGATCACCAATGTCCCGTCCTCCTGGGGCACGACCGACGCGGAGCGTGCCGCCAGGCTGAAGGAGGAGGTCGACGCGACGTGGCGGGGTCCGGTCCCCTTCGCCTGGGAGGATTTCGAGGACCGGATCCTCACGCCGCGCGCCGAGACCGAGCGTAAGCCGGCTCCGGTCCTCTGGCAGCGCGCGAAGGCCGACTCGGGCCGCTGCCGAGTCGTCTACCAGGCGGAGACGGCCGAAGAGGTCACGGTGGCCTCCTCGCTGGGCTTCGTGGCGTACCAGGTCGGCCGGCCCCACCGGCCCGCGTTCCTGCCGGTTGGCCTGGTCGAACTCCTCGGCCACCGGTCCCGCTGATTGCTCACCCTGTTACGGCACTCCCTGTGCCCTCATGTCGAACACGGCCCGGGGATCGGGAGTTCGGCCCAGATCGTCTTGCCGGTGGAGGTGTACCGGGCGCCCCAGCGCTGGGACATCTGGGCGACGAGGAACAGGCCGCGGCCCCCCTCGTCGTCGCGGCGCGCTCGCCGCAGGTGGGGGGCGGTGTGCGCGTTGTCGGAGATCTCGCACAGCAGGCTGCGATCCCTGATCAGCCTGAGCATGACCGGCCCAGTGGCGTACCGGATGCCGTTGGTGACCAGTTCACTCACCACCAGTGCAGCGGTGAACGACAGTTCGGACAGCCCCCAGGTCGCCAGTTGGTCTTCGGTGAGTGCGCGGGCGTGAGCCACCACGGCCGGGTCGGGCGGCAGCTCCAGATCCACCACACGGTCGGCGTCGAGCCGCCGGGTGCGCACGAGCAGCAGCGTGGCATCGTCAGCCTGCGGTCCGAGCGGCATGGCCGACAGCGCCCGGTCGCACAGCTCCTCGAGTGGGCACCGTTGCCAGGAGAGTGTCTGGGCCAGGCGGTCGATACCGCTGTCGATGTCGGTACGCCGGTCCTCCACGACGCCGTCGGTGAAGAAGCCGACCACACTGCCGCCGGGGAGGTTCAGTTCGACGTTTTCGTAGGGCAGGCCGCCGAGTCCCAGGGGCGGTCCCGGTGCCAGCGCGGACACGGCCACCGAGCCACTCGCATCGGCGACGATCGGCGGGGGATGGCCCGCGCTGGCCCAGCCGCACCGGCCGCTGACCGGGTCGTAGATCGCGTAGAGGCAGGTCACCCCGAGCGCCTCGTCGCGCACTCCGTCGTCCGCCTGGGATTCCGCGTCCTGCGCGACCATGTCGTCCAGCCGGGTGAGCAGCTCGGCCGGGTCCAGGTCCAGCAGGGCGAGGGTCCGTACGGTCGCGCGCAGCCGGCCCATCGTCGCGGCCGCGTGCACGCCGTGGCCCACCACGTCGCCGACGGTCAGGCCCACTCTGGCACCGGACAGCGGGATCACGTCGAACCAGTCGCCGCCCACGCCCACGCGGCTGTCGGCGGGCAGATAGCGGTACGCCGCCTCGACCGCGCTCTGCTCGGGCAGGTGCTGTGGCAGCAGGCTTCGCTGCAGGACCAGGGCGGCCGCATGCTGGCCGGTGTACCGGCGGGCGTTGTCGATGCCGACGGCAGCGCGCTCGGCCAGTTCGACGGCGAGCGTCTGCTCCTCGGGGCCGAAGGGGTCGGGGTTGCCGCTCCGCCGGAACGTGGCGAGGCCGAGCACCGCGTCACGCGTGAACAGCGGGACGAACAGACAGGAGTGCGCGGCAGCCGATCTCCCGTCCTCCGGCACTTCGGACGGGGAGGCGTCGACGACGAGGCGGCTGGTGGCCAGGCTCAGGGCCTGAGGTGACGACGGCGGGTAGTGGACCGGACTGGTCCGGAACTCTTCCAGCGTGCGGCCGTGCATCCGCAGCAGGTTGTGCCCCGGTGCCGAGCCCGCCGGTGGCTGCCTTCCGTCGATGACGGCCGGCGGCAGGTCCACCAGCACCTCGTCGGCCAGCTGCGGTACCGCCACGTCGGCGAGCTCGGCGACGGTACGACGCACGTCCAGCGAGGCACCGATCCGCTTTCCTGCCCGGACCAGCAGCGAAAGGCGTTCCTGGGCGCGGTAGCGCTCGGTGATGTCCAGGGACTCCTCGAACAGCCCCAGTGGTTCGCCGCGGGCGTCCAGCAGCCGGTGGTACGAGCAGGACCAGACGTGCTCGCGCACCGGGTCGGCGGGGGCGCGGCCGCGGTAGTGCATGTCCGTGATGGGCTCTCCCGTCGACAGCACGTGCTCGATGATCTGGTCCTCGTCCGGGGGGTGGTGGCGCGAGAGGAACTCGCCTTCGGGGAAGAGGTCCCCCGCCGGCCGGCCCACGTACTGGGCGATCCCCCCGAGTTCCAGATCCGTGGAGACGTTGCCCCACACCACGCGCGCGTCGGTGTCGAAGATCGTCAGGCCCACCGAGGACTCGGTCGCCAGCCCCTGCAGCATCGCCAGCTGGGCCTCCCACCCGCGCAGCGCCTCCAAAGAGGCCGCGACCACGACGGTGCCGGCGGCGCCCTCGTGGGCGAGGGGGCTGAACGTCACGGCCGCGCGCAGAGTACGTCCGTCCCGGCAGCGGAGATCCAGGACCGCGCTGCGGGGCTTGTGCGCCTTGCAGAGAGTGCGCAGCCACTGCGCGGGGGCCGTGGCCAGCAGTCGGTTCGCCGACCGGCCGAGCACGTCCTCGGGCCGATGACCGAGAAGGTCCTGGGCCGCGGCCCCCCACCCGCGGACGCGACCCTCGGCGTCCAGCACCGCGGCCGCGGCCCTCGACAGGTCCAGGGGGCTGTGGAAATCGACGTCGGCGGCATTCGGAAAACGATCCATGACACCGCTTCCCTCCGTGCTTCCCCAGCATCCCGTGCCGCACGACACACGACAACCGCAGCTCGCACGGCGGAGTGAGCCGGCGGCCGCCCAGGCGGTCGCGCCTGCCGCTCGTGCGACTACCGGTGCTCGGGGTTCTCGTGGTCGTGGCGGCAGCCTGCGTCCCACGCGGTGCGCTGGTTGCCGTAGGCGGGAATGCCCCCCAGGTCCTTCAGGGCCCGGGCCAGATGTAGCAGGTTCCAGGTCATGAAGGTGGTGTTGCGGCGGGTGAAGTCGTTCTCCGGGCCGCCCGAGCCGGGGTCGAGGTAGGAGGGGCCCGGACCCGCCTCGCCGATCCATCCCGCGTCCGCCTGGGGAGGGATGGTGTAGCCCAGGTGCTGGAGGCTGTAGAGCACGTTCATGGCGCAGTGCTTGACGCCGTCCTCGTTGCCGGTGATCACGCAGCCCCCGACGCGGCCGTAGTACGCGTACTGACCGGCTTCGTTGAGCAGGCTGGAACAGGCGTAGAGGCGCTCGATCACCCGCTTCATCACCGAGCTGTTGTCGCCCAGCCAGATCGGGCCCGCCAGGACGAGGATGTCGGCCGCCATCACCTGCTGGTACAGGTCCGGCCACGCGTCGCTCTGCCAGCCGTGTTCCCTCATGTCGGGCCACACACCGGTGGCGATGTCGTGGTCCACGGCCCGTACGACGTCCACCTGCACGCCCTGTGCCCCCATGATGGCCGTACTGCGGTCGATCAGCCCCTGGGTGTTGCTCGTCTCGGGCGAGCGCTTCAAGGTGCAGTTGATCACCAGTGCACGCAGGTCGTCGTACCGGGCCGGCGGTGCGTCGGTGTCGGGCGGCGAAGCAGTCACGCGTTCCTCCAAGAACCGATCGCCGCGCGGTGCCGGGCGGCGTTCCACATCCTGATCCAGCGTGCGGGTCGCTCGCGGCGAACGCCAGTCGCTGTGCCCCCTCCGTCCCGTACGACGCCGGCCCGAGGCAGGTACCAGCCGGACGAGGAGCCGATCGTGCGGACATCGCGCGATCCGGCGATGTGGGCGAAGCGACCCCCTTTGTTATTCAATGAGGTGTGCGGTCAGGGATCTCGGGGCCCCGTCGCACGGGTCCGAGTACGGCCCCGGCGCTGCGCCGGGGATTGCCGAGAGAGCCGCATGGACTCCACCCCCTCCCCCACGCCTTCTTCGCCGTTCGACCTGGTCAGCAGCGCCCTGGGGCGCTACGTCCCGCGCGGCGGAGCGGCGGCGGCGGACGGTCCTGCTGCCGACGCGCCCGGTGACCGCGGCACCCGCCGACGCGTACCCGACACCCCGGCAGCCGACCGTCAGGATCAGATTCTCGGCGTGGTCAACCTGGACAGGGAGCTGAGGATCACCCGCTGCAATCTGGACGCCCCCGTGTTCGCGGGTCTGCACGCCGAGACGGGGAGCCCTTTCGCCGATCTCATGCCCCCCGGGGACGTCCCGACGGTCACGCGGCGGTTGCGGCAGGTCCTGGAGATCGGTGAGGCGCACGTCGCCCGGATCCAGCGCCTGCGGCGTGGCGACGGGTCGGAGCTGGTGGTCTCGATGAGCATCCTGCCGGCCGCGGCGCCTCAGGACGGCTTGACCGTCTCCCTGATCGCCATGGCCAGGAGGCTGCACCTGTACGCCGCCGAGACCGCGATCGGCACCTCGCTGGACATCGGCGAGACCGCGCAGTCGCTGGCGGACTCCCTGCTGGCTTGGGGAGAGGTGGCCGCCGTCGATCTCGACTTCGCCGTGTGGACGGGCGAGGGCGTCACCGGGCAGGCGCAGGGGCGCATCCGGTTGCGGCGGGCGGCCCTGGTGCCGGACCGGGCGTGGCCCGACGGCTACGTGACTCCGGGCGACGATCTTCCCAGCGACGCGAGTCGCCTGCTTGCGCAGGCGGTACGCCGCGGTGACGCCCCGCAGGCCATCGTGATACCGGACCGGGACGCGGTCGAGCGGGTCCTCGGCAGCCCGCGGGTGATGCGTGCCCTGGTGCCCGGTGACCGGGCGGCGGGTGTGGCGTGCATACCGCTGGTCCTGGACGGCCCGCCGCCGGTCGTACTGGGCGTGGCTGAGGTCTGGCGGCGGGCGGACTGCCCCTTCCGCGACAGCGAGCTGTTCGACCTGCAGGAGCTGGTGGCCAGGACCGCTCACCACGTGGACCTGGCCCGTCAGCACCAGCGCGAGCACACACAGGTTCTGGCGTTGCAGCGCCGGCTGCTGCCCAGGACCGGCGGCCGCACCGTCGAGATCGCCAGCGTCTACCAGCCCGCCACCCCCGACAGCGCGGGCGTCGGCGGTGACTGGGTGAACAGTTTTCCGCTGCCGGACGGCCGTACCGCGCTGGTGGTCGGTGACGTCGTGGGGCACGGCCTGGGAGCCGCGGCGACCATGGGCCAGCTGAGCATGGAGGCCCGCGCGCTGCTGTCCGCGGGATTGGCGCCCGACGAGGTGCTGGAGCACCTGGACGAGACCGTGACGCTGCTGGACGACGCGGAGTCCGGGCTGGCGGCCGGCTACAGCGCCCTCGGGTCGACCTGCTGCATCGCCCTCTACGACCCGGTCGGCCACCGGGTGGCGCTGTCCAGCGCCGGTCACCTGCCCCCGGTCCTGGTCTCCCCGGACGGGCACGCCGGCCCGCTCGCGGTCCGCCCTCATCCCGGCCTGGGCGCCGAGTTCGCGCTGCGGGAGCCGTTCGACGTGTACGAGTTCGGCGCGCCCCCGGGCTCCCTGCTCGCCCTCTACACCGACGGCCTGGTGGAGGATCCGGCCGTGTCGATCGACGAGGGCGTCGCCAGGCTGGCGGACGCCGTGTCGGCCGTGCACCCCTGGGACGCCCTGCAGCAGGCCGCGCGGCACGTCGTCTCCGCACTGGCACCCGTGCGCCAGCGCGACGACGTGACCCTGTTGATCGCGCGGATGATCGGCTGCCGCAAGGGGGACACCGCGACCTGGCGGCTCCCGGCCCGCGACGACGCCCCCGCACGTGCCCGTTCCCAGGTCTGCGCGCTGCTGCGGCAATGGCGCATCAGGGACGGCACCCGGGACAACGCGCTGCTACTGGTCAGCGAGCTGGTCACGAACGCGGTGCGCTTCGCGACCGGTCCCATCACGGTACGGCTGATCAGGTCCGGGCACGGCCTGCTGTGCGAGGTCGGCGACACCGGCAACGGCAGACCGAGGCTGGGCCGGGGCGGCCTCCTCGACGACGGCGGCCGGGGTCTGCGCATCGTGCACAGGCTCACCACCCGGTGGGGGGTGCGGTGGACGGACACCGGCAAGGTGATCTGGGCGGAAGTCGCAAGGTGACGCGACTGCGGGGCGGGGTACGGCCGGCGCAGGACGAATGCGGCAAGGTGACACGCGGCTGCCGGCGCGGCACGGCCGGCGCGGGGCGAGCGCGGCAAGGTGACACGCGGCTGCCGTCGCGGCACGGCCGACGCGGGGCGAGCGCGGCAAGGTGACACGCGGCTGCCGTCGCGGCACAGCCGACGCGGGGCGAGCGCGGCAAGGTGACACGCGGCTGCCGTCGCGGCACGGCCGTGCGGGGCCGGCGCGGCAAGGTGACACGGCTGCGGTCGCGGCACGGCCGTGCGGGGCGGGCGCTGCAAGGTGACGCGGCGTGCGCGGCAGCCGACGCCGTTGACCGTACGGACGGCGCCCGCAGCCTCTTGCGGTGGCCAGACCGGTGACGCGGCGGCCTGTTCGCTGGTAGGGGCGGCGGGGGCTCCCGCTACAGCCACATCCCTTCCAGTGCGGTGGCGGTGAGGCCCGGGGCCGCCGCGTACAGGACGGCCCGGTCACCGGACTTCTGCCCGGCGTCGTGCGCCCGCCTCAGGATGTCGAACACCGCGGCGCCCCCGCGGTTGCCGCTGGTGTAGCTGGCCCGGCTGTAGTCCAGCAGTCCCGACGGCCATGCGTCGGGCATCGTCTGCTCCATGTACTCCAGCACCCGGGTCCCGCCGGGGTGCGCGAGCAGCACATCGGGGTGCCAGGAGTCGGGGTCGTCCTGGTAACGGACGCGCAGCCACTCCCACATGGCGGTGACCGTCTCCTGTACGGCGCGCGGCCCGCGCCGGTCCATCACGAAGTGGGTGCCGTCCGCCCGCGTGATCAGGCGGTGCAGGTCCTGGGTGCCGGGCAGGGTGTGGTGCCAGGCGGCGTCCAGCCGCAGCACCGACTCGGGCCGCGGGCGACCCGTGACCACCGCGGCGACCGCGGTGTCCGCGAACAGCAACCGGACGATCAGGGACTCGAGGGTGTCGTCCGCGGGCTGGTAGGTCGTGCTCAGCGCCTCCGCGATCACGACCAGGACCACCCGGTCGGGGTCCGCGGCCACGAGATCCGCCGCCAGGGCAAGGGAGCGGGTCCCCGCGACACAGGCCCACTGCGTGGCCGGCAGCAGCAGCACGTCGTTGCGGAGCGGCAGCCTGTTGGCCAGGGCGACGTCCAGACCCGGCAGTGCCGGGGTGGTGGAGTGACTGGTGATCAGGCAGTCGATGTCCGCGGCGTCCAGCCCGGCGATCTGCAGCGCGCCGCGCGCCGCACGCTCCCCGTAGGACTGCACGGCCGCCCAGGCCGGCGCGGTGCGCTCCTGGACGGTCTGCGGCGCGGGTATCGCCTCGAGGGCGGCGATCACGCGGTCCACGTCCTGCCGGCCGAACCCGTCGCGTGCCAGCGCCTTTTGAAGGGGCTCGGGGCCGGCACCTCGCAGGACGCTTCCGTCGCCCGGCGCGACGGCGGCCTCCAGCGGCAGCATCCACCCTCGGGTCTCGATGCCCGTGGCGGCCGCGATGCCGTCGATGCGCGGCGCCCACGCCGCATCCGGGTGGCGCTCGCGCACCTCCGCCACGATCTGGCTTGTTTCCACGGCGTGCTCGCCGTGTATCACGGCAGGAGGACAGAGGTAGGCGGACATGACGGGCACCTTTCCGAGGGAACAAGGGGGAACTTGACGAGGGCCGCTCAGGCGACTCCGGAACGTCGCGCCCATGCCGACGGACTCGACTTCGGGGGCGCGATCCCTGTCGAGCATGGACGCCAAAGGGACATTTCCGCTGTGATGCATACAACTTGGGCGCCCTGCAATGGGCGTGACACGGCACACACCGCCGCAGCCCAAGGCCCTCAAGCGGGTTCCGCGGAGCTGGTCGACCTGTCGCCGGCCAGGTTTCCGCCGGCCTCCGCCTTCTCGGCCCAGCCGGCGCACCGAACGGACTGCGTCAGCGGCCCGGCGCCGAGCCGACATCAGCGCGGCCGGCTACGCGACGTCCTCCGCGGCCGCCGGACTCACCGTGGGTTCCCGCGTCCCCCTGGGCTCGTAGCGGATCCAGGGATCCGGGGCCGCTCGAACCGGTGCGGCCGGACGGACGCGCCCAGCGGAGGCGCCGGCGCGAAACCTCGGCGGCGACTTCGCCGGGCCGCCGGCCCTCGGCCGGATCGGTGGTCGGGCCAGACCCGCGGGCACGGCGGACGCTCAGTCACCGGTTCCCTTTGTGCTGCTCGGTGAGCCACTGCTGGTGGGGGAGGCGCTGACGCTGCCGGAAGGACTGGTGGAGGGCCGCGTGGGAGGGGTCGCCGTCCGCGAGGGCAGGCTGGGGCGGCGGCTACCGGACGGTCGGGGGGTCGGCTTCTCCTTCACCGGTGGCGGCGCACTGGTGGTGGCGGAAGGCCGGGAGACCGGCGGCTTGCTGCGAGGTGGCGTCGGCAGAGGACGCCGGTTCCCGTCACTGTCCCGGCCCCGTACGCCTTTTCGCGCCGGGTGCGTGGACGGTCGCTCCGGTGTAGCCGGTGAACCGGTGACGCGGACCTCGGACTCCGCGGGGGACGAATCCGGGGTCGGAGCTGCTCGTGGGGTCGTCGACTGGAGAAGCACCGATGCGGTGGCCATGCCGCCGAGGATGGTGAAGGCGGCTGCGGCAAGAGACTGGACCGCATACTTCTTCAGCCGCGACGGACGGCCGTACCGGTCTGCCGTCAGGTCCTGGGAGGACGTCGGTGACCCGGGAAGGGGGGGCTCGGAGCGGCCCGGCCCCTCGTCGAAGCGGACCTCGGGCATCGCCGCGCCGACGGTCGGAGCGCCGTCTCTCCCCACGCCCGGCTGTGCCATGCCCGAGTCGTATGCCCCGCACTCGGGGCAGGTTACGGCGCCGTTGAGCGTGCGGTTGCACGGAATGCAGTAGTCCATGAAGCGACCGTTCTCAGTGCTTGACTTGACGGGGGAAAAGGCGAACCGAGCCGGGCAGCGGTGGGCAGACGCCGGATGGTGTGTTGCGGACCTGTCTTCGACGTGTGCGAACCTCACTCACGAATCTGCGGCGCCGGTCACCGGTTACCGAGGTCAACGGGACGTGTCGAACGAGTACTCAATCGCCGGCTCACATGTGGCGTACGTATCGCTGCGGGGAAGGCCGTCGGCGACGGGAGCGGGGTCTACGGCGCCAGGGCACGTCTCGCCCTCACGCTGCGGACCAAGTGGCCGGCTGCCGAAGCCAGGGGGCGGCCGGGCGGACCACCGGCGGCGTGGGCGCGCGGCGGGTACCGAGAACGGGTCACCGGGCGACTCGTCGGACCGAGACACCCGGCGCCGCGAGTGGGGGGCGCTGGCCGTGCGGCGAGATGCCGCGACGCGTCCGGTGCCGCGGGGCGTGAGCCGGTGACGGCAAGCCGAGATCGTACGATCGTGTCGCCATGAGTTCTGGTATCGCGGCCGGAAAGCGAGCGAAGCCCCGCCTGGCCGTGGATCGGCTCGTCGGCCCTGCCCCGCCCGCGCCCAACACCTGTTCGAAACAGGACGCGCAGACATCAGCGAAGGAATCCCATGATCTTCATCACCGCCAAGTTCCGGGTCCGTCCCGAGCACGCCGACCAGTGGCCCGAGATCACCGCGGACTTCACCCGGGCCACGCGCGCCGAGCCCGGCTGCCTGTGGTTCGACTGGTCGCGCAGCGTGGCGGAACCGACGGAGTACGTCCTGGTCGAGGCTTTCCGTGACGACGAGGCCGGGGCCGCGCACGTGCAGTCCGCGCACTTCAAGGCCGCGCAGCAGACGCTGCCGCCCCATCTGGCCGAGACGCCGCGCATCGTGAACGCCACCGTTCCGCAGAACGACTGGTCGCTCCTCGGGGAGATGGCGGTTCCCGGACAGGGGTAGCGGCGTGTCCGGACGCATCCCTCACCGGGCGTCAGCGAGCAGGGCGTGGTGGCGGCACGCACAGCCGACCGGTGTCGCCTCGCCAATCCCGGAGCCGGCACCGGAGCCTGTGTGCGTTCCGGCAGCCGGGCTGAGCCGGCACGGTGAGTTTCGTAACGCGCCCGATTCACCGGTCGTCCGATCGATGCCGCGGACTGCCACGGGCGCCATTCTCACAGCATGACTGACACCCCCCACCCTCATTCCACAGAACGCGGACGCGGCCCCGAGTCGGCCGGCGGCTCGGTCGGCGCAACCCGCAGAACCGTCATGGCCGCCCTGGGCGGTGCGACCCTCGGAGCCGCCGCCCTGGCGCTCACAGCCACCCAGGCGACGGCGGCCGCAGACCGGAACGACACCGCCCGGTCCCCGATCCGGCCGGCCGCCGACTGCGTCCTCACCCCCGAGCAGACGGAGGGGCCTTACTACCTGGACCTGGAGACGGTCCGCAAGGACATCACCGAGGGAGAGCCCGGCGTTCCCCTCACCCTCCGCGTGAAGGTGATCGACACCGCGACGTGCTCCGCACTACCCGGCACGGCGGTCGACATATGGCACTGCGACGCTCTCGGCGTCTATTCCGGCTACGTGGCCGGCGGCTCCACGCCGGACACGACCTTCCTGCGCGGCGTGCAACTGACCGACTCCGCCGGCGTCGCCGAATTCACCACCGTCTACCCCGGCTGGTACGTCGGCCGCGCCCTGCACATCCACGTCAAGACGCATGCCGGCGGCACGGTCACCGGCGGCAGGTACCAGGGCGGCCACGTCTCCCACACCGGCCAGCTCTACTTCCCGGAGACGTACAACAGGAGGGTGGCCGCGCTGGACCCCTACCGGAACAACACGGCCACTCGCACCCTCAACGCCAGGGACGGCATCTACCGCAACGGCGGGTCATCCACCCTGCTGACCCTCACGCAGGTCGGCAGCGACCTCGGCAAGGGGGTGACCGGCACCGTTGTACTCGGCATCGACCCCGACGCCGTGCCCTGACGCGCGAGGGGACACGATGACGGACGCGAGGATCCCCTCCCGGGGATGGGTGCGCGGGAATCGGGGATGACCGGAGCATGACGTGTGAGTCGTGCGGCGCCCCTCTGACCGGTCGGCCGCGCAGCGGTCGACCGGCTCGCTACTGCTCCGGCGCATGCAGGCAACGGGCGTTCAGGCAACGCTCGGCGCGCCGGGACGGCCCCGGCCGGCAGTCGGGCGCGGCACCGCCCACACAGAGTGCCGTCCCCCCGGCGGCTCAGGACCGCGGCATGCCACGAGCCCTCGACTCCTTCGTGGGCCGGCGGGCGGAGCTGTCGCGGCTGCGCACCCTGCTGAGGACGTCGCGGCTCCTGACCCTGACCGGTGCCGGCGGCGTCGGCAAGACGCGGTTGGCACTGGAGTTCGCCATGAGCCTGACCGGCCGCCAGGGACGGGTCGACCTGGTCGAACTCGACGCCCTGCATGACGGCGCCGCGCTCGCACAGACTGTCGCCACCGCGCTGGCCGTGGGGGAACGGGCGGGACGAACCGGTGCCGACGTCCTGATCCACGCGATCGGCGACGCCCGTCGGCTGTTGATCCTGGACAACTGCGAGCATCTGGCCGAGCCGTGCGCCAGGCTGATCGCGACCTTGCTGAGAGGCTGCCCTCGGCTACGGATCCTGGCCACCAGTCGGGAGGCCCTGCGGGTTCCCGGCGAAACGGTGCTCCGGGTCGGTGAACTGCCGCTGCCCCCGGTGGACGCCGGAGACGACCCGGCGGTCCTCATGCGGGCGGACGCCGTCCGGCTGTTCGTCGAACGTGCCTCGAGCTGCTCGCCCGGATTCACGCTCCACCGCGGAAACGGACGGACGGTCGCCGAGATCTGCCGCAGACTGGACGGCCTGACACTCGCCGTCGAACTGGCGGCACGCCGGGCCGGAACTCTTCCGCTGGGTGACATCCTGGCAGGACTGGACGACCAGATGTCCCAGCTCCCCCTCCTGGCAGGCGGACACCGGACCGGACCCGGACGCCACAGCGAGCTGGCCGCCGCGATCGACTGGAGCCACCGACTGCTCGATCCGGCCGAACAGGCCGTCTTCCGGCGCCTTGCGGTCCTCGTCGGCGGCTTCGACACGGCTGCGGCACGGGCGGTCTGCGCCGGTGACGGTATCGCACCCTCACGGATACTCGGCATCCTGTGTGCCCTCGAGTCCAAGTCCCTGATCGCACGTCTTTCAGAAGACCAGGAGAACGCACGATTCAGGCAGTTGGGCACCATTCGCGCCTACGCCCTGGAGTGCCTGCTCGCATCCGGTGAACTGCACATCACCTGGCGCCGGGTCCTCGAGTGGCTGACCGGGCTGGCGGACCGGGCGGACGACGAGGTGTTCCCCGACCAGGCCGGCAGCCCGCTGGCCGTGGAACGGGACAACCTCGCCGCGGCTCTGGCCGGCACCACCGTCCGGGCCGGTGCCTCGCACCCACGGCTGCTGCTGGAACTGGCGCGTGTGCACTACCAGCAGGAACAGCCGTCGGCCGCGCAGGCGCTGCTGACGGGTTCGCTGCGGGACACGGGCGGCCGGGCGCTCGGCGGGGCGTCACCGGCGCTCGCCGCGCGTGTGGCCTGCCAGCGGGCCGACCTGGCTCAGGCACTGAGCCTCGGCGAGGAGGCGGTGGCGATGGAAAGCACCCGCGATCACCCCGCCGGGCTTGCCAACGCCCTGGACGCGCGGGCCGCGGCGCGGTTGTGCCGAGGGGAATTCGGCGAGGCCGTCGAAGATCTGCGCCGGTGCCTGGGTGTCGTCGCCACGCTGGGCAAACCCCAGGACACGGCCTGGTGCACCCATCACCTGGCATGGGCGCTGCTTCAAGCGGGCGGGGAACCGGAGGCCGACGAACTCATGTCCCGTTGCCTGCCCGTCCTCCGGAAGCACGCCCCCTGGAGCCGGGTCGCGGCCGCTCTGCACACAGCGGGTGCCGTGCGGCTGGCCCTGGGGCAACTGGAAAGTGCCGAGGCGCTGTTCACCGAAGTGCTGCGGATCGTCCCCGGAGCAAGCTTTCACGCGCTCTACCCGGTGGAGGGCCTGGCCCTCGTGGCCGCCGAGAGCGGTGACATGCGGCGGGCCCTCCTGCTGTACGAGGCGAGCGCGCAGGCACGCCGCCGGCTCGACACCGTGTCGGAGACGCCGTGGCGACGCCAGGTGGAACGAACGGTGGCTCGTGCCAGGGCTGGGCTGCCGGCAGCCGCTCGGGAAGCGGCCGTGAGTGGCGGCCGCCGACTGCGCGGGGACCGGCTTGTCGCGTACGCGCTGCGGACGAGGAGCGAGGATCACCGCACGCCGGCCGACGCCGTGACGGCCGTCGACGACCGATGCAGGCTCACAGGAAGGGAGTTCATGGTGGCCAGGCTCGTCGCCGACGGGCTGACGAACCGGCAGGTCGCCACGCGGCTCGGTCTTTCGCCCCATACGGTCGCCACGCATCTGGACAAGGTGCGCGACAAACTGGGCATGCGGTCACGCACGCAGATCGCGTTGTGGGTGGCCGCACGGACCAAGGCCGGGCACCCGCCCGGGTAACGCATCGCCGGCTCCCTACCGCCGAGGCGCCCGCCCGCGGGGCGGGCCCGTTCGTAGGGTCCGCCCTACCCGGCTTCGGGGGCTCGCCGGAGTGTTCGGGAACAGTGCCACGTGATCCGCTGGCTCGTGCGGGAATCGCGCGGCAGAAGGGGGACACGTGAAGGCTCGGATCGGATATTTCGCATGGCTGGCGGGTGTGGTGCAGTTCTTCGTGATCCACGGGATCACGGAGTCGGCCTGGGTGAGACCGTACAGTTGGGCGCGGAACAACATCAGTGACCTGGGTAACGCTCACTGCGCCATGCAGCAGGAACCCGAGCCGCGGTACATCTGTTCGCCCGGCCACGACCTCATGAACGGCTCGTTCATCGCCCTGGGGGCACTTCTGATGGTCGGCGCCGCTCTCACCGGGCCCGTGTGGCGCCGAGGTGCAACCGCCGCCGTGGCCCGCATTCTCCTGGCCGGCGCCGGCGTGGGATTCGTGCTCGCCGGGCTGGCGCCTGCGGACGTCAACGAGAACCAGCACGTCCTCGGTGCCCTGCTCATCATGGGAACGGGCAACATCGGCCTTCTGCTGGCCGGACTCGGGCTGTCGAACGATGTCCCGGGCCCACTGCGGCGAGCCACCAGCCTCCTGGGGATCACGGCGATCACGGCCCTGGGGCTTTTCCTTTCCCACCACTACCTGGGACTGGGGATGGGAGGGATGGAGCGGGTCGCGACGTTTCCCCTCCTGCTGTGGACGCTGGCTGTCGGTGCCCGCGGTCTGCTTCCAGGCAGCACCCCGTGGGCAGGACACAAGCAGGTCAGGGCCTGAGTCTCAGTGAACCGGTCACCGGGATACGCCTTGAACGCGTGGCCGGCCGTGGCGGCTGTCGCTCGAGGACCGGGTGTTGCTGGTGGCGACGTACTGACGCACGAACCTCACGTTGCGGCAGGTGGCGCCGTCGTTCCGAGTCTCGAAGTCCGCGGCCGACCGCATCTTGGACCATCTCGCACCGCTGCTGGCCATCTCGCCCGCGCGTCGGCCGCGCAAGGACACCGTCTACATCGTCGACGGCACCCTGGTACCCACCCGCGACCGCAGTGTCGCCGCATCCAGCAAGAACTACCGGTACTCGACCAACCTGCAGGTCGTCATCGACGCCAACAGTCGCCTGGTCGTGGCCATCGGTTTTCCGCTGCCCGGCAGCCGCAACGACTGCCGGGCCTTCGCCGAGTCCGGCATCGATCGGGTTTGCTGCGGCGCCCCGACCCTCGCCGATGGCGGCTACCAGGGCACTGGCCTCCTCATCCCGCACCGCAAACGACGAGGCCAGAGCCACCTCAGCCCGTCGCAGGAGGCAGAGAACGCCGTCCATCGCCGGGCACGAGCGCGCGTGGAACACGCCCTGTCGCGGTTCACCGACGCCACCGGCATCCCCCTCGCCGTCACCCTGACCGGGGGCAACCGCAACGACGACACTCAGCTCATCCCGCTCCTCCAAGCCGTGCCGTCCGTGCGCGGCAAGCGCGGTCCGCCCAGGCGCCGCCCAGACGTGGTGCCGGCCGACCGCGGATACGACCACGACAAGTTCCGCCGGCTGGTCCGGGACCTCGGCGTGAAACCGCTGATAGCCCGCCGCGGCATCGATCACGGTTCCGGACTCGGCACCCAACACTGGGTCGCGGAGCGCGCGTTCGCTCACCTGCACTGGTTCCGTCGCCTGCGGATCCGCTGGGAGATCCGCAGGCGACATCCATGAAGCCTTCCTCACCCTCGCATGCGCGCTCATCTGCTGGAGGCGCTTTGAAATCAGCGCGATAGGAGTCCCTAGAACTTCAACAAAGTGACAGGCTGATCAGTCGGCTGACCCGAACGAGGCCGGGAATCAGGTTCCAGCGATCGTTCGGCCTGGCATCGGCTCTGCGAGCGCGGCTCGCCAGGGCGGCGCTGGGAAGGGGTCGGCGAAGTACTGTGTTTCGTGCACCACGTGCTGGTCAGCGAATTCCATGATGCTCACCGAGTACGAAGGCACACCGTCATAAGTGATCACGCATTCGCTCACCCACAGATGGGCGTGGCCGGTGATCCGCTGGACGGTGAAGTGTCGGTCGGCCGGGTGTCCGCCGCGTTGCGCCGAAATCGTCGCGCGGCCCCGGAACCGCTCACCTGACTGCGGGTAGTCCAGGATCGCGTCCGTGGCGTAGATGGCGTGCTCGACATCGGTGTTCCCGCGTTCCGAGGCCCGCCAATGCTCCTCGATCGCGGCCCTGGTCCGGGAGTCGTCATCCATGGCACCGCCCTTCCGTAGCGGTGACAGCCTAGGCGCCCCGGGCCACAGCCGGCCCCCGGTCGGGCAGACATGGGCTGCCAAGTCCTCCCTTTGGGCGGATCCCAGGCGACAGCCGTCCACCGTGGCAACGGCTTCGAGAGATCGTCACCCGGCTCACCCCACCTTCGACCCCTTCTGTTAGGAGTTTTAAGCCTTCGGATTCACCGCACCAGATCGCCAGCTCTCACGGCGCCAGCGCAGCGGTTGATCACCACTGACCGCTCCGCAGAGCAAGCCTGTCCGTTATCTCCCGAACTCGAACAACCAGGGAGTTCGCCGGACATGGGCACATCCGCCTGCGACCGGCTCTCGCAGAACGTCACGCCTGCCCCCATCCCCGGTGTCAGCCGTCCTCGCCCCCCCCGGGCGCAGGGTGCACGGCTATGAGCCCCTCATGCTGCAGGTTCGCTCCACATGGTGGTGTAGGCGTCCCGTGCGGGTGACGAAAGCTCGCGCCCTGGCCAGGCCGAGCTTGCAGCTGGTGGACTCCAACCGGTGAGGTTGGCCGTCACCCGCGGGTGATACCGATAGAACAGGGAAGCGAATGACGGTTTTACCCAACGGCTCGTATCAGATCGCCCAAGCCTCCGTCGGTAGCGGCAGCGACTCGCTGTACCTGACCGCGCTCACGGCGGAGCGGGGCACACCTCTGCACTTGGCCGGGCTCGGAGCTTCGGGCAGGCAAATCTGGCCTGTTGAGCGGCGGGTCGGCAGCGGCAACTACACCCCCCGGGAAGCCGGCAGCAGACTGCACCCAGGGTTCGGCAGCGATCCGGAGCCGGGCGCGGCGGTAAGCGGGGTGCTGGAGCTGTTCGAATGGGAGCTCAGCGAGCCGGGGAACGCGAGTACGCGGAGATGGACGACCTCGGCAGGGAAGGCTTCGCAGGCGTCCCGTGGCGGCCTGCTGCTGGCTGACGACCACTTCCGCACCAGCACGGACTATCCACGGCTCGTGACCGCAACCCCGCCCACCGATCCCCTGTGCAAGATGCGGCGGTTCAACGCGCTGCGCCTGGACTAGATCCTCTCTTGTTCTGTCCGGCTGCGGGCGCGTGTTCCTGTCGGGCGTGACGCGGCGGTCGCAGGGCGCCGGCGCAGGTATCGCGACGCGGTCGCGTTCCTGGTCGGGCTGTCGAAGTGGTCGGGCCGCGGTGGGGTCCCGTCCGACCGGCGGCCTGCTCAGTCGGATCGGTGTTCTGTTCGAGATCCCCGACTCGGTAGCCGCTGTGTCCGCGCAGAAGCGTGGACGGGTGGGGCTGGCGAGGGTGCCCAGGACGAAGGCTGGGTCTGGCCCGCGGCCCTTCCTGTGCCTCATGAAATCAGTCGGGACCTGGACCGTAATCGGCGGTCCACAACGGTGAAGGGATGACGATGAGCACTGCTCAGGCGGCAGCTACCGGTAGTGAGAACTCCGCACCTCCGATCCGCACGATCGCGGGTACCGGGGCAGCGAACTCCAGCGGCGACAACGGCCCCGCTCTCCACGCCCAGTTGAACCGCCCGTTGGGGATCGTGGTGGATGGAAACGGAGTCGTCTGCGTCTCTGAGAACACCGGCCATCGGGTCCGGAAGATCACGACGGATGGGAGGATCAGCACCCTCGCGGGGACTGGAGCCCCTGGCACCAGCGGCGACAACGGACCAGCCGTCTCGGCCCAGTTGTACTATCCGCGTGACCTGGCGGTAGACGACACCGGAGCCGTCTACATCGTCGACCATTCCGGCCATCGGATCCGGAAGATGACGGCGGACGGGAAGATCAGCACGGTCGCCGGTACGGGCGCCCAAGGCTACGGCGGCGACGACGGCCCCGCGACCGCCGCCAGGCTCAATAGCCCCACCGGGGTGGCGGTGGACAGCACCGGGACCCTCTACATCACTGACTACGCCAACCATCGGGTCCGGAAGGTGACGGCGGACGGGAAGATCAGCACGGTCGCCGGCACAGGCACCCAGGGCTACGGCGGCGACGACGGCCCCGCGACCGCCGCCCAGTTGAGCGGCCCCCACGGGGTGGCGGTGGACAGCACCGGGACCCTCTACATCGCTGACTACGGCAACCATCGGGTCCGGAGGGTGACAGCGGACGGGAAGATCAGCACGGTCGCCGGCACAGGCTCCGCGGGCTACGGCGGCGACGACGGCCCCGCGACCGCCGCCAGGCTGAACGCCCCCGTAGGGGTGGCGGTGGACAGCACCGGGACCCTCTACATCGCTGACTACAGTAACCATCGGGTCCGGAAGGTGACGACGGGCGGGAAGATCAGCACGGTCGCCGGCACAGGAGCTGCGGGCGTCGCCGGCGACGGCGGTCCGCCGACTTCAGCCCAGTTGAGCGGCCCGTACGGGCTCGCCGTGGACTGCGTCGACACCCTCTACATCGTCGAGCACAACAACAACCGGGTCCGCAAGATCACATCGGGGAGGATGGCGGGGCTGCCCGAGTCTGGGACGGTGGTGTCCTGGGCCAATGTCCGCAGCCGGCTGCGGATCGCGGTCGCGCGGGAGTCGGTCAAGGACGGGGCCGAGATCCAGCAGATGCTCGCCGTCCCCAGGGACCACCAGCGGTGGCGGCTGGTCGCGGCCGGGCAGGACAACGGCGACGTCCTGTACCGGTTCGAGAACGTGCGCAGCGGCAAGGTCCTGGAGGTCGTCGGCGCACAGGAGAGGGCCGGCGCGGTCCTCGCGCAGCGCGCTTACGAGGGTGCGGACGCGCACCATCAGCAGTGGAGGCTGATTCCAGTGGGCTCGGCGAACGGCAGCCCGCGGGTGTACGAGATCGCGAACCGCAACAGCGGGCTGCTCCTGCGGGTCGACACCAACGCCGCAGCGGCGATCCGGCAGGACGGGGCTGACGGTGACCACCACGGCCGGCAGTGGCAGCTGCTCCCCGTCTGACGCACGAGGAGGGGGGAGGGGCAGCTTCGCCCCTCCCCCCTCCTCGACTTGTGTGATTCAGCTGGAACCGGACGAGCTGTCGGAGGCCGGCTTGATGGTCCTGGGTGTCGTGGGGGGCTGCGGTTCCTCGGCGGTCGGTCTGTCCGCTGCAGGGGGCTGTGGTGTCGTGGGAGGTTTGGTGAAATCGCTCTTCTTCGGCCTGTTCTCCAGGTCTGGGTCTTTCCGCAGGTCGCCGTGGTGCGTCACCGTCGCACTGGACTCCTGCATGCCGGCCGCGGCCGCTTGTGACACCGAGCCGGGGTTCTGGGCGTACTGGGCCTGCGCGCCGGCCGATGCCTGGGTGTTCTGGATGAAGGAGCCGAGGAAGCCGAGGATGGCGCGCGCTTCGGGTGACTGCTCCTGGACGACCTTGGCGCGGGAGGAACCGCCGTGGATCGCGGTGCTGAACAGGCTCGTGCTCGTGTCGTCGTACGTGTCCTCGTCGGCGTCCTCGAAGTCGACGCCCTCACCGGGCTGGGGCTTGGCGGTGTCGGTGGTCACGGAGAACAGGCCTGCGCTCCTGCCTGCGGAGCCGAAGATGTTGTCGAACACCATGGTCGTCATCCCTGCTTGTCGTCGTGGTGCCGCCGGGCGCTGCTCACGGCTGCTTGTAGAGGGCTCGAGGGCTGTCGGTCAGGCTCTCGACCTCGAAGAGCGTGTGGTCGACCTCGAGGGCGGAGACGACCTCGGCCAGTCCCTTCATCCGGAAGTCGCCGGTGCCCACCAGGCCGATGGTGCTGATGTCCCGGGCGACCACCCGGTCGTCGGCGGGGGTGCCCGGCTGCGGGGGAGACAGCACCGCCACCGGCACGTCGTACCTGACCGCGATCAGTCCGGAGAACGTCACCGGGATCTCGTAGAGGTACTGCTTGCGGGTACGGCGCTGCGTGGCCATGGTCAGCACGCGAGAGCCGGGCGGGACGTCGCCGGAGATCTGCGACTTCGACGCCCAGGTCGTGGTCAGCGAGCCGCCGACCGAGCCGGAGATGCCCAGCAGCAGCGAGGCGTTGAGCGCTGCGGTGCCGGTGGCGCTGCCCGTGGTCGTGAAACCCACCGAGTTGGTCGTCGTGTTCGTCGCGGAGGTTCCGGACGAGTTCGTCGTGGCCGTCTCGGTGGCGTTGGCGTTGTCGACCCCGGTGTTGTCCTTGCTGTTCTTGTTGGTGACGGTGGTCGTGTTCTTGTTCGCCATGTCGTTGCGCAGCTGCGTCCCCAGCTGCGACTGCAGGTCCAGGCGGAGCTGGTTTTGCAGCTGCAGCTGGAGGGAGGCGCTGAGGCTGCCGCCGAAGGTGAGCTTGGCCTCCCCGTGCAGCGACCACGTGATGCCGTTCGACACGGTGAAGTCCACCGAGTCGGTGAAGGTCATCTTGGAGGTCTGGCTGCGGTTGACGTAGGAGCGCGAGGAGAACGTGTCGGGCGGTGGCTGGCTGATGTCGCCCCGCTCCTCGATCAGCGGCTCCCCGAGGTGCATGTAGGCCAGCCAGCCCAGCTCGAACGCGGTGCCGGGAAAGGTGCCGAAGCTGGACTTGTTCACGGAGAAACCGACGGGCTTGTGCTTCACACCGCTGTTGTCGACGTAGACCAGGTCGGGGTGGTTCAGGATGGACTGCCAGGTCTGCTCGATGTCCAGTTCCCGCAGGTTCTTCTTCGTCAACGGCCGGCGCTTGGCCCGTTCCAGGAGGTACGCGGTAGAAGGCATTCCCTGTCCTCGACTGATGCTCGTCAAACCGGGCTAGGTCAAATAGAAACGGCTATCTGGCGCGATCCGAAAGGTGAAAGTAGCACGGGCCGCATTACGCCGGGGAGGGCGCCCTCATAAGTCACGCTCAATCGAGTGATAAAGCACCTGCAGCTGCGCAACCCGACGTGGCCCAGGCTATCTTGAGGATCTGCCGGTCACTTGCCTGCTGTCACGCGAAACTCCTGCATGCGGTTCTGTGACCTCGGATGTTGTCATGGATGACGGCCTCGATTTCAGCCATTCATGGCGTTTCCAACAAGGTAGCCAGGAGTTTCGGTAATTGCGAGTGGCAGGCGTGATGCTGAGCGCCTGATGTTTTGCTTTCCGCGTCCAGAAAAGGTGGGGTTTTCGCGATGTACACCCAAGAACGCACGGCGATGACGAATCTGGTGGTCGGCGGTCCCGTAGCGGTGAACAGCTACGACAACGCCATCGTCGCCGCATTGGTCGAGAACCGGCCGGTCATGCTCGTGCACGCCTACAACGGCGGCTACCTGCGGCCCGCCGAACTGGGGGAGGCGAGCCACGACAAGGGAGTGAAACTGGCCACCTCACTCGACTCGGCCACCAAGGAGGCCAAGGGCCACCTGTGGTACATCACCCCAGCCGGATTCTTCGGACAGCGGCCGCTGTACTTCCTCGAGAGCGCCGCCGGCCAGGTGACACCCAAACCGCCCACCGCTGGCCAGGCCACCGCCGGCCGCGGTGACGACGGCACGCCGAAGCCGCAGCGCAGGCGCATCACCGTCCACCAGGACGCCCCCAAGAGCACCGCCGACACCGTCCAGGTCGGCCTGCCCGACAAGGTCAGCGACAACTGGCGCGGAAAGAACGGCGCACCCGAGGACACCCAGCTATGGGTCGTCACAGTGACGCCATGGGGCGGCATCACGTTCGTCCCCATCACCCACCCCGACGCCATCCTCGGCTTCAAGGACTACGCGGTGGCAGCCGACAGCGAAGTACGCGTCACCTACAACTGGGGCGGCGACTTCACCGGCACGGTCATCAACACCTTCTACCCGCGGCTGCCCAACGAGTGGAACGTCCCCTACCACCACGTCTTCACGTGAACCACAGCCACCAGGCCACCCCCGTTCCCAGCCCGCGTCCGCTCCGCCTGGAAGAGGCACCACCATGCCCGTGCCCACCCAAGAACTGAAAGTCCAGATCGTCAACGCCGCCACAGGGCAGACCCTCGCCACCAAGGCCACGCCGGCCGCGGACGGGGCACTCGTCGTCCGTGACTTCCCCGACGACGGCCCGCGCCCGTCACAGTGGCAGCTCACCCCCACACCCACCACACCGGGCGGCCAAGCCCCGGACGACCCGGCCTATGTGATCCGCACCGCGATCGGCGGCAAGGTCCTCGACAACCCCGCCGCCGCAGACCGCGGCGTGCGCCAATGGGACGCCGCCACCGGGAAGAAGAGCCAGCACTGGCACATCGTTCCCGACCACGGGGAAACGGGCTGCTACCGCATCGAGACCGTGACCGACGGCGCCGTCCTCGACCTCGCCGACCCCGGCCCGGACGACACCCGAGTCGTCCTGCGCGAACACGACGAGAACGCGGCAAGCCAGCGCTGGCGGTTCGTCACGGCCGAACCCGAGCGCACCAGCGACCCCGCACTGCGCTGGTCACCCCTGAGCCACTGGAACGGCCGCCGCTCCTTCAGGCTGGCCCCCTCGACGGCGCTGCGCCCGGCACCGGGCGCGACGCCCTCCTTCAGCGACATGCTGCTCGTCCTCAAACGATTCGGCAGCGACCAGGACGCCGGCGGATGGAAGAACGACGGGCCCCTGCCCGTCCCCAACCCCGCTCCCGGGCAGCCCACCTGGTGGGCCTCGCTCGGCGCACGGCTCGTCGCCGACACCACCGGAACAGGGCCGGCCGACATCATCGGGATCAAACCCGCCAAGGGGGCCGTCACGTCGCCCGGCAGGGGAGACGGCACGTTCGAGGACGACGAACGCGTGCTGCACCCCGCCGGATCCTCCTCCGCTACTACGGACCTGTGGACCCTTCTCGACACCACCGGTGAGGACAGGCCCGACGTCGTCGTGCTCGCCGCCGACGGCGTCCGGGTAGCCGCCCAGGACAACAGCGGGGCGTTCGCGCCCGCAGGCGGCAAGCTGGTCCTCAAGGCGTTCGGGCACAGCACGCAGGCCGGCGGCTGGCTCCCCGACAAGCATCCCCGCTTCCTCGTGGACACCACCGGTGACGGACGCATCGACATCGTCGGCTGCCACGACGACGGCGTCTGGATCTCGCTCCAGGACCAGGACGGCACCTTCGCCGAGCCCTTGTACGTCCTCGACGACTTCGGCACCGACCAAGGGTGGACTTCAACCCAAGAGCACCCCCGGTTCGTGCTGGCAACCACGAGCGGCGGGGCAGTTGACCTCGTCGGGTTCGGCCCGCAGGGTGTCGTCGTCGCCCGCGGACGCGGCGACGGTACCTTCGAGCCCGCCAAGCTCATCATGAACGACTTCGGCCACGCCCAGGGGTGGACGGGCGAGAAGCATCTTCGCTTCCTCGCCGACGTCACCGGCGACGGCAACCCGGACATCGTCGGCTTCGGCGATGAAGGGGTCTGGGTGGCGCACAACCGCGGCGACGGCACCTTCGGGCAAACCACGCTGGTGTGCCGCGGCTTCGGGTACAACGACAACGCCGGCGCCTGGCGCATCGACCGCCACCCCCGCTTCCTCGCCGACATCACCGGGGACGGACGCCCCGACATCATCGGCTTCGGAGGCCCGGGCGTGTACGTGGCCCGAAACCTCTACCGCCGCTTCAGAACCCGATAACCCACAGGGCCGGTGGCAGTCGAGGACCACCGCACAGCGCCCCGGTGCCCGCCTCGTCAGGGCCTTGTTCTCCTACAGCTACGGCCAGATGGTGTGTAGCACTGCGTAATGCATAGGCCTGCAGTCGGAGCGAGGGCCGACGGTACGGCGGATGGCGGTAGCGGCGACTCCGTTTTCGGGGTCGGCCCATCCACCCGCCGACCCACACCGCGGGAACTCGGCCTCCCAGCCACAGTCACCATGTTGCCCATCATGGAGGTCCGCCAAGGCGAACAGGGGCGGAGGCCCAGGCATCCGCACCCCGGTGAGCTGTGCGGTGATCCTCCATCGCCACGACCCCGCCTCCTTGTTCTGCCACCGGGTGCCCTTAGCGATCTGGGGGCGGACGCGGCGTGGAAGTCGGCCTCCAGACCGGATGGCCCGCGCTGAGCGGAGTGCCCCAACGGTCTGAACCACTGCCCGGGGGCAGTCGCCCGCTGCACATCCACCTTGGCGTGTCGGCAGGTGGGGCAGATCAGAACAGGCTTACGCCATAGGCGTTCATGGCCTCTACGACGGGCTGAAAGTAGCTAGTGCCGCCGCTGGCGCAGTTGCCGGTGCCACTCGAGGTGATCCCGAGGGCGGTCGAGCCGGCGTAGAGCGGACCGCCGGAGTCGCCCGGCTCGGAACAGACCGTGGTCCTGATGAGGCCGCTCACGATGTCGCCGTTGCCGTAGTTGACGGTCACATTAAGCGCGGTGACCTTGCCACCGTGGACGCCGGTGATCGCGCCGCGGCGGGTGACGCTCTGGCCGACCGTGGGGTTGGCGGCACTGGTGATGCGCTGGCTGCCGACCATGCTCGGGTGCGAGAGTGAGGCGTTGGTGTACTGCACCAGACCGTAGTCGTTGCCCGGGAAGCTCGTACCGACGGTGGGGCCGATGAGCTGTGCGTGCAAGGGGTCGGTGTAGAAGGCCGGGCGGCCCTGGGTGCAGTGACCGGACGTCAGGAAGTAGTAGGTCGCGCCCTTCTTGACGTTGAAGCCGCTCGAGCAGCTCGGGCCTGTACCGGGGTGGACGGGGTCGCCGCCAGAGAGCAGTGGGCGCAGGGTGCCAGCGGTGCGCCGAATGGCCAGTGCGTCGGCGTTGGCTCCGGCAGCCCGCTTGATCTTCTCCAGGGCCGCGTCCGAGACGGTGGAGTCCGCGGTGACCACGACCTTCCCCTTGGCCGGATCGATGTTCCATGCGGTTCCTGCCACGTCCGCTCGGCCGACGGCTTCGCTGGCCGCCGCGAGGGACTGTGCGGAGAAGGTCCGGTTGTGGGCGGCGTTCGCTTGAGGGATGGCGACCGCAGTGACGAGCAAGCCGACGACCACGGCGGCGATCTTCATGGGCCCGGCGGGACGTGACGACTGCTTCAAGGGTGAGACCTTTCAGGTGAGACTGCCCGGGGCGCGATGTCAAACGGATGGTTGCCAAGGTCACGCGATGCCAGTCAATTGCCCTAGTTGAAACACCCGAACGGGCTACACGAAGCCCGCACCACCTTCCAACGGACACATTCGTTCCTTGCCTGTCGGACGCGCCTTAGTTCAGTCCTATGCCAAGGCAAACACGAGTGAACCTTGACAAACCTGATTCCACATAATGGGCAACGGTGACGGCTGTGAAGATCCTTAAGAACTCGCTGAAGATCCTTAAGAGCTCGCTGCTGACCGCGGCTGCAGCGCTGCTGCTCGCAGTCGTCACCCCGCCCGCCGGTGCCTTCGTCGGCGGGACACCGGCCGAGCCAGGCCAGTTGCCCTGGCATGTCTCCCACGTTCGTTAGCGGCACCCGGTGTTGGTGGGTCGGTGCAGGCGGTCACGGCGTTGCTGCCGTCCCGAGATCAACCTGTCGCAGCAGTCAAGGCGCCGGGTTGGCTGTCACCGGATGCCGCCGGCTGCCAGCCATTGCCTTCCCCAGGAGAGCAGGGCATTCCCGGCTTCTTGAGACAGTTCTGCGTGAAATCGGCCTCGTGCAAAGGCGATGGATGCCTCTTGCCGTCCCAGCCCTCGGCGTAGGTGGGGGCGTCCTTCGCCTGGCCGCCGGTGAGGTGTTCCCACAGCCACGCGGCGGGGTGCCGTTGTCTTTGCCACGTGAGGTCATGGCCGGCGGGTTGGAGGATCGGCAGGAGGACACGGCCGGGTACCTCTCGGAGGTTGGCAAGCGCTGTGCGGCGGGCTTCGTAGTCGATCAGGCCACGGGTGGGTGGTCAGGTGTGCGGCCAGGGCTCGGACCGCTTCCCAGAACGCTTCCGGGCCGGCCGTGCGCTGGGTGATGCGGAGGTAGGTGCTCCGGGAGCCGGTAGGGACGCCGAGCGCTTGGGAAGCGTGCGCCCAGGTCTGGGCCCCGGCCAGGCGGTCTTCTGCGAGTCGGCTGGCCCAGGTAGCAAGTGCGGCGGACCCGAGGTGCGGTTGGGTGCGTCCACGATGGGAGCCGCAAGAGAGAGCACGGCGGCGGCCTCGGCGGCGGTGGCCGGTCCAACGCCTGGGCCCGGTACGCCCCCGCTCGTCAACCTTTCCCGGCAGGCCTGGCGTGCGTCGCGCACGTGGGCCAGAGCCTGCGCCGCGACATCCGGGAGGGCTCGTGGTTCGTCGTCGTGCACGACCAGCCGGGCCAACGCGGCGATGAAACGGAGGGCCGCGAACCACTCGGCGCCCGTTACGAGCCGGCCCGCCAGGTCTGCGGCACCTCCGTCTGCGAGGGCCAGGGCGCACTGCTGGAAGGTGGCCAGCGACTGCGGGACATCGTGTAGCCGCCGGTTTCACCGAGTGGCGGTGTGCGGGCTCGGCGCGTCCTCCATCGAGGACCGCCGCCGGGACGTCGCCGGTGGCCGGCCGCGGTCCCGTCACGCCGTCGGCCGCGAGGACGGGGGCGAAACTCGTCGGACAGACCGCGGCGCAGCACGTCCCGCAGGGCGTGATCGTCCTCAATGACCAGGATCTCGGGGCGCCTGGTCCTTCCTCGGTCGCAGGGCGGGTGCCGTGCCCGCGATGAACGGCCCGGGCAGCCATCGGGCGGCCGCCCACAGGCACATGCCCAGCCAGCCGACGGCGAACAGCCACCCGCCGACGACGTCGGTGAACCAGTGCACCCCGAGGTAGATCCGGGACAGCCCGACGAGTGCACCCCAGCATCCGATGGCGAGCCGCAGCCCTGTCGCCCCGCGCGAGGCACGCAGGGTCACGGCGACGATCAGCAGCCCGGCGGTGAGGGCGCCCGTGGTGGTGTGCCCCGAGGGGAACGCCCAGCCGGAAGCGTGGGCGGCCCAGTCCGTCAGTGGTGGCCGGGTGCGCCGGACCAGTTCCATCATGCCGTAGCGCAGGGTCTGCCCCGCCGCGAGGCAGCCGGCGAAGACGGCGGCGGCGAGCAGCCGGTGCCGGACCGACCGTCCCGCCACAAGGCCGGCCAGCACGGCGAGCGCGTAGGGGATGGCCCCGGTTCCCGTGGCCGTCACGCCGCGCACCAGGGTCACGACCGTGGGAGGGCGGTGGCCGACCGACCAGACGAGCAGGCTGTGGTCCGGCCAGAGTGCGCCACCGGTCCCGGTGGCGACGGCTGCGGCCAGCACTCCGAACGCACCCCAGGCGCCGAGACCGACGGTCCCGGCGACATTGGCGACATCACGGCGGTTCATGCGGCCAGCAGCAGGGCGCCCAGGCGGACGGCCGCGAGCCGTCGCGCCATGGTTTCCGAACGGTGGCGCAGCACGAGCATCGTGGTCAGCGCCACCAGGCCGCCGACCATCGCACCGGCCAGGACATCGTGCGGGTAGTGTGCGCCCACCCACACCCTGGAGGCGCCCATCGCCAGCGCGGCGACGACCGCGACGGCACCCAGCCGACGCGAGACGAACACCAGGGCCACGGCGGCGGCGGCCGCGAGCGCCGTGTGATTGCTGGGGAAGGACCAGTCACCGGGCGCCGGACACGCCTCCAGCGTCCGCGCGTGCAGGCTCTGACACGGCCGGTCCTCGCGCACGATCAGTTTCACCCCCATGTCGACGGCGTACGCGGCGATCACGACGACCGGCACCGCCAGCGCCGTCACCGCGTCAGCCGCACCCGTCCGGCGGGCCCGCCACCAGCCGGCGACCATGAAGACGGCGAACAGGGCGAGTCCGAACGTCGACCAGAGCGACACTATGTCGTTCAGCCAGCCGGGCGCGCGCTGTACCCGGCTCACCACGTCCGCGTACACGGACCCGTCGATGGAGGAACCGTCGAATGCCATGATCACAGCTGCGTTCCTTTCGCCTTGGCGCCTCGCCGGCTGCGCAGCACCTCGGCCAGGAGGGGGATCAGGGAGACGACGACGATGAGGGCGACCAGCGGCAGCAGATAACGGTCGACGTTCGGGATCGAGGAGCCCAGCGCGTACCCCGCGAGGGTGACGCCCACACTCCAGACGAGGCCGCCGGCCACCTGCCACAGCGTGAAGGTCCGTACGGGTACCTCCAGCACTCCCGCCAGCGGGTTGAGAACCGTGCGCACGACCGGGATGAACCGGGCCAGCACGATCGCCTTCGCATACCCGTAGCGCTCCAGGAGCTCCTCCGCCCGCTTCGCTCCTTCGTGCAGCCGCGGCGAACGGCTACGGGCGAGGAGCGCACCGCCGGCCCGCCGACCGATCAGGTAACCGCACTGGGCCCCGGCCAGCGCACCGACGGCCGCCACGGCGAGCAGGGGCACGAGCGACAGGTGCACCGCTCTGTCCGCTGTGTTCGTGCACAGCAGGCCCGCCGTGAACAGCAGGGAATCGCCCGGCAGGAAGAACCCGACGAGCAGGCCCGTCTCGGCGAACAGCACCACGCCGACGCCCAGCACGCCGAAGGCGGTCAGCAACGACTGGGCGTCGAGCACGTTCACGGCGAGTTGCGAAGCCAGGTGCAGCGGTGCGGTCATTCGGCCGGGACCCTTTCCTGCGGACGACCTGGAGCGAGTGGAACGAGTGGAGGCGGAACCTCGGCGGACTACAGACAAGTAGACCGTCTACTGAACTGTAGACGATCGACGTCCCGCGTGCGTTCCGGACCGAGTGGCATTCACCGGAGGTTTCTTCGTCAGCCGTGGTCATGCAGCCGGCCACCTGGTAGCCGCGTTTCGCGGCAGGCGCTGTGGCCCGCCGACGGTCCGCTCACCGCTCATGAGGTCCGGGGGTGCGCTGCCCACCGAAGACGCGGTGTACCTCGCCGTCTGTCCTTGCTCCCCGTCCGTCAGTGGGACGGATTCTCCCCCTGGGCCACCTCTACCCCGCGGTGCAGCAGGACAGCGCCCGTGAAGGCGGACGCCGCGGCGACCGAGCAGGTCAGCCCCATGGCCAGCAACACGGGAGCGACGCGTCGCAGCGGCGCCTGGAAAAGAAGGGCTTTGACCCTCGCCGGAACGGGACCGGTCGTCACACCAGCCGCGACCACGGGCAACCGACCCGGCCCTGGTCCCCTGGTGGCGGCCAGCGCCGCTCGCCCGACGGCCCGCGCGGTGAGCTTCCGGTCACCGGTGGCACGCGCCGCGACCTCGTCCGCGGCTCGTTCCGCAGCGAAGGACACCTGCGGTACGACGGCAGCCAGCGCCGGATGGCACCAGCCGGCGAGCTGTACAGCGGCGAGGAAGAGGTGGTGCCGCCCCGCGAGGTGCGCGCGTTCGTGGGCCAGCAGGGTCTCCCGCTCGCGCGCGTCCAGAGCGCGCAACATGCCGGTGGTGACCACGATGCGCGCCCGGGCGCGCAGGCCACCGGGCAGCGCGTAGGCGTCAGGACGGGGGTCGTCGACCACGCACAACCCTCCGGCGTGCGGAAGGTGAGCGACATCGCCACGGACGGCGCCCAGCCGCCGCAATTCCGACCGGACGCGCCGGGCCACGGTGGCGCACATGACCATGAGGGTGCCGGCGGCCACCACGGAGACCGCCAGGACCAGCACTCGTGGACCTGCCCGGAGCGGTTCGACGAGGTGCGCGACGGTGGCGAGCGCGGGAACGGCCAGGGCCACGGGCAGGAGTAGGGCACCCAGGCACGCCACGACTCCGACGGCCAGCGCGGCAGCGGAGACGGTGATCGCCCACAACGCGACCTCGGGGTGCACCCGGGCGACCGCGCGCCGGGCGAGCAGCGGCAGGAGCCAGGGCAGCGCGAGAGGGATGAGCAGCAGGGCGATCATCGGCCGTTCCCCTCCAGCAAGCGCCGCAGCTCTGCCTCGTCCGTGACGCTGAGCCCTTCGACGAAGCGGGCCAGGACCGTGCTGCGGTCGGCGTCCTGATCGAGCTCCCGGTGCATGCGCCGAGCCGTCAGTCCGTGCGAGTCCTCGACCGGGAAGTAGAGGAAACCGCGTCCACCGGGCCGGCGTCCGACCACACCCTTCTCGTACAGGCGGATGAGCAGGGTCGCCACGGTCGTACGGGCCAGCGGCTGCGGCAACGCCGCCCTGACCTGGGCAGCGGACTGCGGCTGACCAGCCGCCCACAGCGCCGTCAGAACGCTGGACTCCAGCTCGCCCGCGGGCCGACGCTCACTCGCACGGTCCGTCATGGAACCCTTCCTCCCCACCAGATCGTCTACAACGAGGTAGACCTATCCTCTCCTCCAGACACAGGGTAGGCATACTGCGCCGAGGGATATTGCCGCCCACCCGCTCAGCACGCTCCCCGCTCCACCGCCCCACACCGGCATCGGCATCGCATCGCATCGGCGGCATCGGCATCCTGCTCCAGCCAGCCGCGTCACCAAGCCGCCCTCACAGGACGGCCGCGGGTGCCGTTCCGGGACGCCGGCGGCAGGCGTGCCGAGTCCTTCAACGGTGGAGGGCCGTCCGGCGTCGGTGCGGCTCGCGCTCTGAACCGCCCGTCCGTGAGCCGGCATGGTGGCCACACGCATAGGCACGCCTCGGACTATGGGACCCCACCACATGTGCCCCTGACCTGCACCTTCCTACCGTGTGCCGACACATACCCGTCCCCACCGCACACGAGGAAGTGGCGCACACGGCCTCCGGAGCCGTGTGCGCAGGTTCGAATCCTGCCGGGGGCACCCAGCATGAGGTGCCCAAAGACCCCGTCACCAGCGGAAACGCTGAGGCCGGGGTCTTCGCGTATGTGCAGGCGTATGCGGCCCGGAGCGGCTCTATGTCGAGGTCTGTGGACGAGGCGTGGACGGGATCATGGAGCATCGCCGCAGGTGAGGTCCAGGAAAAGACGAAGCCCGCACCAACGCCAGACGCCCCCGCTCGCACGGCATCGTCACGCCACAGGGGCCGGCGACGGCCGACCAGGAGGACTGCCGGCAGCTCACTGCGGCCACCAACTCAGGCCTGGGCCCACGCCTGACGATGGCGGGCAACGCTGTACACCTGCTCCACCTGGTCGGCTGTGAGAACGCCTGAGAGCGGAGCGAGGGCCGACACCTGACGCTCCTGGTACACCCGGACATCGAGTTGTGTAGCGACCACCTTCAGCTCGGTGACACCGACGAAGACGAGCACCGGCTCCACCGGTACCGGGAAGTCGCAATAGCGCTCAAGCACTCGGGCAACACGCTTGGCTTCCGCCCGACTCTTGCGTGCATAGGGCGCCGGTTTTCCGTGATCGACTTTCACGGAGTCGTCCCCGACCCATACGGCCCGCTTGTGGTGGTGCTTCGTATTGATGCTGAACACTCCACCAGGCCCGATCAGTAAGTGATCGATATCCACTTTGTTGGCCAAGGGAACGGAGTGCAAGACGCGCCAGCCGTGGGGCCGTAAGCGGTTCAGCTCGGCTCCCACTCGCCGCTCCCCCGCCAATCCCTTTCGCCATGAGTCCCATTCCGAAGGCCGCCGCAGAAGCCGTGAGATGACTCGCTCCATCAGCCCGGGGCCGGATTCGGCGAGCAGATCACGCAAGGCCTGCCCGGGAGGCTTGCCAGCCAGGTCGTCGGCCGGTGTCAGAGGCGGCAGCATCCGCCGCGCCTGAGCCTCCGGCGCCCTGTCTGACGGGGCAGGCTCGGTGAGGCTCTGTAAGTGCTTCGTGATTACGGCGATCACGTCGTCGCGACACTCGGCCCGCAAGACCGTGATATCCCCCGTCGTGACGTCCGCCCACCCGACCGCGGTGCCATCAGGCAGGTTGGCGTACAGACGATCATGCCCGTACCGCTTCCAGCGCGTGACGTGCAGCTCCACAAGGCCCCCCTGTGCTCCCGTGTTGGCGTTGCGGATATGCCAGCAGCAAGCGAGACGAGGCCACAAGACCGCAGGGCAAGCAACTCGACTCAGCTCGCCTTTTCCGAACAAGGCATCGGCGCAGGTAGGGCACGAAACGAGGGAGGCCCCAGGCGGCATGCCTGGGGCCTCAGTGTGGGCGCAGGTTGTCTCACTCGTACTCGCGAAGCAGGTCCTCGATACGCCGATTGGCAACGTCCTGCCGTCCGTCGAGGCACTTCGCGTAGCGGGTCAGCAAGACCTCAACGCTGTTGCCGGCGCGCTCGGCAACCTCGGTGGGATCCACTCCGGCATTGAGCCACGTCGACAGCGCCGAGTGCCGAAGGTCGTACGGCCTACTCGCGAGCGGCGAAGCCGCGACGGCTGGCGAGAGCGCCAGGAGCCGAGCTTCTTGCCACACGCGGTAGTAGGTCGAGGACGGGACGACCGAACCCTTCTCGCTGAAGAAGAGTCGCCCGTCCTCCGCCGTGCCGAAAGTAGCGAGGTGATCGCGGAGCACCCCGACGAGCTGAGGCGGAATGGGCACGCGCCGAACGTCCTCAGTCGGCCGGTTCTTGAGCCCGCGGTCGTCGTGGGTCTCCCCCGAGTCGGTCCACTGCTTGCCGACCGAAGGACGGGTCCGGTGGAGCAGCGCTGATCCCCAGCCCTGCTTGGGGAGCACGAGGTCAGTCTCCACCAGGCCGACCGCCTCAGCAGGACGGAGGCCACCGAAGTACATCGCCGCGAACAACCCGACGAGACGCCGACCGCGAGCACGCCGGTAGCCGCCCACGTAGGAAACGGCCGCGAGGAGATTGCGAGCCTGTTCCGGGTTGGCGACGACGCGCGGGTCTACCTGGTTCGAGACCTTGGGCTTCTGCCAGCGGACGGCCGTGATCAGGTTCTCACGCAGCTCTCCCAGGTCGACCGCATAGTTCGCAGCGTTGACGAGCGTCCGGCGCTTACGCCGCACCGTTTCCGCCGCCGCGGCCGTGCCGTCGAGCTTGAGTTTCAGCGAGTCGAGCACTGCACGCGCCGTGGCGGGTTCAGCGAGATCGGCGAGCGGCCGAGATGCCTTGGAGACCCAGTGAAGAACGTTCCTCACGTCGTCTGGTACTTCCCGGTCGGCAGGCCCCGGCAACACGAAGGCCCAGTTGCGCAGCACCTTGCGGATCGCCTCATCGGCCGGCCGTCCCGCGCGCTCACCGAGGAGTTCCACCGTCACGCTGGTGAGCGATTCGTTGATGCCGTCTCGTGTATTGGGGGCGGCATGTGGCCATTTCATGGCGAGGTACCTGAGGGCGAAGTCGTACCAGGACACGGCCGACTTCTGCTCTTCCATCGAGGCCGGTAGGCCGGATGCCGAGTCGAACTCCTCGCCTTCGCGCATCGCACGCATGAGCTTGGTCCGGTAGTGATCGGCAAGCGCCTTGGTGCGGAAGGACTCCGAGAAGACGTTGCCCGCCACAGACCACCGGACACCGTAGGAAGGCGTTTTGGTGTCACGCTTACGGACCCCCCAGACCTTGACATCGAGAGACTTCACGCCGCCGTCTCCAGCCGTCGCAGCCACGTGGCGAAGTCACTCCGCCAGACCCGGAGCTCTCCGTTCGGGAGCTTGAATGCCGCAGGCCCCTGCCCGAGTTCGCGCCAGCGGTAGAAGGTCCGTCGAGAAACACCGCCCAGCTCGTCGAGCACCTGGCGGACGGTCATCAGCTCGTCGCGGCGGTGCTGGTCCATGTCGGTTCTCCTTCCGTTCCGGGGGCGGGTTCGAGGGAGGCTGCGAGCCAGCTCTCTGCGGCGCTGAGGCCGGTGCCGGCGAAGACCCAGTGAGCAAGGACAAGCGTGGTGTCGCCGTCCTGAGGCATGACCGGGTCGGATTGGGCACGACGCCATTCGGCGCGGGCGTCTCGGAGCGCGCCGAGGGTGGTGGAGTAGCGGCGGGACTTGGTGGAGAAGTGGCCGCGGAAGCCAAGCATGTGAGCCCAGGCCCGCAGGCGGAGGTCTGCCAGTTCGGAGCGTGCGCCCAGAGCCCAGGCGGTACGGATCATGCGCCGGGCGTGTTCGGTGATCCGCGCTTGTGCCAGCTCGGCGAGGAACCTTAACGGCCGGTCGAGGGTGCCCGTCGCCGTCTCGGCGCCCTTGGTGGCGTACTTGGCGATATACGACGCTACGGCCCGCTCAGTGAGTTCCTGGCCGCCGTCGAAGTCGGCGGACCGGATCGGACGGACGTCGAGTTGGCGGCCGAAGACGCAGGCATGCGGGCGGCCATCGACTTCCGGACCCTCCACGCGGGCGGCAGTGGCGGCAGCACGGATGGCGTCCGTCAGCAGCTCGGTCGACGCCCATGCCGGGGGCGTGGTGTCTCCTCCCTCAGGGCCGTCGACGCGGATGACCGCGTGGAAGTGAACGGCACCACGCTTCTGGTACTCGGCCACCTTCGCGAAGGAGATCCGCGCGTGATCGCGGAAGGCGCGCTGAGTGAGGCCGGCTCGCTTGGCGATCTCCCGGCGGAGGTAGATCGAGAAGCGCCGCCACAGGGCACCGGCGTGCGCGTTCCAGAGGACGGCCGCTTCGTAGTCGTACGTGTCCGGGTCGAGTGGAGTACCCAGGGCGGGGTCCTGCTCGTCGTGACGGGTGCCGCAGCGGCAGTCCCGGCCACTGGACGGGCGGTTGTGGACCGGTCCGAAGCTCGGCGCGGTGAAGGTGGCAAAGACGCGCGGGTGCGTCGCAACCCGTTCCGACGTGCCCTTGCCGCCACGGAGTCCGGCGGTGATCAGGTGGTAGGTGTCACGGCGGTACGTCTCGGCACAAGCGGCGCAACGAGTGGCGCGGCGGTTGTTGCAGCGTACGAGGAGCTGACCGGCGGGGAGGGTGTCGGAGTCCAGGTGGTGCAGGGCTCGGCCGATCTCACCGGTTTCCGTGTTGACCGCGTACTCCGTGCGGTGGCCGTCGAGGCGGACGGGGTGGGTGCAGCCGCCCAGGCCGGAGAGTTGGCGGGCCAGCTCGGGCATGGTGCCGAGAGAGGCCAGCATCGAGAGTTCCGCCAGTGGTGGCGGAGTCTGCCGGGTGATGATGGGAGTTCCTTTCGGCTGTTTCGGCGGTTGGGAGGATGGCCCCGGGGCGGCGGGATGCTTGGCGGCTTGTTGCCGCCCCGGAGGCCGGCCGGTCAGCGCTTGTTCGCGCCGTTGAGCAGGGAACGCAGGACCACGGCGGCGATGGCCACGGACACGGCCGATACGGCGACGGCCGCCAGGAGCGCGGTGAGCACGATGCCGACGATGACCACGGCAGCGACTGCACCCGCGTAGGGGGTGAGAGACCGGTCTGCGGAGCGCACAGGGGCCTGTGTCTGGGGAGGGGCGACAGGCGTCGTCGGCAGCGTCGGGACATCGGGCAGCTTGGGACGGAACATGTCGAATCTCCGTGTCACTTGTGGGTGCCGTTGACGACGCCGACCCCGGATCGGGTGCCGGTGTCGATGGCGGGGGCCAGGAGGGTGTGGGAGAGGTAGAAGCCGAACAGGGCGATCACGACGGCGACCCAGAGGCGGATGCCGAGGAACTTGATCGCGGCCCAGGCGATGACGCCCAGGACGAAGACGAGCGGCAGCGAGACGGTCACGGGAGCTCCTCAGCGGACGGCGCAGCGGTGGGTGCGGGCGGCCAGCTCGGCGGCGGCACGGCTGTCGTAGTCCGTGGAGAAGCCGCAGCGCGGGGCCGTGCAGGCGGCGGTGTGCTTCTCGCGGCCCCGGCCGTCGTAGTACGTGCCGACCTGGACGGGACCGACGCGGACGACGTTGCGGAAGCGGCGGTTGGCGGGCATGGGCGCTCCTTTCAGAGCTCTGCGGCGATGGCTTCGGCCAGCGGTGCCGGGACACCGAGCCGTGCGCGGAGGGTCGGGGTGTCGATGGCCGCTCCGGTCCGCGTGCGGTGTTCGGCGGCGACCTTTCGGGCGTGGTCGACGAGAGCGGCCGGGACCGGCACCGGAGAAGGGACGATGGCCGGTCGCGGGTCGGGCTCCGGGCCGGTCGGCTCGGGGATGACGGGTGCGGGTTCGCCGGTCGCGTCGTGTGCGGTGTGGGCGAGCAGGGTGCCGCCGAGGAAGGCGACCGTGGGCCATCCGGCGACGAGGATGCGGAGCCAGGCGGGTACGGTGCCCAGGTCGAGCAGGCCGGCGGTGGCGACGTTGGCGCCGAGCGAGGCGGTCAGCGCGACGAGGAACCAGGACCACCCGGCCGCTTTCGTCCCGCCGGAGCGGAGCCGCCGCCAGGCCGCCACCAACAGCAGGTCGACCGAGACCGGATACGCCCACGCCTTCCACCCGTTCTGTCCGGCGGCCGAGGCCAGGTCGTGCAGGTGGGCGAAGGACAGCGCGGCGGCGATGACTGCCTGAACGAGCACCGCATCGACGCGGGCCACGTGGGCGCGCATGGTTCGATTCCCTCCGGTGTGGTCAGTCGCTGGACTTGAGCTCATCGGCCCGTGCGCGGGCAGCGGCGGCCACCTCGGCCGCTTCGGTGTTGCCGGGCTGGTCGGCGGCGATGCGTTCCAGCAAGTCCGCCTTGCGGCTCATGAGTTCGTGGTAGTCGCCGACTCCGAACTTGCGGTGGTCGGCCAAGTCGGCGATCAGCGCCGAGATTTCGGAAATGGACGGGCGGGACAAGGTGGCTCCCTCGGGTTCTGGGCATGGCGGGGTAGGGACTTGGCACGGGACGGACGTGCCGGCCGTTGGAGCGTGGTGAGCGGCTACTCGGCGAGCGGGACTGGCTTGAGCAGCGGTACCGGGGCATCTGTCGGCCCGAGCGGAACAGCGGGCCGGAAGGGTTCGAGCGCGGGCAGGTCCGGCACCAGGTGAGCCGATTCCCGGCAGACCTCAGCAGCATCGGCGAGGGACAGGAACGGCGTACGGATGCGGGACCAGCCTCCGGAGGTGTCACCGGCCACGGCCAGGCCGGGACGTTCCGGCGCGATGGCACAGGCGGCGTAGACCGCCTCAGGGGCGATGTCGCCGAGCGCCATCTTGGCGGAGGCTTCGTCGTTGACGCGGTGGCAGACCCGGCCGGTCAACTGGGCCCGCAGCATGGTCGCGCCCTTGCCCAGCTCGGCGCCGAAGCGCTGCCCGCAGACCTCCAGGTAGATCCCGGCGGCACGGCCGAGTTGGGCGAGCCTGATGAGCTGGGTGACCATCTCGTCGCGCCGTTCCTCGTCCTTGCGCGTGGCGACGAGAAAGAGTTCGGCCACCTCGTCGACGAACAGCACAACGGGTACCGGGCGTTCGTCCTCGGGCAGGCCCCAGATGTCGGAGGTGATCTCCTCGTCCCGGGTGTCGGGCGCGATGCCCTGCCGGGCCTTGATCAGGTCGTACCGGTCTTCCATCTCCCTGACGAGGACCGGCAGCAACTCGGCCGCCTGCTGCGGATCGGTCGCCAGCGCCGACAGACGCGGGGCGAAGGGGGCCAGTTCCACGCCCCGCTTGCAGTCGATCCCGACCAGCGCGACCGGCTGCTGTGCCAGCCCGGTCACCAGGTGGCGCAGGTACATGGACTTCCCCGACAGCGTCGCGCCGAGGGTGAGCTGATGCGGGATGGTCCGGTAGTCCCGTACGAAAGCCGTCGCATCCTCCCTCAGGGCCACCGGCACCTTGAGGAATCCGCCGCCCGCCTTCCTGGGCATCCGAACGTTGCGCAGCACGTCGAAGCCGACGAGGCGCAGTTCCATCACCCCCGGCTTCACGTCCTTGACGTACACGGCGTGAACGCCCCAGGCATGCCGCAACCGCTCCGCCGAGGCGGCGACATCCGCCGGCTCCTGCCCCGGGGCCAGCCGTAACCGAAGTCGCAGGCCCGTCGAGGTGGGCCGGATGACTCCCCGGCGAGGAGGTACCGGCCGGATCTCACGGCGAGTCGTCGCCTTGACCGCCAGAGCCCGCAGCCGCGAAGGCTGGACGGTCAGGCCGCACGCCTCCATGACAGAGCCGTACGAGCTCAGAAGCCGGGCCGTCGATATCGGCAGGCCGACCGTGGACCAGTAGACGCCCGGGTGACGAGCCCGGGTGTAGGCGGCCCCGCCACCGAGCCCGGCGAGGGGACCACCTACCTCCAGCAGCGTCAACCAGTCCGGCATCAGGCCGAGGCCCCGACCGAGGCCGGGAAAGCGGCCGGTGTGACGGCGGCAGCGCGGAAGGCGATGCCGTGCCGCTGCTGACCGTTGAAGACGGTCTCCCACGGCCGGGCCACCAGACCCGGCAGCGAGACCGGAGCACCGAGAGTCAGGCCCTCGGTGATGCCACTTTCCGGAACGGTTACCTTGATCAGCGAAGACTCGCCGTCCTCGATGTAGACCGCTCCGATCGTCATCAGCGCCTCACCGCTGACGGCGTCCTTGGCGATCTCCCCGGTCTGACGGTCCCGAACCTTGGGTTCCGGAGCTTCGGTCAGCAGGATCGTGGCCGCCGAAGTCTCCACACGGATTACACGCACAGAAATGCTCTCCCTTGCGCTGCGCCGCACACGCGTACGGCCGCATTCAGTGACGAATGACTACGCAACGGGAGATTGACCTCATACCGGCTGGGCGCGATACGCTCCAAGAGCGTTGATGCCAAAGACGCACCCGGCCTGAGTGGGCTGCCTCCCGCTCAGGCCACATCTCTTTTCTGTGGCCCTTCCGCTTACGCACCGGTGCAGGTCTGCCTTCCTGCTCCGGCCCGTTCGCATGTCCGCACGACCCACTCCGCTGGACGCGAAGGGGTGTGCCGACACCAACCACAGTAACCCGTACTTCAAGTACTGTCTAGTACTTCAGGTACCAGTCCGTACTTCGTGTACGCCCAACTCGGCCGCAAGGGTGCGAAGTTCCTCAGAGGGCGGCTGGGCCATGGTCAGCAGGTCCGCCGCGAGTTGCTTCACCATCGGCAGGGCCCGCACCATCTCGGGCGACAGCTCACGTGCCCTCAACAGGGCTGAGACCGCGTCAGCGACCTGCCGGCGCTGGGTATAGGCCCTGGCGACATCGATCTGAAACCGCGTCTGCCGTTCCGCGGACAGCCCCGATTCGTCGACGGCCTGCGCAGCCCGCAGAGCCACTCCGGCATCCCCCAGGTCGACCGCGACGGCCACCTCGTGCAAGCCGACATTGGTCGGCCCGAACTCGGTGTTGTAGTCGTTGCGACCATCACCGACCTCTTCGGCCATCGCGCGAGCGTCGCGGAGATACCCGTACGCGTCGTCGGCCAGATTCAACCGAGCGGCAGCCACCGCTCGTTGCAAGGTCAGTGCACCACGCAGCGCCACGGCCTCGGCCCGCCCCGACTCCGCCAGAGGCCGCAGCGCGTCAGCCGCGCTCCCGGACACCTGGGCCGCCTGCTCGAAGTGGCGAGCACCGAGAAAGACAAGTGACAACCGGAACTCACCGGCCGCCATCAGCAGAGGATCGTTCGCCCGCTCTGCAGCGACCACGGCACGGTCGACGGCGATCCAGGCCGCCTCAGGCTCGCCCATGTTCGCGAGCGCACCACTGCACGTGTGATACATGACCGCCAGCAACCGGAACAGTTCCGGACGCTCCGCCTCGGGAACCGAGCGGGTGGCCGACTCCAGCCGGGGAACCAGCACTTCGAGCAGCTCGGCCAGGTCGGCATAGTTGCCCTGATGCGTGAGCGACCAGGCACGGTCGACCTCGGCGCGAAGCGCCGGGATATCAGGGGAAGAGTTCTGCTGACCGAGGACAGCCTTCAGTGAGTGGGCAGCGCTCAGCACCAGCCGCAGCCGACTCGCCCCGGGCGGCTCACCCTCGGCCACCGACGCCACGATGGGAGCCTCGGCGGCCAACTCGGCGACCGGAACCTCAAGGACGTCGGCAACCTTCTCCAGCACGGTCATCCGGTCGATGCGGCGCACGCCCCGCTCCACCTGGGACACCCATGCTTCCGAGCGCCCCAGCAGGCCGGCGAACTCCTTCTGCGACAGCCCCCGACGCTTGCGATTGAAGGCGATCTTGCGTCCGAGCGCCTTCTGGTACTCAGTGCTCAAGGTCCACGCCCTTGCCGGACATGAAGTCCAGGCGATCAACCTCCGTGGCGGAGAGGTACCGGTCCCGCTCGGCGAGGAAGGCCTGCACGTAGTCCTTCGACTCGTGCTCTTCGAAGGCGTCCTTGTCCCGGTAGAGCTCGTAGAACACGCGCTCCAGCGGACGGCCGTCAACTCGGTGCACGGCGTAGATCACCGTGCCAGGCTCGTTCGCACGGATCTGCTCACCAGTCCTCGCCACGAGGCCGTCGAACGCAGCCGCCGCCGCTTCGTCCTTGCAGGTGAAGCGCACAAACAGTCCGAACATGCGAGGTCCTCTCTCCATCGGCATCCAGGTCAGCACCAGACCGCACGGCGAACGCTATGCGCCGACCGCTCGCACGAAAAGTACGAACCCGCACTCCAAGTACGCGCACATTCGGTACGGTGCTAGTACTAATTGTACGGCTCTGCATGGTCCGTGTCAGCCAGTCGGCACGGCTGGCACAGAAGGCAGCAGGTCACCCGCCATGGAGGACGCCATGCCCACCCACCGACGCACCTTTCCTGGGGATCCTCAGGAACTCCGCGCCGCGCGCAGCTGGACCCGAGCCGCGCTGGCCGGCCACCCCCACTCCGACGACGCCGCGCTGATCGTCACCGAACTCGGCACCAACGCCCTTATGCACACCGCCAGCGGCGACACCGCCGGCACCTTCCACGTCACACTCACCGTTTCGGAACTGACCATCGCCATCGCAGTGACCGACGCGGGAGAGGCCAAGGACATCCCCGAAGTCCGGCATCCATCCCCCAACGCCACCCACGGCCGAGGACTGGGCATGGTCGCTGCCCTCGCCGACAACGTCGTCGTCCAGGGCGACAACTCCGGCCGCACCGTCACCGCCGAACTCCGCATCCCGGCAAGCCACAACAGCCATGCGGTCACCGCAGAGCTCTCAGCAGCCACCCACCCCGGAGACCGCCCGTGCTGATGGACAAGCCCCAACGCGGCTACTGGTGCCAGTGCTGGACCGAAGACCTCACCGAGGGAGGGCCGCCGGCACTCCGGGCATCCATCGACGCCTACTCGGCACCCCAGGCAGACAGATGGGTCGCGGTCGCGGTCGCGCTCCGCACCATCTCACCGGCGCTCGATCCCGACGCATCCGACGAGGCGTGGGAGTGGCTGTACAACGGCCGCATCGAAACCAGGAGAGCCCTCCTGCGCGCAGAGCCCTGCACGGTGTCAGTCACCCAGGCCAGCACCCGTATCACCTGGACGATCCGACCAGTGCTCTTCGTGCCGCTCGCTCACCGGCAGGGCATCGAACTCCCAGCGTGCGCGAACAACTTCAAGCCCCACGCGACCGACTGAGTTACAACTTTCTCTACGGGTTCAAGGCGGCTCGCTCCGCTCACCGCGCGCGGCCCGGCCCCCGGCCGGGCCTGCGCTCCTGTCTCCGCCCCGCTCCAGCCCGGCCGGCACCCGTGCCGCGCACATAGCAATCAGGGACTTGAGGCCAGAGAAGGGCTTCCTCGTAGCTGGGGCGGTTGGCTCCGCGGCTTGGGCCACCTCCCCGGTCAGGGTCCCGCATCGAGCAAGACCAGGGGCCCAGTCGTACGCATTGCGGTCGGGCCCAAAGCCTGCCCGAGTTGCCAACCAGCGTACGGTCCCCTGATCACGCTCGACCCCAGGCTGGGTAGACCACCGGGCAAACCCGCTCCGCCAACCTCAGCGCAGTAGCGCCGCGACGACCGATCGCCTGTCTTCGTCGTCAAGATCGGACACTACGCTCATCGCGTACTGATTTGAAATAGCCGGTGTATATATCTTCATCATCGCGTCACGCAGAACGACCACAGACTTCTCAACGGGATCAATCACTTCACACTCTGCAGCACACGCCCCTAGTGCTTGACGAGCAGCGAGAAATATAGACCTGGCTGACGGGCCTTGAAATCCCGTGACATGTAGAGACAATGCAATAATCCGCACAATCATGTCGTGCCTGGCCACACTATCGGACGAACCCGCATAGGCGGCTCCGCCCACGGCTCTAGCTACCCAAATTGGGACCGACGCAGAATTCTGGATCCTCGCCTCTTTGAGGAGCGCCTCCAGGATTTTCAAGCCATCGATAACATTAATCCAGGTTGCAGGTCTGCCGATAATTGCGCTGACGCTCCCATCCTCGAAACCCTCATCTCTAGCCATTTCCATGACACGAGGAAGAGAAAGTGGCACATCACCCACATAGCCAGCCATGAGCGAGCGGACACATTCCTCATAGTCATCGGCAGAAATAATCCCCCGCTCGGTCAAGACTTGCAAAATCGAAGGAGTAGATACAACGCTAACCCCAGCAGCCCTTGCTGCACCCCGCAAAGCACTGTCATCTACCCAGAGGCAAAGTCCCGTGCTCTTGGCTAGTTCCATCGGAGAAATCCAAGAATTCACTAGACTCTCAGGCAAGTGCGGCAGGAGTCTCACAGACGGTCGCTCGCGAAGCGTGCTGTTCGCAACAAAATCTACGAGAGATACCGCGTCCCGCGCTCTCTTCTCTGCCAACTCTCCCGGGATATCATAAAATCGCCCCGAATTACCTACTTCATCCCACCCCCAGGTTGAGGTGCTCCGAGGATCGATATAGACGGCCGCTTCCCTCGCATCTTTCAAAACCGCCTCTGTGGTAATCGTGCTTCGAAAGAAGTTAAGCACGGCGTCTCTCATGCGAGCAGGCAACTCGTGCAAAACGACCGCAGCACTCAGGTCGTAAACCACTGATTGACTGAACAGAGTGCGAGCACTGGATACACAAGCAATATTCTCCCGTGCGTCATGACTCCACGCTGTTATCATACCTGCAGATCTAGTAATCAAGGCTTGCGCATATGTCCTCCTTGAATACGTAGACAAGAATCCTGTGGGAAGTTGACCGAGTATGAGGGCCGTCGTCAGTTGCCTGCGCCTCCTAGCCTCCTTCTCATCGACCCTAACCATTGCCGTCATTTGCTTGATTACTTCTTGCGGATCGCTAGCATCCATCCTTTTGAAGTATGGACTATCAGGCCACCGAATGAAGAAACTTTCATGCGCTTGCCTGATCTCGTCTGCTAGTTCATCGGGCAACTCGACTGATTGATATTTCGGCCTGAGGATTGCGAGACATGACTGAGCAGCCACTTCCTCAGAATCCGGGAATTTCCGCATGAGACGCAAACAGCCAGCGACAACACTCTCCACATCACCATTCGATTCGACATTAAGATGTATCCACGCATTGGCTTCAGCAGGAGTAGATGCCTCCAAGGCGAATGGATGTTCGCTGAAGGTACGCCATGCGCCATTAGTGTCATCTTGCTGCAGCAGGAGTTGTACTACTGCCCACCTGGCAGAGGCATCCGCCGGCTCTGCAGCCAGTAGAGCACGAAAGAGACGCAGTGAATCTGCACGATCACCATTTTCCAGGGACAGATGTGCAGCCAGTCTCAATGCTTGAGTTCTACCTGACCAGGGAGACGGCGCCATGGCCAACAAATCATTCAACTTGCCGAAGGCTTCATTATGGCGATCAGCGCGAAACAAGACCTGAGCTGCTTCGAACCCATACGACGGGTCCCTAAAATCCGACGCAGCGTTCTCGTACACCTGAACCGCTGCGTCTACGTCATCGATGGATATATAGGCCAAAGCAAGAGATATGGCCGCAGCTTCAGACTCCCGAGCGCTCGATTGCAGGGTGCGCAGGCCGGTGCCCATTCTGCCGCCAGCGATATCCGCAACAGCCTCAATCTCAGCCACCATCTGTGGATGCTCTTCAGCGTATTTAGCTAGCTCTGGTAGGTTCGAGACGCCACATCGAGCGAGGCCATGAAGTGCGACGATCTCCTCATGATCCTCGGTAGCCGCAGCTAGCGCTTCCCGCCACAAGTCCTCGGATTCTCTCCCGGAACGTCGTGACGCAAGTGCGAGGATTCGGGCTCGGTTATACGGGTTAGTGATTGACTCCGCGAGTTTGACTGCTTCTTCAGGCATGCCCAGCGCCAATTTGGCCAAAGCCACAGTCTCACGAACTTCCGCGGAGGCTGCTTCAGATTCCGTCGCTTCGCCAGAGTCGCCGTTAGTCCCGTATATCAAAACACGTTCTACATCACCAGCCTCCAGAAGCGCCCGGCACGCCGTACTGACAGCATCCGCGCTATCGCCGTTCCACGACCTCCTCTCATCACGTGCCCTGAGCGCCAAGTCCGTTGCTTCGTTGAGGTCAGAGAGAGGTTGAAGTGACCAGGACCGCCGAGCTCTCTCGATAAGATATCTCGCCTTTTGCAACGCGAATCCCGGTAGCCACTCTTCGCTAAGCATCCTCTCTGTCACCTGGATAGCAGAGTCGAGCATTTGTTGAGTAATGCTGTTTTCGCCGGGCGAAACGAAGATGTGTTGATACTTGAGATTGAGCCAAATCCCTCGGTCCTCGGTATCGGTGGGCTCCCAATCACTAAGGGCGGCATCCAGTGACGGCCAATCTTGATCTAGCAACGAAAGAACTGCTCGCAGGGAAGGATCTTGCTGGGTGACGTCGGTCGGGATCCTCTCGACAATGGATCTGGCTGCAGACCCGTTATCGGTCAGGTAGTAATATGAGGCAGCACGTGACCATAGCTCCCAGGTCTCATCCGTCGACTCAGCGGCTGCTTCGTACAATCGGGCCGAAAAAACACGATAGCCATAAGAACTCGCCAGAATTGCTAGAGATTTCAGTCCTGCCACAGATGCAGTTGAGATCCAGGCGGGCGGCTCCTTCTCCCAGGACTCCAAAACATCGGTTGGCGTGACATCAATAGCCGTGAAAGAGTAAATTACCCGCCCAACCTCGCCGGGCTCTTGCCTCCAGAGATCAAAGAGGGGACCCCTGTCCCTCGTGGGCAGCTGTTTAAGCCTGTCCTGGATATCTACAGTGCTCTGTACAGCATCGTCATCCGAACTCCGGTTCGTTGCAACGTTGTGAGCGAACCATATCCCCTTATCTTCTTTCGGTGCCCACACTCCTCCGTCATGTGCGATGTGCTGCGGACGCTGTCCAACACATGCGCTTTGAAGTGGTGCTCTTAGATCTGTAGCTCGTAGATGAGGGCCAGCAACTGGAATACCATCACGCAGTATTGAAATAATCGTTTTTGTGAAGATGCCATCGAAGGCCGGCTGATCGGCAGCGGCTGTGAGCATTTCATACCGCCTAAGATGTGCCCCAAGCCCCACCTCACGCCATTGTGACGCCTGCTGCGCCCCTCTCCCCGATTGGCACGTATCCAGCAAAACACCCAGGCCGTCAAGGTTTCCATGCATTCTCAGGTTCTCTTTGAGAGACTGGGAAAGATGGAGATCCTTCCGGGACGATCCAGTTCCTTCGGAATCCTTGGTGAGAAAATAGAAATCCTCATCAATTGCGATCCCGTGCCCAAGGAAGGCCAAAATTAGCAGCGCACCTGCATCGTTGGCTTGTTGAAACGCCGTTTCAATGTGCTCCAGAGCCGATTCGCGCTCAGGATCAAGCAGGAGCCCCCCAGCTGCAGGTTGACAGTCTCCTCGCTCTGAGTCGACGAGGATCTGGAAGAGATCCGTACCCAGTTGCGGGACGAAGCTCAGGGGCGACAGGGCGTCACACTGAGAGGCTACGACAAGCACCATGCGTTGCTGCATGCAGCAAGGATGGCCCATCAGGCCACATCGCGCGAGGTTTTTCCGAACTTTCGCCCAGGAGACGTCGGTCAGTGTGACACAGTTGGATCATGGCCACCGTTGCTCTCGTTCATGGTATTGCGCAGGAACAGCGCTCAGCAGATGCTCTTGAGGCTGAGTGGGTCCCTGCTTTGGCTGGAGGGATCCGCAATGCCGGATTTCATGACCTCGCTGACTCGTTGTGGCGGCATCAGCGCCCGGGAGCTCTAGAAGTTCGCATGGCATTCTATGGTAACGAGTTCATCAAGCAAGGCAGTCAAGGTATTGATGGTGCTCCACCATTCGATCTCGACGAAAGCCTCATAGATGAACTGGCAGCCGAGTGGCTGAATAATGCCCTAGAGTCCAGCAATCCGAGGGATGCAGGAAATGCCGAGATGGAGCTGGCCGCCCTAAACGCTAGAGGTGAAAGTCAGGGCATTATGCGCGGCGCTTCACTGCTTGCCAACGGTCTCGACAGGATCCCTTGGATGACTCGGGGCGGGTTGGCTGTTGCCGGAAGGTTTAACAAGGCCCTAACTCAGGTCGGAGCGTACCTCTCAAGCCCTGTGCTCCGATCCAAGATTCTTTCGCGGGTGAGTGCAGTGATTGACGATGACACGAAAGTGGTAGTGAGCCACAGCTTGGGATCTGTAGTGGCTTACGAGGTACTCCGCGATCGATCCATTCCGATTCCTCTATTTATAACCCTCGGGAGCCCTCTAGCGCTCCGAGCTGTTCGCAGCCGTCTGCAGTTCGAACCTAAGTACCCTGCCGTGAAGAACTGGATCAACCTGGTTGATCCAGATGACGTGGTAGCGGCGCGCCCCAACATCCAGAATTTTTTTAATTTGGCTCGCCCTTCAGGTTCTAAATTCGACAGCACCTATACCGTCGATAATGGCGCGAGCCCGCATGATGCACGCTTTTATCTTGGCAAAGAGCCTGTTGCTGTTTCGGTATCGGGAGTTCTGGTGGGCAGCTAACGACCTGGTGCCGCCCTGTCGAACGCACAAGCATTCGATTCACTGCCCATCGCGAGCTGCTCTACAGCAACCTCCATGACAACCGCAGCCAACCCGTCAGCAGGCCCTCATGACCCAGCCGAGCAGCTCACGGGACCCCAGTGATTACTGGGCCGATAGTTTCGGGAAGAGGTCGTGCGGGGGATCACGGGGAATGGCGGGGCCCAAGTCGTCGACCAACCAGCCGCTGTAACCGCTCTGCCGCAGGTCAGCCCGCAAGCTCCCGACGAGAACTCAAGCTTCCCAAGCCGAGGGCTTAGGCTCCGTCGCGATGGGCCGGCCGTCGGTGCTTGCTCTGGTCGACGACACAGGTAGCGTGGCTGAGGCCGGTGGGGTGCAGCGAGGCATACGCGTGCGTGATCGGCTGGCGCACCGACCGTCGTGGCTGACTGTCGTCGGCTGAGGTTCGTGCCGCTGCCGTGCCAGATGCAGAGGTCAGCCACGGTCAACGGCGGCGTCTAGCAGTCGAGTTCTCGGCAGCCTGACCAGGGATCGAAGCTCCAGGTCAGCGGCCCCGTTCCACAGCCGCCCTCCTAAAGCGGGTGTCGCCGGTTCGAATCCTTCCAGGGGCACCACGTGCTAACCCCGCTGACCTGGTGGTTCTCTCCCAGGAAGGCGGCCTGTTCTACGCGTAGGGTGGGGTCAACCTCATACGCTTCCGAGCAGTATCGGCATTCGCCGTCTCTCACGACGCGAGCACTCCGCGCTTCGTCAATTAAGCCGAACGCCCAGTTCGCGCCATAACCGGTCATTGTTCGTCGTGGGCTGAACCTTCGTTCGCCTACTCGTGGTACCTCCCATGCGAGTACGTTCCGGTATCTCCCGACGGCCTCTCCGCAGCGCCTCCCACCTGTGTTGACGCACCAGACGGAAGCATTGCGTAGCGCGCCCAGTCAGACCGTTCGGGACGTCCGCGACGAACACATTCAGCAACGTGCATGGCGCCGAATCTGTGGAACGGATCCGGTCATCCTGCCCGAAGCTCGTTGTTGCGCTCCTGATCGACCCTCATCCTGGAACGTTCGTCAGCGGCCGAGAGGAGAACGGTGAACGATCCGCGACGCCACGCGAGTGATCCCGATGTCATCGGGCAGACAGCGGGGCTGGTCAACTTCCTGCGCGACATGGTCCACAGCAGCCACCAGCGGCAGCGTGACGACCGCAGCCGTGAACGCGTGTGGCTGGCCAGGCTGCCGGAGTCCGTCCGAAGGCCGGCACCGCGCCCTGACGGCGTGCTACTGACGCTCGACCACATGCCGCAGAGTGCGCCGCCCGACCTGCCCGACTCGCTCGACGGCTGGGTCGAGCCGACGCGCTGCCTGGACCCCGATGGGGGTGATCCGCCTCTTGCGGAAGAGGGGCCAGGGGGCGAACTGGTGCGCGTTGCGGACGAGAGGGAGCGGCCGACGGACGAAGCCAGCCTGCGTCGTGAAGACGCCGGTGACGTGCTCCGGGCCTACGGAACGTGGCTGGATCGCTGGCGCCGGTGGGCGGCACGGGAGCATGCGGAACGGCCGCTCCGCGAGCTCTACGATCGGTTGTACGCGTGGCACCAGAAGCTGGCCCGGGAGGACGATCAGACGGAACTCGTCATCAGCATAGGGCTTTTGACCTGGGCTGCCCCGGACGGTGACGTAGTGCACCGTCATCTGTTCACCCACCGGGTGGAGACGTCGGTGGATCGCCGGACGGCGCGGCTGACAGTGCGGCTGTCGTCGGAGAGCGCCCTGCGTCTCGAAGACCAGGACTTCCTGGACAGTGACGACGGATGGGTACGCGAGCGCGGGGCCGCTCTCTCAGAGGAGATCACGGCTCGCGGGATGGATCCACTGGGGCCCGAGGCACTGGAGCAGCTCGCGCAGTGGCAGGAGCGGGCGACCACACGGCCCATGGGCTTCAGCGCAGCGTGGGAGCCACCCCGCGCACCCGAACCGGGGGCGCGTCTCACCTACGCACCGGCACTGGTCATGCGCCCACGCAACCTCAACTCGCTGCTGCGGTTCTACGACCACATCGCCGAGACGGTGGCCTCAGAAGGCCGGGCCCCGCTCGGCCTGGCCCAGATGGCCATGAACATCGAGACCGCCGACCGCTCCACCTGGGACGAGCTCCAGAGGGCACCGCTCTTCGGTGACGATCCCCTCTTCCCGGGCAAGACGAACGCTCAGCAGCGCAGTGTGCTGGGGCGCCTGGAACACGACACCGGTGTGGTGGTCCAGGGGCCGCCAGGGACAGGCAAGACCCATACGATCGCCAACCTTGTCTCGGCATTGCTCGCACAGGGCCAGCGGGTACTCGTCACCAGTGCCCGCGACCAGCCGCTCACCGTGTTGCGGGACAAACTTCCCCAACCAGTGAGGGACTTATGCGTCCTGCTCCTCAGCTCCACTCGTCACGGCGGCGAGGGCGAGCTGGAGCGCACCATCAACGCGCTCACCGACCAGGTGGCTGCCAGTGACCCCGCCGAACTACGTGCTGAGATCCGCCGTCTCACCGGCGAGCGGGACGAAGTTCGGGGACGGATCGAGACGCTCACGGAGCAGGTGATCTCGCTCCGGGAGGCCGAGTACCGGCATCGGAGCGTGGCACCGGGATATGCAGGAACGCTCGCCGAGATCGTGGAGCGGATCCATGCCGGTGCCGAGGAGTTCGGATGGATCGGCCACCTGCCCGACACCGCCGAGGACGTCCCGCCGCTGGCCTCCGAGGAGGCCCACGAACTGCTCGTGCTGCTGCGTGACGGCGCGGGTGAACCGCGTGCCGGCGGCGCGCTTCCCGTACCTGCCGAGCTTCCTTCGCCACGGCACGTCGCGGACGTATTCGCGGCCAGCCGCCTGAGCGATGAGGGTCTGGCCGCGGAGGCTGTCGAGATCCGGAACGTACTCGCCCATCTCGACGAGTCCGTGGCCTCCGAGCTGGCCTCTCTGCTCGACGCCTGCGAGACGGCCCTCCATCACCTCGGGATGCTTGCCGACGCCACACGCTGGGACCCAGGCTCCTGGATCACCCGGGCGCTGACGGACCGGCTCTCCCGGTCCGACCTCGGACTGTGGCGGCGGGTGACAGCCGTCACCGACGACATCCGCGAGGTCGCGCGGGACGTGGATGCGCTGGGTCTGCGCCTGGTGACCGTACCCGAGGAACTGACCGCCCAGAAGGCAGGTCAGCTGACAACGACCGGTGCCGCTCTCCGGGCCCATCTAGCCACGGGCAAGACACTGCGGTCCCGGTTCCCGGGCAAAGCGCAGAAGGACGCCCGAGAGTTGTTGGACTGCTGCACTGTCGATGGCCGTACGCCGCAGACGGCTGAGGATCTGGACGCCGTGCTGGCGCACCTCCGGGCGCACTCCGCGCTTGCTGGCGCGGCCACGCGCTGGCAGCAGGTGAATGCCGCGGTCCCGCCGGGGGACGTGGAGGTGCGGTTGGCCGAACTGACCACACGCGCCGAGCGCCTTGAACACATACAGGCATTCGGTTCGGCTCGAGACCGCGTCGACGCGCTTCTCGTACGTCACGGTGTACGGCTGACGATCGCCTCCTGCCAAGCTTGGCAGGACTTCAACGCCGGTGTCGCCGCGCTCCGTGGCCGACGGACCGCCGACGAGGCCCTTGCGCAGTTGGCCGCGTGGGACGAACTCCTTCGCACTCCCGTCAACGGCACGCAACCGACCACCGAGTCCATAGCCCTGGTACAGGCTCTCCGCGACCAAGATGTGGAGGCTTATGCCGAGGCCCTGGCGGCACTGGCCTCCGCGCACCGGCGGGAGCACCGCACACGTCGGTGCGCCGAGCTACTGGGCGCCCTGCGCGCCGGCCACTCCCTGCTCGCAGGCCGTCTCGTCGACAACGCCGACGACCCCGACTGGGAGAAACGGCTGGGCTCCCTGGGGCGAGCGTGGGCGTGGGCGAAGGCTTCGCAGTTCCTGGACAGGCAGCGCACGCCTGGTCTTGAGGGCAAGCTCGAAGGCGACCTGAGCGAGCACGAAGACCGGCTGGAGCAGGTGACCGGTGAACTCGCCGCGGCTTGGGGCCGGTTGCACTGTCTGGAGCGGATGACGCAGGAACAGCGCTCGGCGCTCCAGGCGTACCGGACACACATGGCGTCCCTCGGCAAGGGCAAGGGCAAGAACACAGGCCACTTCAAAGCCGCGGCACGCGATGCGATGTCTGTGGCCCAGGACGCGGTGCCCGCGTGGGTCATGCCCATCCCCCAGGTCGCCGAGATGGTGCAGGCGAGGCGGGATGCCTTCGACGTCGTCATAGTGGACGAGGCCAGCCAGGCGGGCATGGACGCACTGTTCCTCCTGTGGCTGGCTCCCCGCGTGATCGTCGTCGGTGACGACAAGCAGTGCGCGCCCGCCCTCACGCGCAACGGCCGTCACCAGGCTATCCAGGACAAGTTGGCCGCCCATCTGCCGGACATGCCCAGCCGACTGCGCCAGCTCTACACGCCGCACACCAACCTGTACCAGTTGCTGTCCACCTTTTTCCCGCAGGTGATCCGCCTCGAAGAGCACTTCCGCTGCGTGCCCGAGATCATCAACTGGTCCTCCAGCACGTTCTACAACAACAAGCTCCTGCCCCTACGCCAGTACGGCGCCGAACGGCTGGACCCACTGCGTACCCACTTTGTCGAGGGCGCCGTGGTCGCGGGCCGAGAAAGCCGTGTCCACAACCCCAAGGAGGCTGAGGCCATCGTCGACTGCCTGGCCCGCCTGGCCGAGGACCCCTCTTATCAGGACAAGACCATGGGCGTGATCGTGCTCCAGGGCTTCGGGCAGATCAAGCTCCTAGAGTCCCTCATCGAGCGACTGCCGGTCACCGTGCGCGAGCGTCACCGGATCCGTGTCGGCAACGCGGCCTCGTTCCAGGGCGACGAGCGTCACGTCATCCTGTTGTCCATGGTCGTGACGAACCCGCCGCGCGCAGCGGGCGGGAACAAGAGCGAGCAGCAGTCGTACAACGTCGCCGCCAGCAGGGCCCAGGACCAGATGTGGCTCTTCTACTCTGTCCCGCCGGACCGTCTCAAGCCGCACGACCTGCGGCTCAACCTCCTGACGTACATGGAGAACCCGCCCGCCGCGATGGAGGCCGCCGACAACATCGGACCGGTGCTGCCGGACGTCCGCAGGGCTCCCTTCGACTCGCTCTTCGAACAGCAGGTGTATCTGAAGATCAAAAAGCGGGGCTACCACGTGATCCCGCAGTTCCCGGCCGGCAGCAAGCGCATCGACCTGGTGGTCGTAGGGGCTCGCGGACGTCTCGCCGTCGAGTGCGATGGCGACGCCTTCCACCACGCGACGCGGGAGCAGATCGAGAACGACCAGCGGCGGGGCCGCGAACTGAAGCGCGTGGGCTGGGAGTTCTGGCGGGTACGAGAAAGCGAATTCCGCTTCGATCCCGACGCGGCGCTCGACGGCCTGTGGGAGGAACTCGACCGCCAGGGGATCCAGTCGGCCAGCTACGCACGGTCTACTACAGCCGCCCGGCCGGCTGGTTCCCAAGCCGAGTGGAAGCCGCTCGACCTCTCCTCGGACGACGAGCTCACCGACGAGGAGAACACCGGGGGCGAGCAGACCGACGACCGAAACGACGACGACACCGCAGAGGACGACGCCGTATGACGAAAGAAGCCGTTCTGGGCCCACTCGACGGAAATACCTTGAAGGAGCTGGCCCGCGTCATCTGCGGCGACGACCACCTCTATTACCGCAGAGGCTTCGAGATCGCCCAGTTCTTGGAGAACGCCGGGTGGCGCAATGTACCGGAGTACGACGGCGAGTACCGGGGCGAGTGGACCCTACAGCTCCTCACAGCTCGTCGTGATAGCCCCACCGAGCTGGAGAAGGTCCTGGTCAGACTCGCGGACGCGCGCGAGTACCTCGGCGAACCCGATGTCCTCCCGGCCGTCGTCAACGCCATTAACGCCTTCCTCATCCACGAGGGTTTCCGCCTGGAGAATCCGGGCGGCCGTCCCAGGATCGTTGTTTGCGACCCGGCCATGGCGCACCCGGGCCAGCAGGCACCGGTCGAGCTCAAGGCCACAATGGCCGAGATCATCCGTGAACCACGCATGGCCGCGCTGCTCCAGCGCCGACTGGACGAAGCCCGCACCTGTTACGCCAACGGTGCTCACATCGCGGCCATCATCATGCTGGGCAGCCTCCTCGAAGGCGTCCTGCTCACGGTGATCGATGAGCGCGACGCCTCCCTGTTGGGCAACAGAGACCCCAATTTCATTGGCCTCAAGGTCCTCATCGACATCTGCCGTAAAGCGGGCTGGATCGACATCGATATGGAGCGTTACAGCCAGACACTTCGCGAGTACCGCAATTTCGTCCACCCACGGCGTGAACTCCGCGAGGCGCACACTCCCGACCGAGACACGCTCACCGTGTCCTGGTACGTCGTGAACGGCACACTCAACGACCTCGCGGCCAGCCAGCCCGAAGCCGACGCATAGAGCCCCACGTACGAAAGCCGCAGCGTGGCTGCCAAACCACAGCGCTCAATCCAGGCACATCGGATCACAAGGGGGAGCAGGTTGAAGATCACGACAGAAGTCCTGAGAGACCTTGCGGAGCCGTCAAACGTCTCGGTCCACTCGAACGCGGAACTGGCCGGGGACGTGAGCGTCGCGGCTGCGGACGACGACAAGCAAAGAGAGGAGAAGGAGCTTGATCAGCTTCGCCGTAAGCCTGGGCTACGCGCCATACCGGCAAAAGATCTTGGCCGACTCGCGCAACTCACACCCTGGCATGTGCTCCACTCCTTTGGACGGGCAATCACCTTGGCTCGGCGCGGAGCGGGACGCGGCCTTGCCGAGCACTGGGGCTGCCTGAAGTACAACCAGGCTCTGACCGGGAACGCAGACTCCTTCATGGCCCTCTCCACCGAGGGCAAGGAGACCGCGGAGTACTACAAGGCGCTTCAGTCGGGAGAGCTCGGCACCGGTCTCGCGCTGGCGCTCGCAACACGGCTCCTGAGCAGGCGTTATCCAAACCACTTCGTCTCGATCGTGCCGGCTGACACAGCTCTGCGCGCGGGGTGGGCCCTGACCAGCAGAGACTCCGGCCCGAAGTCGGGTTACCGATACCGACCGCAGTTTTTCGCCGAGGTATGGCGGCCCGGCGAGCCCTCTCGTGTCTTCCCGATCGCATGCAAAGGCAACCACAGCGGGCTCTCGGCCTCTCATACACAGCTCGCCTCGGCTTCCGCCCACGCCGAGGCAGTGCACATCGGAGCATGGGACGAGACACCGTGTCTGGTGTTCAGCACAGAACTCCCACTCGACGGCCCACTGACGGTCCACACCCTGGAGGCGGGCGGAGAAGGAGGGAGGCTGGACGCCCCGGAGCGCGTTCTTGATCACGCGCTGCAGGACGAGAACGTCTATCCCGGCATCCAGCCACCCGCGCAAAGCGACAAGCCCGCGGAGCCCGAACCCGGCTATCACGTGAGTCCCGAACTTTACGGGTGGTTTCATCACGTGCTTGCCCGCACAGCCGCAGCCGGGCTTACGGCCTTCGCCGGAGACACAAGTGCGACCGTCCCGTACCTGACGAAACGACAAGGGCAACGATACTTCGCCGGCTTTACGCACGCGGCCACGGACAGCGTCCAGGATGCACGGCACCGATTCTTCGGCATCGACTTCGTCGGCACCGACCACGTCTTCCGGCTCAACCGGAAGCGAGTCGAGGCGTTCTCCGGAGTCGCGGAGGATCTCTTCCGCCACCTTGAGGAAGGACGGGTGGAACAGTACCGCCGGGAAATCTACGCGCGCCGGTCCACTTGGCCACGCGACGTCTGGGCCCCACGCTGGAACGGTCCCGTCTCCATACATCCTGACGGTTCCGTACTGGCGATGCGCCTACTGCGCGATTAGTCCACGTTGTAGGCAGGCGCTGAGCGGCTGGTCAATGGGGGCGTGGACCATCTGTGGACTCGACCAGGCTCTTCTGCGTGGCTCAGAGGCGTGACCAGCAGCAATGCCGGAGACGCACGGGCCCTCCGGAACCGGGTGCGCAGGTTCGAATCCTGCCGGGGCCCTCGCCCAGGATCAGCAGAAATCAAGCGCTGACCAGGGCGGATGCCGATGGAAGAGGGTGGGAGTCAGTCTCACTGACTCCCACCCTCTTCCGTTGCCTCTCGCTGTTCGTGACACACCTTCGACACACTCGTTTCGGCGGTGAGACGCTCCTGCCATAGCTATGGTGAGGTTGCGAGGGATGAAGGATTGGCCGCTCTGATCGCTGGCGACTGTGGACTGATCGACGCTTTGGCTGCGACCGGCGGTGCGGTATGGGGTGCCCGATAGGGCGCTGTGAGCGCTCTGCGGTCTGCGGTCTGCGGTCTGCACGCATCGCACTGGACAGTCCCATGCCGTGCAGTCGTTGCGGTTGCCGGTGACCGGCTGGCCGACGGCGATGACAAGCCCGGTGTCGACGTCCGAAAGGCGACGCACGGTTGGCAAGGTACCCGCATATCCGCTCCCCGAGCAGGAACCGCTCCGGTCCTTCCCCTGACCAGAGTCGGTCCTGACTAACGTTGCCGTTCCACGGCCAACAGCACCTGCCGTCCGTGGTCGACACGGTAGAACTTTCCCCGTTCCAGCTCATGATATGGAACGCCAAGCACTGCGAGGTCAGCCGATTCCCCCTCTCTTGTCTGAGGGGAGACATAACTCAGAGCAGTCCTCTCCATCTGTTCACGGTCGGGGGCTTCCGCTCCGGGCAGATTGACTACCTGATGAATGTGATGGATCGCTCCGCTGCCTCTGCCATACACGACAAATACGTACCTTGATTCTGGCTCGACGGATCCGTCGGTTCCGTCGGAAGGGTCTTGCGACAGCATGTGATCAGCCCCATTGGAAGATGTTGCAGACGGCGGTGCCTTCTTGCCCTGAGCCGAGCGCGAGCGCGAACGTGACGCTGGTCAGGTGTTGATCGAATACGGTGTTCGGCCAGTCGTAGAAGTTGCTACCGAAATCCTTCACCTTCTCCGGCCCTGCAGGATTCGGGCGTGTCCGAAAGCCACGAATTCCCGAATTACAGAGGCCAGCGCCATCGGCCTGCCCCAAGCTGACCTGCCCCAAAGCCTTCTGGGCACTGATGTTCATCTCGAGCGTGACATTTCCGGTGCTGGACCAGAGGATATTCGAGTTCATCTCCGCGATCGGCATTCGCGCCCTCGTCTCGTGCTGGAAGCAAACGCGGGCCAGCGGGCCGCGTGGACGCCGATTGCGGCGTTCCAGGGCGCCTGCACGACCAATCAAGGCCCGCCTGCGCGTTCGAAGCGTATTTGCATCATCACGGTTGGTTAAGGAGCTCGCAACTTGCCGGCAGCACTGGCTTGCTCCTGGACGAGACTCGGGTGTCTGAGCTGGGGTTTCCTTTTCGATACGGTCGATGGATGGACAGCAGGATGCCGTCAGGATCGCGAACGCTTTGGCCGCGGCCACCGCCATCACCTTCCCGGGCGCAGGCTTCGTCCGCGACATCTGACCGGATGACCTCAGTCTCAGGCTGTGACGCCAGCTGTCCGGTCTTGATAAACCATGTCGCCTTCCTCCTATAGCGCCTTCGCGATCTTCGCGTTGGCGGCTTCCTCGTGGCCGTCGATGCAGCCGTGACAGCGGCGGTGGATGACCTCCGGCGAGTTGCCGACGCGCCGGGCCACTTCAGCGACGGGACCCCCGGCGTTCAGCCACCGCGTGATGCAGGCGTGCCGCAGGTCGTACGGGCGCCCAGCGAGCGACGATCCGAGGCGGTCCTGAGGAAAGGCATACTCGCGGGCTGCCTCCCACACGCGCCAGTACGTGGATGAGCCGACGATGCCCCCACGCTCGTTAGTTCATCTCGCAGCCGACCCAAACTGTCGCCACCGGGCCTTCTTCCTCACTGCGGGTCAGGCGGCGACGCACCCGCATTCGCGGACGTGATCGTACGCATACGCGTCCCATGCCGCCGGGTCGGCCCGCACCCGGCCCGACATGGTCTTGGCCGACAAGGCGTACCCGTCGCGCGCCATCCGCGAGCGCCTGCGGAAGTGGGTGGTATTCGCGCAGTGATCCCCGTCCCCGCAGACCAGCGGGACCACCGACTGCGTCGAGGCCGCCGAGGCGGCAGGCCACCGGCCTCTAACCGTGAGGCGTACAAGCAGCGCAACACGGTCGAACGGTTGCATCAACCGCTTGAAGCAGTGGCGCGGCCTGGCTACCCGCTACGAAAAGACCGCGACCATCTACCCGGCCGGGCTCCGCATCGCGGGCATCTTCCTCTGGTCCGCGCGGTGATCCACGCTCGCCAAGCAGATCTCGGCGCCGAATGCCCCGTCCGGCGAGGAAACAGCAGGACGAGGGCGGCATCCGGTCAGCGGACGACGTCGAAGACCTGCTTCTGCAGACCGTTGGCGTAGACCTCGTGCTCGACGAGCTTGAGCTTCTGGGTGTCCTTGTCCGTGGCGCTGAAGAGCAGCTTGCCCGCGCCGAGCAGGAGCGGGAAGACCAGCAGGTGGTAGCGGTCGATCAGGCCGGCGTCCGAGAGGGCCTGGTTCAGGGAGGCGCTGCCGTGGACGATGATCGGGCACCCTCGGTCGCCTTCAGCGCGGCGACGTCGTCGAGCAAGCGCAGGATCGTCGTCTCGCCCCAGTTCGACACCAGGGATCATGGAGAAACTCATCGGCCGTCACCAGTCCTTTCTGGCGGCCTCGGCCACCGGATCCGCTGGGGAGCCGCACGCGCTGATGGAGTCGAGTTCGGTGATCCAAACGAAACGGCCTCAATGACGTGAAAACCGGCGCCGAACCGGCACCGGCATAGCTTCGCGCGCGCTGACGGCGCGGGTGCCGATGCCGGAGGGGCCGGGAGGCTGTTCCGGCCTGCCGGGAGGCGACCACTCCCGACGGTTGTCATGCCGGCTCAGGGACGAGCTTGCCGCTCCCGCAGCAGTCGTGCGGTCTGCTCGGACACCGGCGCGGCCAGCAGCGCGGTGACCAGGTCGACCAGGCGGCTGGTGAACAACCGGTCGTCCCTGCGGGGGCGGCTGGCGGCCCGGGCGGCGAGCTCGGCATGACAGAAGCGCATGGCGGTGAAGCGGGTGTGGAACACGGCGGTCGACTCGGGAGCCAGTAGCGGCTGGACCAGGCGCCGCCAGGGATGGATGCTCGACCCCTTCGTCACGATGAGTTCGACCAGGGGTGCGGGGCGGTTGAGCAGTTCGGCCACGATCTGCAGGAACTCGCGGCCGCCGTCGGGGTCGGCGAGTTCGGCGGCGGCCGGCAGCACCAGCGCGGCGGCGAGGGAGCGAAGATCGGCGGCGCCGCCGTCCTCGTACTGTTGCAGCAGCACCTCCCGGCGGGCGTCCACCGCGGGCAGGTGCTTGTCGAGTACGGCCCGCAACAGACCCGTGCGGTCGCCGAAGTGGTACTGCAGTGCCATCGCGTTGCGCTGACCGGCCGCCCGCTTGATCTCGTTCAGCGACGCACCGTCGACGCCCTTCGCCGCGAACAACTGCTCGGCGGCCCGGATGAGTGCGGCGCGCGTGTCGCCGGCCTTCCGGTTGCGCGGCGACGTGGCCTGCGTCTCATGTGCTGTCACGGATACCCATGCTAGCGTCGCGACGCCGAAGTAATACGCGTGCATTAATTACTGATGAAAGCGCCTTGCAGCGCGGCGGGAGGCAGTCCAGTGAAGGCACTCACCTACCACGGCCCGCACGACATCCGCTACGAGGATGTCCCCGACCCGGCCGTCACCAGCCCCACCGACGCGGTCGTCCAGGTCACCACGGCCGGTATCTGCGGCAGTGACCTGCACATCTACGGCGGCAACGGGTTCAGTCCGGAGACCGGATACACCCCAGGACACGAGTGCGTCGGTGTGGTCGTCGACACCGGCGACCGGGTCACCCGCTTCAAGCCCGGCGACCGCGTCCTGGTTCCCGCCTCGGTGGGCTGCACCCTGTGCGGAACCTGCGCGAAGGGACTCACCGCCAGGTGCGAGCGAGCCCATGCCCCGACGGACCTCTGCTACGGAGTGAGCCCGCAGCTTCCGGGCAGTCAGGCCGAGGCCGTGGCCGTGCCCCATGCCGACATCAATCTGGTGCGCCTGCCGGAAGGCATCTCCGACGCGGCCGCCATCGTCCTGACGGACAACGCCCCCACTGCCTGGTACGGCTGCCGCCGGGCCCGCATCCAGCCCGGCGAGACGGTTCTCGTCATCGGCCTGGGCCCGGTCGGCATCATGGCCGCGCAGTCCGCCTTCGCGATGGGGGCCGCCCGTGTGCTGGGAGCGGATCTGGTGACCGAGCGCCGCGCCTTCGCCGCCACCCTGGGCGTCGAGCCGGTCGAGGGCGAGGACGCGCGAACGGCCGTGCGGGAGATGACCGCAGGGCGCGGACCGCACGCCGTGGTGGAGGCCGTGGGCTCGGACGCGACCATCGATCTGGCCCTCAGGACCGTCCGGCAGGCAGGACGGGTCAGCGTCATCGGCGTCAGCCAGACCAGGGCATTCCCCTTCCACATGGGCCTGGCCCAGATCAAGGAGCTGGAGTTCGCCATCGGGCTGTGCTCGATCCCATACGAACTCCCCGCCCTGATCCCCCTCACCCAGGCCGGCCGGATCACGCCGGAGGTCGTGGTCTCCCACCGCTTCGCCCTCTCCCAGGGCCCCGCGGCGTACGAACTGTTCAACAGCCGCGCCGACGGTGTGCGCAAGGTCCTTCTCGACCCCACCCGTTGAGCCGCCGCCGTCGGCCTGCCGGGGGAACCGCATCGACCCCACCGCGACGACCTGGAGAGAACTTCCACACCGGCTGCCTCGAGCTCACCCCCTGCTGGCCGAACCCCTGCGCAGTGACCACAGCGCCGTGGCGGGCTGCGCAGGCGGTCCGGCGCCGGCGCTGCAGTCCTCGCCGGGCGTTTTCCGGACACGGTCAGGTGAGTGTGCCGGCCAGTGGTTGTTCGGTCCACACCGTCTTGCCCTCGCGGGTGTAGCGGGTGCCCCAGCGCTCCGCCATCTGAGCCACCAGAAACAGGCCGCGCCCGCCCTCGTCGGTCGTGCGGGCGCGGCGCAGGTGTGGTGACGTGTGGCTGGCGTCGCTGACCTCGCACACCAGCGACCGCTCACGGATCAGCCGCAGAGTCGCGGGACCACTTGCGTACCGGTAGACATTGGTGACCAGTTCACTGGCGATCAACTCGGTGGTGAACGCCAGGTGCTCCAGTCCCCATTCGGTCAGCTTCGCCGAGGTCAGCTCCCGGGCCCGGCCTGCGCTGGCAGGCTCCAGGGGCAGACTCCAGGAGGCGACATCGTCCGGTGGCAGCATGCGGGTGCGGGCGATCAGCAACGCGACGTCGTCGGCGGGGCGCGCGGGCACGAGTGAGTCGACCACCGCCTGGCATGTCCGTTCCAGCGCGTCCGCGGGGCGGGTGAGCGCTGCGCACAGCTTGCTCAGGCCGAGGTCGGCATCGATGGTGCGTTCACCGATAAGTCCGTTGGTGTACAGGCACAGCAGGCTTCCTTCGGCCAGTCCGACGTCCCGCGCCTCGAACGGCAGGCCGCTCAGCCCGAGCGGGGGTCCGGCGGGCAGGTCGAGCGGAGCCGCCTCTCCGTCCGGAGCGGTCACCACCGGCGGCGGGTGACCGGCGCGTGCCGCGGAGCACCGCCCGGAGACCGGGTCGTAGACGGCGTACAGGCAGGTGGCGCCCACGACCTGCTCGCCCACGGGCCGTTCGCCGGCCCCCTCCTGTTCGGCCGCCAGCAGGTTGACCAGGTCGTCCAGTCGGGAGAGGACCTCGTCCGGTTCCAGGTCGAGGCTGGCGAGCGTGTGTACGGCGGTGCGCAGCCGGCCCATGGTGGCGGCAGCGTGGATGCCGCGTCCCACCACGTCACCGACCACGAGGGCGACCCTTGCCCCGGACAGCGGAATGACGTCGAACCAGTCGCCGCCCAGGCCCGGGGCCGCGCTGGCCGGCAGGTAGCGCAGGGCCACCTCGACGGCCGACTGGTCCGGAACCGCCCGGGGCAGCAGGCTGCTCTGCAAGGTGAACGCGGTCTGCTGCTGCTCGGTGAAGCGCCGGGCGTTGTCGATGGCAACGGCGGCGCGCGAGGCGAGTTCCTGGGCGAGGGTGAGATCGTCGGCCTCGAAGGGATCGGGGCGGCGCGAACGCCACAGGGTCATCACGCCCAGCACCAGGCCACGCGCGGCAAGAGGGACCACGATCAGCGAATGGGAGCCCAGGTCCGGGGCGTGGGCCCCCTGGTGGCCTTCCGTCGAGAACCAGTCGGGCGCGAGAACCGGTTCCAGTACGGGCCGCCCCGCGGCCAGGCATCTCGCCTGGGGCGTGTCCGGCCCGAACTCCACCGGCTCACCCTGGGGGTGGGGCGGGCCGGGTTGCCGGGCACCGACGTTGCAGGCTCCCACGCGAACCACGGGCCCTGCCAGGGCCTGCGCCGGTTCCTCACCGCGGGTCACCGGCCGCAGCAGATCCACCGAGGCGTGGTCGGCGAGGTGGGGAACCATCACCTCGGCGAGTTCCCGGGCGGTCTCTGCCACGTCTAGGGTGGTTCCGATACTGCTGGCGGCCTGGTCGAGGAGCGCGAGCCGGCGCTGCGCGCGATGGCGTTCGGTGATGTCCTCGATCATCTCGGCCACGCCCAGGATCCGGCCGGAGGGATCCTTCATCGGGAAGGACGAGACCATCGCGACCCGTTCGCGTGCCGGATCCCACTGCAGGCGAACGAGCTGCTCGGAGTAGACCGTCGGCCTCCCCGTGTCGATCACCTGGCGCACCCGGTCCACGGCCCGGCGTGCGTCGTCGGGGAGGAGAAAACAGCCGGTGGGCATCCCCCGGAACTCCGCTGCCGGGACCCCGCTGAAGCGTTCGATGGCTCGGTTGACCCGGAGCAGCTTCAGGTCGGGGCCGTGCACGACCAGGCCGATGGGGCACCGGCCGTACAACCCCTCGAGCACCGCACGGTCCCTCTGCCACTCCAGGACGTCGACCGCGAGTGCCCCGGCCAGGAGCCATTCACGGGTCCGGTCGTCGCGTGAGACCGGATGGGCCCTGAGCCCCATCTCCAGGAGCCGCCCGTCGCGGTGCCGCACCTTGAGCACCCCGGACCAGCCGCCGGCTCTCCTGCAGCTCACCGCGGCCTCCCGGGCCGCCGGCAGATCCCGAGGATCGAGCAGGACCTCACCTGCCGGACGGCCGATCACGGCTGTCGCCGGATGGCCGAGCAGTTCCTGGGCCCGCCGGTTCCATCCGACCACGGCTCCCCGGTCGTCGAGCACGGCCACGGCGGCGAGGTGCGGGGCGAACGGATCGTCGTGGCTTTCGCTGGGCTCCTTCATCCGCTTCTCCACCACTGGGCACCACCTTGCACTCGGTCGCTCGGGGCTCCCCCTCCATGCACATTGGCCTGCTGGTGCCATGTAACCCCATGGAACCCGGTGCCGCCGTGGTCTCGCCCCCCGATGAGCGCACCGAACTCGCCCTCCGCCTCCAGGGGGCGCAGATTCCGGTGGTGCGGCGGCCCGGTGTCGGTGCCGTCACGGTGCTCGGCGGCGGCTACCCGGCCTCCGGTGTCGCCGGCCCCGACCGCTCGATCGGCAACGCGGGGCGTTCCGGTCCGGCGACGACGGCCACCTGCCAGGACGGGTCGTTCCTGCGCCCTGTGCGAGCGAGTCCCGCCGTCTCAGCTCACCGCCCCTGCGACCCTTTCGCGGTACTGCCGCAGTTCCTGCTTGGCGATGGCCCGCTTGTGGACCTCGTCGGGGCCGTCCGCTATCCGCAGCGTCCGCAGCTGCGCGTACATCATCGCCAGCGGGAAGTCGTCGGTCACGCCTGCCGCTCCGTGCACCTGGATCGCGCGGTCGATGATCTTCAGGGCGATGTTCGGGGCGGCCACCTTGATGGCCGCGATCTCGGTGCGCGCTTCCTTGTTCCCGACGGTGTCCATCAGGTACGCGGCCTTGAGCGTGAGCAGCCGGATCATCTCGATGTCGATGCGCGCTTCCGCGATCCAGTCCTGGATGTTGGACCGTTCGGCGACCGGACTGCCGAAGGTCACGCGTGACTGCGCGCGAAGGCACATCAGCTCCAGCGCCCGCTCGGCCGCGCCGATGGCCCGCATGCAGTGGTGAATACGACCGGGCCCGAGCCGGGCCTGGCTGATCGCGAAACCCTCGCCCTCACCCTTGAGGAGGTCCTTGGTCGGCACGCGTACATCGGTGAAGTCGATTTCGGCGTGCCCCTCACGGTCCTGGTAGCCGAACACCGGCAGGCCGCGCATCACCGTGATCCCGGGGGTGTCGATCGGGACGACCAACATCGACTGCTGCCGGTGCGGGGCAGCGGTGGGGTCCGTCTTCCCCATGACGATGAGCACCTTGCAGTTGCGGTGCAGCGCATTCGACGCGAACCACTTGCGGCCGTTGAGCACGTACTCGTCACCGTCGCGCTCCACCCGCAACTCGATGTTGGTGGCGTCGGAACTGGCGACACGCGGTTCGGTCATCGCGAACGCGGAGGCCATCGTCCCGTCGAGCAGGGGCTTGAGGTACTTCTCCTTGTGCTCGTCGCTGCCGAACAGCGTGAGCACCTCCATGTTGCCGGTGTCCGGAGCATTGCAGTTGCACGCCTCGGAGGCGATGTGACTGCGCCCCATGATCTCCGCCAGTGGCGCGTACTCGAGGTTCGTCAGCCCCGGGCCCCACTCCGGGTGCGGGTGGAAGAGGTTCCACAGTCCGCGCCGACGCGCCTCCGCCTTGAGTTCCTCGATGATCGGCGGGTGGAAATGCGGGTCACCCGACGCGAGCATCTGCTCGTGGTACACCGCCTCAGCGGGATAGACGTGCGCATCCATGAACTCGAGCAGATCCGCCTGGTACTTCTCGGCGCGGTCCGACGTCTCGAACAAGGACATCCGAACTCCTGACAGTCAGGGGACAACGGCTTCCGTCGCCTGTATAACTGAATCTGACGTCAGGTTCAATAGTGGGCCCCGCGGCGCCACACGAGGAAGCCGCCCACACCCAGAGGGTGTGAGCGGCTCACGGAACAGGGGGCCGATCAGCGGTGACCGGGGAACCGCAGGGCGTTCGCCCAGAGCCGGGTGACCGTGGACACCAGCTCCTCGAACTCCACCGGCGTACCTTCCTCCTCTTGCCCTTCACAGACCACGAAGGCGTTGTACGCCATGACGCTGACCATGCCCGACAGCGCACGGGAGGCCATCATCGGATCGACCTCACGGTCTGCGACACCCCGCGCCTGCAGCTCGGCGATGCCGCGGGCATTGCGGCGGATGAACGCGTCCCCCCGCCGCCTTCGGAACTCACGGAACTCCGGCTCCACTTGGGCGACCTGCTCCAGCAGCGCCATCAGCTTCGCGTTGCGTTTGTACGCCTCGAGATACGCGCGATTGCTCGCCTCGAGTACCGCATAGGGTTCGTCAGTACCCTGCACCCGGCCCATGCCGGGGTGCATCATGTCCTCCTGCGCCTCCAGGAGGACGGCGGCGAGCACCTCTTCCTTGTTGGCGAAGTAGGTGTAGAAGGATCCCGCCGCGCACTGCGCCTCTTTGGTGATGTCGGTCAGGCGGGTGTCGAGGTAGCCGTCCCGCTCGAAGACCTTCCGAGCGGCCTTCACCAGAGCGGCCCTCGTCCGCGCCCCGCGCTTCGTCGTCGGCGGCTCGCGAAGACGTGAGAGCGGCGCCATGGGCGGTGCGTTCTCGCTGCCGGTCTCCTCGGGCGCGCTGGTCTCCATCCCCGGAACATTACTTGAATCCGACGCCAGAGTCACAAACCGGCAAGGGGCGCGGTGCTTCCCGGCCATCGTGTCGACCGGCACCACGACACAGCCCGCGGCCCGGACCCCGAGCTGGGCCACCACGAACTCGGGCACCGACGGCGCCTCGACATCAAGTCCTCCGCCGGCGTGGCCGTAGGAGCGCCGACCGGTCAGGCGGTGATGCCGAAGCGCTCGGCGAGTTGGCGGCGGGTGTCGGCCGCACCGGTGTGCAGCACGCCCGCGATTCCGATCCGCGCCGCTCCGTCGAGGTTCTGCTGCAGATCGTCGATCATGACCGCCTCCTCGGGGCCGACGCCGAGACGCTCACAGGCGATCGCGTAGATCCGCCGGGAAGGCTTGCGGATGCCGACCTCGGCGGAGATGACGACGACATCGGCGACAGCGGTGAGGTCCACGCCGTCGTAGGTGCCGGTTCCGAACGAATTCGACACCAGCGCGACCGGATGGCCGGCGGCTCGAAGATCACCGAGCAGCGCCAACATGTCCTGGTCGATCGACATCCCCGCCTGCATCCGGGCCGTGAGCCCCTCGGCCGCCACATCGACGCCGTGGATGCGAAGACGCTCGGCGAATCCCCGCTCGAAGCCCTCGGTGCCGATCCGGCCGCACTCGTGGTCGGCCAGGAGGGCGCGTGACGGCTGGTCGCGGGCGAGGAGGTCCAGCGGCAGGCGAGGGTCCCCGCCGAGCGAGGCGCCGAAGTCGGTGAAGGCCCGCAGCACACTGGAGGTGATGACCCCGCCGAAGTCCACCAGGACAGCCGTTCGGCCTTTCCCCATCACGCGACCTCGAACAGTCCGGCCGCACCCATTCCGCCGCCGACACACATCGAGATCACCACATACCGGACGCCACGCCGCTTGCCCTCGACAAGGGCATGACCCACCAGGCGGGCACCGGTCATTCCGTACGGATGACCGACCGAGATCGCGCCACCGTTGACGTTGAACCGCTCCGGGTCGATGTGGAGTTCGTCGCGGCAGTACAGCGCCTGCGAGGCGAACGCCTCGTTGAGCTCCCACAGACCGATGTCGTCGGTGGTGAGGTTGTGCTGCTTCAGCAGTTTCGGAATGGCGAACACCGGACCGATGCCCATCTCGTCCGGCCCGCAACCGGCGACGGTCATACCCCGGTAGACGCCCAGCGGCTCCAGCCCGCGGCGCTCGGCCTCCTTCGCCTCCATCAGCACGGACGCCGACGCCCCGTCCGACAACTGCGAGGAGTTGCCCGCCGTCACGCTGGAGTGCGCGGTCACCTGACCGTCGGGCAGCACCGGCGCCAGGCCGGCCAGGCCTTCGAGCGTCGTCGACGCGCGGTTGCCCTCGTCCCGGGTCAGGGTGACCTCCTCGTCCCGCACCTCCCGGGACTGCTTGTCGAGGACCTTCTTGACGCTGCCGAGCGCGACGATCTCCCGGTCGAACCGGCCGGCCTCCTGTGCCGCCGCGGTGCGCTGCTGTGACACCAGCGCGAACTCGTCCTGGCGTTCCCGGCTGACGCCGTAGCGTTCGGCGACGATCTCCGCCGTCTGCAGCATCGGCAGGTAGATGCCCGGCTTGTGCGCGACCAGCCAGGGATCCGCCATGCGGTGGGTGTTCATGTGGTCGTTCTGCACCAGGGAGATCGACTCGACACCGCCGCCGACGGCGACCTGCATCCCGTCCGCGACGATCTGCTTGGCGGCCGTCGCGATGGCCATCAGGCCCGACGAGCACTGCCGGTCGATCGTCATCCCCGACACGGCGTCCGGGAGTCCGGCACGGAGAACGGCCTGGCGCGCGACGTTGAAGCCGGCCGACCCCTGCTGCGCGGCGCAACCGAAGATCACATCCTCGACCTCACTCCCCTCGAGCCCGGCGCGCTGCACCGCATGGGAAAGGGCATGGGCGGCGAGTTCCTGCGCCTGGGTGTCGTTGAAAGCGCCGCGGTAGGCCTTTCCGATCGGCGTCCGCGCCGTCGAAACGATGACTGCTTCCCTCATGTCGCCTCACTGCTTCCTTGTCGGCCCGGTGCGTCCGGGTCTTCGGGACCGGGACTACGGGCTCCGTGAGCCCGGCTCGCTGCCGGTGGGTGGGACCGAACGCCAACTGCGGCGCTGTGCGCGCACTTTGACCGCCTTCACCGTTGACCGATGGCATACGCCATGACCGCGGGGTGAGGGGAGCCGGCCTCCGGATCGGTTATAGTTGAATTCGGCGTCATGTTCAATACATTCCCTGCAGGATAGACCGACCAGTCGGTATGAACTGGTGTGGCGGCGCAACGTAGTCAGCACCAGGTCGGCACGGGACGGGAGAGAACGGGTGATGACGTGGGCCTCCGGTCAGCACCGAATCAGCACGGGAGACAGCGCGGCACGTCCCGAATCATGCCCGGACCGCGCAACTCGGGCAGCGTCCTTCGTGGCCTCGTTGCAGCATCGCCGGTACGACGACTCATTCGATCGGGGCCAGGACCTGTGGCTTTGCCATCCCAGCGGCCTCAAAGTCGGCACGGAACCAGCACGGGTACTCGACGGTGCTGGGTGGGGCGGCATTCGAGGGATGGGCTCAGCATCAGGGAGCCCGTATGGTCGACCAGCAGATCTCACAGACTGTAGCCAACGTCCCGGTTCGCGGGCGACCATCCCCAGCCCCGTCGGGAGCGGTACACGAACCAGCGGCGCCGAACGTGAGCAGGCCCCTCGAGATCGCCCACCGGATCGTGGCCACAATCGGCGTCGACCCCGAGGACGGCCAATCCGGCTGCCACTGGGCCGCCGTACGCCACGCCGATGATTACTTCACATCATCGCCACCCTGGTGTGCGAGGACGGCAGCCCCGATGACGTGCGCTCCGGCAAGCGGGCCCAGACCGAATGCCGCCTGATCGAGCACCGCAGTTCATCAGGGCCGGCAGGACGGCCTGACGCTGAGCAGCTCGGTCCGCAGCACGGGCGTGCCGTCGACAGGCGCCGGGTCCTGCGCAGTTGGCTCGATACCGCCAGCAGCGATCTTGTCGAGCGTCTCCAGGCCGGCGGCACCGACCGTGCCGAACACCGTGTAGTTCGGTCGCAGCGCGGAGTCGCCGTAGACGACGAAGAATTGCGAACCGTTCGTGTTCGGTCCGGCGTTGGCCATCGCCAGCAAGCCGCGCCCGTAAAGGCGACGGACGCCGGTCGGATCGCTCGGTGCCGGCGGCAGGTCCACCGGCAGCTCGTCCTTGTACTTGTATCCCGGCCCTCCTTCGCCAGTGCTGGTCGGGTCGCCACACTGCAGGACCTTCAGCGTCGGATACGCCGTCAGCCGATGGCACACCGTACGGTCGTAGAACCGGTGTCGCGCCAGGTGCACGAAGCTCTGGACCGTGCACGGCGCCTTCGCCCGGTCCAGACGCAGCGGGAGCGGTCCCTGGCTGGTCGGGACAGCCATATCGACGGTGCCGTGACTGGGGGTGTGCCGCGGGTCGGGCGGCAGGGGAACCGGCCGCGCCGCCGGCTCGTCCGGCGTCTGGGTGTACTGGCAGGGACCGTGCGTGGTTCGCGGCGAGGCATCGGAAGCGGAGGCGGTGGTGCTGCCCCAGGACACGACCAGCACTGCTGCCGCCAGTGCGGTCATGAGAGTTCGGTTCATCCTGCGCACCCTCCAAAAGATCGTCAGATTTCGGAGCGGTCGGAGTCTAAAGCGCGGCCCGGCGCGCGAGAACACGTCCGCAAGCCACATCCGCCCCCCGCCTTCGGGCCGCGTCCGCAGACCACTTCGTTCGGATGCGGCACAGCGCCGGCTGGCCGATCAGGGCGTCCACCCGGTGCACGAAGGATGCTCCCCGCACCCGGTCGAGCGGCCTCCCCGGTCCGCGTGGAGGCCCCGACCGAACTCTGTCGTTGCATGAGGTGATCTCGCGAGGTGGGATCCGGGCTTTGCCAGAGAAGCTCGTGAAGCGCGCCTCCGCGAGTCGACATAGTGGCCACACGCATAGCCAACCCCCAAACTATGTTGCCCCACCACATGTGCCCCTGACCTGCATTTTCCTACGGTGTGCCGACACGTACCCGTCCCCACCGCACACGAGGAAGTGGCGCACATGGCCTCCGGAACCACCGCTCCCCCACCCCCCGCCAGCCTCCCCAGAATCGTCGCCGCCAGCCTCATCGGCACCACCATCGAGTGGTACGACTTCTTTCTCTACGGCTCCGCCGCCGCGCTCGTGTTCAACAAGCTGTTCTTCCCGGGCTCCGATCCGCTCGTCGGGACGCTGCTGTCGTTCCTGACGTACGCCGTCGGGTTCGCGGCGCGCCCGTTGGGCGCGCTGGTGTTCGGGCACTACGGAGACCGGCTGGGGCGCAAGCGGCTTCTGGTGCTCAGCCTGGTGCTGATGGGCGGCGCGACCTTCGCCATCGGGCTGCTGCCCACGCACGCGACCGTAGGCTCCGCCGCGCCCGTACTGCTCACCGCCCTGCGGCTCGTACAGGGCTTCGCGCTCGGTGGCGAGTGGGGTGGTGCCGTGCTGCTGGTGTCGGAGCACGGCGACGCCCGGCGGCGTGGTTTCTGGGCCTCGTGGCCGCAGACCGGAGCACCGGCGGGGCAGTTGCTCGCGACCGGCGTCCTCTCGCTGCTCACCGCCGTCCTGTCCGACGACGCCTTCGGCACCTGGGGCTGGCGCGTTCCGTTCCTGCTCTCCGGGGTGCTCGTGCTCGTCGGTCTGTGGATCCGGCTGTCCGTCGACGAGTCCCCGGTGTTCAAGGAGGCGCTGGCGCGGGCCGAGTCCCGGAAGGCCGACGAGACGGAGACGCTGCCGCTCGTCGCCGTGCTGCGGCACCACTGGCGGGACGTGCTGGTGGCGATGGGAGCGCGGATGGCGGAGAACATCGGCTACTACGTCATCACCGCCTTCATCCTCGTCTACGCCACCACCTCGGCCGGCGTCTCCAAGCAGACCGCGCTCAACGCCGTTCTCATCGGATCCGCCGTGCACTTCGCGGTGATCCCCGCCTGGGGTGCGCTCTCCGACCGGGTCGGACGGCGGCCGGTGTACCTGTTCGGCGCGGCCGGTATCGGCCTGTGGATGTTCCCGTTCTTCCGGCTCGTGGACACGGGGTCCTTCGGCCGGCTCGTGCTGGCCGTGACCGTGGGGCTCGTGTTCCACGGCGCCATGTACGCGCCCCAGGCCGCCTTCTTCGCGGAGATGTTCGCCACCCGGATGCGCTACTCGGGCGCTTCCATCGGGGCACAGTTCGCCTCCGTGGCGGCCGGTGCGCCCGCCCCGCTCATCGCGACCGCGCTGCTGTCCGGCTACGGCACCGCCACCCCGATCGCCCTGTACGTGATCGCCGCGGCCGTGCTGACCCTGATAGCGGTGGGCGTCTCCCGGGAGACGCGGCACCGGGACCTCGCCCGGGTCGAGGGCGGAGAGGGCGAACCCCTGGCCGCGCCCGCGCCCACGGCCGCCGAGACGCGTACGCTCTGAGAGCCGCGCGGCGGCCCCTGCTGCGGCACCTCGCCGGAGCGGGCCGGTCGTCCGGACAGGACCGGCCCGGAGCGGGCCGGTCGTCCGGACAGGGCCGGTCACCGCAGTGGCCCGGGCCGGAGAAGACCCTTGTCATCGTCTGTCCGGGGTCGCCAACCCGTGCAGCCGCAGGGCCAGTTGGATCTCCAGGGCGCGGGTGGGGGTCTGCCAGTCCTCGCCGAGCAGCCGGCCGACGCGCTCCAGCCGTTGGGCGACGGTGTTCACGTGCACATGGAGGGCGTCCTTGGTGCGGGCCGGGCTCATCCCGCAGGCGAAGTACGCGTCCATGGTGCGCAGCAGTTCCGTACCGCGCCGTTCGTCGTAGGAGGTGACCGGGCCGATGGTGCGGTCGACGAAACCGGTCACGTCCCGTTCGCCAGCGAGGAGCAGGCCCAGGAAGCCGAAGTCCTCGGCGGCGGCACCGTCTCCGGGCCGGCCCAGCAGGTGCAGCGCGTCCAGACAGCGGCGGCCCTCGGCGTAGGCCTCGGCGACCGTCTCCGGATGCGCGGCCAGGCCGGTGACGGGGGCGGAAGCACCGACCGTGACCGGCTGACGGACGGCCGTGCCCAGCTGGCGGGCGGCGCGGCGGGCCGCCTCGGTGGCGGTGCCGCCGCCCAGTGGCAGCAGCAGGACGGTGCCGCCGTCGCGGGCGGCGGCGAGTCCGTGCCGGGTGGCGGCGAGGTGGGAGGCGGCGGACCACAGACGGCGGCGGGCCGCCGCCTCCTCGTCCGCGTCGGCCGCCGGGCCGTCGAGCCGTGCGGCGAGCACGACATGGGTGGCGTCCAGATCGGCGTGGAGCCGGGCGGCGCGTTCGCGCAGCAGCCGCGGGTCCCGGTCGCGGGCGTCGAGCAGGTCGTCCAGCAGTTCGCCGCGTACGCGCCCTTCGGCCTCGGCCGCGGAACGGCGGGCGAGCAGGAGCAGCGAGGTCACCATGGCGGCGCGTTCCAGGGTGCGCTGGTCGACGGGGTCCAGGGCCGGATGCCCGCGCAGGACGAGGGCACCGAGGAGTTCGCCGCCCCCGGTGACCGCGGCGATCCAGTCGCCGTCGTGCCGTACGGCGTGTCCTTCGGCGCGTGACGACTCCAGCGGTTCGGCCGGTGCCGCCCCCGCCTCCGTGAACTCGACGGTGCCCGCCAGCACTTCGGAGACGGCGCCGGCCACGTCGTGGACCCCGCCGCCGCGCAGGACGAGTTCGGCGAGCCGGTCGTGGACCTCGGAGGCGCGCTCGATGACGGCACTGCGGTCCCGGATGATCTCGTTGGCCCGCTCGAGCCCGGACAGCGCCTCGCGCGTCTCGGTGAGCAGGTTGGCGGCGTCGATGGCCGCCGCGGCGAGCGCGGCGAAGGAGCCCAGCAGGGCGATCTGCTCGCGCTCGAAGACACGGGCCCGACGGTCGGCCGCGAAGAGCACGCCGATGACGTGCGGGCCCAGCATCAGGGGTACGCCGAGGATGGCGACGAGACCCTCGTCGCGGACGCCGGAGTCGATGGTGAGCGTGTGCTGGAACCGGGCGTCCTTGAAGTAGTCGTCGGTGACGTACGGCCGTGTCGTCTGGGCGACCAGTCCGCCGAGCCCCTCCCCCATGCCGAGGCGCAGTTGCTGGAAGCGGGCGGAGACGGATCCCTCCGTCACCCGCATGTAGGTGTCGCCGCGAGCCGGGTCGTTCAGGGTGAGGTAGGCGACGTCCGTGCCGAGCAGGGAGCGGGCCCGCTGCACGATGGCCTGCAGGACGGCGTCCACGTCCCGGAGGCCCGCCAGGTCGTGGGCGGTCTCGAAGAGCGCGGACAGCTCCGCCTCGCGGCGTCTGCGGCCCTCCAGCTCCGCGCGGACGCGCAGGGCGAGCAGCTTGGCCTGCTCCAGCGCCGCTATCCGTTCGGCGGGCCGGCCCTCGGCGCGGGCGAGCAGCACGGGCTGCTCGTAGGCCTCCACGGAGGCGTCGCGGGCCAGCAGACCGAGGTACTCGGCCTCGGCGCCGCCACCGGGTGACGGCTGAACATGATCGCGGGACATGCTCACAGGATTCCGTATCGGCCGCCCGGCCCGTCAGGCCTGTGGAAAACTTCCGCGGCCGGTGCCGCCGGATGCCGGCCGGGCGCGGTCCGGCCGGTCAATGGGCCGTCCATCCGCCGTCGAGGGCCAGCGAGGCACCGGTGACGAAGGACGCCTGCGGGCTGCACAGGTAGGCCACGGCCTCGGCGACCTCCTCCGGTTCGATGAGGCGCCGGAGCGCGCTGTCCTTGAGCAGCACCTCGGAGAGCACCCGCTCCTCGGGGATGCCGTGTGCCTGTGCCTGGTCGGCGATCTGCTTCTCGACCAGGGGGGTGCGCACATAGGCCGGGCTCACACAGTTCGACGTCACTCCATGGGCCGCGCCTTCGAGGGCCGCCGTCTTGGAGAGGCCCTCCAGACCATGTTTGGCCGCCACATAAGCGGACTTGAAGGCCGAGGCCCGCAGACCATGGACGGAGGACACGTTGACGATCCGGCCCCAGCCTTGGGCGTACATGTGCGGGAGGGCACCGCGGATGAGGCGGAACGGTGCCTCCAGCATGACGGTCAGCACGGTGTGGAAGACCTCGGGCGGGAACTCCTCGATGGGACGCACGAGTTGCAGCCCGGCGTTGTTGACCAGCACATCGGCGCCGGCGGCGACGCGCTCGGCGGCGTCGAGATCGGTGAGGTCCACGACGTGCGGTACGACGGCACCCGCCGGATCGCCGACCCGTTCCGCCGCCCGGGCGAGCTCGGCGAGGCCCGCCGCGTCCCGGTCGACGGCCCGTACCTCGGCGCCCGCGGCGGCCAGCCGCAGCGCGCAGGCGCGGCCGATGCCGCCGGCGGCACCGGTGACGAGGGCGGTGCGGCCGCCGAGGTCGAGGGCGAGGGGCTGGACGTCGGGGCCGGTGCCGGGCCGGGGGGTGGACGAGGTCATGTGCTGACCCTAAGCGGAGCCCATCCCTCACCACATGTGGTGACTGCCCATACTTCAGCTGTCAGTCATAGGGTCGAACCATGTGGGTGCCTCAGACATGGCCTGCTTGATCCGAAAGAGGGCGAACTCGTCCAGCAGCGGCAGGGCATCGATCGCGAACCAACCCACCTCCAGCGACTCGTCGTCGTTGACCCGGGCCTCGCCGCCCACCGCTCGGCAGCGGATGGTGATGTCCATGTACTGGCAGGTGTCCCCGTTGGGGTAGGTCGTCGGCCTCAGGGCCTGGACGAGGACGATCCGCTCGGCGACACAGTGCACCGCCGTCTCCTCGAAGACCTCCCGCACCGCGCAGGCGGCGGGCTGCTCGCCCGGCTCGGGAATCCCGCCGATGACCGACCACCTGCACGTGTCGGTCCGCCGCCCCAGCAGCACCCTGCCCTCGTCGTCGAAGACGATCGCGGTGACCCCGGGGAGCCAGAGCAGCTCGTGGCCGATGGAGGACCGGAGCGTGCGGATGAATTCGGGAGTAGCCATGGGCCCGACCCTAACCGGCGAGCCCGCACCACCCCGGCCGGTTCGAGCGGCGTACGGCGGTCGTACGGTCACCCGTCACCCTCACCCGTCACCGGCGCGCCGGCCGCGCAGACCGGAGCCGACCGCCCAGCCGATGCCGCCGACGGCGACCAGCACCAAGGCGATCTCCGGCGCGATGCCCAGCCGCGTCGCCGGGGTCTCGGATGTGCGCAGCGGCACCTTCTGGACGAGGTAGGCGGGCACGAACATGCCGGTCTTCTGGGTGATCTTCCCGTCGGGCATGATGAACGCGCTGACGCCGCTGGTCACCGGCACGGTCACGGTGCGACTGTGCTCGACGGCGCGGACCCGGGACATGGCGAGCTGCTGATAGGTCATCTCGCTGCGGTCGAAGGTCGCGTTGTTGCTCGGTACGGAGATCATCTCCGCTCCGTGCGTGACCGTGTCCCGCACGGCCCAGTCGAAGGCCGCCTCGTAGCAGGTGGCGAGGCCGACCTTGACGCCCGCGAAGTCGAACACCCCGGGCCTGTCGCCCCGGCTGAAGTCCTGGCGGACCATGCCGGTCCAGTCCTTGTTGATCGCGCCGACGAGGCCGCGCAGCGGAAGGTACTCGCCGAAGGGCTGGATCTGCCGCTTGTCGTACGTCTGTGTGGGCCCCTTGACCGGGTCCCACAGGACCTGCTCGTTGAGCAGTCTGCCGTCCCTCTCGACGACCGCGCCGACCGAGACGGGCACGCCGACGGCCTTGGCGGCACCGCCGATGACGGCGGCCGCGTCCGGGTTGGTGAACGGGTCGATGTCGGAGGAGTTCTCCGGCCACAGCACGTAGTCGGGCTTCGCGGCCTTCCCCGCCTTGATGTCGGCGGCGAGTTCGAGCGTCTCGCGCACGTGGTGGTCGAGGACCGCGCGCCGCTGGGCGCTGAACTCCAGCCCGGCTCGGGGCACGTTGCCCTGGATGACCGCCACCGTCGCGGTGCCGTCCTCGGCGTCGTCGCTGACCAGCGCGCGGGCCGCGAGTGCGCCCGCCACCGGCACGGTCACGCTGAGCAGCGCGGCCGCGGCCGCCCCGCGCCGCACGGCCCGGGTACGGCGCCCCTCGACGATCCGACGCCCGGTCTCGTACAGGCCGAGACCACACAGCACGACCGCGAAGCCGAGCACCGGAGTGCCGCCCACCGCGGCGAGGGGCAGGAAGACGCCGTCCGCCTGACCGAACGCGATCTTGCCCCAGGGGAAGCCGCTGAAGGGCATGCGGGCGCGTACCGCTTCACCCGCGATCCACACGGCGGCCGCCCACACCGGCCAGGCCGGCAATCTGGAGACGGCGGCGACGCCCACCCCGACCAGGGCGACGAAGATCGCCTCGATGGCGACCAGGGCGAGCCAGGGGCCCGGACCGACCTCCACACCGGTCCACACCAGCAGCGGCAGCAGGAAGCCGAGCCCGAAGAGATAGCCGAGTCCGAGCGCCGCCTTCCAGCCACGGCCCCGCAGCACCCAGCCGAAGCCGGCGAAGGCGGGCAGGGCCAGCCACCACAGGGTGCGCGGCGGGAAGCTGACGTAGAGCAGCACTCCACAGAGCGCGGAGGCGGCGGCCGGGACCAGGCGCAGCAGCCGGCCGCCGAGTGCGCCGGGCTCGCGAGACGGACGGAGCCGATCCGGCTGGTCCACGGACGTTGCGGTGACGGTCACCGGGCGAGTGTACGGCGTTCGGTCCGGGCGCCGACAGCTCGGCCGGGTGCCGGCACCGCAACGGCCGGGCACGGTTGTCGCTGGTCGGCGCCCCTGTCGACCGCCGCCGGTCCGCCTGCGTCGGCTGCTCGGCGGAGGCGCCACGCCACACGGAGGACCCCCGCCTGCCGCCCGCCCCGGGCCGACCGCGTGGGGCGGCACCACCCCTCGGAGCGGGCGGCCGAGAACTACGACGCACAGGCCCGCACCTCGCGGGTGCGGCTGCACCTGGGCCGGTGGGCCAATCAGGGCCACACGTCCAGGCAAGGCCCCGTGGGCGCCCACGGTCGCACGGACGGCGCCCCGCGCGGCGCCCACGGTCGTACCGGAGGCGCCTCACGCACCCTGCCCGGCCGGCACCACCGCCCCCGATGCCGGCGCGGGAAACGCGGAACCGCGGAAACGCGGGAAACGCGGGAAACGCGGGAAACATGGACGCAGTCGCGACGATCCTCCGCATCTTGTCCACAAACGGGTCATCAGCCGTTACGGTGTGCCCAGCCTCGGCAGTGCGGCCGGCTCCGGCGCGCGGCCTTGGGCTGCCACAGGTCGGGGGACCGGGTGCGAGGGGCGGCGGGTGGGGTCGACGGGGACGAGGTCCGCGACCGGTGCGGACGCGGAGAACGCCGGACGAAACGTTTCCGACGGTGCGGGCATGATCCTGCTCGGGGCGTGCGCGGGATGGTCGCTGATCACCGCGGCGGCCCATGACGGGCGGCCCGAGGGCGTGCTGCTCGCGGTGCTCGCCGTGGCCGCCGGCTATGCCGTGGGCCGGGTCTCCGGGACGCTGCTGCCGGTGGCCGCGCCCTGCGCCGGTGCGGCGGCCGGGCTGGCGCTCGCGGTGGCGCTGCCCGACCTCTCCCCCGGCGCCCGGTACGCAGCCCCGCTCGGGCACGCAGGGGCCACCGCCGCCGTGCTGGCGCTGGCCGCCGGTGCCGCGTGCTGTGCCGCCTGGGCGACGCCCGTGCCCGCGCTGCGCCTGGGCCTGCGGGCGCTGGCCGTCGCGATCGTGCTGGCCGGAGCGGTTCTGGGGTCGCCGGCCGGGTGTGCGGTCGGCGCGGCCGTCCTGCTGTGCTCGCTCGCCGCCGGCTCGGTGACCGGCCGGGGAGTGGGCCTCATGGCTCTGGCCGTCGTCGTGGTCCTGGTCGCGGGGACGGTCTGTGCGGTCGCCGCGGACGGGTTGCCGGACGCCCTCGCCGGGGCGATCGCGGGCCGGTTCACCCCGCAGCGGGTCCAGCTGTGGCAGGACGCCCTGCGGCAGGCCGGCCGGGACAGCGGTCTGGGCGTCGGCCCCGGCCGGTTCGGCGAGGTGAGCGGCACGCCGACGCACGCCTCGCCGACCGACGGCAAACCGCATTCGGCGCTGCTGCAGCAGGCGGTGGAGCAGGGCTTCGTCGGGGTGTGCCTGCTGGCCGCCGCGTTCTGCTGGGTGCTGCACGCGCTGTGGCGCGCCCCCGGCTCCACTCCGGTCGCCCTCACCGCCGGCGCGGCCCTGACGGCCCTGGCCGTCCTCGGCATGCTGGGCGACGCGCTGAGTTTCACCGTGGTGACCGTGGGCGCAGGTCTGCTGGCCGGATGGGCGACGGCACGGCCGTGGACGAGCGCGGGCACACGAGCGGAATCGTGAGCGGCGCCCCGCACCCGCTCGCGGCCCCACGACGCCAGCCCCGCCGACGCCCCGCACCCGCTAGCGGCCCCACGACGCCAGCCCCGCCAGCGCCCCGCACCCGCTCGCGGCCTCACGACGCCAGCCCCGCCGACGCCCCGCACCCGCTCGCGGCCCCACGACGCCAGCCCCGCTGCCAGGGTTGGCTGGCCCTCTTCACGCCACCCGGACCGAGCCCGGCACGCACATGGACCACGGCTCTCGCACCACCCTGCCTCGGCCCGGCCCCAGCACTGTCCAGGCCGCGCCCGACAGGAGAACCCGACAGGAGAAGGGGACGGCGGACGTCTGCTTCACCGGGCCGATGCGCCGGGAGTCAGCGGCCCGACCCCGGTGTGACCGTCCGCAGCCGGTCCCGGATGACGTGGACCGCGGTCTCCGCGTTGTCCACGGTGATCGTGAAGGTGTGGCCGTCCCACAGGCGCAGGACGACGCCCTCGCCCCGGCGCACGACGACCGCCGTGCCCTTCTCAGGGCGCCAGCGGTATCCCCACCCACCCCAGTGCCTGGGGGTGACGAGGGCGGTGAAGTCGGCGCCGGCCACGTGGGAGAGCGGGATGCGGCGGCGGGGCAGCCCCATGTGGCCGCAGCGCACCTCGAGGCACTCCCTGTCGAGTCTGAGGTCGACGTGCACGAAGGCGAGCGTGCCGAAGATGACCAGCAGGCCGGCCGCGATGCAGCCGACGACCGACATCGCGAGGGCGGCGACACCGTTGGTCCAGGCCGAGTCCACGGCCAGCTCGATGCCGAGCGCCAAGCAGGCCGCGCCCACCAGTGCCAGCAGCCACTGGACCCGGTTGGTGGCGCGTCCGGTCCAGACGTCCGGGTACGGGGTGTCGTCGGCGTGGGGGTGGTCCCTCATGTTCACGAGGTTACTCAGGTTTGGCCCCGTGGGTACCCGCGCGTGGACGTGACTGCTCCGTGCGGCCCAGGCGGCCACCGGCTCGGGTGGCGGGTGGCCCGTACGGCGCCCCGCGCACGCCGGCGAGCGGTCCGGGCCGGGGCGAGGCGAGCGGCGCCCGTCGTCCGCGTACGGCGGCCGGCGCGGCCGGCGGCCGGCACTGCCAGTCACGGCCGGCGGCCGGATCCGTCGCCCTGGGCGGCGAACGGCCCGGTCGTCCCCGGCCGGCGGCCGCCCCTGTCAGCTGTGGTCGGCGAGTGGGCCGGTGGCGGGCAGCAGCCGGCCTTCGGCGTAGTGCAGCGCGGGCGCGGGCAGGTCGCCCTCGCGGCCGCTCAGCAGCACCGTGAGGGTCCCCTCCGCGGGGGCGTCGGGTGCCGGCAGCTCGCCGATGCGGCGCAAGGCCTGCGCGGCCACCGCTCCCGCCGAGCCGTGCAGGACGAGCGGGGCGGCGCCGGGGCGCTGGAGGACGGCGCGGATACGTTCCGCCACCAGCTCGTAGTGGGTACAGCCCAGGACGACGGTGGTCACGTCGTCCGGTGTCAGTCCGGCCGCCGCGCGGAGGGCCGCGTCGATGGCCGCCTCGTTGGCGTGCTCGATCGCCTCGGCGAGACCCCAGCAGGGCACCTCGGTCACCGGCACACCGCCGGCGAAGTCGTCGATGAGACCGCGCTGATAGGCACTGCCGGTGGTGGCGGGGGTCGCCCAGATGGCGATCGGGACGCCCCGCGCCGCGGCCGGCTTGATCGCCGGGACGGTGCCGATGACGGGGATGCCGGGCTCCAGACGGGCACGCAGGGCGGGCAGGGCGTGCACGGTGGCCGTGTTGCAGCCGACGATCAGGGCTTCGGGCCGGTGCGCCGCGGCGGCCTCGGCGACGGCCAGGGCCCGCCGGGTGAGATCCTCGGGGGTACGCGGCCCCCAGGGCATGCCGTCCGGGTCCAGGGAGAGCACGAGATCCGCGTCGGGCCGCATGCGCCGCACCGCGTCGGTTGCCGCCAGCAGGCCGATTCCGGAGTCCATGAGCGCGATCTTCACCCGGCCACGATAGACGATGCGCTCTTGCGAGCCGCTCGGGTGGGGCAGACTGCGGCCGTGAGCGCCTTCATGTGGATCACCGCCGTATCCCTTGCCGCCTGGTGCTGGCTGGTGCTGTGTCAGGGCTTCTACTGGCGTACGGACGTCCGGCTGCCGCCCCGCCGCGAACCGCGGGAGTGGCCGTCCGTCTGCGTGGTCGTGCCTGCGCGCGACGAGGCCGCCGTGCTGGCGGCCGGTCTGCCCTCGCTGCTGGCGCAGGACTATCCGGGGCGGGCTGAGGTCTTCCTCGTGGACGACGGGTCCACGGACGGCACCGGGGAGCTGGCCCGCGAACTGTCCCGGCGCCACGGCGGGCTGCCGTTGACGGTGGGCTCGCCCGGGGAACCGCCGGCGGGCTGGACGGGCAAACTGTGGGCCGTGCGATACGGCATCGGCCTGGCACGCGCGCGTGAGCCCGAGTATCTGCTGCTGACGGACGCGGACATCGCGCACGCGCCGGACAGCCTGCGCGAGCTGGTGGCGGCGGCCGGCACCGGGGGCTTCGACGTGGTGTCGCAGATGGCGCGGCTGCGGGTGGAGAGCCGGTGGGAACGGCTCGTGGTTCCGGCGTTCGTGTACTTCTTCGCGCAGCTCTATCCGTTCCGCCGGATCGGCAGAAGGGGGTCGCGTACGGCGGCCGCGGCGGGCGGCTGTGTCCTGCTGCGCTCCGGGATGGCGGAGCAGGCCGGCATCCCCGACTCCATCCGGCACGCCGTCATCGACGACGTGGCGCTCGCGCGCGCGGTGAAGGGTTCGGGCGGCCGGGTGTGGCTGGGGCTGGCCGACCGGGTGGACAGCGTGCGGCCGTACCCGCGGCTGCACGACCTGTGGCGGATGGTCTCGCGCAGCGCCTACGCCCAGCTGCGGCACAACCCACTGGTGCTCCTCGGTACGGTCGCCGGGCTCGCGCTGGTGTATCTGGTGCCGCCCGCCGCGCTGGCCGTGGGCGCGGCCGGGGGCAGCGCGCCGACGGCCGTCCTCGGTGGGCTGGCGTGGGCGGTGATGGCGGGCACGTATCTGCCGATGCTCCGTTATTACGGCCAGCCGGCGTGGCTCGCCCTGCTGCTGCCGTGCACGGCGTTCCTGTACCTGCTGATGACGGTCGATTCTGCCGTGCAGCACTACCGGGGGCGCGGCGCGGCCTGGAAGGGCCGCACCTACGCCCGTCCCGGCGCCGTGCCGGAGGAGGGCTGAGCCGGGTCACTTGCGGCCCGGCGTCCAGTTCATGCCCCAGCCGTAGGCGCGGTCCATGGTCCGCTGCGGGCTCACTCCGCGCTCCGTCACCAGATACCGCGCCTCGCGCTGGACCACGAGGTCGCCGCCCGTGTTCGTGATGAGGGCGAGTGCGCACACCGTGGAGGGCACGGTGCACTCGTCGAGCGAGAAGTCGACGGGGGCGCCGTACTGCGGCTGCAGAGTGACGGTGGCGTGCAGGTCGGCGAAGGAGCGGGCGCCTTCGTAGACGGTGACGAAGACGAGGATGCGGCGGAAGTCCCGGGCGTGGTCGAGGTTGACGGTCAGGTTCTCGCCGGTCGCGACGGCGCCGGTGCGGTCGTCGCCGTCGAGGTGGATGTACGGCGGCCGGTCCAGCGATCCGAAGGCGTTGCCGAGGGCCTGTACGACTCCCTTGCGGCCGTCGGCGAGTTCGTACAGGGCGCACAGGTCGAGGTCGACGACGCTCTGCCGGGCGCCCCACAGGCCGGTCCTGCCGGAGGACTGCTTGCGCGTCCGCCAGTTGAGGTTCACCCGCATGATGCCTGAGGTGCCGCCCTGCTTGGCCAGCGAGACGGAGGGAGCCGCCTTGGTGAGGGTCACCTTGGACAGCCGGACCGGCTGGGCGTCGGGGGCGGCGGCGGGAGGGGCCGCGGGTGGCGGTGACGCCGTCACGGCCGGCGGCACCGGGGCGGCGACCGGAGGCGGCGGCACGTTCGCCCGGGTGTTCGCGGTGGGCGGTGGCGGGTTCACGGGCGCGGTCGCGGTGGGCGGTGGCACGTTCGCCGGGGCTGCCGTCGTGGGCGGCGCGGTGTGCTGCGGTTCGTCCACGGTGATACCGAAGTCCGTGGCCAGTCCCTCGAGTCCGCTGCCGTAGCCCTGGCCGACCGCGCGGAACTTCCAGCCGCCCTGGCGGCGGTAGAGCTCGCCGAGCACGAAAGCCGTCTCCACGGTCGCGCCGGGTTCGTCGAAGCGGGCGACCCTTCGGCCGGTCGCGGGGTCGGTCACCTCGATGTAGAGGCCGGGGATCTGTCCGAACGTGCCGCCGTCCGCGGAGGCGGCGAGGACGATCCGTTCGATCGCGCCCTCCACGCGCGCGAGGTCGACGAGAAGGGTGTCGGTGACGCGCCCGCCGGCTGTGTGCTTGCCCTCGTGCCGGATCGCGCCAGAGGGGTGGGCAGGCTGGTTGTAGAAGACGAAGTCCCCGTCGGAGCGGACCTTTCCGGCGGCGAGGAGCAGCGCCGAGGCGTCGGCGTCGGGCACGCCGGGTCCCGGCTGCCAGCCCAATTCGACGCGCAGCGCCGTGGTCGGCACCGGCACGTTCGATCCCTTCGACATTGTCATGTCCGCCCCAAACTGGTCGCTTTCCCGGTGTCCCGGTGGTCCCGTCGATCCCTACCCGGCACAACGTATTCCCGGGCGCGGAGAACTCCCATGACCGGCACCGGAAGATCACCGGTCAACCGCCGGTAACCGCTGGGAACTCGCCCTTTACACGATCCAAACGCCGATCGGCGTCCTTTTTTGCCAAGTTCGCTCGGATTAGGGGTCCCAGGTCACTGCCGACACGGAAAAGAACCCTCTTATCGGTCTCCCCAACCAGCACATCGTGGGCTTAACTTATGTGCCATGACCTCCCCCCGCTCCACTTATGGTGGCGGCTACTACTCCGCCTCCTTCCCGGACACCCCGATCTACGACTCCCTCGTGGCCGAGCGAGGCACTCCGCAGATCGCCCCGATCCGGGTCCCCGCCGCCTACGACACGGGCAGCAGCCTGCCCGCCCTGCCGTCGGCACTGCCCGCCCTCCCGGCGGCCCCGTCCCCGCAGGCCCCCGCCTACGGCTATCCGCAGATGCAGCAGCCCGCACCGCTGCAGCACGCGCCCACGGCGTACATCCCGCAGCAGGCGAGCGCCCCGCGCGGATACCCCGGTCCGCACGCTCCGCAGCAGCAGCGCCCGATGGCGGCGGGTACGGGGTACGAGGCCATGCGCCCGGCCGCCCCGCGGCCCGCACAGCCCTCCTACCAGGACCCGTACAACAACCAGCAGTACCGGGGGTACTGACCGGCGCCGCCCGCGTCGTCGTCGCCCCCTGGCACGATGGCGTCCATGGGAAACGCCGAAGTGCAGTCGATCCACGTCCACCCGGTCAAGGCGTTCCGGGGCCTGTCGCCCCGGGCAGCCGTGGTGGAGCCCTGGGGCCTGGCCGGCGACCGGCGCTGGGCACTGATCGACGACGGGGGAAAGGTCGTCACACAGCGGGAGCAGCCGCGTCTCGCGCTGGCCGCCGCCGAGCCTCTGCCCGGCGGCGGTGTTCGTCTGTCCGCGCCCGGCCGGGCGTCGCTGACGGTCGCGGTGCCCGACCCGGTGACGACGGTGCCGGCCGACGTCTTCGGTACGAAGGTCGAGACGATCCCGGCAGCGGCGGCCGCACACGAGTGGTGCAGCGGCTACCTGCAGGCCGAGGTCCGCCTGGTGCACATGGACGATCCGGCCAACCGCCGCCCTGTCGATCCCCGGTACGCGCTGCCCGGCGAGACGGTGAGCCTCGCCGACGGCTACCCCCTGCTGGCCACCACGGTGGCCTCCCTGGCCGCGCTGAACTCCCTGATCGCCGCGGGCGACCACGCCCACGAGGGCCCGCTGCCCATGAACCGCTTCCGGCCCAACGTCGTCGTGGCGGGCGCCGATGCCTGGGCCGAGGACCACTGGTCGCGGATCTCCGTCGGGGACGTGGTCTTCCGCGCCGCGAAGCCCAGCGGGCGGTGTGTGGTGACCACCACCGACCAGGGCACCGCCGTACGCGGCCGGGAACCGCTGCGCACCCTGGCCCGGCACCGCAGGATCAACGGCAAGCTGGTCTTCGGCCAGAACCTGGTGCCCCTGTCGACCGGCACGATCAGGGTCGGGGACCCGGTCCGGCTGCTGGACTAGCCCACCCCGGGCGCTTCCCCGGCGCTCACCGGCGCGCCCCGGCACCTCCGGGCGGGAGCCGTGGGGGGAACCCGCGGGCGGGTCCCGGTCGTTGGGAGGGCGTGAGAATTTCGTGAGAGGCCGCGTACGTCACCGGCCGCGGCGGACGTGATGTCGCTCTCTCTTGGTTCCGGACCGGGGGCGAGCGTCCGCGGCCGGGGCTATGACGGTGTGAACAGGGGGTGGGGAGATGCGGGCAGTGCGGGGTTTGTGGCGCTGGCGGCGCAATCCGCTGCGCCGTGCGACCGATCTGGCCGAGGCGTGGCTCGCCCTCGTGGCGCTGGTGCTGATCACCCTGGCGGCGCCGGTGACCGGCTGTCTGGTGGGTGCCGCCGCTCAGGACTCGCTGCAGCGGGCCGTGCGGGAGCAGCAGCACACGCGCCACCTCGTCACGGCCGCCGTGGTGCGCGACCTGGGCGAGGCCCCGCTGGAGACCGACCCCGACACCACCTCCGGACGCGAGGTCCGCAGCCGCGTCCTGGCCGGCTGGACCGCCCCGAACGGCACCCGCCGCTACGGCATGGCGCTCGCCGGCCTCAAGTCCCCCCACCCCGGAGACCACTTCAGGATCTGGACCGACCCGTACGGCCGAATAACGACCCGGCCGCTGGACTCCCCCACGGCGACGACGCACGCGGTGCTCGCCGGGGTCGGTGCGGCCCTCGTGATCGTGGCCCTGGTCGAGAGCACTCGGCGGCTGGCCGTGTGGCGCATGGTCCGGCGCCGGTATGCGCGCTGGGACCAGGCCTGGGAGCGGGCCGGCCCGGACTGGGGCAAGGCGGGCACCGGCTGCTGACGGCCTTTCCGGCTCTGGTCAACCCACCGCGCACGCACACGCTACGGTGGACCGGCCCAAGCGCTTTCGGCGACGACCCGCGGGTGAGCGAGACCCAGGGGCGTGCGGCTTGCCGAGAACGCGAACACGCTCAGGTCCGGGAGACCGGGCACGCTCACGGGCACCGGGGCCACGCTCCGACGGCAGCGAGCCATCAGTACGACAAGGTGGGGGCACGGCAACACCATGGCACAGGGCACGGTCCAGGTGACGCACACCGGTACGTCGCGGTGGCGGCGCCGCACGGGTGAGTACGCTTCGCTCGCCGCCGCCCTGGAGGCCGCCGCGGACGGTGACGTCCTCACCGTCGCCCCCGGTACCTACCGGGAGAACCTCGTCGTCCAGCGGGCGGTGACGCTGCGCGGGCCCGAGGGCTCCCCAGGCTCCGTGCGGATCGCGCCCGTGGACGGGGTGCCGCTGACGGTGCGGGCCTCGGCGGTGGTGCAGGACCTGCACGTGGAGGGCCAGGACGCGGCCGCGCCGGCCCTGCTGGTCGAGCAGGGTGCGCCCGAGCTGATGGACGTGCGGATCGTCACGCGCTCCGCCAGCGGCATCGAGGTGCGCGGCGGCGCCCGCCCGACCGTGCGCCGCTGCACCGTGGACAACCCGGCCGGCATCGGCATCGCCGTACTCGACGGCGCGGGCGGGGTGTTCGAGGAGTGCGAGGTCGTCGCGGCCGGGCAGGCGGGCGTCGCGGTCCGTGGCGGGGCCCATCCGCGCCTGGAGCGGTGCCGCGTGCACCACGCCTCCGGCACCGGCCTCACCGCGACCGGCGAGAACTCCGCGCTGGAGGCCGTGGGTTGCGAGATCTACGAGGTGCGCGGCTCCGGGGTCCAGGTCACCCAGCGGGCCACGGCGCACCTGACGGACTGCGATGTGCACCGCACCACCGCCGACGGCGTCACGCTGGACACCGACGCGGTGCTCACGCTGGCCGACTGCCGCATCCACGACATCCCCGAGAACGCGGTCGACCTGAGGTCCCGGTCGGTGCTCACGCTGACCCGGACGTCGGTCCGGCAGTTCGGGCGCAACGGCCTGTCGGTGTGGGACCCGGGCACCCGGGTGGACGCCAACCAGTGCGAGATCTTCGACAGCACCGGCGACTACCCGGCGGTGTGGGTGAGCGACGGCGCCACCGCCGTCCTCGACTCCTGCCGGGTGCACGACGTGCCGGACGCGCTGTTCGTGCTGGACCGGGGTTCCCGCGCGGACGTGGTGGACAGCGACCTGTTCCAGGTGCGCAACACGGCCGTGTCGGTGAGCGACGGGGCGACCGCGCAGCTCGACGACTGCCGGATCAGGGAGGCGGCCACCGGCGCGTGGTTCCGCGACCACGGCAGCGGCGGCACGCTCGCCAACTGCACGCTGGACACCACCCAGACCGGTGTGATCGTCACCAAGGGCGCCGACCCGACCATCGAGCGCTGCACGGTCGACTCCCCCACGGAGGCCGGTTTCTACGTATCGGCGGGCGGCCGCGGCAGCTTCCTGAACTGCCGGGTCAGCGGCAGCGGCGGCTACGGCTTCCATGTGATCGACGGCTGCCGCACGACGCTGCGCAAGTGCCGTACGGAGCGGTGTGCGCGCGGTGGTTTCGAGTTCGCCGACGCGGGACCGGACGCCGGGACGACGGCCGGCCCGGTCGTGGAGGACTGCACCAGTGACGAGAGCGGCGGTCCGCGGCAGCCGGCGGTCCGCGAGACGGCCGTGCAGACGGCGCCGCACTCGCCCGGCCTGCCGGGTTCGATCCCCGGACAGCGCTTCGCCGAGCAGGAGCCGCCGGCCGCCGATGTGGAGCCGGCACCGGTGCGGACCTCGAAGGACGTGCTCGGGGAACTCGACGCGCTGGTGGGTCTGGAGAGCGTCAAGCGCGAGGTGCGGGCCCTCACCGACATGATCGAGGTGGGCCGGCGCCGGCAGCGGGCGGGGCTGAAGGCGGCCTCCGTCAAGCGGCATCTGGTCTTCACCGGTTCGCCCGGCACCGGAAAGACGACGGTCGCCCGGCTCTACGGCGAGATCCTCGCCTCGCTCGGCGTGCTGGAGAAGGGTCATCTGGTCGAGGTCTCCCGGGTCGACCTGGTCGGTGAGCACATCGGTTCCACCGCGATCCGCACCCAGGAGGCCTTCGAACGGGCACGGGGCGGTGTGCTGTTCATCGACGAGGCGTACGCGCTGTCCCCGGAGGACGCCGGGCGCGACTTCGGCAAGGAGGCCATCGACACGCTGGTGAAGCTGATGGAGGACCACCGGGACGCGGTGGTGGTGATCGTCGCCGGCTACACCGCGGAGATGGAACGCTTTCTCTCCGTCAACCCCGGTGTCGCCTCCCGCTTCTCCCGCACCATCACCTTCGGCGACTACGGTCCCGAGCAGTTGCTGCGGATCGTGGAGCAGCAGGCCGAGGAGCACGAGTACCGGCTGACTCCGGGCGCGTCCGAGGCGCTGCTGAAGTACTTCACCGAGATCCCGAAGGGCGCCGCGTTCGGCAACGGCCGCACCGCCCGGCAGACGTTCGAGGCGATGGTGGAGCGGCACGCGAGCCGGGTCGCCCAGGTCGCCGACCCGACCACCGACGAACTGACCCTGCTGTACGGGGAGGACCTGCCCGAGCTGCCGTGAGCGGGCCGGCGGCCCTGTCCGCCCCGGTGCGAGCGAAGGGCCAGGGCCTATCCCGGGCCACCCGGTTCCGGTCGCTGTCCCGGCAGCTCCGGATCCGGGCACAGGCGGGCCAGCAGCCGGGCCCGTTCCCGGGTGAAGACCGGGTCCGCCTGGTAGTCGGAGTGGCCGAGGATCGGGGCCGGCAGCGGGTGGTCGGCGGTGCGGCCGTAGGCGAGCGGATCACGCAGGGGCTCGTGGTCCACGTGCGGGGTGGCGTCGTCGGGAACGTGGACGGGACCGCCGATCGGGTCGGTCGGCCGGTACAGGTTGCGCCAGCAGGCGACGTCGCGGTGCAGCGCGGCGAGCGCCGGCGGGCCGAAGTGTGCGGGGAACCAGCGGCCGTAGAGGCGCTCCAGCGGGGAGCCGTAGGTCAGCAGCGCGACGCGTCCGCGCACCGGCGGCGGCAGCTGCCAGGCCGCGGCGGCGGCGAGGACGCTGCCCTGGGAATGCCCGGAGAGCACCAGGCGGCCCCCGGTGCGCTGGGTCCAGGTCGCCATCCGCCAGGTCAGGTCCGGTACCGCGCGCTCGGCGTAGCAGGGCGGCGCGAAGGGGTGGGCGGCGCGCGGCCAGAAGGTGCCGACGTCCCAGAGGATGCCGATGGTGCGGCGGGCCGAGGGGTCCTTGTAGGCGCGCCGGCCCCAGGTGACGAAGAGCAGGAAGCCGAGCCCGATCAACCAGGAGCCGACCGCCTGCGAGGTCTCGGCCACGGCCTGTACGGCGTCGTAGGTGCGGTGGGCCGCGCCGTCGGGTGTCTTCCCGGTGCCGAGCGCACCGGCCAGTGCCGCGGTTCCCAGCACCAGCGTGGCGGCGGTGAGCACGGTGAGGACCAGCGGGGCCCGGTCGGTGAGGGTGGCCACGGCACGGGCGTGGGCGACGGCCCGGGTACGGGTCGGGTCCTCGGGCTCGCCGGGGTGCTCGTGGCGGACCCGCTCGCGCTCGGCGCGGGCGAGCCGGGAGGTGCTCAGGGCGAGCCGGGCGGCCAGCAGCAGCAGGACGGTGAGCAGGGGAGGGATGGCGGACGCCTGCCAGGTGAGCAGGACGGGCGGCCCCGGCAGCAGCGCGCGGGTGCCGTCCAGCCAGTCGGCGACGCGCTGCGCGACCCCGCCGGAGATCACCCCGCCCAGCGCGCAGGCGAGCAACGCGACGGCCGGGCCCCCGCGGCCACGCATCCCGGAGCGCGGGTCGGGGCGACGGCGGTGGAGGTCACCTGCCACGGCGGCGAGGGCGAGCACGAGCAGCCCCTGGCCCAGCATCAGGGCGCCGAAGGCCGGGTCCCCGGGCAGCCGGCCGGCGGACCGCCAGCCGGGCCGGGCCCAGCCGGCGTACAGCAGGGTGAGGAGCAGCAGGGCCAGCGCGCCGAGCGGCAGACGCCGTACCAGGAGCCGGTCCAGCCGCCGGTCGAGGCGGTTCTCGCTGCGGCCCCGGCGGCAGACCACGCCGGTCACCGCCGCCGCGCAGGCCGTCAGGGCCGCGGTCAGCAGCCAGCCCGCGGCGTCCAGGGCGGCGGGGCCGCCGGGGCGGTGGTCGAAGCGGACGGCGGGGGTGGCGACGGCGCCGGCCACGGTGAGCAGGCCGGCCGCCGTGTGCGCGGCGCGCAGCCGGGCCACCAGGCGGCGCCCGTACCAGAACCCGGGCCGGGCGAGGGCGCTGTCGTCGGTGGCCGGCTCGGGCTCGGGGGACATCGGACGGTGGGACTCGTACGCGCTCCAGGTGCGGTGGGAGAGGTACCACAGCAGGCCGGTGAGTGCGGCCGGGACCAGGGCGGCGAGGGCGAGCCGGCGACCGGGCGCGGTCCACCAGCCGCCCTGGGCCGGGCCGGGCGCAAGGAAGCCGAGCCAGGTGTGGCGGCGGGCGCAGGAGCGCACACCGGCGCACTGCCAGGCCACCAGGTCCATGGCCACCTCGCAGGCCGCGGCGACGAGTAGGACGGTCAGGGTGAGGGCGGCCAGGCGCACGAGGAGGCCGTAGAGCCGGACGGTGCGCTGCCGGCCCGGAGCTGCGGGACGCATCCAGTGGGCGAGGTTGACGACCATGAAAGGCAGCAGCAACAGCCAGAGGGCACGGCTGCCGTCGCCGGAGGTCAGGTTGCACCAGACGTACGCCTCCTGGACGGGCCCCTGCCCGGGGCGGCTCCCGGCCTGGGTGTCCTCGGCGTCCTCGGTGCGCCGGAACACGGCGGCGATGTCGTCGCCGGTGATCCGGGTCGTGCGCGGGTCACCGAGCATCTTCTCTGGCGTGCTGCCGCCGACTCCGTGTACGAGAAGTTCCAGGTCGCTCTCGGGCTCGTTCCCCGGCCGGACCGGTTCCCGGCCGGCCGGGCGTTCCTGTGCACGTTCCACTGTTCTCGCACTTCCCCGTGACACTCCGAAGGCCTGAGCCGGTGCGCGCTCCAGGATCTCCGGTTCCGTGCGGGCGTGCACCGGTCCTCACGGAATCTCCCCGATCCGGGTGACGGCGCACGGGCCGCGCCCGCGGTGGCATGTGCGCGTCGTGTCAGGCGGTGGCGCAACCGGTGGCGACCCGTGAAAAGATGGAACGCCCGCGCATCTCCTGAGGCAGGAACATCCTGGTCGGAGCAGGTGCGCCGAGCGTGTCGGACGGCGGCGAAAGGACCGGAGCGTACGTGAGCGAGAATCAGAACCTCCTCGCGGAGCAGCGCCGCGCCCTGATCGTGGACGAGGTCCGGCGCCGGGGCGGTGTGCGGGTCAACGAACTGACCCGCAAGCTCGGTGTGTCGGACATGACCGTGCGCCGCGATCTGGACGCGCTCGCCCGCCAGGGGGTACTGGAGAAGGTCCACGGCGGCGCGGTGCCGGTGGTCGAGCCCAGTACCCACGAACCGGGGTTCGAGGCGAAGTCGGGGCTCGAGCCGACCGCCAAGGAGGAGATCGCGCGCGCCGCCGCACGGCTGGTCACCCCTGGTACGGCGATCGCCCTGTCCGGCGGCACGACGACGTACGTCCTCGCCCAGCATCTGCTGGAGGTGCCCGATCTGACCGTGGTGACGAACTCGGTGCGGGTCGCGGACGTCTTCCACGCGGCGCAGCGGAGTTCGGGGCAGCGGCAGGGCGCGGCCACGGTCGTGCTGACCGGAGGGGTGCGCACGCCGTCCGACTCGCTGGTGGGTCCGGTGGCCGACCAGGCGATCGCCGCGCTCCACTTCGACCTGCTCTTCCTCGGGGTGCACGGCATATCCGCCGAGGCCGGTCTGTCCACGCCGAACCTCGCCGAGGCGGAGACCAACCGGCGGCTGGTGCACTCGGCGCGCCGGGTCGTGGTGGTCGCCGACCACACCAAGTGGGGCACCGTGGGACTGAGTTCCTTCGCCGCGCTGGAGCAGGTGGACACGCTCGTCACCGACGGGGGTCTGCCCGCAGAGGCCCGCTCGGAGATCTCCGAGCACCTGCCGCGGCTGATCGTGGCGGGCGAGCCGGAACCGGAACCGGAACCGCTTTCGGACGAGGACATCTGACGGGGCGTCATCTACGCTGACGGGCAACGCCCCGCTTCCGCGGGGGACTTCACGAGGAGTTCGTCGTCATGGCTCAGCGTCTACGCCCGGTCGGTCCGGAGTTCGTCGAGACCGCGCCCGTACGGCTGGTGTTCGCCCGGGACATGGCCGCCGCCCCGGAGGCGGTCTTCCGTGCCCTGGCCGAGGACGTGACGGGCTGGCCGGAGTGGTTCTCTGCCGTGACCTCGGTTCGGCCGACGGAGGGCGGGCGCGAGGTAAGGCTGCGGGGCGGCACCCGCTTCCGGGAGACGGTACTGGCGGGCAAGGCTCCCGAGCTGTACGCCTACCGGGTCGACGTGACGAACGTGCCGGGAGCGCGCGCCTGGGTCGAGGAGTGGCGGCTGACGCCGGCGGGTACCGGGACCCGGGTGCGGATGACCTTCGCGCTCGACGGTACGGCCGCGTTCCGCCTGGTGTGCCGCCTGATCCGGCCGGGTGTCGGCCGCGCCTTCCGGGACGCGGTCACGGCCCTGGACCGGCGCCTGCGGTAGCCGCACGTTCGTCACCGGTCGCCGGGGCTCAGTCGGGCCAGGCGCCCGTCGTCAGCAGGGTCTCGATCGCCGTCGTGTACGGCGCGATGTCCAGGCCCTGTTCCGCGAGCCACGTGTCCGAGTAGTACTTGTCCAGGTACCGGTCGCCGGGGTCGCACAGCAGGGTGACCACACTGCCCCGGCGCTCCTCGGCCACCATCTCCGACACGATCTTGAGCGCGCTCCACAGCCCGGTGCCCGTCGAGCCGCCCGCCTTGCGGCCGATGGCCCGCTCCAGCGCGCGTACGCCGGCCACGCTGGCCGCGTCCGGGACCTTCATCATCCGGTCGATCGCGCCGGGCACGAAGCTCGGCTCCATGCGCGGCCGGCCGATGCCCTCGATCCGGGACCCGCAGTCACAGGTGACGTCGGGGTCCCCGGTGGTCCAGCCCTCGTAGAAGCAGGAGTTCTCCGGGTCGGCCACACAGATCCGGGTGTCGTACTGCATGTAGTGGACGTAGCGCGCGAGCGTCGCCGAGGTGCCGCCGGTGCCGGCCGTGGCGACGATCCACGCCGGCTCCGGGAACCGTTCCAACTCCAGCTGGCGGAAGATCGATTCGGCGATGTTGTTGTTGCCGCGCCAGTCGGTCGCCCGCTCGGCGTAGGTGAACTGGTCCATGTAGTGGCCGCCGGTCTCCACCGCGAGGCGGGCCGACTCCTCGTACATCTTCCGGGAGTCGTCCACGAAGTGACATCGACCGCCGTGGAACTCGATGAGGCGGCACTTCTCGGCGCTCGTCGTGCGCGGCATGACGGCGATGAAGGGCACGCCGATCAGCTTCGCGAAGTAGGCCTCGGAGACGGCTGTCGAGCCGCTGGACGCCTCGATCACGGGCCGGTCCGGGCGGATCCAGCCATTGCAGAGACCGTAGAGGAACAGGGACCGGGCGAGCCGGTGCTTGAGGCTGCCGGTGGGATGCGTCGACTCGTCCTTCAGGTAGAGGTCGATGCCCCATCGCTCGGGCAGCGGAAAGCGCAGCAGGTGCGTGTCCGCCGAGCGGTTGGCGTCGGCCTGCACCTTGCGGACGGCTTCTTTCAGCCAGTTGCGGTAGTGGGCGTCGCTGCGGTCGACATCGAGGGTGGCGCCGGTCCGGGCCTGAGGGATGGTGCTCACGGCGGTGCTCCTAACGCTGGACGCCGACGCGCTGCGCGCGCCCGACACCTTGAGCATAGGCATCTTTCGTACCGCTTCCCACCTGCATAAACGCATCTTTGAGCCACCCAAAGGCGCCCTGGGGAACGGGCGTACGAGGCACTCGGGGGGCGCATTGGCGGGAGTGCCCCGGGCGTCCGTCGCAGTAGCCCCTCGCGTACTGGTGCTCCACGCCGCATCGGGGCAGACTGCACGGGTCGGGACGGTCGTCCCGGACGGGGGCACACACGGGACCACGAACCGCGAGAACGCGGGAACACGGACCACGGGGCCTCGGAACACGCACCACAGGGACGTCGGGAACACGGGACCTCGGGAAACACGCGCAAGGGGGCGGCGAAGGATGGCGGAGCCGGAGTTCACGGCCACGGGCGTGCGGATCGGCAAGCGGCTGCGTTCACTCACCCGCGCCGGGCAGGTCCGGATCAACGACGGCAGGCTGGAGTTGCTCACCAGCTACGGGAGCGAGATCGACAGCGCGCCCGTGCAGGCGGTACGGGCTTCCAAACCGTGGTTCGCGCCGGACGACCGGGCGCTGGCCGACCTCAACGGCGAGCGGTACCTGCTGACCCTGGGCGAGCACGACCCCGCACCGGGGGAGCCGGGGCCGCCCGCGGCGCGGCGGTTCATCGAGGCGGTGCGGCGGGCGGCCGGACGCGGCGGCTGACGCACGCCGGACACGGCTGCCGGTGTCCCTGGGTCACCGACCGGACGGCGGCCCGTCGCGGCGAGTTGCACGAGTGCATCCGCTGCGTCACGCTGGTCTCACGTCACTCTGGGTTTACCGGCGATAACGCTGCGAACCAGCCCGCCGGCCACGACAGCAGGCGGCCGTTTGGACGCAAGCACCCTGCTGGATCCGTTGTTCTCCGTGTTCCTCCGGTTCCTCCGGACCTCACATCGGGGAGTCGCAGCCGTGATCAGTCACCCAAGCAGGCACTGCACGGTGGAGCTCCAAGCCCTGCCGTCGCGGATCGGCCAGGTCCGCAGAATCGTATCTGCGCAGTTGCGCTACTGGCATATGGACCCCTTGATCGACCGGGCCGCGCTCGGTGTGACAGAGCTGCTGAGCAACGTCCACCGGCACGCCAGACCCGACAAGTCGTGCACCGTCGAACTCGAACTGCTGCCGGACCGCCTCACCGTGTCGGTGCGCGATCACGATCCGCGCCTTCCGGTGCCGGCCGACGCCGTGGCGGTACCGGCCGGTGACGTGACGGTACCCGGCGAGACCATGGCGGTACCGGCCGGTGCCCTGACGGGACCGGGCGACGCCATGGCTGTACCGGCCGGCGCCGTGGCCACGCCGGACGCCGGCCCGCTGGCCACCTGCGGCCGAGGACTGGCGATGGTCGCCGCGGTGAGCGAGAGCTGGGGCGCGCGGCCGGACGGCGAGAACGGCAAGGTCGTCTGGTTCACGCTGCCCGCCCCGCCGGCGGGGCGCGGCCACGCGGCCGGCGCACCGCGCGGAGCGGCGGAACGACAGCCGACGGCAACCCGCCCCGCCGAGTCCCGCCCTACACGGACACCGACACCGACATCCACACGGACATCTGCACCGGTCGGGGCACCGACTCCGGCGGGGACAGGTGCCCCGGTGGGGGCGGGCGCGCCGATTCCGGTCGGGGCAGGCACTCCGGTCGGGGCAGGCACTCCGGTCGGGGCAGGCACTCCGGTCGGGGCAGGCACTCCGGTCGGGGCAGGCACTCCGGTCGGGGCAGGGGCTCCGGTCGGGGCAGGGGCTCCGGCTCCGGCTCCGGCTCCGGTCTATGCCGCGGCTCCGGTCGGGGCAGGGAATGCGGTCGGCCCGGGGAGTGTGGTCGGCGCGGGGAGCGCGGCCGGCGCCGGGGCCTCGGGCGGTGCGGCGGCACCCGCTTCGGCCGCAGCCACGGCAGTCGCCGTGCCGCAGTCCGTGGCAGGACCCTCGACGCCCGCCGTCGCGGCAGCAGCTGCGGCAGCCGCCGCTTCGGCCGCGGCGAGGGCATCGGTTCCCGTCCGGCCGGCCGTTCGCGGCTGACCGGGCCCGGCCCGTGGCGTCGCCCGCCGGTCGCCGCTCCTTCGTGCCGCCGATCGTCACTCCCTCGTGCCGCCGATCGTCACTCCCTCGTGCCGCCGATCGTCACTCCTTCATGCCGCCGATCGTCACTCCGTCGCGATCGCCCGCAGGACGTCCAGGCGGGCGGCACGGCGGGCCGGGCGAAGGCCGGCGAGGGCGCCGGCCGTGATGCCGACCAGCGCGACCAGCGCGAGCCGCGTCGGCGGGAGCGCGAACGCGAACGCCGTGTCGCTCGCGCCCTCGGAGGCCTTCACCAGCACCCAGCCGAGGAAGGCTCCGAGTCCGAGTCCGCCCGCCGTGCCGAAGGCGGCGACCAGGACCGACTCCCAGCGGACCATGGCCCGCAGCTGGGCCCGGGTCTGGCCGACGGCCCGGAGCAGTCCCAGTTCCCGCGTGCGCTCGTGCAGGGCGAGGGTCAGCGTGTTGGCGATGCCGAGCAGGGCGATGACGACCGCGAGGGCGAGCAGCGCGTAGACGAGGGTCAGCATCATGTCGATGCCGGCCGCCGACGACCGCGCGTACTCGTCACGCGTCTGCACCTCGGGGTTGCCGTATCGCGCGGCGGTGTTGCGCACGGCCGCCCGGCCCGCGTCCGCGCTCACGCCGGGATCGAAGGTGACGGCGATCAGCCTGTCGGAGTCCTGGGTGCGGTGCGGGGCCCAGGCGGCCCGGCTGATGACGTAGTCGCCGGCGAGTTCGGAACGGTCGTAGACGGCCCGGACGGTGAAGTTCTCGCTCTTGCCGTCGGTGAAGGTCAGCCGGGCGGTGTCGCCGGTCCGCAGGTGCAGCCGGCCGGCCTCCTTCCGGGCGAGCGCGATGCCGTCACGACCGAGGTCGTGCAGCGAGCCGTCGACCGTGCCCAGGTCGAAGGTGCGGGCCAGCCCGGCCGGATCGGTGACCGTCAAGGCCCGTCCACCGCCGTCGACTTGGGCTACTCCGCGGCCGAGTCCGACGGCGGTGTCGACCTGCGGCAGCCGTTGCAGGGCGGGGGCGAGACGGGGGCTGACTCCGCTGCCGCCGGCGCCGAAGGAGGGGGTGCTCACGGCGAGGTCGCCCGCGAAGGACCGGGACACCGTCCGGTCCATGGTGGCCTTCAGAGAGGCGCCGAAGACGGTGAACAGCGACACCACGGCCACACCGATCATCAGCGCGCTCGCGGTCGCGGCCGTCCGCCTCGGGGTGCGCAGGGCGTTGCGGCGGGCCAGCCCGCCGGTGACACCGCGCAGCCGGCCCAGCGGTCCGCCGAGCAGTCGTACGGCCGTGGTGGCGGAGACCGGGCCCAGGACCACGAAGGCCGCGAGAGCGAGCAGTGCGCCGGCTCCGGCGAGCCAGAGGGACGGGGTGACGAGGACACCGGTGAGGGCGGTGGCGAGGGCCGACGCGCCGAGGACCGCTCCGGCGATCGTGCGGAACCGGGAAGCACCGGAGGTGTCGGCGGCCGTCTCGCGCAGCGCCGCCAGCGGGGCGGTGCGTCCGGCGCGCCGGGCGGGCTGCAGCGCGGAGCCGAGGCAGACCAGGACGCCCACCGCGAGGGGCAGCACCATCGACGGCGTCCTGATCACCAACTCGCCGTCGGGAAACGGGAATCCGAGCGCCGGGAACAGCGCCTGCAGCCCCGCGGCGATGCCGACACCGCCCGCGAGTCCGGTGGCGGATGCGGTGAGCGCGACCACGCTCGCCTCCATGAGGGCGGCGGCGGTGACCTGGCGGCGGGAAGCGCCCAGGGCACGCAACAGCGCGTGCTCGCGGACGCGTTGGGCGACCACGATCGCGAAGGTGTTGTGGATGGAGAAGGTGGCGACGAGCAGGGCGACGCCGCTGAAGACGAGCAGGAAGGTCGTGAAGAGGGTCAGGAACCGGCTGGAGATCATGTCGGTGTTCTCCTGCGCCGACCGCCGGCCCGTGATCGCCTCGACACCCTCGGGCAGGACGGGAGCCAGCCGGCGCACCAGCTCTTGCTGGCCGGTTCCGGGGCCGGCCCGAACGGCGATGCTCGCCGCCCGCCCCGGCCGGGCCGTCAGGTACTTCTCGGCGTCGGCACGGGTCATGCCCGTGAAGGTCACCTGGGCCATGCCGTCCTGACCGCCGAACGTGGCGAGACCGACGACGGTCACCCGGACCGGGTCCGGTGTGCGCAGCGTGGTGGTGTCACCGATCTTCAGGCCGCCCTTCTTCGCGGCGCCCCGGTTCACCACGACCTCGCCGGACCGGGCGGGGGCACGGCCCTCGGCGATGCCGTACGGGTTGAGCCCGGCGTCGGTGATCCAGTTGCCGGCGAGGGTGGGCGGTCCCTGCCCGCCGACGGGTTCTCCGTCGGCGCCGACGAGTTGACCGGCGCCCTGGATCTGCGGAGCGGCCGCCGCCACGCCGGGGACGCGCTCGATGGCCTCGACCAGCGAGGTGTCCACCGGCCGCCGTACGCCCTGGGCCTCGCCGGGTGCGGTGATGGCGTCGGCGCCGCGTACGACGGCGTCGGTGCCGCTGGTGGCCTCGCCGAACATGCTGTCGAAACCTGCCCGCAGGGTGTCGCCCATGACGAGCGTGCCCGCCAGGAAGGCGACCCCGAGGAAGACGGCGAGGAACGTTCCGGCGAAGCGGCGCCGGTGGGTACGCAGCGAGGTGAGGCTGAGCCGGAGAGATGCGCTCACGCCGGCACCTCGAAGGCTTTCATGCGGTCCAGGACCTTGCCGGCGGACGGTGCCGGCATCCGGTCGACCAGGCGTCCGTCGGCGAGGAAGAGGACCTCGTCGGCGTGGGCGGCGGCCACCGGGTCGTGGGTGACCATGACGACCGTGCGCCCGGTCCGGCGCACGGCCCGGCCGAGGAGCCCGAGGACCTCCGCTCCGGAGCGGGAGTCCAGGTTGCCGGTCGGTTCGTCGGCGAAGACGATGTCGGGCCGGCCGGCGAACGCCCGTGCCACGGCGACGCGTTGCTGCTGGCCGCCGGACAGCTCGGCGGGGCGGTGGTGCAGCCAGCCGCGCAGCCCGACGACGTCGACGAGCGTGTCGATCCAGTCCCGGTCGCCGCGCCGGCCTGCCAGGTCCAGGGGCAGGGTGATGTTCTCGGCGACGGTCAGCGTGGGCACCAGGTTGAACGCCTGGAACACGAAGCCGACCCGGTCGCGGCGCAGCAGCGTCAGCCGGCGGTCGTCCAGCGCGCCCAGCTCGGTGTCGCCGATGTAGGCCGCGCCCGAGGTGAGTGTGTCGAGGCCGGCCGCGCAGTGCATGAGGGTGGACTTGCCGGAGCCCGAGGGACCCATGATCGCCGTGAAGCGTCCGGCCGGGAAGGTGACGTCGACGCGGTCCAGGGCGCGTACGGCGGTGTCGCCGCCGCCGTACACCTTCACCGCGTCGACGACACGGGCCGCGATCCGCGGTGCGGCCGTCGCGGTCATGCCGCGCCGCCCTTGCCGAGGCGGCCGAACTGCTCCTCCAGGACGGACAGGCGGCGCCGGTACTCGTCCTCGTCGATCTCACCGGAGGCGAAGCGGCGGCCGAGGACCGCGAGCGGGGAGTCGCCCGCCGGGCGGCCACCGTCCATGTGCGGCCAGGGCCCGCCGGGGCCGCGCCGTCCGGTGCGGCGCAGGAAGGTGACGGCGCCGATCACGACGGCCGCCCAGATCAGTGGGAGGAACAGGATCCAGGGGCCGGGTCCGCCGTCCCAGTCGGCCAGGGTCTGCATCTCGGATCATCTCCGTCATCGGTTCGGGTCTTCGGGTGATGTCCTGAGCCTGCCGCCGGCCGGGGGTCCGGGTCGTCGTGCGGCCGGCGGCGGTGCGCGTACGTCCCCCGGAGTACGCGAGGCACGCCGGCCTGCTTCCCGCGGCTCGGCCGGCACCTTCGAACCGGCCTGGCGAAATGTAACTACTGGTATGTACAGTGACGGCATGAGCACCTCGGAACGGCTGATCGAGTCCACCCGTGAGCTGCTGTGGGAGCGCGGGTACGTGGGGACCAGCCCCAAGGCGATCCTCGAGCGCGCGGGCGCCGGACAGGGCAGCATGTACCACCACTTCAAGGGCAAGCCGGACCTCGCGCTGGCGGCGATCCGGCGGACGGCCGAGGAACTGCGGGCCACCGCCGAGCACGTCCTGAGCGGGCCGGGCACGCCGTACGAGCGGATCGAGTCGTATCTGCGGCGCGAGCGTGACGTGCTGCGCGGCTGCCCGGTCGGCAGACTGACCATGGACCCGGACGTGATCGCGAGCGACGAGCTGCGGGCGCCGGTGGACGAGACGATCGCACGGATCCGGCAGCTGATCGCAGGCATCGTCGAAGAGGGCAAACTTCAGGGGCAGTTCGCCCGCAGGCTGGACGGCGAGGAGATCGCCGCGGCGGTCCTCGCGACGCTGCAGGGCGGCTATGTCCTCGCCCGGGCGTCGGGCTCACCCGCCGCTTTCGACGCCGGTGTCCGCGGCCTGCTCTCCCTGCTCGCACCTCCAACTCCCGGACAGGACGACTGAGTCACGTACACCGGCACCGGCTCGGTGCGGGGCCGCGCGCCTTCATGCCCGCTCTCGCGGTCACGGAGACCGCCGAGGACGGCACGGCCACCGAGCGGCACGCCCATGTACCGACCCCCGAGCACCCGGCCGGCAATCATCGACCTGAGGTCTTTGGTCTCCGGTCTCCGGCCTCCAAGGAAGGACCGCCTCATGCACGCCATGCAGTACGAGATGACCCTCCCCGCCGACTACGACATGAGCGTCATCCGTGCGCGGGTGGCCCGCGTCGGGCATCTGCTCGACGACTGGGAGGGCCTCGGCTTCAAGTCGTACCTGGTGCGCGAACGCGGCCGGCACGGCTCCGAGGTCAACCAGTACGCCCCGTTCTACCTGTGGAACACCGTGGAGGGCATGAACCGCTTCCTGTGGGGTGGCGCCTTCCAGGGGCTGGTGGACGACTTCGGCAGGCCCGCGGTGCTGCAGTGGACCGGACTCGCCTACGCCGAGGGCACGGCGTCGCGCGCCGCGTTCGCCGTACGACGGAGGGAACCACTGCCGGCCGGGACCGAACTGTCCGCGCTGATGGCGGAAGCGGTCGGTGAGACGGAGCGGCTGGCCGGTGCGGACGGGGCCGTGCTCGCCGCGGCGGCCGTGGACCCGCACCGCTGGGAACTGGTCCGGTTCTCCCTCTGGGAGGACGACGCGCCCGAGACCGCGGGAGAGGTCTTCGAGGTGCTGCACCTGTCCGCTCCGGGCCGCGAGCTGATCCCCCGGGGCCGGCAGTGGTGAGCCGCATCCGTGCCTGCGCGGACCCGCGCCCGACGGACCCCGCGGGTCCGCGCAGGTCCGTCAGCGCAGGGCGCCCAGCGGGTCGTCCAGTACCGGCTGCCAGGCCAGCTCCGCCGCTCCGACCAGGCTGTTGTGGTTCAGGGTGCACGGCAGGATCGGTACGCCGCCGCTCTGACCCCACAGACTGCGGTCGGCGACGACGGCCCGCAGGCGGGCGGGGTCGGAGTCCAGGAGGGTGCGGTGCAGGCCGCCGAGGATGATCCGGTCGGGGTTCAGGATGTTGACGAGCCCGGCGAGACCGAGGCCGAGGCGGTCGATCAGGGCTTCGGCGGCGAGACGGACGGACGGGTCGGCGTACTGCGTGCGCAGCAGGTCGTTGGCCTGCTGGAGGAGGGACATCTCGGGACCCGGCGCGCGGCCCGCCTCGACCAGCAGGGCGAGCGGATCGGCCTCGACGTCCAGGCAGCCCCGGCTTCCGCAGTGGCAGGGGCGGCCCTCCGGGTTCACGGTGAGATGGCCGACCTCCAGGGCGAGGCCCGAACTGCCGGTGTGCAGGCGGCCGTCCAGCACCAGTGCGCCGCCGACGCCACGGTGCCCGGTGGCCACGCAGAGCAGGTCCCGGGCGCCCCGGCCGGCGCCGTGCCGGTGTTCGGCGAGCGCGGCGAGGTTGACGTCGTTGGCCGCGAAGGCCGGGCCGGTGATGCCCGCCGCGCGCACACACTCCGCGAAGATCCGCCGCACCTGGGCGCCGACGGGCCAGGCCAGGTGCAGGGGGTTGAGGGCCAGGCCGTCGGGTTCGGCGACGGCGGACGGTACGGCCAGGCCGGCGCCCACACAGCTGCGGCCGGTCGTGCGCAGCAGGTCGGCGCCCGCCTCGACGACCGATCCGAGCACCTTCGCCGGGTCGGCGTCGACGGTCTGGCAGCCGGGCGCAGTCGCCACGATCCGCCCGCCGAGGCCGACCAGCGCGGCCCGGAAGCCGTCGGCGTGCACCTGCGCCGCCAGGGCCACCGGTCCGTCCTCGGCGATCTCCAGCCGGTGCGAGGGGCGGCCCTGGGAGCCGGCGGCGGCTCCGGGCCGGGCGTCCACCCGGATCAGGCCCAGCGCCTCCAGCTCGGCGGCCACCGCGCCGGCCGTGGCACGGGTGACGCCGAGTTCGGCGGTGAGCACGGCCCGGGTCGGTGCCCGGCCGGTGTGCACCAGCTCCAGCGCGGGGCCCAGCGCACCGCGCCCCCGGTCCAGCCGGGCCCTCGAAGTGGTCCTCTCCCCCGCCGTCCGGGGATCCGCGTCGCCGCTCATGAGGGCGAGTCTCCCATGATCCGCACCAGTGGTGGCCGGCGCCGCCGGCTACAGGCCGCTCACCCGAAGCGTGATGTTCAGCCGGCCGGCGAGGCCCAGCCAGGACGGGGCCGTGCCCGGGTACACGCGCGGCACGCCGTGGTAGGCGAGCCGGGAGGGTCCGCCGAAGACGAACAGGTCCCCGCTGCGCAGTTCCACGTCGGTGTACGGCTTCGCGCGGGTCTCGGTGTTGCCGAAGCGGAACACACAGCGGTCGCCGAGGGACAGCGAGACGACCGGGGCGTCGGCCTGCTCGTCGGCGTCGCGGTGCATGCCCATGCGGGCGTCCCCGTCGTAGAAGTTGATCAGCGCGATGTCGTACGCGCCGGCCGGGAGGGCCCGCGGGTCGAGCGCGTCGGCCACCGCGGTCCGTCCCAGCTCGTCGAGCCAGGCCGGGAACGGCTTCACGGGCGCTCCGTCGCCGTCGACGGCCGTGGGGGCATAGCCGTACGGGTACCAGTGCCGGCCCAGGCAGACCTGGCGCGCGGTCATCGTGCCGCCGCCCGGGGTGCGGACCGTGCGCAGGCCCGCCGGTGGCAGCGCCCATTCCCGGCAGGCTGCGACCAGCTCGCGCTGCCGTTCGGGGGCTAGCCAGTCCGGGACGTGCACGGCGCCCGGCGCGGCCTCCGCACGCTCCCTGGGAAACAGCTCCACATCCACGCCCCTATCCTCCCCCACCGCCCCTGATCTGCGGCTCCGCTAGCCTGGACACACGATGAGCGACCGTATGACGACACCGTGGGGCGAGGTCGAGCTGACCCGCTTCCCCGAGGATCCGCGCGACCGGCTGCGAGCCTGGGACGCCTCCGACGCGTATCTGCTGCGGCATCTGGCCGAGGAGCAGGTGCCGATCGAGGGGACGGTCGTGGTGCTCGGGGACCGGTGGGGCGCGCTGGTCACGGCGCTCGCGAAGCACTCGCCGGCGCAGATCACCGACTCCTTCCTGACCCAGGAGGCGACGCGGGCCAACCTGGCGCGGGCCGGCGTCGAGCCGGGTGCCGTACGGCTTCTGACCACGCAGGATCCGCCCCCGGAGCGCGTGGACGTGCTGCTCGTGCGGGTGCCCAAGAGCCTCGCCCTGCTGGAGGACCAGCTGCTGCGGCTGGCGCCCGCCGTACACGCCGGGACGGTCGTCGTCGGCACCGGGATGGTGAAGGAGATCCACACCTCCACGCTCCGGCTGTTCGAGCGGATCCTCGGCCCGACCCGGACCTCGCTCGCTCGGCAGAAGGCCCGGCTGATCTTCTGCACCCCCGACCCGGCGCTGGAGCGGCCCGCCCACGGGTGGCCGTACGGCTACACCCTCCCGGAGGGCGTAGGGGCGGTGTCGGGGAGCACGGTCGTCAATCACGCGGGGGTCTTCTGCGCCGACCGGCTCGACATCGGCACCCGCTTCTTCCTGCGGCACCTGCCCGGGCCTGGCGCGGGCCGCGTGGTGGACCTCGGGTGCGGCAACGGCGTGGTCGGTACGGCGGTGGCGCTGGCCGATCCGGCGGCCGAGGTGCTGTTCGTGGACGAGTCGTTCCAGGCGGTGGCCTCGGCGGAGGCGACGTACAAGGCGAACGGGGTGCCCGGGCATGCCGAGTTCCGGGTCGGCGACGGGCTCGCCGGAGTGGCGCCGGGCAGTGTGGACCTCGTCCTGAACAACCCGCCGTTCCACTCCCACCAGGCGACGACCGACGCGACCGCCTGGCGGATGTTCACCGGGGCGAAGCGGGCGCTGCGGCCGGGCGGCGAATTGTGGGTGATCGGCAACCGGCACCTCGGCTACCACGTCAGGCTCAAGCGGTTGTTCGGCAACTGCGAACTGGTCGCCGGCGACCCGAAGTTCGTGGTGCTGAAGGCCGTGAAGAAGAGCTAGCGCCCAAGGCCCGGCGCGGCGGCCCGAGTTCGCGCGTGCGGCCTCGCCGAAGGCCGAGGGGACTTGCCGAAGCCGAGGGGACTTGCCGAAGCCGAGGGAACTTGCCGAAGGCCGGCAGGCCTCACCGAAGGCCCCCCGGCCGGGGACTCCTACACGGGCCTCGATCCCAGATGTGGACGGATCGGCCCGACGGGCGTGAGTGTGTGCGCGCATGGGACCCGCCCCACCGGCGCCGTGGCAGGTGCGTGCCGAGGCGGGGCCACGGATCGGCCGGACGGGCGTGAGTGCGTGCGTGGGACCCGCCCCACCGGCGCCGGCGGCAGGTGCGTGCCGACGCGGGAACCCGTGCGCACCGACGCCGGCGGCGACGGTGTCCGGCGGCTCCCCCGAGGTGGAGGTGGTCCGCCGCGTGATCAGCCGGGGGTGCGGGAGAGGACGCGGATGATGCGGGCGACCTCACGGGCCATCGCCTCCCGGCCCACACTGAGGTACTTCCGGGAGTCGACGGCCTCCGGGTGGGCGGCGAGGAACTCGCGGATCGCCGCGGTCATGGCGACGTTGAGAGCGGTGCCGACGTTGACCTTGGCGATGCCGCCGCCGACCGCCGCCACCAGCCCGTCGTCCGGCACGCCCGAGGAGCCGTGCAGCACCAGCGGCACGGCGAGGGCGGCGGACAGCCGGTCGAGCAAGCCGTGGTCGAGGATGGCCGTGCGGGCGGTCATGGCGTGCACACTGCCGACCGCGACGGCGAGGGCGTCGGCTCCGGTACCGGCGACGAAGTCCCGTGCCTGGTAGGGGTCGGTCCGGGCGCCGGGCGCGTGCGCGTCCAGCGGCCGTCGTCCGTCCTTGCCGCCGACCTGCCCCAACTCGGCCTCGATCCAGAGCCCTTGGGAATGCGCCCAGTCGGCGGCGGACCGGGTCGCGGCGAGGTTGTCGGCGTACGGGAGACGGGCCGCGTCGTACATCACCGAGCTGAAGCCCGCGCCGGGCGCCTGCCGCAGCAGGTCGTCGCTCTGCACGTGGTCCAGGTGCAACGCGACGGGGACGGTGGCCCGTTCGGCGGAGGCGACGGCGGCGCGGGCCAGCGGCAGCAGTCGTCCGTAACGGAACTTGACGGCGTTCTCACTGACTTGGAGGACGACCGGGGCACCGGCCGATTCGGCTCCGGCGATGACGGCTTCGATGTGTTCCAGGGTGATGACGTTGAACGCGGCGACGGCCGAGCGGGCCTCGGCGGCGCGGGTGACCAGCTCGCCGGTTGACGCGAGAGGCACGGGAGTGTCCTTCCGGGACGCGGGGCGGTGGACTCAGGGGGCCAGGATCACCGAGCGGGTCAGGTGGCGCGGCCGGTCGGGGTCGAGGCCACGGGCGGCGGCGACGGCGACGGCCAGCCGCTGGGCCCGGACGAGTTCGGCGAGCGGGTCGAGTGCGCCCTCGACCCACAGGGCGCCGGTGGCCCGTACCTGCTCGGCGAGGCCTTCGGGAGCCTCCCCGAGCATCCAGGTGGCCGTGCCCTCGGTGGTGACGCTGATCGGGCCGTGCCGGTACTCCATCGCCGGGTAGGCCTCGGTCCAGGACAGGGAGGCCTCGCGCATCTTCAGTCCGGCCTCGTTCGCCAGCCCGACGGTCCAGCCGCGCCCGAGAAAGGTGAACTGGGTGCAGTCGACCAGCCTTTGGGACAGAGGAGTGGACAGGGCGGTGCGCGCGTCGGCGACGACGGTGTCGGCGTGCAGGCCGAGGTGGGCGCGCAGGAGGGTGAGTGCCGTGGTCGCGAACCGGGTCTGGACGACGGAGCGTTCGTCGGCGAAGTCCAGTACGACGAGGTCGTCGGCGGCCGCCATGACGGGCGTCCGCGGATCGGCGGTGACCGCCGTGGTGCGGGTACGCCCCTTCAACCCGCCCAGCAGCTCCAGCACTTCGGTGGTGGTGCCGGAGCGGGTGAGGGCGATCACCCGGTCGTACGACCGCCCGCGCGGGAACTCGGAGGCGGCGAACGCGTCGGTCTCGCCCTGTCCGGCGCCCTCCCGCAGTGCGGCCACGGCCTGCGCCATGAAGTACGAGGTCCCGCACCCGACGACGGCGACCCGCTCCCCGGACCCCGGCAGCACGTCGCGGTGGCGCCCCGCCTCCTCGGCCACCCGTATCCAGCACTCCGGCTGGCTGTTCAGCTCGTCCTCGACATGGGTCATGCCCACACCCTCCCCTTGCTGATTGTTCCTGCAAGATATAGCGAGCTTTCGAGCACAATCAAGCATCTGGAGCCCAAGGCCGGGTGCGCTAAGGTCACCGAGAGAGACGGAGAAGGACCGGGGAACGCTCGGGGAACGACCGGCGAGCGATCGGCGGCCGATCGGGGAACGGAGGCCGTGGATGTCGCGGGACGCCCGCTGGAAGGCGCTGCTGGAACTGCTCGTCGAGCGCGGCCGGCTGGAGGTCGAGGAGGCCGCGGGCGAGCTGCTCGTGTCGGCGGCGACGATCCGCCGGGACTTCGACCAGCTCGCCGAACAGCAGATGCTGGTGCGCACGCGGGGCGGAGCGGTGGTGCACGGGGTGTCGTACGAACTCCCCCTGCGCTACAAGACGGCCCGCCGCGCCTCCGAGAAGCAGCGCATCGCCAAGGCCGTCGCCGATCTCGTGGCACCCGGCGAGGCGGTGGGGCTGACCGGCGGTACGACCACCACGGAGGTGGCCCGCGCCCTCGCCGTACGCGGTGACCTGTCCACCGGCTCGCCGGCACTCACCGTCGTCACCAATGCGCTGAACATCGCCAACGAGCTTGCCGTGCGGCCGCAGTTCAAGATCGTGGTGACGGGCGGGGTGGCGCGCCCGCAGTCGTACGAACTCATCGGCCCGCTCGCGGACGGAGTGCTCGGCCAGATCACCCTCGACGTGGCGGTGCTCGGCGTGGTCGCCTTCGACGCCCTCCACGGAGCGGCGGCGCACGACGAGGCGGAGGCCGCGATCAACCGGGTGCTCTGCGAGCGCGCCGAACGCGTGGTGGTGGCCGCCGACTCCAGCAAGCTCGGGCAGCGGGCCTTCGCCCGTATCTGCGGGGCGGACCTGGTGAACACGCTCGTGACGGACACGGCGGTGAGCCAGGAGACGGTCCGCCGGTTCGAGGAGGCGGGCGTCAAGGTCCTGGCGGTGTGAGGGACCGACGGGCCACCGGCATCCGGGATTTCGCGGGGCCGGGACCGGTACCCGTCCGGACCGCGCGGTGAACGAGCCGTGAACTCAGAACGAGCCGTGAACTCACAACGAGCCGTGAACTCACAACGAGCCGTGGACTCACAACTCAGGTGAACCCAGCACCCCGTGAACCCAGCGCCCCGTGAACCCAGCGTCCCGTGGGCTCCGAACGCGAGGAGAACTCAGAACGCGCTCAGTACGGCCGTCACGAAACCCGCGCCCCGCTGGTCGTTGCAGCCGAATACGGGCCGGTCGGCGGGGTCGGGCCACGCCTGGTGGGCCTGGAGCGCCACGCTCACCAGGGTCAGCAGCAGGTCGACGTCGCTGGCGGCGTCGAGGCGCAGTGTCACCCACTGCGAGCCGGGCACGACCCTGATCGCCCCGGCGTCCTTGAAATCCTTGGCGAACCGGCGGACGGCCCGGTCGGTCAGTCTGAGGTCGACGTCCCGGTCCGAGTGGAAGTGGGCGATCTCGCCCTGGACCGAAGTCACCGCCTCTCCCACTCCGCAGCTCGGGACGGCCTGTCTCAGGTCCGGCCAGGTCGCCAGTTGCGCGAGCGCGCGTGAGGCCAACGTCATGGGCCCATCATGGCGCGCTCACCCGCCCGCAACCAGCTCGTGAGCAAGTATTAACCGTCCGGTATCCGCCAGGGGGTTTCCACCCGCACACACGCACCCTCTTCGAACAGGCCGCCTTCGGAAGCGTGTTGCCCGGACCCACCGGGAGAAGTCCGGAAAGCCGTCACCCGCCGGCCGGCCCAAGAGGCCTGCCGGACCGGCCACGTCCGCAGCGCGCCCGCGCGAGGCCCGCACAACGACCCCATCCTCGACGGCACTCCCTCGCCGCCGCTCCCTCGCCGCCACTCCCTCAAGGCACCCCCCCTCGCCACCGCTCCCTCGCCGCCACTCCCTCAAGGCACCCCCACCCCCAAGGCCCTCCCCTCGACGGCACTCCCTCAAGGCCCCGCTCGCCGGCACCCCCTCGCCGGTTCGGCACCACGACCGGTGACGACGGTTCACGCGCGCACCTCCCCTTGCCCGCCTGCGCGCCTCCCCCTTACGCTGAGTTTGTGCCGCTAATGAACAAAACCCGACCGCACAGCGTCGTGCCGGGCCGGAACCTTGCCGGGCTGCGCGCGGCGATCACCGCTTTCTTCGCACTGGACGGCTTCATCTTCGCCGGATGGGTCGTCCGCATCCCCGACGTCAAGCACCAGACGCACGCCTCCGCCGGTGGGCTCGGGCTCGCTCTGCTCGGGGTGTCCGCGGGCGCCGTTCTCACCATGACGCTGACCGGCCGGCTGTGCCGCCGCTACGGCAGTCATCCGGTGACCGTCGTGTGCATGGTGGTGCTCGCGCTCAGCGTCGCGCTGCCCCCGCTCACGCACTCGGCAGCGGCGCTCGGCACGGTCCTGCTCCTCTTCGGCGCCGCGTACGGCGGGGTGAACGTCGCTTTCAACAGCGCCGCCGTCGATCTGGTCGCCGCCGTGCGCCGGCCGATCATGCCGAGCTTCCACGCCGCCTTCAGTCTGGGCGGGATGATCGGCGCGAGCCTCGGCGGACTGGTTGCCGGTGCCCTCTCCCCCGCCCGCCATCTGCTCGGTCTCACCCTGATCGGGCTCCTCGTCACGGCGATCGCGGGCCGGACCCTGCTCCGGCACGAACCTCCGGCGCCGGCGGACCCCGGGCCCGCCTCGGGAGCGGCGGGGGGCGGCGCCGGGGCGCGGCGGCCGGGGTCGCGCGGCCTGGTCGTCGTCTTCGGGCTGGTCGCCCTGTGCACCGCCTACGGCGAAGGCGCCATGGCCGACTGGGGTGCGCTCCACCTCCAGCAGGACCTGGCCGCCTCCGCGGGCACGGCGGCCGCCGGGTACGCGTGCTTCGCGCTGGCCATGACGGCAGGGCGGCTGACGGGATCCGTCCTGCTGGCCCGCCTCGGCCGGGCCCGGACCGTGATCATGGGGGGCACGGTCGGGGCGGCCGGCATGCTGCTCGGCTCGCTCGCCCCGTCGGTGTGGGCCGCGCTGATCGGCTTCGCCGTCACCGGGATCGGCCTGGCCAACCTCTTCCCGGTCGCCGTGGAGCGGGCCGGCGCCCTGGCCGGCCCGTCCGGCGTCGCCGTCGCCTCCACACTGGGCTACGGCGGCATGCTCCTCGGGCCGCCCGCCATCGGTTTCATGGCCGACTGGTTCTCCCTGCCCACCGCCCTCACCAGCGTGGCCGCCCTAGCTGCGGTGGCCGCGGCCGTGGGAGTGTCGACGCGGCGAGCCATGGGCGGCTGACCTCGGAGTTCCGTAACCGGGCGAGCCCGGCTGCCGTTTCGGCGACCGGCGGGCCGGCGCGGGGTGCCACCTCGCCCACGACCGGCCTCCCGGCGCCGATCCCTCCACCGGACTCACCGCGGCCCCTCCCGCGACGCGATCCATCCGGCACACTCAGCGCATGGAGACTGCCGAGAACCCCGAGAACCCCGAGAACCCCGCGGACACCGGGACTGCCGAGTTCCTTCGGACGCTCGACCGGGAGGGGCGATTGCTGGCCGCGGCCGCCGCGGAGGCGGGGCCCGATGCCAAGGTGCCGACGTGTCCTGAATGGCAGGTGCGCGATCTGCTGCGGCACACCGGGGCGGTGCACCGATGGGCCGCCGCGCTGGTCGCCGACGCGCACACCACGCCCCGGCCCATCGTCGATCCGCCGGACCTGGACGGTGCGGAGCTGGTGGCCTGGTACCGGGACAGCCACCGTCTGCTGGTCGACACGCTCGCCGGCGCGCCGGCCGAGGTGGAGTGCTGGACCTTCCTTCCGGCGCCCAGCCCTTCGCCGCTCGCGTTCTGGACCCGGCGGCAGGCGCACGAGACGACCGTGCACCGGTACGACGCCGAGGCGGCGTGCGGCGCGGCGGCCTCTCCCATCGCCCCGGGCTTCGCGGCGGACGGCATAGACGAGTTGCTGCGCGGCTTCCACGCCCGGTCCAGGAGCCGGGTCCGATCCGAGGAGCCGCGCGTACTGCGGGTGCGCGCGGTGGACGCGGGGGCCGACGCGGTGTGGACCGTGCGGATCACGTCCGGGCCGCCGGTGACCGTACGGGACGCGGCCGGCGAGGCCGAGGCCGAACTGTCCGGTTGCGCCGACCAGTTGTATCTGGCGCTGTGGAATCGCGCACCGGTGCCGAGCGTCACCGGCGATCGCTCGCTCGCCGAGCTCTGGCGGGCCTCGTCCGGGATCTGACGCCCGGTCAGCCCACCTCGTCGAGCATCCGGGTCAGCACGGCGCGCTGCACCGGCCGTACCTCGCCGTGCAGCGCGCGCCCCTTTCCGGTGAGCGCCACGCGCACCCCGCGCCGGTCCTCGGAACACATGGCCCGCTCGACGAGGCCGTCCTTCTCCAGACGGCCGATGAGCCGGGACAGCGCACTCTGGCTGAGGTGGACCCGGTCGGAGATCTCCTGCACCCGGTAGGCGCAGCCGCCGTCCGCCGCCGCACCCTCGGCCAGCAGGTCGAGCACCTCGAAGTCACTGGCGCACAGGCCGTGTCCGTGCAGTGCCCGGTCCAGCTCGCACTGGGTACGGGCATGGAGAGCCAGGATGTCGCGCCACTGCTCCACGAGCGCCTGCTCGGCCTTCTTCGCCGCCATGCACGCACCGTAGCAGAGGAACGGATTTGTTGCACTGGAATTAAATGCTTTTGCATTCAATGCACGCGCATGTAGTGTCCTCGGCATGACCTCTCCGCTCACCACCCCCGCCGGCCCGTTTTCGGCGGTTCGCTGGACTCCCCGGCTGTGGGGCACGCTCCTCGTGCTGTGCGCCGCGATGTTCCTGGACGCGCTGGACGTGTCGATGGTCGGCGTCGCGCTGCCGTCCATCGGCTCCGACCTCCACCTGTCGACGTCGACACTGCAATGGATCGTCAGCGGCTACATCCTGGGATACGGCGGTCTGCTCCTGCTCGGCGGCCGCACGGCCGACCTGCTCGGCCGACGCCAGGTCTTCCTGGTGGCGCTCGGCGTCTTCGCGCTGGCCTCCCTGCTCGGCGGGCTCGTGGACTCCGGGCCGCTGCTGATCGCCAGCCGCTTCATCAAGGGCCTGAGTGCCGCCTTCACCGCACCGGCCGGCCTGTCGATCATCACCACGACGTTCCCGGAGGGCCCGCTGCGCAACCGGGCCCTGTCCATCTACACCACCTGCGCCGCCACCGGTTTCTCTATGGGCTTGGTGCTGTCCGGTCTGCTCACCGAGGCCAGCTGGCGCCTCACCATGCTGCTGCCCGCCCCGATCGCCCTGCTCGCCCTCGTCGCCGGCCTGAGGCTGCTGCCGCGCAGCGCCCGCGAGGAGAACCACGGCGGCTACGACGTCCCCGGCGCCGTCCTCGGCACGGCCTCGATGCTGTTGCTGGTGTTCACCGTCGTCCAGGCACCCGACACCGGCTGGGCCTCCGCCCGGACCCTGCTCTCCTTCCTGGCCGCCGCCGTCCTGCTGACCTCCTTCGTCCTGGTCGAACGGCGCTCGCCGAGCCCGCTGATCCGGCTGGGCGTGCTGCGCGCGGGCGGTCAAGTGCGCGCCCAGCTGGGCGCGGTCGCCTTCTTCGGCTCCTACGTCGGCTTCCAGTTCCTGACCACCCTGTACATGCAGTCCCTGCTCGGCTGGTCGGCGCTGCACACGGCGCTCGCCTTCCTGCCCGCGGGGGCGCTGGTGGCGGTGTCGTCCACCAAGGTCGGCGCGTTCGTCGACCGGTTCGGCACTCCGAGGCTCATCACGGCCGGCTTCGCGTTCATGGTCGTCGGGTACGCGCTGTTCCTGCGCGTCGACCTCGACCCGTCGTACGCGGCGGTCATCCTGCCGTCCATGCTGCTGATCGGCGCCGCCTGCGCGCTGGTCTTCCCCTCGCTCAACATCCAGGCCACCAACGGGGTCGAGGATCACGAGCAGGGCATGGTCTCCGGTCTGCTCAACACGTCGGTGCAGGTGGGCGGGGCGATCTTCCTGGCGGTGGTGACGGCCGTGGTGACCGCGGGGGCTCCCGCGCACGCCACCCCGCAGGCCGTCCTCGACAGCTACCGGCCGGGTTTCATGGTCGTCACGGGCGTCGCACTGGCCGGGTTGCTCATCACCCTCACCGGTGTGCGCAGCCGTCGAGTCCGGCCGTCGGTCGTGGTCGTCAGGTCCACCGTGACGGAGGCGGAGGCGGAGCGCGTGGCGGTCCGCGACTAGGGGGAACGCCTCCCAGCGTGCGCCCGGCGGCAGTTGGCCTGTCCGCCGGGCGCACCTCTGTGGGGCTGACGCCCGCCTGCCAGGCCACCTCCGGGAGACCGACGCCCGCCTGCCGGGCCACGTCTGGGACACCGACGCCCGCCTGCCGGGCGCACGTCCGGAAGACCGGCCGCCGGGACACGCGGTGGGCGGCCCCGGGATCAGCCCAGCCAGCCCGGCCGCACCAGCCCCGACTCGTAGGCCAGCACGACGAGTTGAGCGCGGTCACGGGCGCCCAGCTTCACCATCGTCCGGCTCACGTGGGTCTTGGCCGTGAGCGGGCTGACGACCAGGCGGCGGGCGATCTCCTCGTTGGACAGGCCGATGCCCACCAGTGCCATCACCTCCCGCTCCCGCTCGGTGAGCCGGCCCAGCACGTCGGCGGCCGCCGGTTCCTTGGAACGGGCCGCGAACTCGGCGATCAGGCGGCGGGTGACGCCCGGGGACAGCAGTGCGTCGCCGTCGACCACCGCCCGCACGGCACGCAGGAGTTCGTCCGGCTCGGTGTCCTTCACCAGGAAGCCGGAGGCACCCGCGCGGATCGCCTCGAAGACGTACTCGTCGAGTTCGAAGGTGGTCAGCATGATCACCTTCACCTTCCGCAGTTCCGGGGCCCCGGTGATGCGCCGGGTCGCGGCCAGCCCGTCCAGCAGAGGCATGCGGATGTCCATCAAAACGACGTCCGGTGCCAGTTCGCCCGCCAGCCGCAGCGTCTCCTCGCCGTCGGCCGCCTCTCCGGCCACCTCGATGTCCGGCTGGGCGTCGAGCAGGGCCCTGAACCCGGCCCGTACCAGCGACTGGTCGTCGGCGAGCAGTACCCGGATCACTGATCCTCCCTGAGGCGCGTCGGCAGTACGGCGAGCACCCGGAATCCCCCGTCGGGGCGTGGGCCCGCCTCGATGCTGCCACTCAGCGCCGCCGCCCGCTCCCGCATGCCGGCCAGCCCGTTGCCGCTGCCCCCGGCGTCCGTGCCGGTCGCCGGCCCGTCGTCGTCGATCCGCAGCCGCAGCGCGCCGTCCTCGTGCACGAGCCGCACCCGGGCCTGCCGTGATCCTGAGTGCCGTACGACGTTGGTCAGGGCCTCCTGCACGATGCGGAAGGCGGCCAGGTCGGCGCCGGGCGGCAGCCGCGGCAACTCGCCCTCCACCTCCACGGTCAGGCCCGCGGTCGCGGCCTGTTCCACCAGTTCGGGGAGCCGGTCGAGGCCGGGGGCGGGGGTGCGCGGGGCGGCTCCGGGCGCGCGCAGGGTGTCGAGGACCTGGCGCACTTCTCCCAGCGCCTCCTTGCTGGCGGCCTTGATGGTGGTCAGCGCCGTTCGGGCCTGCTCGGGGTCGCTGTCGAGGAGGGCGAGGCCCACGCCCGCCTGGACGTTGATGACGGAGATGCTGTGCGCGAGTACGTCGTGCAGTTCGCGGGCTATCCGCAGCCGTTCCTCGTCGGCTCGCCGTGCCGCCGCCTGGGCGCGGTCCGCCCGCTCCCGTGCCCACTGCTCGCGCCGCACCCTGGCCAGTTCGGACAGCGCGACGATCGCCAGCACCCAGGTGCCGATGACGATCTCCTGGGTGACGCTCCCCCGCTCGTCGCCCGCGGGCGGAAGCGAGCGGTACAGCCGGAGCGCGACCAGCGCGTGCCCGGCCCAGAGCAGGCCGATGGCCGCCCAGGCGGCCCGGCGGCGGCCGGCGACGACCGCGCTGAAGCAGGCGACGGCGACCGTGAGGAAGACCGGGCCATAGGGATAACCGAGGGCCAGATAGACGAGGGCCGCCGCCGCCGTGCCGAAGACCACGGGCACCGGGTGCCGCTGCCGCCACAGCAGCAGGACCGAGGCGGCCAGCAGCAACGCGATCCCGTAGCCGTCCAGCCGGACACGGTGCTGGCCCTGCGCGGCGAAGTGGGTGCCGATCAGCACGAACGCGGTGACGAGGAGGGTGCTGCGCCAGGGCAGCGGGGCGCCCCCGGCCTCGGGGTCGTCCGGGCGGTTCCACCACGGGGGCCCGTACCGCCACCAGTGCGAGGGTCCGCCCCCGTGCTCCTCTTCCATGCACGCCACGCTAGACGGCGCCGGGCCACCGGGGCGTCAGCCGGGCGTGGTGGCCGCCGGTACTCCCCGGGGAGTACGCGGCTCAGGCCGGTCCCAGGCCGACCCCGTGCGCCGGCCGGAGCACCGCGTGCCGGAAGAAGGCCTCGCGGTCCCCCACGACGCGGTGGAACCGCCCGAACGGCTCGAACCCGATCAGCCCGAACTTCTGTGTCCAGGCGGCCACCGACGCCGCCGTCGCCCCGGGCGGCAGGCCGGGGGCGAGGTCGGCCGCCATCCGCTCGGCCTCCGGGCGCAGATCGGCCGGGAGCGGCGCCTTGGCGCGGCCGGGCCGCTGGTGCGCGCCACGGACGATGCCGATGAGGGCGGGACGCCGGGAAGCTCCCCGTCCTGTGGACCTGCCTGGAGAAGTGGGGCTGGGAGGTCGACCGGTACTTCGCCGGGGTGACGGCCAGGTCCTCCGACGAGGAGATCATCGCCTGCGCCGGTGACCACCCCGTCTTCCGGATCACCGTCACGGACCGGCGGGCTCCTCCGTGGCCGCGGCCGGACCCCGGTCCATCGCGGTCAGGGCGCGCTGGGCGAGCGGGTGGGCGCGGACCATCTCGCCCAGCGAGGACGAGCCCCGGGTGATGTCCTTGAACGCCTTCCATGCCGGACGGAAGCCGGTGAGGGCCGCGTGGAAGAGACCGGGGCGCTTCTCGAACACGCCGAGCAGCCGCTTGCCGACGCTCATCTCGACACCGAGGCCGGCCTTGATCGCGAACGCGTAGTTCAGCGCCTGGCGGCGGGTGTCGACCGCGTCGTGGGCCTCGGCGATGCGGACCGCCCACTCACCCGCCAGCCGGCCCGAGCGCAGCGCGAAGGAGATACCCTCCCGGGTCCACGGCTCCAGCAGGCCGGCCGCGTCACCGCAGACCAGCACCCGGCCGCGGGAGAGCGGCGAGTCGTCGGCGCGGCAGCGGGTCAAGTGGCCGGAGGAGACGGACGGTTCGAAGCCCGACAGGCCGAGGCGGGCGACGAAGTCCTCCAAGTAGCGCTTGGTGGCGGCGCCTTCGCCCCGCGCGGAGATCACACCGACCGTCAGGGTGTCCCCCTTCGGGAACACCCAGCCGTAGCTGCCGGGGATCGGGCCCCAGTCGATGAGGACCCGCCCCTGCCAGTCCTCGGCGACCGGCTCCGGCACCGGGATCTCCGCTTCGAGACCGAGGTCCACCTGGTCGAGCTTCACACCGACATGGGCTCCTATGCGGCTGGCGCTGCCGTCGGCGCCGACGACCGCGCGGGCCAGCACCGTCTCCCCGCCCTGCAGGACCACCGCGACCGTGCGCCGGTCCGGCACGGCCGAGCCGTGCTGCTCGACGCGCTGCACCGTCACGCCCGTACGCAGCTCGGCGCCCGCCTTCTGGGCGTGCTCGACCAGCTGCTGGTCGAACTCGGGCCGGTTGATCAGCCCGAACAGCATCTGCCGGGAGCGGCGGGTGCGGGTGAAGCGGCCGTTGTTCGAGAAGGTGACCGCGTGCACCCGGTCCCGCAGTGGCAGCTCGAAGCCGGGCGGAAGCGCGTCGCGCGAGGGGCCGATGATGCCCCCGCCACAGGTTTTGTAGCGGGGCAGGTCGGCCTTCTCCAGCAACAGCACGCGTCGCCCCGCGACCGCTGCCGCGTAGGCCGCGGAGGCCCCCGCGGGTCCCGCGCCCACCACGACGACGTCCCACACCCGCTGCACGTCGTCCGCCGAAGAATTCTCGCCGCTCACGATGGTCTACCGCTCCGATCAAGCCGCCGCCGAAGTGTCCCCCCGCATCCTACGGCGGCCGTCGTCGCAGGCCACTGTGGGAGTATCGGGGGTACCCACCCTGTTCAACGTCGCACCCACGAGGAGCGTGCCCATGTCGTCGAATCCGGTCGCCGAGACCGTCGCCTCGCTCATGCCCCGGGCCAAGGCGGAGCTGACCGAGCTGGTCGCCTTCAAGTCGGTGGCGGACTTCGCGCAGTTCCCGAAGAGCGAGAGCGACGCCGCCGCGAACTGGATCGCCGACGCGCTGCGCACCGAGGGCTTCACCGACGTGGCCCTGCTGGACACTCCCGACGGCACACGGTCGGTGTACGGGAGGCTGCCGGGCCCCGAAGGCGCCAAAACGGTTCTGCTCTACGCGCACTACGACGTGCAGCCCCCGCTGGACGAGGCCGGCTGGACCACCCCGCCGTTCGAGCTGACCGACCGCGACGGACGCTGGTACGGCCGCGGGACCGCCGACTGCAAGGGCGGCCTGATCATGCACCTGCTCGCGCTGCGCGCCCTGAAGGCGAACGGCGGCGTCCCGGTGAACGTGAAGGTGATCGTGGAGGGCTCGGAGGAGCAGGGCACCGGCGGCCTGGAGCGGTACGCCGAGGAGCACCCCGAACTGCTGGCGGCGGACACCATCGTCATCGGCGACGCGGGGAACTTCCGGGCCGGCCTGCCCACGGTCACCACCACCCTGCGCGGCATGACCCTGGTCCGGGTACGGATCGACACCCTGGCCGGCAACCTGCACTCGGGCCAGTTCGGCGGCGCCGCGCCGGATGCCCTCGCCGCGCTGATCCGGGTCCTGGACTCACTGCGCGCCGAGGACGGCTCGACCACGGTCGAGGGCCTGGACGCCACGGCGCAGTGGGACGGTCTGGACTACACCGAGGAGCAGTTCCGTACGGACGCCAGGGTGCTGGACGGCGTCGAGCTGGTCGGTGACGGCTCGGTCGCCGACCGGATCTGGGCCCGTCCGGCCGTCACCGTGCTCGGCATCGACTGCCCGCCGGTCGTCGGCGCCACCCCGTCGGTGCAGGCCGGCGCCCGTGCGCTGGTCAGCCTGCGGGTGCCGCCGGGCGTCGACGCCGCGGAGGCCACCAAGCTCCTCCAGGCGCACCTCGAGGCGCACACCCCCTGGGGCGCCCGCGTCACCACCGAGCAGATCGGCCAGGGCCAGGCGTTCCGCGCCGACACCTCCAGCCCGGCCTACCAGGCGATGGCCGACGCGATGGCGGTGGCCTACCCGGGCGAGTCGATGCAGTACGCCGGGCAGGGCGGCTCCATCCCGCTGTGCAACACCCTCGCCGGCCTGTACCCGCAGGCGGAGATCCTGCTCATCGGGCTGAGCGAGCCGGAGGCCCGGATCCACGCGGTCAACGAGAGCGTGTCGCCCGAGGAACTGGAGCGTCTGTCGGTCGCCGAGGCGCTCTTCCTGCGCAACTACGCGAGCTGACGCGCCCCATCCGCGGCCGTCCCCACCCATACCGGGGACGGCCGGCCCCGGCGGCACGCCGGCCCTGCGCCGGGCCGCGGCCACGTCCTGAGCGGCGAAGCACCTGCCGCTGCCGCCTCGAAGGAGCCGCTCGGTCGTCGCGTGGCGGCCCCTCGTCCGCAGCCGCCCCTGCCGCAGCCTCGCGGCCGCAGGTCAGCCGACCGGCACGCCGGCCTCCAGGTAGAGCGCGGTCCCGCGCTCCCGCGCCCGCAGGGCCCAGTGCAGCCGCTCGTAGCGGACCGGTGGGAGCATGCCGGCGGCCTCCTGTTCGGTGGCGAAGCGCCAGGCCCGCAGTTCCGGCCCGGGCAGCAGTACCCGGGACGCCTCGCCGGACTCCAGCCGGCCGCCGTCGAAGAGCAGCCGGAGTCCGCCGAAGCCGGGCGGTGCGGGCCGTTCCCAGTCCACGACGAGCAGTCTGGGCACCTCGCGCAGCCGTATCCCGGTCTCCTCGGCGACCTCGCGCATACCGGCCCGGGCCGGGGCCTCGCCGCGCTCGACCACACCGCCCGGGAACTCCCAGCCCGGTTTGTAGGTGGGGTCGACGAGCAGCACCCGGTCCTGGTCGTCGAAGAGCAGTACCCCGGCGGCGAGCGTCTCGGCGGTCGGCTCCGGAGTCTGCACGATGTCGCAGGCGGGTACGGCACCGCTGCCGACGGACTCGGCGATGTGCACGGCCGTCTCGTGCGGGGTGAGGCCGCTGGTGTCCACGAGGTGGGCGTCGGCGGTGAGCCAGGAGGCGAGGGCCGCGCGGTAGGGCTCTATGTGGTCGTACGACCACTGCCGTATCCGCATCTCGCCGTCGGGCGGATCCGGCGGCACCTCACGCGCGGCCACACGCTCGCGCAGGATCGTTTCGGCCGGGGCGAGCAGGAGATGGTGCACGGGAATTCGGCGGGCGGCGAGGCCGCCGAAGATCTCGTCGCGGTAGTCCTGACGGAGCAGGGTCATCGGCACCACGAGGGTTCCGCCCAACTCCGCCAGCATCCCGGCCGCCGTGTCGACCACGAGCCGGCGCCAGATCGGCAGATCCTGGAAGTCACCGACCTCGGCCAGCCGCTTGGCCGGCAGCAGATGCGTGAGCGCCGCGCCGACGACCTCGGGGTCGAAGAGCGTGCTGTTCGGGATCAGTTCGATCAGCTCCCGTGCGGTGGTGGTCTTCCCCGCACCGAACGCGCCGTTGATCCAGACGACGGTCACGGACTCCCCCTCTTCTGTTGGCCCCCTGTGGCTTGCCCGCTCCACCCTGCCACGGAAACCCCGTCCCGGTGAGGGCGCCTGTGCCGGTGTCCCCCGCCGCGGGGACACCGGCACACACGCCGTGGGCCGGCGGGTCTACTCCTGCCCGAGGGGGCCGTCGTCGATGGCGAAACTGTCGTGGCTGACGAGCTGGTCGGCGCTGCCGAGGGTGTCCGAGACCTTGATGTCGGAGAGGGATCCGTCGTCCGCGGCGGGGGACGGGGTGATGGCGGCCACGACGAATCCGGTGGCGAGGGTGGCGAGGGCGAGCATGCTGCGCTTCTTCATGCGCTGATCAACTGCGGAAGCGATCCGGGGTCACGCGGATCACCACGGCCGGGCGTCCGAGGCCGACGTCCAGGACCCACGGAGCCGTCTCCGGTCCGCGAGCCGGAGTGCGGCCGGGGTCGAACAGCCGAAGCGAACACATCCGAACGTCTGATGAGGACCACGAGGCGCGACAGGTGCTCTGCCGACGGAATCGACGGGCCGTCAGGCAACCACGGCACCCCTCTTCCAACATACTCCGACAGGTTCTACCGTGAACGCCCATCGATGACGCGTGCATGCCGTCCTGGGCGACCGCATGCCGTCATCCACCTTTCGCGAGTCGGAGGAACGTCGACCATGCGTCACCCTCACACCCGCACGAACCCTTACAGAGTGACCGGAGCACTGGTTGCGGGACTGCTCTGCGCGAGCGGTCTCGCCGCCCCCGCGCTGGCGGCTCCCGCGGCTGCTCCCGCGGCGGTGCCGGCCGCGCCGGCCCCGGCCGACGGCCTCGCCCTGACACCGCCGATGGGCTTCAACAACTGGAACTCCACGCACTGCCGAGCCGACTTCGACGAGGCGATGGTCAAGGGGATCGCGGACCTCTTCGTCACCAAGGGCCTGAAGGACGCGGGCTATCGGTACGTCAACCTGGACGACTGCTGGGCACTGCCCGCCCGCGACGCGAACGGCAGGCTGGTCCCCGACCCGGCCCGCTTCCCGAACGGCATCAGGGCCGTCGCCGACTACGTGCACGCCAAGGGCCTGGACCTCGGCATCTACACCAGCGCAGGCACCAAGACCTGCAACAGCGCCGGCTTCCCGGGCGCGTTGGGCCACGAGTACAGCGACGCCCGGCAGTTCGCCGACTGGGGCGTGGACTACCTCAAGTACGACAACTGCAACAACCAGGGTGCCGACGCCAGGACGCGGTACCGGACCATGCGCGACGCGCTGAGGGCCGCCTCCGCCGGGACCGGCCGGCCCATCGTCTACAGCATCTGCGAATGGGGCGAGAACAGACCCTGGGAATGGGCGGCCGACGTCGGTCAACTGTGGCGAACCACCGGTGACATCAGTGACAGCTGGGGCTCGATGCTGTCCATCCTCAAGCAGAACCTGCCACTCGCGCCGTACGCCGGCCCGGGCCACTGGAACGACCCCGACATGCTGGAGGTCGGCAACGGCGGCATGACGGACACCGAGTACCGCTCGCACTTCTCGCTCTGGTCGGTCATGGCCGCGCCGCTGCTCATCGGCACCGACCTGCGCAAGGCCTCCCGGGCGACCTTCGACATCCTGGGCGACAAGGAGGTCATCGCCGTCGACCAGGACCCGCTCGGCAAGCAGGGCACCGTCGTCTCCTCCGCCGGCGGACGCTGGGTCGTCGCCAAGGAGATGAAGGACGGCAGCCGCGCGGTGGCCCTCTTCAACGAGTCGGCCGCTCCCCAGCGGATCGCCACCAGCGCCGAGGCCGTGGGCCTGCCCGATGCCGCCGCCTACACACTGCGTGACCTGTGGCGGCACCGCAGTTACAACACGGCCGGCACCCTCGCCGCCACCGTTCCGGCCCATGGCACGGTACTGCTGCGCGTCTCGGCCGACCCGCACTGGGCCACCCGGCCTCCGGCCGCCGAACTCGGCCTGGACGGGAACCCGCTGCTGGAGGCGGGCTCCCCCGCCACGCTGACGGGCACCGTCACCGACCTCGGCCGGACGCCCGCACGTCAGGTGTCCGTGTCACTGGCCGGCCCCGAGGGCTGGACGGTACGGCCCACGTCGGCGACCACGGCCGCCACCCTCACCACGGGCGGGACACTGCGCACCGGCTGGCGGGTGACCGCCCCGGCCGGGACACCCACGGGCTCCAACGACCTCACGCTCCGTGCGCGTTACCGTTCACCCTCGGGACAGCGGGTGAGCGGCGCGCTGGAGATGACCGCCGCCGTCGTCCTGCCGCCGCCCCGGGGGACGTCGTACCTCAGCGACCTGCCGCTGCTGTCGGCGACCAGCGGCTGGGGACCGGTGGAGCGCGACACCAGCAACGGGGAGAGCGCAGCGGGCGACGGGAACCCGCTCACCGTCGGCGGGGCGGTGTACGCCAAGGGACTCGGCGTGCACGCCCTCAGCGACCTCTCCTTCTACACCGGCAAGGCCTGCGAGAAGGTCACCGCGGACGTCGGCGTGGACGACGAGAAGGGCGCCAAGGGCACGGTCGCCTTCGAGATCCGGGCGGACGGCACCACGGTCGCCTCGACCGGGGTGCTGACCAACGCCCTGCCCGCGCAACCGGTCACCGCCGACGTCAGCGGCGCCCAGGTGGTCCGGCTCGTCGTCACGGACGGCGGGGACGGCGACGACTCGGACCACGCGGACTGGGCGGACGCCCGGCTGAGCTGCTGACCCCGGCAGTCGGGTACCCGGCCACCGCCACAGGCCGGCCCCGGCCGCGGTCAGACGCTCGCCGCGGTGGGGTCCGGCCGGCGGGCCAGCGCGGCCGCGGCGGCGCCGACCAGTCCCGCGTCGGTGCCCGTCTGTGCGGGCACGACCGTCAGCCGCCGCACGAACGACAGGGTCGCGTAGTCGGTGAGCGCCTTGCGCAGAGGCGTGAAGAGGATGTCGCCGGCCTTGCCCACGCCCCCGCCGATCACCGCGATGTCGATCTCGACCAGGGTGGCGGTGGCCGCGATGCCGGCGGCCAGCGCCTGCGCGGCCCGCTCGAAGGAGGCCACGGCGACCGGATCGCCCGCACGAGCGGCGTCGGCCACCGCGGCGGCCGAGGTGTCGCCGTCCGGCCCCGGCCGCCAGCCCTCCTCCAGGGCACGGCGGGCGATGTTCGGCCCGCTGGCGATGCGCTCCACACAGCCGCGCGCGCCGCACGGGCACGGGTCGCCGTCGAGATCGACGCTGATGTGCCCGATGTGCCCGGCGTTGCCGGTCGGCCCGGGATGCAGCCGGCCGTCGAGGACCAGGCCACCGCCGACGCCCGTCGAGACCACCATGCACAGCGCGTTGTCGTGGCCGCGGGCGGCACCCTGCCAGTGCTCGGCCGCCGTGATCGCCACGCCGTCGCCGATCAGCTCGACCGGAAGGCCCCCGGCGGCCGCGCGCACCCGGTCGACCAGCGGGAAGTCACGCCAGCCCGGTACGTTCACCGGACTGACGGTGCCCGTCGAAGCGTCCACCGGGCCCGCGCTGCCGATGCCGATCGCATCGGCGCGGCCCCACAAGGGTGATCCCACGAGCTCGCCGAGCACCTCCTCGACAGCCCGCATGACCGTTTCGCCATCCTGTCGAGCGGGCGTGGCACGCTGGGCGCGCGCCAGGATCCGGCCATCGCCGTCCACCAGCCCGCCGGCGATCTTGGTGCCGCCGATGTCCAGGGCCGCCACGAGGTCGGTGTGCATCAGAGTCAGATCTCCCCGTCGAAAGCTCGAGAACCATACAGAGTCAGGCCGGTCAAACGGTGGGGGCGCAGGCCGGAGACAGCGGTGGACAGTCTCTCTCGCATCTGACAACGTTGTCCAGGCTCTATGCTCGACGCCACATCCTCATACAAGCCCATGGTTCGCCCCGCACCACCCCCATGGGAGACCACGGACGACAGGACAGGACAGCGCATCGTGCCCGAGACCACCCACCGCGCAGACCGTCACGCGGGGACCCGCTACGGCAACCGTCCGACGATGAAGGACGTGGCCGCACGCGCCGGGGTCGGCCTGAAGACGGTGTCCCGCGTGGTCAACGGCGAGCCCGGCGTCACCCCGGACACCGAGCGGCGCGTGCAGGAGGCGATCGACGCCCTGGGCTTCCGCCGCAACGACAGCGCCCGGGTGCTGCGCAAGGGGCGCACGGCGAGCATCGGCCTGGTCCTGGAGGACCTCGCCGACCCCTTCTACGGCCCGCTCAGCCGCGCGGTGGAGGAGGTGGCCCGCGCCCACGGCGCCCTGCTGATCAACGGCTCCAGCGCGGAGGACCCCGAGCGCGAGCAGGAGCTGGCGCTGGCCCTGTGCGCGCGGCGGGTGGACGGTCTGGTGGTGATCCCGGCCGGCGACGACCACCGCTATCTGGAGCCGGAGATCAGGGCCGGCGTGGCGACCGTGTTCGTGGACCGGCCGGCCGGCCGGATCGACGCCGACGTGGTGCTGTCCGACAACTACGGCGGCGCCCGCGACGGCGTCACCCATCTGATCGGGCACGGACACCGGCGGATCGGGTTCATCGGCGACATGCCGCGCATCCACACCGCGGCCGAGCGGCTGCGGGGCTACCGGACGGCCATGGAGGACGCGGGGATACCGGTCGATGAGCGCTGGATGTCCCTCGGGACGACCAGTCCGGAGCGGGTACGCCGGGCGGCGCAGGAGATGCTGGGCGGACCCGACCCCGTCACCGCGATCTTCACCGGCAACAACCGGGTGACGGTCACCGTGATCCGGGTCCTCGCCGAGCAGACCCGCCGGGTCTCCCTCGTCGGGTTCGACGACATCGAGCTGGCCGATCTGCTCCAGCCGGGTGTCACCGTCGTCGCGCAGGACGCGGCGGCCCTCGGCCGGACCGCCGCCGAGCGCCTCTTCCGGCAACTGGACGGCAGCCTCGTCGCGCCGGAGCGCATCGAGCTGCCGACCCGGCTGATCACGCGCGGCTCGGGCGAGCTGCCGCCGGCCGACTGAGCCGCGTATGGCCGGCCGCACCCTGGAGGAACTCGGCCTCGCCGAGGCACCCCGCGACCATCCGCTGGCCTATCCCGGCACCTGGCCGGCCGACTCCGGACTGCTCGACGGCGACCTCATGCTGCCGCTGGAGCGCCTGGTGCACGCCGACCGGAGGCCGGTGCTGGCCGTCGGCTCCAACGCCTCCCCCGGGCAACTGCGGCACAAGATGACCCAGTTCGGGGTCTACGGCTCCATCCCGATGGTGCGGGCACGGGTGACCGGGGTCGACGTCGGCGTCTCCGCGCACGTCAGCCGCATGGGCTATGTGTCCGCGTCTCCCGTCAAGTCCCGTCACGGCTCACGGGAGTTGTTCGTCATCTGGCTCGATCGCCGTCAGCTGGACGTGATCGACGCCAGCGAGGGCGTACCGCTGCCCGACGGGAACTTCCGGCGGCTGTGGCTGCCCGCGCCGGACGTACGCGTCGAACTGGCCGACGGCCGGGCTCTGCCCGGGGTGTACTCGTACGTCAACCGGCACGGGGTGCTGCGCGACGACAGCGGTGCCCCGCGCGGCCATCCCGGCCAGCACGCACTCCTCACCGAACTCCTCGCCCGGTCCGCCCCGTTGAGGGGACTGTTCGGGGTGACACCGGAGGAGTTCAGCGCCCGGGCACGCGATGACGTCCGGCGGTGCGCCCAGGGCACGCGGCTGTTCGCCGCGCACAAGTGGGTCACGGAGTCCGGGCTCGAGTCCTACGCCGCCGGTCCGGCGGACGGGACGGCCGGGTAGCCGCCCCGTCCGCCGGACCGTCCACCCCACGGGTGAGTGGCGTCCGCAGGACGGGACGGCGGCGAGGTGGCGGCCGCCCGCTGGGCGACGGTGGCGGAAGGTGGCGGCCGCCGGAGGCGGTGACCGACCGGCTACTTGGCGGACGCGGTCAGGTCGCCGCGCCGAGGTGCCGCGAAACCTTCGAGGTCGGCGCGGGTCAGGCCGGTGAGGCGGGCGACCTCGGCGATGTCGAGGGCTCCGCAGTCCAGCCCGCGCAGCAGGTATCCGCCGAGTGCCTTGGCGGTGGCGGGCTCGTCCATGACGTCGCCGCCGGTGTGGCTGGCGTAGCGGGCGAGGCGGCCGGCGGCCTGCTCGAAGCCCTCGCGGTAGAAGGCGAAGACGGCCGCGTAGCGGGTGGGGATGTGTCCCGGGTGCATGTCCCAGCCCTGGTAGTAGGCGCGGGCGAGGGCGCGGCGGGTGAGGCCGTAGTGGAGGCGCCAGGCGTCGTGGACCTTCTCGGCCGGGCCGACCGGGAGGACGTTCGTCGAGCCGTCCGAGACGCGTACGCCGGTGCCCGCCGCGGCGACCTGCATGATCGCCTTGGCGTGGTCGGCGGCCGGGTGGTCGCTGGCCTGGTAGGCGGCGGAGACGCCGAGACAGGCGCTGTAGTCGAAGGTGCCGTAGTGCAGGCCGGTGGCGCGGCCCTCGGCGGCCTGGATCATACGGGCGACGGTGGCGGTGCCGTCGGTGGCGAGGATCGACTGGCTGGTCTCGATCTGGATCTCGAAGCCGAGCCGGCCGGCGTCCAGGCCGTGCTCCTTCTCGAACGCCTCCAGGAGACGGACGAAGGCACTCACCTGCTCGGGGTACGTCACCTTGGGCAGGGTGAGGACCAGGCCCTCGGGCAGGCCGCCGGCCTCCATCAGGCCGGTCAGGAAGACGTCGAGGGTGCGGATGCCCCGGTCGCGTACCGCGGCCTCCATGCACTTCATCCGGATGCCCATGTACGGCGCCGCCGTGCCGTTCCGGTACGCCTCCGCGATCAGGCGGGCCGCGCGGGCCGCCGTCTCGTCCTCCTCGGCGTCGGGGCGTGGGCCGTAGCCGTCCTCGAAGTCGACGCGCAGGTCCTCGATGGGCTCGCGCTCCAGTTTGGCGCGGACGCGGGAGTACACCGGCTCCGCGAGGTCGTCGGAGAGGCCGAGGACGGCCGCGAAGGAAGCGGCGTCCGGGGCGTGTTCGTCGAGGGCGGTCAGGGCCCGGTCGCCCCAGGAGCGGAGGGTGTCGGCGGCGAAGGCGTCACCGGGGACGTAGACGGTGTGCACGGGCTGGCGGGTGCCGGGGTCCCCGGGGTAGCGGCGCTCCAGCTCCGCGTCGACCGGTGCGAGGGAGGCACTGATCCCCTCGCTGACGGTGCCCGCGAGGCTCGTCGCCACCTTCTCCTGCTGACCCATCCCACACCCTCCAATTTTCCGCTGTACGGAATCAACAATCCGTAGAATGAAGTTATCCGGGTGGTTCTCGCTGGTCAACACCCCGTCCGGACCGTGGTCGGCACCCCGGCGGATCCGTCACCAGGATGCACCGAGGCCCCGGGGACCGCGTGCGGTCACCGGGGCCTCGAAGGCACCTCAGGGGGCTCAGCCCCGGCCGGGCTCAGCCCTTGCGGGGGCTCAGCCCTTGCGGGTCTTGACCTCGTCGGTCAGCTGCGGGACGACGTCGAAGAGGTCGCCGACCACACCGAAGTCGACCAGCTCGAAGATCGGGGCCTCGGCGTCCTTGTTGACGGCCACGATCGTCTTGGAGGTCTGCATACCGGCGCGGTGCTGGATCGCGCCGGAGATGCCGTTGGCGATGTACAGCTGCGGCGAGACCGACTTGCCGGTCTGGCCGACCTGGTTGGTGTGCGGGTACCAGCCCGCGTCCACCGCGGCACGCGAGGCACCGACGGCCGCACCGAGGGAGTCGGCGAGCGCCTCGATGATCGAGAAGTTCTCGGCGCCGTTGACACCACGGCCGCCGGAGACCACGATCGCGGCCTCGGTCAGCTCCGGGCGGCCCGTCGACTCACGCGGCGTACGGCCGGTGACCTTGGTGCCGGTCGCGTTCTCGGAGAAGGACACCGACAGGGCCTCGACCGCACCGGCGGCCGGCGCGGCCTCGACGGCGGCCGAGTTCGGCTTGACCGTGATGACCGGGGTGCCCTTGACGACCCGGGACTTGGTGGTGAAGGACGCGGCGAACACCGACTGGGTGGCCACCGGGCCCTCGTCGCCGGCCTCGATGTCGACGGCGTCGGTGATGATGCCGGAACCGATGCGCAGCGCCAGACGGGCGGCGATCTCCTTGCCCTCCGCGGAGGACGGGACCAGCACGGCGGCCGGGGAGACGGCCTCGACGGCGGCCTGCAGCGCGTCCACCTTCGGCACGACCAGGTACTCGGCGTACTCGGACGCGTCGTGGGTGAGGACCTTCACCGCGCCGTGCTCGGCCAGCGTGGCGGCGGTGTCGGCGGCGCCGTTGCCCAGCGCGACGGCGACGGGCTCGCCGACGCGGCGGGCCAGGGTCAGCAGCTCCAGGGTGGGCTTGCGGACGGCACCGTCCACGTGATCGACGTAGACGAGGACTTCAGCCATGGGATTGCTCTCCTGCGTAACGAAGTTGAGGGGCGGTCGGCGGGCGCGGGCCCTTAGATGAACTTCTGGCCCGCGAGGAACTCAGCGAGCTGCTTGCCGCCCTCGCCCTCGTCCTTGACGATGGTGCCGGCCGTGCGGGCCGGACGCTGGGTCGCGGTCTCCACCTTGGTGAACGCGCCGTCGAGACCGACCTCCTCGGCCTCGATGTCCAGGTCGGACAGGTCCCAGGACTCCACCGGCTTCTTCTTGGCGGCCATGATGCCCTTGAAGGACGGGTAGCGCGCCTCGCCCGACTGGTCGGTGACCGAGACGATCGCCGGGAGCTGCGCCTGGAGCTGCTCGGAGGCGGCGTCGCCGTCGCGGCGGCCCTTCACCGTGCCGTCCTCGACGGAGACCTCGGACAGCAGGGTGACCTGCGGGACGCCCAGACGCTCGGCGACCAGCGCGGGAACGACGCCCATCGTGCCGTCGGTGGAGGCCATGCCGGAGATGACCAGGTCGTAACCGGCCTTCTCGATGGCCTTGGCCAGCACCAGGGACGTACCGATGGCGTCCGTGCCGTGCAGGTCGTCGTCCTCGACGTGGATGGCCTTGTCGGCACCCATCGACAGGGCCTTGCGGAGCGCGTCCTTGGCGTCCTCGGGGCCGATGGTCAGAACGGTGACCTCGGCGTCGTCCGCGTTCTCCGAGATCTGCAGTGCCTGCTCGACCGCGTACTCGTCCAGCTCGGAGAGCAGACCGTCGACGTCGTCGCGGTCGACGGTCAGGTCATCGGCGAAGTGCCGGTCGCCAGTGGCGTCGGGCACGTACTTCACAGTGACAACGATCCTCAAGCTCACGCCGGCTCTCCTACTGCATCGTCATTTCCGGGCTGCCTCTTGCAGGCAGCATAGGCGCCTGAAGCGGCCGATCCCGATCGGGGCGTCCGCGCGCTCCGACCGAAATATTACTCGCCAGTACACCCAGTTCCTGCCCGCTAAGCAAGCGCTTTGAACTGTGACCTTCGCAACGCAGCGTAACCGGAACCCGACTGCGGCGCAGGTCCGGCCGGCGTGATCAATCCCGCAGGCCGTTGAAGCGACCCTGGTGGTAGAGAAGGGGACGGCCGGTACCCGAGGGGTCGCCGAGCACGACCTCGGCGAGCACGATCCGGTGATCACCGGCAGGGACCCGCCCGACGACCCGGCACACCAGCCAGGCGAGCACGTCGTCGAGCACCGGTACGCCTTCGGGTCCCTCGCGCCAGGCGGTCGGCGCGCCGAAGCGGTCGGCGCCGCTGCGGGCGAAGGTGGCGGCCAGCTCGCTCTGGTGGTCGCCGAGTATGTGGATGCCGACGTGCTCGGTCTTGGCGATGGCGGGCCAGCTGGAAGCGCCCACACCGATGCCGAAGGAGACCAGCGGTGGCTCCACCGAGACGGAGGTCAGGGAGGTGGCGGTGAAGCCGACCGGGCCCGAGTCGCCGTCGGCGGTGATCACCGCGACACCGGCGGCGTGCCGGCGGAAGGCGGAACGCAACAGGTCGGGGGCGGCGAGCCGAGCGGTGCCGAGGTCGGGCGTGGCCGTCATGGAGTGGTCCTTCTGCCGGAGGTCACAGGCGGGGTCGTCGGTGCTCAACAGCCCGGACAGCGCGCGCTCGCGGTGCGGGAGAGGTCGACGTGCATCCGCTCATGGAGAAGGAGTTCGATCGGCATCGGGTCAGACTGACGATAGGTGGCGCGCGCAGTCAAGGACGGTTCGGGATCGCGAAGATGCCGCAGGGCGTCCCGAGGGCCCCTCACACCGCCTCGCCCAGTGCCGCGATGACGTCGGCCTTGCGGGGCTGCCCGGTGGCGCGCCGCACCTCCCGGCCCTCGGCGTCCAGGACCAGGACCGTGGGCGTCCTGAGGACCCGCAGCTCGCGTACGAGGTCCAGCCGGGCCTCGGCGTCGATCTCCACATGGGTCACCCCGGGCACCATCGCGGCGATCTCGCCGAGGATGCGCCGGGTGGCCCGGCAGGGCGCGCAGAACGCGCTGGAGAACTGGACGAGGGTGGCCCGCTCGCCGCGTTCGCCGCCCAGCTCGGCCGCCCCCAACCGCTTGCCGTCGTCCCGCCCGCGCACCCGCACTCTCCCTCGCCGCGCAACCGCCGCCGTCCCGCCGTCCTCTGCACAAGCATTCCCGACGTCACGGAGATTCCCGCCTCCCGGAATCGTTTCCGTCGCGACGCCCCCCGCAAGCGTTTCTGTCGCACGGCTTTCCGGTGGTATCCGGCGGCACTTCACGGTCCGGGCGGCCTGTAGGCCGACGTGACGAGGATCTCGCCGCCGCGGGGCACCAGGACTGGCTACCCGTCCGTTCTTCGGGCACGATCTGCGATACGCCGTAAACCTACGGCTGCGTAACTTTCCCGCCGGGAGCCCCTTTCCCGAGCAGAGCAGAAAGGGCCCACCCCGCCCATGGCAGAGCTGGTCTACCGTCCCGTCGTCGGTTTCGCCAAGTCGTTGTTCAAGGTCTGGGACCTGAAGATCGACTGCCAGGGGTCGGAGAACATCCCGCGCTCGGGCGGCGCCGTGCTCGTGAGCAATCACATCAGCTATCTGGACTTCGTCTTCAACGGTCTGGCGGCTCTGCCGCAGAAGCGGCTCGTGCGCTTCATGGCGAAGGAGGCCGTCTTCCGCCACAAGATCTCCGGTCCGCTGATGCGCGGCATGAAGCACATCCCGGTGGACCGCCAGCAGGGCGAGGCCGCCTACGCGCACGCACTGGACTCGCTGCGTTCCGGCGAGGTCATCGGCGTTTTCCCGGAGGCCACCATCTCGCAGTCCTTCACGCTGAAGGGCTTCAAGTCCGGCGCGGCCCGCCTGGCCCAGGAAGCCGGCGTCCCGCTGATCCCCATGGCCGTGTGGGGCACGCAGCGGCTGTGGACGAAGGGCCAGCCCCGCAACTTCAAGCGCAGCCACCTGCCCGTCACGATCCGGGTCGGCGATGCGCTCGAGGCGCCCCGCGACCAGTACGCCGGTGCCATCACCCGCCGGCTGCGCGAGCGGGTCCAGGAGCTGCTGGAGGCCGCGCAGCGCGCCTACCCGGGCCGCCCCAAGGGCGCGGAGGACACCTGGTGGCTGCCGTCGCACCTCGGTGGGACGGCCCCGACGACGGAGCAGTTGCGCGCGGCCGAGGCGCGCTGACCCCGGCGAAGCAGCCGCCCGCAGGGCCTGGCCGCGCCGGTTTCGCACGCGGCCCGGCAGGGGGCGCGGCCCCGCGGTCCTCTCAGCCTCCGTCCCGGTCACCGGTCAGCAGGCGTTCCAGCCGGTCGAAGCGTTCGTGCAGGGCCTCGGCGGTCTCGTCGCGCAGCCGGTGCGTGTGGGCGCGCCGCCCCGCCTCCCGGCCGACGAACCAGGTCGCCAGCGCCGCCGTCACCATGCCGTAGGTGGTGATCCCGACGACCATGACGACCGAACCGACGACCCTGCCCCACGGCGTGACCGGGTAGAAGTCCCCGTAGCCGACGGTGGTCGCCGTCTCGATCGACCACCACAGCGCCCGCGGGTACGACGTCAGGTTCGCGCTGCGCGCCCCCCCTCCGCGGCCGACACGGCCCAGGACCCGCCGAGCATCCCCAGCACCAGGACGACCGTCGCGCCGCCAGCGGCCTTCAGGTGCAGTGACCGTCCCTCCCGGCCGAGGAGCGCGGAGACCACCCTGACGAGGAATCCGGGCAGCATGATCACTCCTTCCGCCCGCGGCCAGTGTCGCCCCGCACCGGCGCCCTCGCACGCCGGCTGTGCCGTCCGGGGCCGCCGTGGTGCGGGGTCGGCGGCCCCTGCTGCCAGCCGTGTCGCCGTCTCACGGACCACGGACCACGGACCACGGACCACGGACCACGGACCACGGACCACGGACCACGGACCACGGACCACGGACCACGGACCACGGACCACGGGATGATGGTGGTCGATGACCTCATCGGCCGCCAGGTAGGTGGAAGGGTCGGTAGTGGTCTGGATCGGCTCCATGCCGGTGCGCACAGGTACGCGATCACCCGAGCGTAAATGAACTTTCGGGTGACCGCATACCTATGCAATGACTGATGTGCGCGCTAGTGCGCCATCTCCTCCTTGAGCGCCGCCACGAACGTGTCGACGTCCTCCTCCGTGGTGTCGAAGGAGCACATCCAGCGCACCACTCCGGCGGCCTCGTCCCAGAAGTAGAACCGGAACCGCTTCTGCAGCCGCTCGCTCACGTCGTGCGGGAGCCGGGCGAAGACGCCGTTGGCCTGCACTGGGTAGAGGATCTCCACACCGTGCACCGCGCGAACGCCCTCGGCCAGCCGCTGGGCCATCTGGTTGGCGTGCCGTGCGTTGCGCAGCCACAGGTCCTTGGCGAGCAGGGCCTCCAACTGCACCGAGACGAAGCGCATCTTGGACGCCAGTTGCATCGACATCTTGCGGATGTGCTTCATCTGCCGCACGGCGTCCTGATTGATCACCACGACGGCCTCGCCGAACACCGCGCCGTTCTTGGTGCCGCCGAGCGAGAGGATGTCGACGCCGACCGCGTTGGTGAACGTGCGCATCGGCACGTCCAGGGAGGCGGCGGCGTTGGCTATCCGGGAGCCGTCCAGGTGCACCTTCATGCCGCGGGCGTGGGCGTGCTCGCAGATCGCCCGGATCTCCTCGGGCGTGTAGAGCGTGCCCAGCTCCGTGCTCTGGGTGATCGAGACGACCTGCGGCATCGCACGGTGCTCGTCCTCCCAGCCCCAGGCCTGCCGGTCGATCAGCTCGGGCGTGAGCTTGCCGTCGGGCGTCGGCACCGTCAGCAGCTTGAGGCCGGCCATGCGCTCGGGCGCGCCACCCTCGTCGACGTTGATGTGCGCGCTCTCGGCGCAGACCACCGCGCCCCAGCGGTCGGTGACCGCCTGGAGCGCGACGACGTTCGCGCCGGTGCCGTTGAAGACCGGAAAGGCCTCGGCGGTGGAGCCGAAGTGGCTGCGGACGATCCGCTGGAGGTTGTCGGTGTAGTCGTCCTCGCCGTACGCGACCTGGTGGCCGCCGTTGGCCAGGGCCAGGGCGGCCATCACCTCGGGGTGGGCACCGGCGTAGTTGTCACTGGCGAAACCGCGGACCTGCGGGTCGTGGTGGCGACGCGCATCGGTCCTGGGAGGGTTCACGGCTTCTCGGTCAGCCACAGACGGTTTCCGTTCACTTCGGCGACGGGCTTGCTCCAGACGCCCTCGATGGCCTCGGCCAGGTCCTTGACGTCGGTGAAGCCCGCGAACTTCGCGTTGGGGCGTTCGGCGCGCATGGCGTCGTGCACCAGCGCCTTCACCACCAGGATGGCAGCCGCCGAGCGCGGGCCCGTCTCGCCCCCGGCCTTGCGGAAGCCGTCGGCCATGGCGAGCGTCCAGGCCTCGGCCGCCGCCTTGGCGGCGGCGTACGCCGCGTTGCCCGCCGTGGGCTTCGCGGTGCCGGCGGCGCTGGTGAGCACGTACCGGCCGCGGTCGCTGCGCTGCAGGCCGTCGAAGAAGGCCAGGGAGGTGTGCTGGACGGTGCGGACCAGCAGCTTCTCCAGCAGGTCCCAGTCGGCGAGGTCGGTCGCGGCGAAGTTCGCGCTGCCGCGCCAGCCGCCGACGAGGTGGACCAGGCCGTCGATGCGACCGTGGTCCTTCTCGATGCGCGCGGCCCAGTCCCGGGTCGACTGCAGATCAAGCAGGTCGACCGTCTCGCCCGTGACCGTGGCGCCGCCGCGGGCATAGCGGGCCGCGTCCACGGCCTCGGCCAGGCGTTCGGGGTTGTTGTCCGCCCCCACGACGACCGCGCCCGCCTCCGCGAGCCGGACCAGCGTCGCGTGCCCGGCGGGTCCACCCGCACCCGCCACCGCGATCACCGCACCACTGAGAGACCCGTTCCCCACCATGTTCTTCCCCTCTTGACCTGTGTTCCGGACGCGATCGTTCACGCGGCGAGCCGCTCGGCGCCGTCCGCGGTGATCCCCTTCGTCGAGGCGATCACGTTCTTCAGCTTCTTGGACAGGGCCTCATAGAACATGCTCAGCGGAAACTCGTCCGGAAGCACGTCGTCCACGAGTTTGCGCGGCGGCAGGGTCAGGTCCAGGGCGTCCGGGCCCTTGGCCCACTTCGAGCCGGGGTGCGGGGCGAGGTAGGTGGCGACCAGCTCGTAGCCCGCGAACCAGTGCACCAGCTTCGGGCGGTCGATGCCGTCCTTGTAGAGCTTCTCGATCTCCGCGCACAGCTGGTTGGTGACCTGGGGCGCGCGCTCCCAGTCGATGGAGAGTTTGTTGTCGGTCCAGCGGACGACGTCGTGCTTGTGCAGGTAGGCGAAGAGCAGCTGGCCGCCGAGGCCGTCGTAGTTGCGGTTGCGGTCGCCGGTGACCGGGAAGCGGAACATCCGGTCGAACAGCACCGCGTACTGCACGTCACGGGCCTGCGGGACGCCGTCGTCCTGGAGCTTCACGGCCTCCTTGAAGGCGGTGAGGTCACAGCGCAGCTCCTCCAGGCCGTACATCCAGAACGGCTGGCGCTGCTTGATCATGAACGGGTCGAACGGCAGGTCACCGTGGCTGTGGGTGCGGTCGTGGACCATGTCCCACAGTACGAACGCCTCTTCGGAGCGCTTCTGGTCGTGGACCATGGCGGCGATGTCCTCGGGCAGTTCCAGGCCCAGGATGCCGACCGCGGCGTCGGTGACCCGGCGGAAGCGGGCGGCCTCGCGGTCGCAGAAGATGCCACCCCAGGAGAAACGTTCCGGCGCCTCGCGTACGGCGATGGTCTCCGGGAAGAGCACGGCCGAGTTGGTGTCGTAGCCCGAGGTGAAGTCCTCGAAGGCGATGCCGCAGAACAGCGGGTTGTCGTAGCGGGTGCGCTCCAGTTCGGCCAGCCAGTCCGGCCAGACCATGCGCAGCACGACCGCCTCCAGATTGCGGTCCGGGTTGCCGTTCTGCGTGTACATCGGGAAGACGACCAGGTGCTGCAGGCCGTCCGCGCGGTTAGCGGCGGGCTGGAAGGCCAGCAGCGAGTCCAGGAAGTCCGGGACCGTGAAACCGTCCTCGGCCCAGCGGCGCAGATCCCGCACGAGGGCCTGGTGGTAGTCGGCGTCGTGCGGGAGCAGCGGGGTGAGCTGCTCGACCGCGCCGGCGACACGCTCGACGGCCGCCACGGCATCGGTTCGCTGCGGGGCGCCGTCGGCCTCGAAGTCGATCGATCCGTCCTTCGACTGCCATGGCCGGATCTGCTCCACGGCATTCTTGAGCACGGGCCAAGCCGGGTGCTCAACCACCCTGGTCAGCGGAGAAACCTGCTCCTCCGCACCGGCCTGCACAAGAATTTCCGTCATGTCCCATCCTCCACGGGAGAACCTCGCGTATGGACACCGTATGCATACCCCGTTTCTCCCAGCAAGAGGCAGCTCCGAAAATTATTCTGCCCAGCCCCTTCATCACCGATGTTTTTCCTGCCGTAAACCGTGACGACGCTCACTTTCGCTTTTTCACATCACGGGCAGAATCCCTGCGAAGGGGGCAAACCGGACAGTCAACCGTGTGAGGAATCGCCCACGCCAGGGTGACGGTGAGAACGGATACCGGCCAGTCGGCGCCCGCCACGCGCCCCGATCAGCCGCGCACATGCGGGTTCATCACGGGCCCCGGCCGTTAGGCTGCGATTCTGCCCGCGCGGACGACGGCGTCCGCCCGTCACGCGCGTGCCGAGCCGCCGTCGACGGAAGCGAGTCGAACCTTGAACTTCCTTACCATCGGTCACCGCGGGGTCATGGGTGTCGAGCCCGAGAACACCCTTCGTTCCTTCGTCGCCGCGCAAGCCGCCGGCCTCGACCTGATCGAACTCGATCTGCACCTGAGCAAGGACGGCGCCCTGGTCGTCATGCATGACGCGGAGGTGGACCGGACGACCGACGGCTCCGGTCCGATCGCCGAGAAGACCCTCGCGGAGCTGCGCGCGCTGGACGCGGGCCGCGGAGAGCGCGTGCCGCTCTTCGAAGAGGTGCTGGACGCGGTCGGCTCGCCGCTGCAGGCCGAGATCAAGGACGTCGCGGCGGCCAGGGCACTGGCCGAGGTGATGCACCGGCGGGACCTCGTCGGACGCGTGGAGGTGTCCTCGTTCCACGACGAGGCGATCGCCGAGATCGCCCGGCTGGTGCCGGGCGTGCGGACCGCGCTGGTCGCGAGCCGCTACGGCACCGACGTCGTGGACCGCGCCGTCGCCGTCGGCGCCCCGACCCTCTGTCTCGACATCCGCCGGCTCACCCTGGAGGTCGTCGAGCGAGCGCGCGCCTCGGGGCTGCGGATCATCGGCTGGGTGGTCAACACGCAGCACCACCTGCGGCTCGTCCGCGCGCTGGAGCTGGACGGCGCGACCACCGACTATCCGGAGATCAAGCGCACGGGCCGGTTCACCGCCTGACCCGGCGCCCGGTCCCCCGCGGACACGTCACACCAAGGGCTTGACCAGCAGCTCGAACTGCAGGTCGGCGCGCTGCGGGACGCCGAAGCGCTCGTCGCCGTACGGGAACGGGGACATCTCTCCCGTACGGCGGTAGCCGCGGCGCTCGTACCAGGCGATCAGGTCGTCGCGCACCGAGATCACGGTCATGTGCATCTCGCCGGCGCCCCAGGTGTCGCGGGAGTACCGCTCCGCCTCCGCCATGACGGCCTTGCCGAGGCCCGCGCCCTGCTGGCCGGGGCTGACCGCGAACATGCCGAAGTACACGTGCTCGCCGCGGTGTTCCAGCTGGCAGCAGGCGACGATCCGGCCGCCCTGCTCGACGGTCAGCAGCCGGCTGCGGGGCGACTTGATCACCTGCAGCACGCCCTCCGGGTCGGTCCGCTGCCCCTGGAGGATGTCCGCCTCGGTGGTCCACCCGGCCCGGCTGGCGTCCCCGCGGTACGCCGACTCGATCAGCGCGACCAGCGCGTCGACGTCCGCGTCGGTGGCGTCGCGGAAGGTGAGTCCGGTGGCTTCGGCGTCCATGGGGCGGTCTCCGATCTCGGGTGTGGCAGAACCGGGGACGAGCGTATCCCTGCCACTAGGCTCCGCCCGCATGGTGCATGTACTCAGCAGCCGCACACTTCTGCGGCCCACCGATCCCGAACGTTCCCGCGTCTTCTACGGCGGACAGCTGGGCCTGCCCGTCTACCGCGAGTTCGGTACGGGCCCCGAGCGCGGGACGGTCTACTTCCTCGGCGGCGGATTCCTGGAGGTCTCCGGACGCTCCGAGACCGCGGCCGCGCCCGGCGTGGCCCTCTGGTTGCAGGTCCCGGACGTGTCGGCGGCGCACGAGGAGCTGCGGGCGAAGGGCGTCGACATCGTCCGGCCGCCGGTCCGGGAGCCGTGGGGCCTGCTCGAGATGTGGATCGCCGACCCGGACGGCACCCGGATCGTGCTGGTCGAGGTACCGGCGGACCATCCGCTGCGCCACCGGCCGGGGATCTGAGTCGGCCTCGGCCGGGGCTCCAGGCCGGCCCCGGCCGCCGCGCCCGCCGCCGCTAGGCGCGCAGTGCCTCCATCCGCCCCTCCAGGCGGCTCAGCAACTCGGCCAGCAGTCCCGCCAGTTCGCCCTGGCGCCCGGGGGCCAGCACGGACAGTACGGCCGTCTCGTAGGCGAGTTGCTCGGGAAGGACGCCGTCGACCAGGTCGCGGCCGGCGTCGGTGAGACGGAGATGGGCCACGCGGCGGTCGCGGGTGTCACCGCGCCGCTCGACCAGTCCGCGTTCGGTCAGCTGCTTGAGGCGCTTGGTGACGGCGGCCCCGGAGGAGAAGGTCTCCCGGGCCAGCTCGCCGGGGGTCAGCTCGTGGCCGGTGCGGCGCAGCGCGCCGAGCAGGTCGAACTCGGGCCGGCTGAGGCCGGCCCGGCGCAGCGGCGCGTCCTCGGCCTGCTGGAGCAGGGCGGCGCAGCGGTTGATCCGGCCGATCACCTCCATGGGGCCGGTGTTCAGCTCGGGGCGCACGGCCTGCCACTGACCGACGACGGCGGCGACCGTGTCCCTCCGGGCGGCGCCGGCCCCGAGTGGCACGTGCGGCGGTCGTACCCCGGCCGCCGCCTCGTCCTCCGCCGGCACACCGGTCGCATCGCTCCCGGGCACCGGCTCGCCGTTCGTCGCCGTCATGGCCGTATGTCCTCCGTCGTCCTGCCGGGGTCGTGGTCCTGCGGTACGAGGCCCTGCCGACGTACCGTCGCGGCGAGCGTACGGTGTCCGGCCTGCTCGGTGAGCACGACCCGCTCCTCGGGCAGGGCCCGCTGCCACCACTCGCCGGAGGCGGCGTCGGCGGTGGCGCGCAGGTCGACCAGGGCGGCCGTGAGCGAGCGGCGGGCGGAACCGAGGGCGGCGGGCGCCGGCCGCGGCTCGGCGAGCAGCCGGGCGGCGTCCTCGCGGGCGCGTTCCGCCGTGGCCAGTGCCCGTTCCAGCCGGTCGCCCGCGCGGCGGTTGGTGACGGCGAGTGCTGCGGCGAAGCCGACCAGCGCACCGACGAAGGTGTCCGCCACGCGCTCGGTGATCAGCCGGCCCGGGTCCTGGGTGCGGGCGAACTCGGTGACGAGCAGCGCCATCGGGGTGACGCAGACGCTGCCGAGCCAGTAGTTGCGGCCCATCAGCGCCTCGGCGCCGAAGTTGAGAGCGGCGCAGCACAGGACCAGGACGGCCGGATGGAGGTGCGCCACCGGGACGAGGGCGGCGAACAGGAGGACCCCGGCGAGGTTCCCGACGACGCGCTGGACGCCCCGGCTCCAGGTGAGGGCGACGTTGGCCTGGTAGAGGGAGGCGGCGGTGACCAGCGCCCAGTAGGGGCGGCCGACCCCGAGCGCGAGGGAGGCGTAGCCGGCCAGCGCGCAGCCGATCGCGGTGCGCGTGGCGAGCGGCGCGAACGGGCCGAGACGCTGCCGCAACGGCCGCCGCGGCGCTGCGAGTTCGGCATCGACGCCGAGGAGTTCGCCGGCAGGGTCGCGCGGGTTCGGGACGCGCGGGATCCGGCCGGTGCCGCGCAGTTCGCGGGCCCAGGCGCGCAGGGGGGCGGGGTCGGTGCCGGCGGGGGCGGCGAGGGCGGCCTCGGCGCGGACGAGGAGCTGTTCGAGGGCCCGCCGGGTGGGGTCGGGGCGGCCGCCGCCGGCGAGCAGCGACTGCCAGGCGGCGTGGACGGCGGCGGCGCTCGCGGCCCGGGCCCGGTCGTGGTCGTCGGCGGTGCCGTGCGAGCCGGCGTACCCGGCGGCGGCGTTCAGGGCCTGCGCGGTGGCGCGCCGCTCGGGTCCGTGCGGGCGGAGCAGTCCGGGTGCCATGCCGACCAGCCAGGCCCAGGCGCCGGCCGCGAGGGCCAGCGCGATGTGTCCGGGCACCTGGCCGAGGGTCTGCGGCGCGAACAGCGAGGCCGAGCTGATGAAGGTCGGGACGACGTTCCCGGGCGGCCCGACGCGCGAGGCGTCGCACACGGTCTTCTGGGCGGCCGCCATGAGGGCGCCGACCGTGACGAGGACGACGGCGTCGGAGGTGAACGACGCCGCGAGCAGGGCCAGGGCGAGGCCGCCCACCATGCCGAGCACCACCCGGGCCAGGGTCCGGGCGCGGGCGGCGTAGGGCCGGTTGTGGCCGTAGAGGGCGCACAGCGAGCCGGCCATGGTGTACATGGCGAGGTCGAGGCGGCCGAGGGCCAGCAGGATCAGGTTCGGCGGGGCGACCGAGGCGACCACGCTCAGGGCGGGCTTGAACCAGATGTCGGAGGGCCGCCCGAGGCGGAGCACTCCGGCGAGGGGAAGACGGTGGGGGGCGGCACTGCTCATCCATCAAATTTAGCATGTGTTTTACTCGTAAATAATACCGGGGCCGGCTCGCTCACCAGCCGTGCTCCGCGGAATGCCCCCCGCGTACCCCCTTGCGCTCGCGTACGCTCCCTCCGCCCTGGGCATCGCACCCTCGACCGATGGTCGGACGGGGAGGTGCGCATGCACGGACCGGTGCCGGCAGCCTGGCTGCTGGTGGCCCTGTGCACGGCGACCGGCGCCTACTGCCTGCTGCGCATGCGCAGCGGTGTGCAGGAGCAGCGCCGGGCCGCGGGCGGCGAGGCCCTGATGGGCTTCGGTATGGCCGCGATGGCCGTACCGGCGGCGGCGTTCACGCCACCAGGGTGGGCGTGGCCGGTGTACGCGGCCGTGTTCGGCGCCGCGGCGCTGCGCACCCTGTGGGCCGCGCGCGGCAGCCCGCACCACCTGCACCACCTGGTGGGTACGGCGGCCATGATCTACATGTCGGTGGCGATGGCCACGGCACCGCCGGCCGCGCACCATGCCCACGGCGGCTCGGGGGCACCCGTGACGACCGGCGCGCACTACGCCCACGGCGGCTCCGGAGTGCCCGTGGTGACCGGTGTCCTCCTGCTGTACTTCACGGGTTACGTGCTGCTCTCGGGCGCCCGGCTCGTACCCGCCCGCGTCACCGTGGCCGGTACGGCCGCCACCGGGGGCGTGGTGGCCGCCCGGTGGGGTGACCGCCCCGAGCTGGCGCGGGCGTGCCGGCTGTCGATGGGGATCGGCATGGTGGCGATGCTGCTGTCGATGTGAGGCACCGGCTGCCGTGACGCGCACCCGCGTTGCCTGCGTCACTTCGGCGCCACGGACCGTACCCCTGAGCCGCTCCACGCTCATAGGGTGCTGCCCATGATGGTCCCCGTGGCCCTGTTACTGCTCGGCGCCCTGACCGCCGTCATCGCCCCGCGACTGCTCGCCCGGACCGACTGGCCGGATCGTGAGCCGGTCGTCGCCCTCTGGGTGTGGCAGTGCGTCGTGGCCGCCGTGCTGCTGTGCTGCGCGCTGTCGATGACGCTCAGCGCCGCGGCGGCCTGGCAGGCGGTGCGCGGTCACGTGTTCGCCCCGGCCCCGCGGGCGGTCGTGGACGCGTACGCCCTCGGCGCCGCCGGACCGTGGGCCGCGACGACCGCCGTGCTGCTCGCCTCGGGCGGCCTGTGGAGCCTCGCGATGCTCGTGCGCGAGGTCGTACGGTCCCGCACGCGGCGGCGCGACCGGCGTGCCGAACTCCTCGTGCGTGCCCCGCTGTTGCCCGGCGAGGCGCCGGCGAGCGGCCGGCTCGTGGTACTGGAGGGCGAGCGCTCCGACGCCTGGTGGCTGCCCGGTACGGCACCGCGGCTGGTCATCACCACGGCCGCGCTGCGCCGTCTGAAAGGCCGCCGGCTGGATGCCCTGCTCGCCCATGAGCAGGGGCACGCGCAGGCACGGCACGACTGGCTGCTGCACTGCTCCGGCGCGCTGGCGGGTGGTTTCCCGCAGGTCCCGGTGTTCGCCGCGTTCCGTGACGAGATGCACCGCCTGGTCGAGCTGGCCGCCGACGACATGGCCTCCCGGCGGTTCGGCCGGCTGACGACGGCCCTGGCACTGGTCGAACTCAACGAGGAGCGGGGCGTGTTCGGACCCTGTCCGACCCCGCAGGCGCATGTGCCGAAACGGGTGTACCGGCTGCTGACCCCGCCGGACCGACTGCCCGCCCTGCGCCGACTGCGCCTGACGGCGGCCGCGGCAGTAATACCGGCGGTGCCGGTGCTGGTGACCTTGATCCCCGCACTGCGGACACTGGGCTGAGCCCACGTCCGCCCCGACGGTAGGACCACGGTCGGCCCGGGCGGTGGGCCCACGTCCGGCGACGGTAGGTCGGCTCCTTCGCCGCCCCGACGGTAGGCCGGCCTCTTCGCCGCCTGCTGGCCCTGTGGCTGTTCGGTCGGCGAAGATCGCGGCATGCGCCATCGGACCACCGCACCCTCACCGCCCCGCCCCGACGCGCCGCGCACCGCATACCTCGTGGCCGCCGTCCTGGGCGCCTGTTCCGTACTGCTGCTGGTCCTGGTGGCCGCCCGATGGAACCCCTTGCTCAGCGTGGACGGTGACCTCGCCCGGGCCACCCATCGCCGGGCGGTGGACGACCGGGGCGTCACGGACGTCCTCCGCGTGCTGTCGGACTGGGTCTGGGACCCGCTGACCATGCGCCTGGTCTGCGCGGCAGCGGCGGTGTGGCTGGTGTGGCGGCGGGCTGCCTGGCGGACGGCGGTGTGGCTGGCGGTCACCTGTGCCCTGACGGCGATCCTGCAGCAGTCCGTGAAGGCCGCCGTCGACCGGCCCCGCCCGTACTGGCCGGACCCCGTCGACTCCGCCCACTACGCGGCCTTCCCCTCCGGCCACGCCATGACGGCCACGGTGGTCTGCGGCCTGCTGCTGTGGATCCTGCGCCGCCTCGGGGCGAGCCGGGCGGTGTGGCGTACGGCCGTGGCGGCGGCGCTGGTCTCGGTGGTCGGTGTGGGCGTGACCCGGGTGTGGCTCGGCGTGCACTGGTTCTCGGACGTGGTCGGCGGCTGGCTGTTCGGAGCGCTGGTCACGGCGCTGGCCGTCCTGGTGTACGAGTGGCCGCGGTCCGGCCGTGCCGAACTGCCCGGCCGGCGGCGCGAGTAGAGTCCGGCGCATGGCTGCCGTGCTGTTCGACTTCTCCGGGACGCTGTTTCGCGTCGAGTCCACCGAATCCTGGCTGCGCGCGGCACTGGCGGAGACCGGCGTCACCCTGTCCGAGCCGGAACTGTCGGAGGCTGCCAGGGCGCTGGATGCCGCCGGGGCCCTGCCAGGTGGTGCGGATCCGGAGCAGTTGCCCGAAGAACTGGCCGGTGCGTGGGCGCTGCGGGACAAGAGCGCGGAACTGCACCGGGCCGCCTACACGGCCCTCTCGCGGCGAGTGCCGCTGCCCGACCCGGTGTTGCACGACGCGCTGTACGAGCGGCACATGACGCCCGCCGCCTGGTCCCCGTACCCGGATGCGGCCGGCGTGCTGCGCACCCTGTGCGAGCGTGGAGTCGGTGTGGGCGTGGTGAGCAACATCGGCTGGGATCTGCGCCCGGTGTTCCGCGAGCACGGGCTCGACACCTATGTCGGCACGTATGTGCTGTCGTTCGAGCACGGCGTGCAGAAGCCGGACCCGCGGCTGTTCACGGTCGCCTGCGAGGCGCTGGGCGCCGACCCCCGGCAGACCGTGATGGTCGGCGACAACAGGGTGGCGGACGGCGGCGCGGCCGCACTCGGCTGCAGGGTGCACTTCGTGGACCACCTGCCGGTCGGCCACCGGCCCGACGCGCTGCTGCCCGTGCTGGATCTGGTGGGGTGAGCGAGGGCGCGGCGGGGCGGGCGGGGACGACGCGCTCGGGACCGTTCAGCCCCGGTAGCCCTCGACCTGGGAGGAGGGCCGCTCCTTGGCCTGGTCCGGATGGTCGCCGGACTCCGCCTTGGCCCGCCGCTGCCGCAGCAGGTTCCAGCATCCGTCCGGCTCATGAGCCCGCGCCGTCCGTCTGAGACGATCCCCCGCGTCGCCCCAGACGGACGGCAGCTCTGAGCAGGCGCCGCGCATGGCTGCGCCTCCCGCGTTGAGTATAGTTGGCTGGCAGCCAGTCAACGCAGGAGTTACAGGATGTCCCCGCGCAGCGCCTCGGTCAATGAAGAGTTGCGGCGGCGTTCCCGGGAACGGCTTCTGCAGGCCGCCGTGGAGCTGGTCGGCGAGCGCGGGTTCGAGGCCACGACCCTGGGCGACATCGCGGACCGCGCAGGATCGGCGCGCGGACTGGTGTCGTACTACTTCCCCGGCAAGCGCCAGTTGGTGCAGTCCGCCGTGCACCGGCTGATGCACCGCACGCTGGAGGAGGCGCTGGAACGGGAGCCGTGCGCCGAGGACGGCCGGGAGCGGCTGGCCCGGGCCATCGACGCGATCCTGGGCCTCGCCCGGGACCGGCCGGTGCTCATGCGGCAGCACATGGCGGGACTGCTGCACGCAGAGGGCTTCGTGCAGTGCCCGGAGCAGCGGCGGCTGTCGGATCTGCTCGGTGACACCGTCGCCCGGTACGGCTCCCACGACGTCTCGGCCGACTATCCGATGCTGCGGGCCCTGCTGATGGGCTCGGTGTACGCGGCCCTGGTGCCCGGAGTGCCGATGCCCGTCCCGGCGCTGCGGGCCGAGCTGTTCCAGCGCTACGGACTCGACTGGGCGCTGGGCGTGCCGCCGGAGAGCGATCCCGGGGCCGGGGCGCGAGGGCGGGACGATGATCTGTCCCGGTTCTTCGCGACGGAGGAACGCCCGAGCCTCCCCGAGGGCTAGGCCCTGATCCCCCCGGGCGGGCTCCCGTGACGCGTCCGCACGACGAGTGGGTCCGGGCGGGGGCGCCGCCGCGAACCGCCCGGGGGATGTGTCCGTGCGGCCCCGTGACGCGTCCGCACGATCGCACTCCGCGCGAAGGGCGCCCGGGCGCGTCACCCCGTCGGCCCCTGCCCTCTCGCGCCGTGCGGTGACATGCTGGAGAGGTCCGCACCCGACCTCCTTCGGGCAAGGAGTACCGCCGTGCTGCGTGTCGCCGTGATCGGTTCCGGGCCGAGCGGGTGCTACACCGCCCAGAGCCTCGTCCAGTCGGACCCCGGGGTGCGCGTCGACGTCCTGGACCGGCTGCCGTGCCCGTACGGGCTGGTCCGCTACGGTGTCGCCCCGGACCACGAGAAGATCAAGTCCCTGCAGGTCAGCCTGCGGGGGGTGCTGGAGCACGAGCGGGTGCGGTTCCTCGGCGGGGTCCGCGTGGGCGGCCCCGGAGGCCTGCCCGTGGAACGGCTGCGGGAGCTGTACCACGCGGTGGTGTACTGCGTGGGCGCGGCGACCGACCGCCGGCTCGGTGTCCCGGGTGAGGACCTGCCGGGCAGTTGGTCGGCGACCGAGTTCGTGTCCTGGTACAGCGCGCATCCGGACGCGGCGGACTCGGGCTTCCTGCGCGGGGTGCGTTCCGCGGTGGTCATCGGCGTGGGCAATGTGGCGGTGGACGTCACGCGGATGCTGGTCCGGGGCGCCGCCGAGCTGCGCCCCACCGACATCCCGCAGGCGGCCCTGGACACGCTGACGGCGAGCGGGATCGACGAGGTCCACATGGTGGGCCGGCGCGGCCCGGCGCAGGCCCGTTTCACCACGAAGGAACTGCGCGAGCTGGGCGCTCTGCCCGGAATCGACGTGCGCGTGGATCCCGGCGAGCTGGCGTTGGATCCGGTGGATCCCGCCACGCTGCCGCCTGCGCAGCGCCGCAACGTGGAGGTGCTGCGCGGCTGGGCCGCTGCGCCCCAGGCGCCGGCCGGACGGCGGATCGATCTGCGGTTCTTCCTGCGGCCCGTCGCGCTGCTCCCGGAGGCTCCCGGGACGGGCCCGGAGCCGGGAGGCGAGCGGGTGGGCGCCGTGCGCTTCGAACGGACGGTTCCGGACGAGCACGGTGGCGTGACGGGCACGGGCCGTTTCGAGGACGTGCCCGCCCAGCTGGTGCTGCGCTCGGTCGGCTATCGCGGAGTGGCCCTGGACGGGCTGCCGTTCGACGCGTCCACCGGCACGGTGCCGCATGTGGCGGGGCGGGTCGTGCGCGACGGCGTTCCCTCCCCCGGCGAGTATGTCGCCGGGTGGATCAAACGCGGCCCGACGGGCGTCATCGGCACCAATCGGCCCTGCGCCAAGGAGACGGCGCTCTCCCTGCTCGCCGACGCCGCGACGCTCGCCCGCGCGGACGTACCCGCGGATCCGGTGGCGGCCCTGCGGGCCGGCGGCATCGATCCCGTTCCCTGGAGCGGCTGGCTGTCCATCGAGCGGGCCGAGGCCGCGCTGGGCGCGGACCTGGGCCGCAGCGTGGTCAAACTGGCCGACTGGGACACGCTTCTCGGCGCGGCCCGGACGCCGTAGCGGCCGCGCCCCGTCCCGGCGGCGGCCGTAGCGGGCCCCTCCTGGCGCCCCGCGAACCCTCCTGGCGCCCCGCGAGCCCTCCTGGCGCCCCGGGGCAGGACACGCGAGGTCGTCGACCGGCTTCCGGACGGGAACGTACACGCGAGATCGCCCGGCCGGATTCCAGACGGTGACGGACAGCGGCGCTTCAGACGGTGATGGGCAGCGGTTTCAGCGTGCGCTGCCCGTCCGCGCCCGTGCCGGATCCACTCGTCGGCCACTGTCCGGTGCAGGTGTTCAGGTTCCCGTCCGGGCGGCGAGGCGGAGGGACTGGCGGGCGGCGGCGGTGAGGAGGCTGTCGAGGAGTCCCGGGAAGAGTCCGTCCAGGTCGTCCCGCCGCAGGGCGTTCATCTTCGCCGTACCCCGGTAGATCTGGCGGATGACGCCGCTCTCGCGCAGCACCCGGAAGTGGTGCGTGGTGGTGGACTTGGTCACCGGCAGATCGAAGTGCGAGCAGGACAACTCGACACCGGGTCCGGCGAGTTCGCTGACGATCCGCAGCCGCATCGGGTCGGAGAGCGCATGCAGCACGGCCTCCAGCCTGATCTCCTCCCGCTCCGGGTGCGGCAGCGCACGGCCGGTGGTGGCGGTGTCGGTCACGGCGGTCGCCCTTCGTCGCGGAATTCCTCGGCTGCCAGCATTGTACGAGAAGCATCGTAGTTTGACATGTCTCGTAGTACGAGGGTTATCGTACGAGGAGACCACCGGTCCAGTGACGAATGGAGTCCGTCGTGAGCGCGCTCTTCGAGCCCATCACTCTGCGCGAAGTGACCATCCCGAACCGGGTGTGGATGTCGCCGATGTGCCAGTACTCGGCCGAGCCGGAGGGCCCGGCGGCCGGCGTCCCGCACGACTGGCACTTCGCGCACTACGCCGCGCGCGCCACGGGCGGCACCGGACTGATCATGGTGGAGGCCACGGCCGTCTCCCCCGAAGGCCGCATCTCCCCGTACGACCTCGGTCTGTGGAACGACACGCAGGTGGAGGCCTTCCGCCGGATCACCCGCTTCCTCGCCGCCCAGGGCGCGGTGCCCGGTGTCCAGCTCGCCCACGGCGGCCGCAAGGCCTCCACCGACCAGCCGTGGCGCGGCGGCGCACCGGTCGGACCCGAGGCCCACGGCTGGCAGCCGGTCGCCCCGAGCGCGGTGCCCTTCGACGAGCGCCACCCCGTGCCGACAGAGCTGACCGTCGATCAGATCGGTGAGATCGTCGGGCAGTTCGCGGCCGCGGCGCGCCGGGCGCTGGACGCCGGCTTCGAGATCGCGGAGATCCACGGCGCCCACGGCTATCTCGTCAACGAGTTCCTCTCCCCGCACACCAACCACCGCACCGATGCCTACGGCGGCTCGTACGAGAACCGCACGCGGTTCGCCCTCGAAGTCGTCGACGCCGTCCGGGAGGTGTGGCCCGAGGGCAAGCCGGTGTTCTTCCGGATCTCGGCCACCGACTGGCTCCAGGACGGCGGCTGGACCCCGCAGGACACTGTCCGCTTCGCCCGCGACCTGCACGCCCACGGCGTCGACCTCCTCGATGTGTCCACCGGCGGCAACGCCCCGGGCGCCATGATCCCGACCGGCCCCGGCTACCAGGTCCCGTTCGCCGCCCGGGTGAAGGCCGAGACGCCGCTGCCCGTCGGCGCCGTGGGGATGATCACGGAGGCGGAGCAGGCCGAGAAGATCATCGCGAACGGCGAGGCCGACGCGGTGTTCCTGGGCCGGGAGCTGCTGCGCAACCCCTCCTGGGCCCGGCAGGCGGCCCGGGAGCTGGGCGGCGAGGTCAGGGTGCCGGACCAGTACCACCGGTCGGTCTGAGCCCGGGCCCCGGGCCGGCCCCGCCGGTGGGTCCGGGACCCGGTCGCCGGTGGGTTGGGAAACCGGTCACCGGTGGGTCCGGGACCCGGTGGCCGCGCCCAGCCCGCCCTGACGCCCGGTATAGGTCTCAGCCGGACGCCCCACCGCCCGGCCTGCCCCACCGCCCGGCCTGGGTCTCGGCCCGACGCCCCACCGCCCGGGCTCTCAGCCCGGCGTCTCCACCGTCCGGGCCGGGAGCAGGCGAGTGATGGTCTCCTCCAGTCGGGGCAGCGACCGCTGGGCCGCCAGGGCCAGGGCGATCGCCGCCACCACCCCGGCCCAGGCGACCGGGCCGAGCGGGGTGCACCCGACGACACGGCTGACACCCGGGGTCTGCACCACGGCCACCAGAGCCACGGCGGACCCCAGGGAGGTGACCTGCACCAGGCGGCTGTCGCGCCGGTCCAGCAGGGTCTGCACGAGCTGTGTGCCGACCACTCCGCACAGCGCCATGGTGCTGGACCGGCGGGCGGTCCCCGGGGTGAAGCGGCCGATCAGCCACGCCGTGAGCGCGCCCAGGCTGGTGGTGAGGGCCCGGTGCCGGATCTGCCGCAGCAGGGGTTCGCCCAGCACACCGGCCGCCTCCTCCACGTGGGCCAGGTCCGCCTCGCCCTCCCGCTGCGTCACCGCCACCGCCATCGACGGGAACAGATCGGTGAAGAGGTTCACCATGAGCATCTGCCGGGTGGACAGCGGCGCCCGCCCGGACAGCAGCGTGCCGAGGATGCCGAAGCCCACCTCGCCCGCGTTGCCGCCGATCAGGATGGCGATGGCGTCGGCCACGCTGTGCCACAGGGCGCGGCCCTCGCCGATCGCGTCGATCAGCACGGTCAGGTCGTCGTCGGTGAGGACGATGTCGGCGGCGTTGCGCGCGGCGGCGGAGCCCCGCGCGCTGATGCCGACGCCGATGTCGGCGGCGCGGATGGCCGCGGCGTCGTTGGCTCCGTCGCCGACCATGCCGACCACTCGGCCCGCGTCCCGCAGTGCCTCGACGACCTGCAGTTTCTGTTCGGGCGCGACCCGGGCCACCACGCCGGCGTCCCGCAGCATACGGGCCCTGGCAGTCCGGTCCGCCGCCGCCAGCTCGTCCCCAGTGACCACCACGGTGTCCTCCGGCCAGCCGAGATCGGCGGCGATGGCCCGCGCGGTCCGCGGGTGGTCGCCGGTGAGCATGACCGGCCGCACGCCTGCCTTGCCCAGGCCGCTCACCAGGGCCGTCGACGTCTCGCGCGGTACGTCGGACAGGGCCAGCAGACCGGTGAACTCCAGCTCACCCAGCTCCTCTTCGAGGGCGTCGGACTCGTTATCGTCCTCGCCGAGCCGCCGTTCGGCCACCGCGAGGACCCGCAGACCGTCACCGGCGAGGGCCTGCGCGGCGTCGTGGGCGTGCTCCGGGAGCCCGGCGCAGGCGGGCAGCACGGTCTCCGGGGCGCCCTTGACGACGAGCACGGGCGGCCCGTCCCCGGTGCGGCCGACCGCCGCGGCGTATCCGCGCCCCGCCTCGAACGGCAGGCCCGCGAGCTGCGTCCAGTCCGGTTCGGGGGCGGCGGCCGCCAGCACCGCCTCGTCGGTGGCGTGCACGGGACGGTCGGAGTCACCGTTGAGCTGCGGGCAGGCCCGCGCGGCGGCCCGGATCGTGTCCGCGGAACCGGCGTCGTGCACGGCGCGGACCGTACCGTCGGCGCCGGAGGTGCGTACGAGCCGCAGCCGGTTCTCGGTGAGGGTGCCCGTCTTGTCGAAGCAGATGGTGTCCATGCGGCCCAGCGCCTCCAGCGTGCGCGGGGTGCGGACCAGTACACCGGCGCGGCTCAGCCGCCGGGCGGCCGCCAGCTGGGCGACCGTGGCCACCAGCGGCAGGCCCTCCGGCACCGCCGCCACGGCCACCGCGACACCGCCGCTGACCGCCTCGCGGATGGGAGTGCCGCGCAGCATGGCGAGGCCGGTGACCGTGGCGCCGCCCGCCAGCGTCAGCGGCAGTGCCTTGCGGGTGAGTTCCTGAAGCCTGGCCTGGACACCGGCCGCCGGGGGCGTGCGGGCGGCGAGGTGTACGGCGCGGGCGGCCTCGGTGCTGTCGCCGGTGTCGACCACCATGGCCCGGGCCTCGCCCGCCACCACCGTCGTGCCCTCGAAGACCATGCAGCGCCGGTCGGCGACGGGGGCGTGCGGGGTCGGATCCGTCTGCTTCTCCACCGGCAGCGACTCACCGGTCAGCGCGGACTCGTCGACCTCCAGGCCGTCCTGCCACAGCAGACGGGCGTCGGCCGGCACCACGTCCTCCGCCTTGAGCTGGATCACGTCACCCGGCATGAGCCTGCCCGCCTCCACGGTGCGGGTCCCGCCGGCCGGCGCCTCCTCCTCCGGCGGCACGAGGCGCGCCTTCCGTTTCTGGTCGGCGACCAGTCCGGACAGCGCCTCTTCGGCGCGCAGTCGCTGGATGCCGCCGACCAGGGCGTTCAGATCCAGGGCACCGACGACGAGCAGGGCGTCCATGACCGAGCCGAGGATCGCCGACGCCGCCGAGCCGACCGCCAGGACCGGGGTGAGCGGGTCCTGCAGTTCCCCTCGGACCGCCCGGCCGAGCCGGTACGACCAGCGCACGGGCGTCGCGGCCGGATGCCGGTAGGCGCCGGCGGTCGCTTCCCGCAGGCGGGCGGCGGCCTCCCCGAAGGGCGTGCTCACGGCGGCCGGTTCGTGTTCCAGCCGCTCGCGGGCCTCGTCCGGGTCCAGCTCGTGCCAGTGCACGCGCGGGTGCGGGTGCGGGGCGCGGGCCGTCGCCACCCCGAGCGCGGCCCGGCCCCCGGACAGCAGGGCGGCCGCGGCGCCGGCGTCGACGGGTGCGTGCCGGAGCCCCGGCAGCATCGCGCGGCGGCCGCGTCCGTCGCCGGACTCGCCGACGGCCACCAGGAGACCGGAGAGCGCGGCGCCGGAGCGGGCCAGGGTTTGGGACCGCCGGCCGACCGTGCGGGCGGCCGGGACGGCGGTCAGCACCCGCCACACGTCGGGCAGACCGTGCAGCGCGAGGATGTCCGCGCCCCAGACGACCGCCCCGTCGTGGTCGGTCAGGGCGATGGCCACGTCACTGGCGCGCAGGGCGGCCAGGATGTCGTGCTCGTCGGCGGTGCGCACCCGGGCGACGGTGATCACGGCTCCTGCCGAGTCGCCGCACGCCTCGTACACCACGTCGTCCAGCGGCCGGCGGGCGTCGACCACCTGGTCGGCGAGCCCGGTGAAGTCCTCCAGCGCGGGGTCGTCCAAAACCACGACCCGCAGCCCGGCCCGGCGCGCGGCGTCCAGCACCACCTCGGCCCAGGGATCGGCCTCGCCCTCCTCGGTGCACAGGGCACCGGGGTGCAGGACGACCGTTTCGGCCATCTCCAGCAGGCGCAGCCGTTCCGGGTCCCGGACCAGCACACCGGCCCGGGCGAGGGCCGCGCTGAGCAGGGCGTGGAAGGCGGCGGGGCCGTAGCGGGCCGCCTTCGGGGAACCGGCGAGCACCGCTTCCGCCGCCTCGGTGCCGCTGTGCTTGACGAGCAGAGTGGCCGCGGCGCCCAGCACGCTGCCCGTCGAGGCGTGGGAGGCGTACGCCTGCGCCGGGGAGCGATGCAGCGGCGGCCGTGGAGGGCCGTTCGGGGCGAGGCTGACCCGGTCCGGTGCGCACAACTGGTCGTGCACCGCGTCGAAGGCTGCGGCGCGGGCCACCGTGTCGGCCACCTGGCACACCCGCAGGGCGCCGTCGAGCACAAGGGAGCTGGGTGTCTGGCCGGCGCCGTGGGCGGCGGCGTTCGCGCAGGCCAGTGCCAGGTCCATCCGGGTGGCACCGACCTGGTCGCGCAGCCAGCCGCGGAAGCGGGGGTTCTCCCGCAGCAGCGTCACCGCAGCGGTCAGCACGCGCGGCGAGGGCGGCAGCCGCATCGCGTACGCGCCGAGTGCCATGCCGATGCCGGCGCCGTCGGCCGCGAGCGCGGCCACGGCGGCGCGCACCCCCGCCGGATCGGCGGGGTGCGTGGTCTCCTCCACGTCGTCGCACAGAACCAGTCCGTGCCGCTCGGCCAGCTCGGCCGCGTGCTCCAGGACCCGGTCGGCCGCCTCCTCCTCGACCGCGGTGACCACCAGGCGCGCGAGTCCCTCGTCCCAGTAGGCGACGAGCACGTCCGGTCGCTCGGCCAGGGCCTCGGCCACCCGTCGTGCCAACTGGGCCGTGCCGCCCGCGCGCCGTGCCCCGTCGTGTTCGACCGGCCGCAGGGCCAGGTGCGCGCGGGCGCCGGCCCGCCAGTGCGCGCCGCCGCCGGGCAGCGTGCTACGTGCCACACGCGCCACCCGTACGGCGGCGTCGGCGCCCCGCACCCCGGCGCGTGCCGTTCCGGCCGCGGCACCCGCGGCCATCCCCATGGCCGGCGCCGCCGCCCGGGCGAGGAGCCGCGGGGCGGCGGGCAGCAGGCGTGCGGCGACGGAGGGCACCGTCAGCAGACCGGGCACCATCAGCCTCCTCAGAGCGAGGTGCGGTCGGGCCGCGCCGTCGGACCCAGTGGACCGGTCGACGGCTTCGGCTCCGCTCTCTCGTCGTGCGGCGCCTTGCCCGCGTGGGACGCACCGGCAGGACCGTGCGCTCCGGCGGGACCGTGCGCACCGGCAGGACCGTGCGCCCGGGCCTCCGTGGACGGCTTCCCGCCGCCGGTCACGTCTGCGGCCGTCGGCCCATGACCCGGGTGCCCGCTGCCGTGCCCGGACCTGAGCGCCGCGGTGCCGATGTCGTGCGCGGGTTCGAGACCCGGTGCGGAGCCGCGGTGCGCGGGCCTGGGCTGGGTGAGCCAGGCGACGGCGGCACCGGTCACGGCCACGGGCCACTCCACCACTCCGGCGGCTCCGAGCAGCCCGGCCCCGGCGTACACGGCGATGCGCCGGCCACGGGGCGAGACCACGCCGACCTTGTCCAGCGTCTCCCCCGCCGCCCTGCTCACCGTCCCGGCGCCGGGCACCTTGCGCAGGACCGAGGCCGCGCCGCGCAGGGGCGCCGTGAGGATCGACGACGACTTCTGCTCAGCCATGACTCTCCTCGGATGAGATCGCGCTCGATGTGACTTCCGAGTGCCCAGCCATGTCACAAATCATCCCTTTTCGACACGCAAAGCACCGCCTTTGTGTGAGCGGACCCCGCGCAGCCCGGCCGGACCCGCTCCCGCCCTGGCCGGGCCGGGCCGGGCCGGGCGATCGTCCGGCCCGGGCGGTCGGCCCTTCGCCGTCCCGCGTCCGGGACACCGCGGGCGCCCCCTGCCGCACCCGAGGAGGGGCGCCCGGCCCTGCGGGTGACAGGTCAGGGGTTCCGTGTGCGGGACGGCAGGCCCTCCGCGTCTCCCCCGCCCGGCGACGGGGCCGGTTCCGGGTCTCCCAGGCCCATCGAGCGGGCCAGTTCCCGGCGGTAGCCGGCGTACGCGGCGCGCAGGGCCTCGCCCGGCCAGTCGGCGGGCAGCAGAGCGGGCGGCAGCACGGGGTCGGTGAGCAGGTGGCGTACGGAGGCGGCGTAGGCGGTGAGGCGGTCGGCCGGCTGTCCGGCCGCCGTCGCTCGGGCGAGCAGGGCGCGCGCGGTGGCGGCCCAGGCGTCCAGGGGCCAGAGCCGGGCGACCAGATCACGCGGCGGCTCGTCGGGCCGGGCGATGTACGTCCGTGCCGTGTCCCGCAGGTCGTCCGGCAGCGGGCGGTCGAGGTTGGCGGGGCGCAGCCACACGCCCTCGCGAAGTTCGGCCAGGCGCAGGGCGGCCAACCGGGCACGCAGGTCCGCGCGCTCTGCCGGCCCGCGGCCCGTCGCCGTGATCACCACCATCTCCCAGTCGCCGTCCCACGCGCGCGTGCCGGGGTGCACGGCCTCGTCCTGGCGACGCCGGCGGACCAGCAGCCGCTCGCTGAGCCGGTACACGGCGTCCGTGCGCCGCAGGTCGCCGGCGGCCACCATCCGGCTCAGCGCCGCCCGCAGGGTGGAGCCGCCGACACCGAACGGCTCCACCAGCCGGACCAGGTCCTTCACGGGCAGCTCCGGCGGGTGCGCGCCGAGGAGCAGGCTGAGCACGACCGAGCGCGCGGACAGCGGCCGCAGGGCCGCCACGTCCGGCTCGCCCGACACGTTCATGCGCATGGGCACGTACTGTACGGGCGACCGCATGTTGCACCATTGCTACGACCGCAGAAAGTGTGCAACATACCTCGTATGGTCCCGACCCCCGCGCAGTCGCCGCCCCAGCCGCAGTCCGCCACGCACGACGTCACCAACCAGGCCCCACCGCTCTCGCCGTACGACGCCTCCGACGACCGGGCCCTGCTGGAGGGGCTGCGCCGGGAGGGCGCCGGGTGGGCCGAGGAGGACATCCGCGGGCTCGGGGCGCGCGCCGGGAGCGCGGAGGCGCAGGAGTGGGGGGACCAGGCGAACCGGCACGAGCCCGTCCTGCGGACCCATGACCGTTACGGCCACCGCGTGGACGAGGTGGAGTTCCACCCCAGCTGGCACCACCTCATGCGCACCGCGGTCGCCGAGGGTCTGGCCGGGGCCCCCTGGGCGGACGAGCGGCCCGGCGCGCATGTGGCCCGTACGGCGGGCGGGCTGGTGTGGGGGCACACGGAGGCCGGCCATGGCTGCCCGACGTCGATGACGTACGCCGCCGTACCCGCGCTGCGCGCACAGCCGGATCTGGCCAAGGTCTACGAGCCGCTGCTGACCGCCCGGGAGTACGACCCGGAGCTGCGCGTGCCGACCGAGAAGCCCGGGCTGCTCGCCGGGATGGGCATGACCGAGAAGCAGGGCGGCTCGGACGTCCGGACGAACACCACCATGGCGACTCCCACCGCCGAGCCGGGCGTGTACACGCTGCGCGGGCACAAGTGGTTCACGTCGGCGCCGATGTGCGACGTCTTCCTGGTGCTCGCGCAGGCGCCGGGCGGACTGTCGTGCTTCCTGGTGCCGCGGATCCTGCCCGACGGCAGCCGCAACACCTTCCGCATCCAGCGGCTGAAGGACAAGCTCGGCAATCGGTCCAACGCCTCCTCGGAGCCGGAGTTCGACCGGACCGTGGCCTGGCTGGTGGGCCCGGAGGGGCGGGGCGTGAAGACCATCATCGAGATGGTCAACTGCACGCGGCTGGACTGCGTGATGTCCTCGGCGGCCCTGATGCGCAAGACGCTCGTCGAGGCGGGCCACCACGCCCGGCACCGCTCCGCGTTCGGCGCGCGCCTCGTCGACCAGCCGCTCATGCGCAACGTCCTGGCCGATCTCGCGCTGGAGTCGGAGGCGGCGACGACGCTCACGCTGCGGCTGGCCGGCGCCGCGGACCGCGCGGTGCGCGGGGACGCCGGGGAGCGGGCCTTCCGGCGCATCGCCACGGCCGTCGGCAAGTACTGGGTCACCAAGCGGGGCCCGGCGTTCACCGCCGAGGCCCTGGAGTGCCTGGGCGGGAACGGGTACGTCGAGGAGTCCGGCATGCCCCGGCACTACCGGGAGGCCCCGCTGCTGTCGATCTGGGAGGGCTCCGGGAACGTCAACGCGCTCGACGTGCTGCGCGCCCTCCATCGCGAACCGGACAGCGCCGAGGCCCTGTTCGCCGAACTCGCCCTCGCGCGCGGGGCGGACGCCCGCCTGGACGCGGCCGTGACCGGACTGGAGGACCAGTTGGCCGAGACCGATCAGGTGGGCGCTCGCCGGCTGGTCGAGCGGATGGCTCTCGCCCTGCAGGCCTCCCTGCTGATCCGGCACGCTCCGGCCCCGGTCGCGGACGCCTTCTGCGCTTCCCGGCTGGGCGGTGACTGGGGGCACGCGTTCGGCACCCTGCCCGGCGGGTCCGCCCTGGGGGCGATCCTGGAGCGCGCCCTGCCCGACCGGAACTGATCGGCCCCGCACGCCCTCCCCGCACCCCTCCCCTCATGCCCTCCCCGCAGCCGGCGGGGCGGTGCCGCTGGCCGATCACAGCCGACGGATCGCACACAGTCAGCGTGCGGTTCCGGACCGTTGTCAGTGCCGTGGTGCAGACTCGCGCTCAGGTGGCACTCGTCTGGGGAGGACAACGTGTTCACGGGGATCGACGAGGTCGACTGGGCCTCGCTGCGGCACGCGTACGGCAGCGCGGAGGACGTGCCCGGCCGGCTACGGGCACTGGCGTCCGTGGACCCCGCCGAGCGGGCGACCGCGCTCGACGGGATGTACGGCACCGTGCACCACGAGGGGCAGGTGTACGACTCGACGCTGGCCTGCGTCCCGTTCCTGTTCCGGCTCGCGGCCCGCGAGGAGGTGCGGGACCGGGGCGCCGTACTGGAGCTGCTGGTCAGCATCGGCGCGGAGAGCGAGGACGGGGAGGGGCGGGCCCGGGAGGCGGTGTGTGCGGGCGCCGAGGGCTTCGTCACCCTCGCCGGCGACCCGGATCCGGCGGTGCGGGCGGCGGCGGCCGGCGCACTCGTCCGGTTCCTGGACGAACCCGCCCGCGCCCTGGAGGTGTTACGGCGGCGCCTCCGGGCCGAGCGGGACGACCAGGTCCTGCTCGCGCTCACCGAGACGCTCGGCCTGTTCGTCCGCCGGTACCCCGCGTACGCCGACGGCGCGGTGGACCTGCTGGCCGAGCAGAGCGCGGCGCCGTACCCCCCGGGGTTGCGGCTCGCGGCGCTGGGCCAGCTCGCCCTCGGTGCGCCCGGCCGGCTGCCCGCCGACCTGGTGCCGACGGCGGTGCGGCTGCTGCGGGAGCGTTCCGCGCTCCGTCTCCGTGAGGCGCGGCTTCCCGGCTCCGAGACCCTGGTGGGCCGGATACGGCGACTGCGGCCCTCGGACGAGGAGGGCTCTCATCTGCTGCGGACCCTGCACATCGCGCTCGGCGACCGGACGGACGACCGGACCGCCCTGCTGGCCGGGCAGTTGACCAGCTCGGACCCGGTCGACCGGTGCAACGCCGTATGGATGGCGGCGGCGCTGTTGCGTGGCTGGCGCGGCGAACACACCGGCTCGGTGGCGCTGCTCGGCGCCCAACTGGACACGGAGCACGACCGGTTACGGGAGGCGGCCGTCTCGGTCCTCGCGGAGCTGTTCGTGCTGGCCGCGCCCGCCGCGGACGACCTGCACGCACTGGTGGCCGCCCGGCCCGACCTGTGGACGCACCGCTGGGAGCGCGGCTCCCCCCTCCTCGGCTCTCCGCTCAAGGCGCTGGCCAGAAGCGGCGATACGCGCGCGGTGCCCCCTCTCGCCCAGTTGCTGGCCGGCCCCGCGGCCCCCGCCGACCTTGGCTTCGAGCTGGCGCAACTGGGGCGGGCCGCGGCCCCGCTCGCCCCCGCGCTGCGGCACCGGCTCGGCCGGATACCGCTGCCCTCGCCGTCCGCCGCCCGGCTGGCCGCGCCGCTGCTGTCGGCGGTCCGGGCCGTCGGGGACGCCGAGGCGGTCCCGGAGGTGCTGCGGCTGCTGTCGGGGGCGCCCGGCGACCTGGGCGCCCGGGACACGATCGCGGAGGAGGCGATCCGGACCCTGGAGGCGCTCGGCGCCGCCCCCCGGGCGGCACCGCTCCTGCACGCCCTGCTGCACACCCGGCACGCGGCCACGGCGGCGGGCGCACTGTGGTCGGCCGAGGGCGACGCCCGGACCGTACTGCCGGTACTGCTACGGGAGTTGAGGGAGGGAGACCCGGCGAACCGCCGGCTCGCCGCCCGGCAGCTGGGCAGGCTGGGTCCGGCGGCCCGAGCCGCCCTGCCGGAGCTGCGCCGGACCGCGGCCTCGGCGCCGGTGCGGGAGCGGACCGCGGCCGCGTGCGCGGTCTGGCAGATCGACGCCGATCCCGGACCCGTCCTCCCGGTGCTGCGGGCCGCCTGGGCTCAGGCCCCCCGCACCCGGGGCCCGATCGCCCGCTGCCTCACCGGCATGGGCCCGGCGGCGGCCCCGCTACGGGACCTGGTGGCGGCCGAACTGGCGGCCCCCCGGCGGCACACGGCCCGCGAGGGCGGCTACGGCGGCGCCCACGACATTCCCGAGGACGAGGCACTGCTGAGAACGTGCCGGGAGGTGCTGACGCGGTTCTAGGCTCCCGGCCACCACGCCGCGTGCGCCGCGGGGACGGACCCACGGTGGGACCATCGGCCCCTCCGCGGGGCGCGCGCTGCGTCAGACCATCCGTCCCCACTGCGGCCCGAGTCGGGCCCATTGCGTGTCCCACGCGGCCATCCGGCGGCGTTCCAGCCGGCCGCGCAGCACCAGGCCGGCGACGAAGGGGACGGCTGCCGCGCTCACGCCGACCAGGCCGCCTATGAGCGCGGCCCGGAAGGCGGCCTCGCCGGAGGAGGAGGGCCGGCTCACGAGATGCCCCCGGGGGTCGGTCCAGACGGTGACCGGGGTGCCCGCCCTGCTGCCGGGCTCCACCCGGACCTGCCCGGTGTGGGCGGCTCCGTCGGCAGCCGTCCAGCGCACCTCGGCCCAGACCCGCTCTCCGGCGGCGGCCCGGCCGTGCGCGTGGTGTGACCCCGGAGCCCGTTCGACCACCCGTGCCACGGCAGGTCGCCAGGCTGCTCGCTCCCTGGCGAGTCCGTGCTCCACCGAGCGGTCCGCCGCGAGGCCCGCCGGCACCCCGGCCAGCACGGTCAGCAGCCAGACGCCGAGCACCACCCAGGCCTCCAGCACGTCGGCCCGGCGTCTGAGCGGATTGCGCCGCCAGCGCCACAGCCACACCTTCGGACCACGGAACGCCTTCAAAGGCATCCTCCTCACGAGCGCACCGGATGGCCGGACCGCCCTCCCATACGGGAGAGATCACTCCGTTGCTCACGACGAGCCGTCTTCTCGACGGTCGCACGAGACACCCGTTTCCCGCAGGCGCATCCGGCAACGGACCCGACGCAACTTCGCCGCGGTCCGGCGACACAGCCGTGACCTGCGCGTAGGTCCGATGCGACGGTGGTGTCAGTGGTGGGGTGCAGACTGGCCGACAACTGACGGCTGTCCGGACGACGGCGTCCCGGAGGTGATCGGCATGATCGAGGTACTGCTGGCGGTGGGCACCCGCAAAGGCCTGTTCATCGGGCGGCGGCGGGGTGATGACGCCTGGGAGTTCGACGAGAGCCCGTATTTCAACGCGCAGGCGATCTATTCGGTGGCGATCGACACCCGGGGCGCCCGGCCGCGGCTGCTGGCGGGCGGTGACAGCGCGCACTGGGGCCCGTCGGTGTTCCACTCGGACGACCTGGGGCGCACCTGGACCGAACCGCCGGCGCCCGCCGTCAGGTTCCCCAAGGACACCGGCGCCTCCCTGGAGCGCGTCTGGCAGCTGCACCCGGCCGCCGCGGAGCCCGACGTGGTGTACGCGGGCACCGAACCGGCCGCGCTGTACCGCTCGCGGGACCGGGGCGAGAGTTTCGAGCTGGTCCGTCCGCTGTGGGAGCATCCGACGCGCTCGCGGTGGGTGCCCGGCGGTGGCGGCGAGGGACTGCACACGGTGCTGACCGACGCCCGGGACCCGCGGGAGGTGACGGTGGCCGTCTCGACGGCCGGTGTCTTCCGCACCCGCGACGGCGGCACGAGCTGGGCGCCGTCCAACTCCGGGGTGTCCGCGGTCTTCCTCCCGGACCCGAACCCGGAGTTCGGGCAGTGCGTGCACAAGGTCGCGCGGGACGCGGGTGATCCGGACCGGCTGTATCTGCAGAACCACTGGGGGGTGTACCGCAGCGACGACGCGGGCGCGCGCTGGACCGACGTCGGCGCGGGCCTGCCGTCCACGTTCGGTTTCGCGGTGGCGGCCCATCCGCACCGGGGAGGTACGGCGTACGTCTTCCCGATCAACGCGGACGCCGACCGGGTGCCCGCCGAGCACCGCTGCCGCGTCTTCCGCACCGCCGACGCGGGCAGGACGTGGGATCCGCTGTCGAAGGGGCTGCCGGAGCGGGACCACTACGGCACGGTGCTGCGGGACGCCCTGTGCACCGACGACGCCGACCCGGCGGGCGTGTACTTCGGCAACCGCAACGGCGAGGTGTTCGCCTCCGCCGACGACGGCGACAGCTGGCGGCAGCTGGCCGCCCATCTGCCGGACGTGCTGTGCGTCCGCGCGGCGGTGGTCGGCTGACCGGACGGCCGGCCGGGCGGGTGGTCCGGGGCTTCCGGGTCGCCCTCCGCCCCCCGATGCCCCGCCGCGCACTGTGGGTCGCGGTGGTGCGCGGGTCCACGCAGTGGTGCGCAGGGGTGTGCCCATGGACGGCGGGCGATCGTCCGGTCGGCGTCCGGACGGCGGACGGCTGCCCGGTCGGGCTCAGGCCATCGGTTGATCACCCGCCGGCGCACGGCAGTAGGGTGACGCCCGTGGCACCACGACCCTTGCATGAGATCGTCGAAGCGGGCTGGGCGAAGGCCCTGGAACCCGTCGCCGGACGGATCGCCGAGATGGGCGACTTCCTGCGCACGGAGATCGCCGCGGGACGCACCTACCTCCCGGCCGGACCGAACGTCCTGCGGGCCTTCCAGCAGCCCTTCGACGAGGTACGCGTCCTGATCGTCGGTCAGGACCCGTACCCCACCCCGGGGCACGCGGTGGGCCTGTCCTTCTCGGTCGCACCCGAGGTGCGCCCGCTGCCCCCGAGCCTGATCAACATCTTCCGCGAGCTGAACGGCGACCTGGGGCTGCCCCAGCCTTCGAACGGCGACCTCACCCCCTGGACACGGCAGGGCGTGCTGCTGCTCAACAGGGCGCTGACGACCGCTCCGCGCAGCCCGGGCGCTCACCGGGGCAAGGGCTGGGAGGAGGTCACCGAGCAGGCGATCCGCGCTCTGGCGGCGCGGGGCAAGCCGCTGGTGTCCGTCCTGTGGGGCCGTGACGCCCGGAATCTGCGCCCGCTGCTGGGCAGGCTGCCGGCCGTGGAGTCGGCGCACCCCTCACCCATGTCGGCCGACCGCGGTTTCTTCGGCTCGCGTCCGTTCAGCCAGGCCAACGACCTGCTGGTCCAGCAGGGAGGGCAGCCGGTGGACTGGCGTCTGCCGTGACCGCCTCGGGGTATCTCGCCGTGGACTCCGGGGGGTCCGGCCTCCGGGTCGTCGTCGGCGTCCCGGGGCGGGCGCCCTCGGTCCAGCGGGAGACCCGGGAACCGGTCCGTACGGGCGCGCGGGGCATCGATCCCGGCCATCTGATGGCACAGCTCCTCCCTCTCGCCCGGGCCTCGGCCGCGGAGGCCAGGGTGGAGGATCTGGGCACGGTCGTCGTCGGCGCGGCCGGCTTCGCCACGCTGGGCGACGCCCTGCGGGCCGAACTGCCGGGTGCCCTCGTCCGGGAACTGGGCGTGCGGCGGATGGCGCTCGCCGCCGACGCCGTCACCGCCTACGTCGGTGCCCTCGGGCCCCGCCCGGGCGCGGTGCTCGCCGCGGGCACCGGACTGATCGCCGTCGGCACCGATCTGCGGCGCTGGCGGCGGGCCGACGGCTGGGGCCACCTGCTCGGCGACTGCGGCAGCGGTGCCTGGATCGGACGGGCCGGCCTGGAGGCGGCTCTGCGCGCGTACGACGGCCGGGACGGGGGTTCCGTCTCACTGCTGGCCGGGGCGGAAGAGCAGTTCGGCCCGCCGCCCGGGCTGCCCGGGCTGCTGTACCCGCGCACGGACCGGCCCGCCGTGCTGGCCTCCTTCGCCCCCCGGGTGGCCGCGTGCGCCGCGCACGACCCGGTCGCCGCCGGCATCCTGCGCACGGCGGCCCGGCACCTGGCCGAATCGGCCGCCGCCGTGTGCCCGTCGGCCGGAGAGCCCGACGTGGCGCTCACGGGAGGCCTGTTCAAGCTGGGAGAAGCTCTTCTCCGGCCGTTGCGCGAGGAGTTCACGAGCCGGCTGCCGCATGCACGGCAGGTGCCGGCCGGGGGCGACCCCCTGCACGGCTCGGTCCGGATCGCCCTCGACCTCGCTGCCGACCGGCTCGCCCTGCCGGGCGACCCCGCCATGCTCTGCGTGCTCGGCGCCACGGCAACCGGGATCCGGACAAAGGGCGACTGATCCTGCCGATGGCACATGTTCCCGGCACATGCCGGGAACACCCGCTCTCGGCGGGTAACTCATCAGACAAAACCGGACGGATACCGCTCACCTGCACCCTCCCCGAACAGGAGGGCCGGAGAAGCCAGTAACATGCGGCGCCATGAGCTCCCCCACTGGACCCGCGTCCGGCCTGCCAGTACGAATGCCGCGACCCCGCCAGCCCGGACGGCACCGCCGCCCGGAACCGCTGGTGGCTCCCGAGGGCGCGCCCGCGCTCGTCCTCGCGGTGCCCGGTGCGCCCAGCGCCGCCACACGCGGCCTCGCCGAGGAGGTCGTGAGCATCGCCCGCTCCGAGCTCCCCGGCCTGGATGCCCGGATCGGGTACCTGGACGGGGACGACTCCGAGTTCCTCACGCTCCGGTCCGTGCTGGCCCGTGCCGCCGGGGAGCGCACCGCCCGTTACGAGCAGGCCGTCGCCGCCGGTCTCGACGTCAAGGAGCCCGACGGTCCCGTCGCCGTCGTCGTCCCGCTGCTGGCCGGCCCGGACAATGCCCTGATCCGCCGGATCCGCCAGTCGGTGATGGACAGCCGGGTCGCCGCCGAGCTGACCGACGCCCTCGGCCCGCACCCGCTGCTCGCCGAGGCGCTGCACGTGCGGCTGTCCGAGGCGGGCCTGGCCCGCGCCGACCGCGCCCGGCTGTTCACCGTGGCCACCGCCGCGGACGGCATCATCCTGGCCTCCGTGGGCGGCGACGAGGCCGTGCAGGCGGCCGGGATCACCGGCATGCTGCTCGCCGCGCGTCTCGCCGTGCCCGTGATGGCGGCGGCCCTGGACCAGGAGGGCTCCATCTCCTCCGTCGCCGAGCAACTGCGCTCCTCCGGTTCGCAGCAGCTGGCCCTCGCGCCGTACCTCGTGGGTCCCGAGATCGACCCGGGGCTGCTCGCGGCGGCCGCCGAGGAGGCGGGCTGCGCCACGGCCGAGGCGCTCGGTGCGTACCCGGCGATCGGCAAGCTCGCGCTCGCGAAGTACACGACGGCGCTGGGCATCGCCCCGCAGCAGACGCAGGGCGCGCCGGTCCGCTGACCGGACGAGGCTTCGGTACGCCACAGGGCCCGCTCCGGTACTCGGGAGCGGGCCCTTCGCCCTTCCCGGCCCTCTCGGGGCCCTTCCCGGCCCTCTCGGGGCCCTTCCCGGCCCTCTCGGGGCCCTTCCCGGCCCTCTCGGGGCCCTTTCCGGCCCTCTCGGGCCCTACCGCCGGCCCCTGACCAGGCACGTGAGGCTTGCCCCCCCGGCGCCCCGCCGGACCCGGCTCCGGCCGCTGACCAGGCCCCTTGCCCACCCCCTCCACAAGGCTCGCCTCGTGGTGCCTCTCTAGGCCAGTAGGCGGGCCTTTTCCAGGCGTGTTTCCGGCCCGTCTCCCGGCCATTCCCCGCCCGTCTCCCGGCCATCCCCGGCCGGCCGGGCTCGATCAGCCGAAGACGACGCAGGAGGCCGCGGTGACCTGCACGGCGCCGTCGTAGCGGGGCAGTCCCGTTCTCTCGTCCACGGCGAACCAGCTCACGTCTCCGGAGCGCTCGTTGGCCGCGTAGAGGTACCCGCCGTTCTCCGTCAGCGCGCGCGGCCAGTGTCCGCCGCAGGGCACCGTGCCGGTCAGCCGGAGGCCGTCCCCCTCGACGGCGAGGACCGACAGGACGTCCTCGCCGCGGGTCGCGGTCCACACGAAGCGGCCGTCGGGCGAGACCGCGATGCCCGACGGGTAGGCGTCGCCGGCCGGGGCGCCCGGCAGCAGCGGGATCTCGCTCAGCGGCTTCAGGGCGCCGCCCGCCGCGTCCCAGCGGCACACCGTCACGGTCGGGGTGAGTTCGTTGACCACGTAGGCGTGCTCGCCGCCCGGGTGGAAGGCCAGATGGCGGGGCCCGGAGCCGGGACGCAGGGCGAACTCGCGGTGCAGGACGGGGGCGCCTCGCTCGAGGGCGCACACCCGTACCGAGTCCGTGCCGAGGTCGACGCTGACCGCCCACCGCCCGGTGGGGTCGGGCTGCACCTGGTGGGCGTGCGGGCCGCGCTGGCGCCGGTCGTGCGGGCCCGAACCGGTGTGCTGCAGGACACCGGACGGCTTGGCCGCGAGCAGCCCGTCCGGGCGCACGGGGACGGCGGTGACGCTGCCGGAGCCGTAGTTGGCGGTCAGCACGTGACCGTCGTACAGGCTGAGGTGGGTGGGTCCGCTGCCGTCCACCTGCACGGGCGGCCCGGCGAGTTCGGGCCGGTCGTCGAGGCGGTACGCGGCGACGGCCCCCTCGGCCGTCTCACTGACCGCGTACAGCGTGCGGCCCCCGGGCGCCACGGCCAGGTACGAGGGGTCGGGTACGTCCTTCACGGCGGCCACGAGGCTGAGGGCCCCGCCGTCCGGCGCGACCTCGGCGGTCACCAGTCCGGGTCCGCCGGCCGCCGTGAACGAGCCGATGAACGCCCGGAGCCTGTCCGCCCTGCCGTCCTGTGCCAACGCTGTCCCCTCTCGGTCGAGCCTGGGTGGAGCCGGTGGAGCCGGTGGAGCCGGTCCGGGGCAGACGGTAGCAGTCGATCACGTGCGGTCTAGACCAAGAGACGGGGTGACGGGGCGGTTCTTCACGGAACCGTCCGATTGCCGCGCGTTCCGGTGCCCACGGGATCCGCCCCTCAGGCCCCGACCAGTCGCGATCCGGAAGGCGTGCGCAGCGGCTCGGCCAGGTCGGCGAGGGCGCGTTCCAGACCGTGCAGATGCGCCAGCGCGGGTTCGTCGGGAGCTTCGGCGAGGCGCCGCCGCGGCTGCGCGCCGCCCGCGGTCAGAGCCTCGACGGCGCTCTCCACGCGCCAGCAGGCGGCGGCCAGGCGGGCGTCGTGGGAGGCCACGGGATCGGCGGCGATCGCCACCAGGCCGCGGATCTCGCGGGCGCAGTCGTCAAGGAGGGCGAGGACCCGGCGGGCGCGCCGCTTGCGGACCGGCATCGGGTTCAGCGGGTGCACCAGGGGCGCCACCGAGAGCCGGACCCGGCCGAGGAGCTGCTCCAGTTCGGCCACGCGCGGCGCCGGGTCGGCCGTGGCCGAGCCCGCGAGCCGGGCCGCGGCCTCGCCCGTGCAGGCGTGCACACAGCGCAGGGCGCGCTGGATCCAGGCGTCGGTGGTGGCGTGCGTGGTGACCGGCAGCACGAACAGCACGGCGAGGGCGGCGCCGAGCGCGCCCACACCGGTCTCGGTGAGGCGCAGGGCGAGCAGGCCCGGGCTGAGGACGCCGAGGAGACCGTAGAGCAGCTCGGCGAGCAGGGTCACCCAGAGCATCATCCAGGTGTAGGAGACGGCGGCCGTGTAGAAGATGCCGAAGACGGCGACGGCCACGAGGACGGCCGTAGGGACGGCCGCGCCGTGCACGGGGACGGCGACGAGGAAGCCCAGGCCGATGCCGATCAAGGTGCCGAGGACGCGCCGGAAGCCGCGTACCAGGGTCTCCCCGCGCGAGGCGGTGTTGACGAAGATCCACCAGGTGGCGCCGACGGCCCAGTACCAGCGCTGTCCGGACACCAGCTGGCCGGCGACCAGCGCGAATCCGGCGCCCGCCGTCGCCTGGACCGCCTGCCGGGTGGTGACCCTGGCCAGCCCGGCTCCGGCCGGCGGGACGGGGACGGCGGCCGGGGGCAGCCGGCGCTCGTAGCACCACACGCCGAAGCGGACCGCGGCGGCGCTGAGCACCGACAGCAGGAGGGCGGCGTACAGCTCGGGCAGCTGGGCCACGGTGGCGTGCAGGAACTGGGCCACGAAGAAGGTCATGAAGGCGAACACGCCGAGGCTGTGCCCGCGCGGGCCCCAGCGCCGCGCGTACACGCCGGCACCTACGACGGCCAGAAAGGCAAGGTCTCGGGCCACGGGCTGGTCGTGCAGTCCGGCCGCCGTGGCGAGCACCGGCACACCCACGGCGGGCAGCAGGGCGGTGGTGACCGCCTGTCCGCGCACGGTCGGGTCGGTGACGGTGAACAGCGCGAGCAGCGCGGCGAGGCCGCCGGTGACCGCACCGGCGAGGGAGTGTCCTGCCAGCAGACAGACCATGACGGCCAGCCCGATGCCGAGGACGGCCCGCGCGGCGAAGCGCAGGCGCGCCCGTCCCGGGTCCGGAGCCACGAACACCCTCTTCAGCACTGCTGCCCTCCCCATGGAACACGGCACAGAAAAGGCGCCGCGGGGTCCGCAGCGCCATCGACACGCCCATGAGACCACCTCCGACCTCAGTGGCTCAAGTGATGCCCTCCTCAATGGACCATTGGCACATAGATGAGCTTCTACGGAGGGCGGCCGGAATACCAACGGAGCAGGTGGGGCTCGACGTGGCGCCGACCCGCCGCTGAGCCATTGGTACAGTCGTAGATCATGGCCGTGGACGAACTCGACACCCGTATCCTGCGGCTGCTCCTGGAGCAGCCGCGCACCAGCGTGCGCGAGTACGCCCGCATCCTGGGCGTCGCCCGCGGCACACTCCAGGCACGCCTGGACCGGATGGACCGGGAGGGTGTGATCACCGGCACCGGCCCGTCCCTCTCCGCCGCCGCCCTCGGCCACCCGGTGCTGGCTTTCGTGCACATCGAGGTCACCCAGGGTCATCTCGACGACGTGGGCGACGCACTGGCGGCCGTGCCCGAGATCGTGGAGGCCTTCTCGATCACGGGCGGCGGCGACATGCTCGCCCGGGTGGTCGGACGGGACAACGCGCATCTGGAGGACGTGATCCAGAAGCTGATCAGCCTCCCGGGCGTGGTGCGCACCCGTACCGAGGTGGCGCTGCGCGAACGCGTCCCGTACCGATTGCTGCCACTGGTGGAGTCGGTCGGCCGGGCGGCCCGCACCTGACCCCGGGCATCGTGGACCGCATGGGAGACGGTGCCGCTCTGGCGCAAGGCGCTACGGCCTGCGCACCTCGACGGAGGAACTGCTGGACGCCACCAGGGGTGACGCGCGGTGGTTCTGCGTGCGTGGGGGGCCATGGCTGCATAGCGTGACCGCATGATCACAGACCAAGCCCCGCCCGCCCCGGACGACCGGCGGTGGAAGGCGCTCGGGGTCTGTCTGACGGCGGGCTTCATCTCGCTGCTCGACACCTCGATCGTGAACGTGGCGCTGCCCTCCATGGAGCGGGGTCTCGGAGCCTCCGAGGCCGCCCAGTCGTGGGTGGTCTCCGGGTACGCGCTGACCTTCGGGCTCGCGCTGGTACCGGCGGGCCGGCTCGGCGACATGCGCGGACGGCGCCAGGCCTTCCTGTGCGGGCTCGCGGTGTTCACGGTGGCCTCGGCGGCGTGCGGTCTCGCCCCCAGCGCCTCCTGGCTGGTGCTGTTCCGGCTGATCCAGGGCGCGGCGGCGGGCATGGTCGCGCCGCAGACCTCGGGTCTGATCCAGCAGATGTTCCAGGGGGCCGAGCGGGCCAAGGCCTTCGGCCGGCTCGGCAGCGTCATCGGCGTGTCGACGGCGACCGGGCCGCTGGCGGGCGGCGTGCTGATCAACGCCGTCGGCTCGGACGACGGCTGGCGCTGGGTGTTCTTCGTCAACCTGCCGATCGGGGTGGCCGCCTTCGCCGCGGGGCTCCGGCTGCTGCCCCGGTTCCCGGCGTCGACGGGGAAACGCGAGCAGTTCGATCCGGTCGGGGTGCTGCTGCTCGGCTCGAGTGTGCTCGCGCTGATGCTGCCCCTGGTGCAGGAGCAGCAGTGGACCGGACGGGAGAAATGGGCGCTGCTGCCGGTGGCCGCGCTGCTGCTGGGCGCGTTCTGGGCCTGGGAGCGGCGGCAGGCGCGGCGCGGAGCGGCTCCGCTGGTGGACCTGGCGCTGTTCTCGCTGCGCTCGTTCACGCTCGGCGCGCTGATCAGTCTCAGTTACTTCGCCGGCTTCACCACGGTGTTCTTCGTCTTCACCCTGTACCTGCAGAACATCGTGGGCTACAGCGCGCTGGCGGCGGGTGTCACCGTCCTGCCGTTCGCGGCCGCGTCGGCGATCGGGGCCGCCGTCGGGGCACGACTGGTGGCGCGGTTCGGCCGCAAGCTTGTGGTCGTCGGTCTGAGCGGGGTGGCGATCGGGCTGCTCGGGGTGGTAGCGGCGGTGCAACTGGTGCCCGGCCCGGAGGTGGGATGGGCCGCGGCGCTGCCGTTGCTCGTCGGAGGCATCGGCTCGGGAGTGGCTGTGTCCCCGAACACCACCCTCACCCTCACCCGGGTTCCCGTGCACCGTGCCGGTGCGGCCGGCGGTGTTCTGCAGACGGGCCAGCGAGTCGGATCGGCGGCCGGGATCGCAGTCGTCGGCGCGGTGTACTTCGCGCACCTGGCGAACCACGGGCGCCCCGCCGCGGCGATTCAGCTCGGCCTGCTCACCGCCGTGGGCATCATCCTGATCGCCCTGCTACTGGCCATCGCCGACCTGCGCGAACGCCATGCGCACCCGGAACCGGAGGGGAACGCCGAGCCGGTCCGGGGCGCGGAAGAGGGCGGGACCGAGGAGAGAGTCGGCCCCAGCGCCTGAGACGCCTGGGGCGCGGCCCATGTCCCGCCGGGTTCCGCGAGGGTGGCGGCCGGCTCCGGTGCCGCGAGAGCCGGGGAGAGGGAGCGGCCGGCCCCCGCGAGTCCACGACGGGAGGCGGCCCCTCTCAGGAGCTGCGGCGCGGCTTCCCGCGTCTGGCCGGCTTGCCGCCCCCCGACCCTGTGCGGCCGCGGCCGCCGCGGCCCGCCGCCTTCGCGCCGGTCGCCTTCGATCCCCCGGCCTTCGATCCCCCGGCCTTCGGTCCCGCCGCCTTCGCGCCGGCCGGCTTCTTCTGCCGGGTGCTCCCCGGTTCCGCCTGCTTGCCCTGCTGCTCGGCGCCGGCCTTCGCCTGCGTACGGCCCCGCGTGCTGTTGACCGTGCGGCCGCGCACGATGCCGATGAACTCCTCCACCAGATCGGTGGTGGCCTCCTCCGGCCAGGACAGGGCGACGCTCGAGCGAGGGGCGTCGCTGACCGGGCGGTAGGTGAGGTCCCGGCGGTGGTGAAGGCGGGCCAGGGACTGCGGCACGACCAGGAGGCCGACGTTCGCCGCCACCAGTTCGACGGCGTCCGGTGTCGTCGCGGGCCGCTCGAAGGCCGGCTCGCCGGGTGGGCTGTCCCAGTCGAACACGTCGTCGAGGGGGTGGAACAACACCTCGTCCTCGAGGTCGGCGAGGGTGACCTCGTCCACCGCCGTGATCAAGTGGTCCTTGGGGACGATCACCACCGTGGTCTCGGTGTACAGCGGGATCGCGCTGAAGAAGGTGCGGTCCACGGGCAGCCTTACCAGACCCACGTCGGCGTCACCCTCGCGGAGCAGCTCGGGCACCTCCGCGGCGGCTGCCTGGACGAGGGTGAGCGGGATGTCGGGCAGGCGCTCGTTCCACACCTTCACCCATTTGGCGGGTGTCACTCCGGGGGCGTACGCGAGCCGGAACGACGGTGGTGGTTCTTCCGAGCCTGTCACCAGGCCAGGCTACCGGCCGTGGTCGGCCCGCCCGCACGCGGCCGATACCCTTGACCTCATGAGTTCGCAGCAGAGCACCCAGACGATGAAGCCCGCGACCGCGGCGAAGAAGCTGGGTGTGTATCTCCCCGCCACCCCCGCCACCTTCCAGGAGGGTGTGGTCTCGCGCGCCGAGCTGAACGAACTGCAGGCCGATCCGCCGGAGTGGCTGCGCGAGCTGCGGGAGAACGGCCCGCACCCGCGCCCCGTGGTCGCGGCGAAGCTGGGCGTGTCCATCGCCGGTCTCGCGCGCGGCGGGGTCACCGAGCCGCTGACCACGGCGCAGATCGAGACGCTCAAGCAGGAGCGGCCCGAGTGGCTGGAGAAGGAGCGCGCCACGCAGGCCGAGGTTCGCAAGGAAGGCGCGCGGATCAAGAAGAAGAACGCCGAGCGCGACGAGAAGTCGCGCCCCTGACACCGAGCGCCGCCACGGTGCCTCTCGCTGCCGACGCCCCTGCCGCCGAACCACAAGGCGGTGGGGGCGTCGCGTCGTGAGCGGTGAGACCTGGCCCGCCGGGTGGGGGAGCACGCGGGCCGGCGGGTACGGAGGCAGGAGGCGCGGGCGGCACGGGTGCATGCCGCAGGGGTGCGGGCGGCAGGGGCGCGGGCGCATGCGGCATGAGGCGCCGGCGGCAGGGGCGCGGGCGCATCGGGCATGAGGCGCCGGCGGCAGAGGCGCGGGCGCATCGGGCATGAGGCGCCGGCGGCAGAGGCGCGGGCGCAGGAAGGCCGAGGGCCCGGGGTGGGGTGACACCGGCCGGGCCGCCGTTCCCCCGTGCCGGCGGCCCGTCCGACATGGGCCCGACGCGCGCCCGACGTACGTCGACGCGCGCCCGGCATACGTCCGAGCAGGCCGGTGTCCCGGATGAAGTGTGCCAAGCCCGGGCCGAGAGGGGTATGCGTAGAGGTACGTACGGGGCGCGAAGGCCGTGCACACGAGTCGGAGGCCGAGCGGAGAGGACACGTGGAGCTGGACAGGGCTTACGAGCGCATGACGGCCGTCGCCGTGGCCGCGCTGCACGAACGGGAGCCCGCGCGGCTGTGGCCGCTGGTCGCCGACGCACTGGCCGGCCTGTGCGGAGGCGAGGCGGTCGTCCACAAACTCGGCGACTGGACCGAGAACGAGGGCGGTTTCGGCATCACGCCCGGCGCTGCCGCCGCTCCTCTGGACCGGCTCGACGAGGCGGACCTGCGGCTGTTCCGCGCGGGCTACCCCTTCGCCCGGCGTTACGCGGCCGGAAGCGACCGCACCCCGGTCAGCGCCCGCCGGGCGGCGGGCCGCCGCTGGCCGGAGAGCCGGACGGCACGCCTGCTCGGTGCCGTTCTGGACGTCGATCACGTGCTGGGCGTACCCCTGCCGGGGAGCACGACGCCGATCACCGGGTGCCTCGTGTACCGATCCGGTACGGACTTCAGCGACGACCACCTCGTCATGGCGGAGCGCGCGCAGCCACTGCTGGCCGCCGTCGAGCGGCAGCGGCAGTTGCTGGAGGAGTGGCGGCGGTCGCTCGGTCCGGGGGCGGCGCCGGACCGGCGGGCGGCCGATTGTGCGTTGACACCTCGCGAGACCACGGTCCTGCTGCTGCTCGCCGAGGCGCTCACCGCCGACACCATCGGCCGCCGCCTCGGTATCTCGGTCCGTACGGTGCACAAACACGTCGAGAACGTCTATCGCAAGCTGGGCACCCGCGACCGCGTCGGCACCGTACTACGCGCCCAGCGACTCGGCCTGATCCCTGCCCCGCTCCCGGCCGCGCCGGGACCGGGGCCCTCCCGCCGCCACGGACCGCCGCGGAACTGAGCGGAGCAGGGCCCAGGCCGCCCGCGACGGCCGCCGAACAGGTGCGGAAGACGGCCCACCGGACGTGCTCCCGCACCGCGCGGGAGGCTCAGTTCAGATGCCACAGCGCATAGGCCGCGGTGAGCATGAGAAGTCCCGCACCCGCCATGACGCTTCCCAGGAACCGCACGTACCCGGATGTCGCGAAAAAGGTCGGAGCCCCGCCGAGACGGCCCATGGCCATCGACGCCTCCTCGCTCCTGCGCCGCATCCGCTCGACCCTGCGCGTGGTGATCCCGCGCACATCGAAGGCCCAACTGAGGCCGCACCACAGGGCGACCACTCCTCCCACGGCGAAGACGACGTCGATCGCCGGAGACGGTCCGTGAGCCCCGGCGGCCAGGTGCTGCATCGTTCTCGGCGTTCCTTTCGTCGTTCCCCGCCTAGGGCGGTCCAGTATCCCCCGGTACAGGGCGCGTCGATGAGTACCGGCGCGAGGCACGGGCGCGGAGAGAGAGCCTTTCCCCTCCGGGGCCTCGGCGGAGGCACGGCGGCGCGGCGCCGCCGATCCCCCCTGGGGGCGTTCACCTCAACCGGTCGAAGTCGGCTGCCACTTGGTCTCGCTGTCTTCGCCGGTCAGGTCGCCCGGTTCCTCTGAGGTGAGGATGGGCACTGTAGTCCGCCGACGCGTGGAAGACCTCATCCGGCGCCTTCCCCGGGGCCCCGCCCACCGGTCATCGTCGAACGCTTGCCTTATCCGGGTCGACGGCCCGCCGACTACCCGAGGAACGACAGCCGCACCCGGCGGTCGGGGTTGTCCCTGTTGGTGTCCACCAGGCACACGGACTGCCAGGTGCCCAGTTCCAGGTGGCCGGCGATCACCGGGAGGGTGGCATGCGGTGGTACGAAGGCCGGCAGGACGTGGTCGCGGCCGTGCCCGGGGCTGCCGTGCCGGTGCTGCCAGCGGTCGTCGGCGGGGAGCAGGGTGTGCAGGGCGGCGAGGAGGTCGTCGTCGCTGCCGGCACCGGTCTCGATGACGGCGATTCCCGCCGTGGCGTGCGGCACGAAGATGTTGAGGAGGCCGTCGCGACCGGCCGCCGCCTCCCGCAGGAAGTCCTCGCAGTCCTGGGTGAGGTCGACGACGCGTTCCCGGGACCCGGTGGAGACGCTCAGCATTCGAGTGGTGAGGGCATCTGACATGCTCCCATCCTGACCCATACGCCGGATTTCACACCCGACGGCACGACCGGCTCGGATACCCGTGCTCCGCTGACCGGGGCACCGTCGATCGGCGTCGGCCGGCGTCGATCGGCACGCGTCCGTCGGGGCCGCCGCCACGTGTGGTGCGGCGCGCGCCGGGGAGCCGGGAAGATCCGTGCGCGGCCGTCTGTTGGGAGAGGCGTGAACGGAGCACACGAGGTCGAGGTGGTCGTCATCGGCGCTGGTCAGGCCGGTCTGTCCAGCGCCTATCACCTGCGGCGCACCGGTTTCGAGCCGGACCGCGACTTCGTCGTGCTGGACCACTCCCCCGGACCGGGCGGCGCCTGGCAGTTCCGCTGGCCTTCGCTGACCTACGGCAAGGTGCACGGGATGCACTCGCTGCCCGGCATGGAGCTGACGGAGGCCGATGCGGGCCGGCCCTCGGCGGAGGTGATCCGCGAGTACTTCGACCGGTACGAGCGCGCCTTCGACCTGCGCGTACGGCGGCCCGTGGACGTGCGGGCGGTACGCGAAGGCCAGGATGGGCGGCTGCGGGTGGAGACCTCGGACGGTGTCTGGTCGACGCGGGGCCTGATCAATGCGACCGGCACCTGGGACCGGCCGTTCTGGCCGCGCTACCCGGGCCAGGAGACCTTCGGCGGACGGCAGTTGCACACCGCTCGGTACGCCGGCCCGGAGGAGTTCGCCGGATTGCGGGTCGTGGTCGTCGGCGGTGGCGCCTCGGGCACCCAGCATCTGCTGGAGCTGGCCCCGTACGCGGCCGAGACCACTTGGGTGACCCGGCGGCCGCCGGTGTTCCGCGAAGGGCCGTTCGACCAGGAGGCCGGCCGGGCCGCGGTCGCGCTGGTGGAGGAGCGCGTGCGCAGGGGGCTGCCCCCGCGCAGCGTGGTCGCGGTCACGGGACTGCCACTGACCGACGCCGTACGGCAGGGCCTCGCGGACGGTGTCCTGGACCGCCGGCCGATGTTCGACCGGATCACCCCGGACGGCGTGGCCTGGAACGACGGCCGGCACGTGGACGCGGACGTGATTTTGTGGGCGACCGGATTCCGGGCCGCGCTCGACCACCTCACTCCGCTGCGACTGCGCGAGCCGGGCGGCGGCATCCGTCTCGAGGGCACCCGCGCGGCGGCCGATCCGCGCGTCCACCTCGTGGGTTACGGGCCGTCGGCCAGCACCATCGGCGCGAACCGGGCCGGTCGCGCGGCCGTTCGGGACATCGGGCGGCTGATGGCCGAGGGGCGGCAGGTCGCCGCTTGACGCCCTGTCGGCTCAGCCGGCCGCGGGCTACGAGGGGGCCGGAGACTCCCGCGGGCTCTGACTCTGTGCCGTGCCCTGCTGGAGCGCGTTGAACTCCGCCACGTTGCGCATGTGGGTCGCGTAGTCGTCGGTGAAGCGGGTGTCTCCGGGCTTGACCGTCACGAAGTACAGCCAGTTGCCCTGCGGCGGGTTGAAGGCGGCGCGCATCGCCTCCTCGCCGGGACTGTCGATCGGCGTCGGCGGCAGGCCCATGCGCTGGTAGGAGTTGTACGGGCTCTCGACGTTGATGTCGTCCTGGCTGGTGTGGCCGGTGCCGCGGTTGAGCGCGTACTTGACGGTCGAGTCCATCTGCAACGGCATACCGCGCTCCAGCCGGTTGACGATGACCCGGGCGACCTTGCCCATGTCCGCCTTCCTCACGCCCTCGGCCTGGATGATGCTGGCGATGGTGATCGCCTGGTAGAGGTTCATCGAGGTGCGCGGCGCTCCGGCCGCGGCCGGCGCCGCGGTGAACTTCCTCTCCGCGGTGGCGACCATGGCCCGCAGCAGGGACTCGGGCGTCGCACCCTTCTGCAGCCGATACGTCGCGGGGAACAGATAGCCCTCCGGATTGCCCCCCGCCTCGCCCGGCAGTTTCAGACCGGCCTTGCCGATGGACTTGCGGGTGGTGCCCGAAGGGAGACTCAGGGCCTTGTCGACCGCGTCGTACACCTGGCTCGCGCGCCAGCCCGCCGGGATGACCAGGGCGACGGGCCTCACCTCCTGGTGACCGGTGCCCAGCATCAGCAGCGGCACCGCCACGGCGGTGCCGACCATGACGGCGCCGGCCACGACGAAGGCGAGTCTGCCTCGACGGGTCAGCCGGATCATGCTCCGTGGCGGAGTGTTCGTCTGCATGCGGGAACGGTAGTACGCATATCCCTGCAAACCCGGCATATGTTCAGTTTGGCGATCGCTGCGTCAGCCGGCCGGTTCCAGTTGCGCGTCCCGGCGCACCAGGGCCGCGTAGCGGCCGTCCAGCTCCAGCAGTTCTTCGTGCGTCCCCCGCTCCGCAACGCGCCCGGCGTCCAGCACCACGATCTGGTCGGCACCGCGGACGGTGGACAGCCGGTGGGCGATGGTGAGCGTCGTACGGTCGGCCGACAGGGCGTCTATGGCGTCCTGGACGGCGGCCTCCGTGCGGGTGTCGAGCGCACTGGTGGCCTCGTCGAGGATGAGGACCGGCGGGTCGCGCAGGATGGTGCGGGCGATGGCCAGACGCTGTTTCTCACCTCCGGAGAATCGGTGGCCGCGTTCACCGACGACGGTGTCGTAGCCGTCGGGGAGTGCGGCTATGTGGTCGTGGATCTGTGCCGCCTCGGCCGCCGCGCGCAGTTCCTCGTCGGTGGCGTCCGGCTTGGCGAAGCGCAGGTTGTCGGCGACCGAGGCGTGGAAGAGGTACGTCTCCTGCGAGACGACGCCGACCGCGCGGGCGAGGGTGTCGAAGTCGAGGTCGCGGACGTCCACGCCGTCCAGGGTGACGCGGCCGCCGGTGACGTCGTAGAGGCGGGGCACCAGGCAGCCCAGCGTGGACTTGCCGGCCCCGGTCGGGCCGACGACGGCGAGACTGCCCCCGGCGGGCACGGTGACGTCGACGCCGTCGAGGACCGGTCCGGCCGCGCCGTCGGCGTCGTAACGGAACTCCACGTCCTCGAAGCGGACTTCGCCCTTGATCCGGTCGAGGCGGATGGGCTGTTCGCGTTCGGTGATGTCGATGGGCAGGTCCAGATACTCGAAGATGCGCTGGAAGAGGGCGAGCGAGGCCTGGATCTGGACGCCTGTCGCGAGCAGGCTGACGGCCGGGCGGAACAGGCCCTGCTGGAGCGATACGAAGGCGACGATGGTGCCGAGGGAGACCTCGGGTCCGCCGACCCGGAGGGCCAGCCCCGCGGTCCAGTAGATGACGGCGGGCATCGCCGCCATGACCATCGTGATCACGGCCATACGCCAGCGGCCCGCCATGTTCGACTTCACTTCCAGGTCGACCAGGCGCTCGGACTCCTCGGCGAACGACGAGGTGAGGGAGTCGGATCGGCCCATGGTGCGGCCCAGCAGGATGCCGCTGACGGAGAGCGACTCGGTGACGGTGGCGGCCATCGCGGCCATCTGCTTCTGCCGCTGGGTGGTGATTCTCTTGCGTTCGTTGCCGACGCGGCGGCTGATCCACACGAACACCGGCAGCAGGAGCAGCGAGACGATGGTGAGCCGCCAGTCGAGCGCGATCATGGCGGTGATCGTGGCGACGACGCTGGTGGCGTTGGAGACCAGGGAGGTGGCGGTCGAGGTGACGGTGGCCTGCATCCCGCCGATGTCATTGGCGATGCGGGACTGCACCTCACCGGTGCGAGTGCGGGTGAAGAAGGCCAGAGACATGCGCTGCAGCCGGCCGTAGACGGCTGTGCGCAGGTCGTGCATGACGCGCTGGCCGACGGTGGTCGAGATCAGCGTCTGCAGCACGCCGAGGACGCCGGCCAGGACGGCGCTGAGGATCATGCCGAGCGCGAGCAGGCTCAGCAGGCCGGTGCGGCCCTGCGGAATCGCGACGTCCAGGGTCTCCTTCAGCAGGAACGGCGTGGCCACCGACACCAGCGAGGAGGCACCGACCAGCAGGCCGACGATCGCGAGCCGCCCGCGATAGGGACGGAAGAGGTGCAGGATGCGGCGCACCTGCCGCGGCTGCGCGCCGGCATCGGCAGGTGGGGTCCAGGAAGATTCACGGTCGGGGTTCATGGGCTCCTACGGGGGGACGGGCGTCGGCCAGGGGCCGGCCGACGAGGCCAGAACGGATCTTAGCTCATTGTTACCTATACTCACAATGAACGGCATCCTGATATTGTTCCCGCATGACCACCCCCGATCCGGACGGCCCGCTCGCCGAGCAGTTGCTGCGGCTGACCCGCCGGGTGCACAGGATCCAGAAGCGCCATCTGCAACAGCGTGACCTGGGTGTCACCCCGGCGCAGTCCCGGCTGCTGCGCACCCTCGCGCACTACGGTTCTCCTCCGCGCATGGCCGACCTCGCCGAGCACCTGGAGGTCGTGCCCCGTGCGGTGACGACACTGGTGGACGGCTTGGAGGCGAACGGCAAGGTGCGGCGGGTGCCCGACCCGGCGAACCGGCGCGTGACCCGGATCGAGCTGACGGACGACGGGCGCTCGACCCTGGCCGAGGTGCGCGGCGCCCGCCGCTCGGCGGCCGAGGAGATACTCGCGCCCCTGACGGAGAAGGAACGCCAGGTACTCGGCGTGCTGCTGGACACGCTGATCGACGGGGACCCACCCAAGCGCTGCTGAGCGGCCGGGGCCCACCCAAGCGCCGCTGAACGGCCGGGGGCCACCCGACCGCCACTGAACGACGGGGGCCCACGCCACGGCCCCACCCCGGCCGACCGGCCCCGTTCCCGCGGATCAGCAGCGCTGGCGATCCTGCGTCAGCGTTCCCTGGGCCGTGGTCAGCGTGTGGTCGTAGCACCCCTCGGAGCCGTGGAGCCGATAGCGCTCGGTCGAAGTGCCCACCGCGTGCCGCTGGTCGCGCGGCACGTCGAGTGCGTACGCCGCATCGCCGCGGTAGGTGTCGTCGAACCGGGACCACACGGTGCGCCGGCCGTCGCGCCGCTCCACGACCGAGGCTCGGTCGCCGAGGATCAGCGCGGTGCGCAGCCGGCCGTCCGAGCCGATGGTCGTGGCGCCGTTCATCGTGTACGTCCGGTGCGTGCGGGCCGTCCGCGCGGGGCCGTGTCCGCCGACGGTGACGGTCTCGTCGTCGGTCCAGGTCGCGTCGAGCCCGTCCATGGTCTCGCCGTCGGTCCAGCGGTGTGCGGAGGTGTGGGCGAGTGTCCGGCTGACGGTGGTGGTCACTCGGCCGTGCGAGGTGTCGAGGTAACCGGAGACGGTGAGCCGGTGCCCGGCCTCGGTGTCCACGCGGTTGACCGAACCGGGCGTGAGGGTGGAGGAGTTCGCGACGTCCGTCGCGCTGTGCGCGGTCAGTGCGCCGCTGAGGTGCGTCCGGTGCGCGTCCCGCCAGACCAGTACGTTCACCGGTGTGCTCCAGCCGGACTGGCCCGCGGGCACGCCGGCGACGGAGACCTCGACGCGGTGCGGGCGGCCGTCGTCGAGAAGGCCGGCGAAGGGCGTCAGGTCGTACTCGATCGGCCGTACGTCGAAGGCGCGGGGCGCCGGGAGCACGTACCAGAGGAAGGGGTTCGACCAGCCGCCGGTCCAGACGTTCGGGAACGGCGCGGCGATGCCGGCCAGTCGGCCGTCGACCTTGATCTGCACCTCGCGGTAGGGCCCGTGGTCGGCCTTGCAGGAGTAGGCCGCCGGGTCGGCCACGGTCAGGTACCAGAACTCCTCGCAGCCGCCGCCCGATCCGGTCGCGTACACCTCGGCGACGATCCGCTCGCTGTTGCGCGGGGTGGTGAGGGTGGTGCCCTCGGGCGTGTCGGCGAGGGTGAGGACGCGGTCGGGCCCGGGACTCTCGGGACGGCCCGCGTAGAAGGTCAGGGTGACGTGCACGTCGATGACCCCGGTGTAGGTGTCGTCGACGACGTTGCCGATGAGCATCTCGACGTCCCGTGCGCCGCGGAAGGTGTCGCTGTACCGGGTGACGTCCTTCTCGACGTGCCACTCGATGCCGTCGGGCGAGGGCTCCGGTGTGGACGTGCGCAGGATCTCGACCCCGCCGACGTGCAGATAGCCGAGCCGGTCGTACTGGCGGCCCTTGACCTTGCCGTCCAGGCGCAGGACCACCTTGCTCCAGCGGTCGCCGCAGCCCTTGGGCGGGGCGTACGTGCCCCGGTACGGGGTGAAGTCGCGGAAGCGGGTGTCGGCGAGCGTGACCTGGCAGGACCGGGTGTGCGGCCGGTCGGGCGGCGGTGCCGCGGTCACCGGGTCGTGCCAGTCGGAGCCGAACTCGGCGGGGGCGTCCGCCGCGCGCGCGGCAGGGGTTCCGGCGCCGAAGAGCGTGCCCGCCAGGAGGGCCGCCCCGGCGAGCATGGACATGACGATCCGTCTTCTCATGGCCGGTGTTCTACGGCGTGCCGGCCGCCGTCCGCAACGGGCAGACCGGCCGAAGCGCGCGGCGTGATCCGGACCGCAGGACCAACGGCCGCATCGCCCCGCACGGACGTGCGACAGCACCGCATCCAGGACGGCCACCCCGCACCGACGCGCGGCGACTCGAGGCGCAGGCGGCATACAGGTCCGCCCCGCCCCGCGCAGGCACGCGACAACACGGCGGTCGGCACGGCATCATCCCGCGCGAGGAAACGACAACACGGCGGTCGGCACGGCATTGCCCCGGGCGGGGGAACGACAACACTGCGGTCGGCACGGCATTACCCCATGCGGGCGCGCGGCAACGTCGCATTCAGTCCTATAAGCACATCATGCTGACATAGTTCCGCCATGGAGATCACCAAGGTGTCGCTCAGGCGATCGGCACACCGAGATCCCCGGCAGGTGCGTCCCCGTCACCTCCTCCGCGCTCGCCACCTCCTGCACGCTCGCCACCTCCTGCACACCCGACACCTCCTGCACGCTCGTCACCTCCTGCCTGCACGTCAGCTCCTGCACACCCGGCACCTCCTGCGTGCCCGTCGCCTCCTGCGCACCCGTCGCGCTGCACTGGCCCTCGTCCTCGCCGGGACCGGCACGGTCGCCGGTGCGGCCGTTCTCGCCGGCGTGCTCCCGCACGGATCCCACCGCTCGCCCGCACCCGGCCCGGCCGCCTCCTCGGGCACGGCCGCGGTGGACCCGGCCTCGTCCGGCCCGGCCCCCGCGCCCGGCGCGCCGGGCATCGGCGACCCGCTGATGCCGCTCGCGGGCAACGGCGGCTATACGATCCGCCGCTACACGCTCGACTTCGACTGGCGGGCACCCCGGACACCCTTCGCCGCGGACGCCGTGATCAGCGCCACCGCGACCCAGGCCCTGTCCCGCTTCGACCTGGACTTCGCCGGCAACGCACTGCACCGGGTCACGGTCGACGGCGTGCCGGCCCGAGCCGTACGCGACGGCGACGAACTCGTCGTCACCCCAGCGAAACCGATCTCCCGTGGCGGCGCGTTCACCGTGCGCGTGGACTACACCGCCGATCCGGCGCAGCGCCGGCACCGCGACGACGCGATCCAGGACTACGGCTGGGTACCCACGTCCGACGGGACCGTGGTCTGCGCACAGCCCGACGGCGCGAAAATGATCTTCCCGGCGAACGACCACCCGAGCCTGCGGGCCCCGGTGACCTTCCGCATCACCACCCCTGCGGGACTCGGCGCGGTCGCCAACGGCCGGCTCGTCGACCGTGCCCGGCGACCCGACGGACGCACCCGCTGGACCTACGACTCCGAGCAGCCGATCGCCGCACAGCTGGTCCAGCTGGCGATCGGCCGGTTCGCGTTCCTCGACGGCACCGGTCCGCACGGGCTACCCGTACGGGACGTGGTCGCCGAGGATCTGGTCGAGGACACCGAGGCCTACCGCTCACTCACCCCGGAGCACCTGACCTGGCTGGAACGGCGGCTCGGCCCCTATCCGTTCCGCCGCTACGGCGTGCTGGTCGGCGACACCGAGCTGCCCGTGGCACTGGAGACGCAGTCGCTGTCCGTGGTGCCGAAGGAGGACCTGCTGGGCGACCGGGTGGACGCCGAACGCAATCTGGTGCACGAGCTGACACACCATTGGACGGGTGACAGCGTGGCCATCCGGCGCTGGTCCGACCTGTGGCTGAGCGAGGGTCACGCCCGTTTCTACGAGCGCCTGTACTCCGACGAGCACGGCGGTGTCGGCCTGGAGTCGGCGATGCGGGCGGCGTACGAGCAGCACGACCAGTGGCGGCACGACGAGGGAGCGCCCGCCGAGCCCACGGAGCCGACGCTGTTCAAGGTGATGCGCTACGACGGCTCGGCCCTGGTGCTCTACGCGCTGCGGGAGAAGGTCGGCGCCGAGACCTTCGACCGGATCGAGCGGTCCTGGGTGACGAAGTACCGGGGCCGGGCGGCCGGCACCCGGGACTTCGTCGCGCTGGCGTCCCAGGTCGCGGGCGAGGATCTGAGACCCTTTCTGACCCCGTGGCTGTACGGGCCGGACACCCCGCCCATGCCCGGTCATCCCGACTGGCAGGTGGACCCGGTCGAGGACTGAGCCGCACGCCGCCGACCGAGTGGCCTCTGCCCGATCGCTCGGCCACCCCGGTGACCCTTGGCGCGACGTGGCGCGCCAAGCACGGAAACGTACCAGGGGTGGCGTCCGGGACAACTGCCTTGTCCTGGTGGTGACGAGCATGTCTGGAGAACCGTGCAATGAGAAGACCGGCCACCCCACGTGTTCCCAACGCCCTCCGCGGGTACCGCCGAACGGCTTGCGTGATCGCGTCGGCGGCGGTGCTGGCACCGCTGCTGCTCATCCCGATGTCCGGCGAGGACGGATCACCGGAGCAGCGGCTGCAGGATGCCTTCGAGGACGCCGCCCGCGAGTACCACGTGCCGCGCAGCGTGGTGATGAGCGTGTCCTACGTGCAGACGCGCTGGGACGCCCATCCGGGTGCCCCCAGCGTCGCCGGCGGCTACGGGCCGATGCACCTGCTGGACACCGCCCGGCTGCGCCCACCGGCAGCGGCGGCCGGGCCGCTGACCCCGCCCGACCTCGACACCCGGCCGCGCAAGGGCAAGGAGAAGGCCGCTCCGCCGCCGCAGGACGAAGCCACTGTCGACCACGCCGTGCAGCCGGCGGATCTGGAGCGTGCCGCGCAGCTGATCGAGGTCCCGGCCGTGCGTCTGCGCACGGACGCCGTCGCCAACGTCCGGGGCGGCACCGCACTTCTGGCGGCCCTGCAGCGACAGCTCGGCAAGCCCTTGAGCGACAACCCGGCGGACTGGTGGGAGGCGGTGAAGCGCTATCCGGGCACCGCTGACCTCACGACGGCGGCGACGTACGCGAACGACGTCTTCGACGTCATCCGCAAGGGGGCGCGGCGTACCACCGCCGAGGGACAGCACGTCGCCCTCGCCGCCAGCCCCGGGGTACGCCCGCGCATCGCCGCTCCGCAGCCGGCACGCCGGTCAAAGGAGGTCGAGTGCCCCGCTGAGGTGTCCTGCGACTGGCTCAGCGCGCCGTACGAGCAGATCGACGACGACGGGGCGTACGGCAACCACGACCTCGCCGACCGGCCCAGCGACCAGAAGATCGAGTACATCGTCATCCACGACACCGAGGCGAAGCTGCCCCGCATGTTCGACACGGTGCTGGATCCGACGGAGGCCTCGTGGCACTACTCGATCCGCTCCAGTGACGGTCACATCACCCAGCACGTCAAGACCAAGGACGAGGCCTGGCACTCCGGCAGCCAGTTCGTGAACGCCCGCTCGATCGGCATCGAGCACGAGGGCTTCCTCACCCACCCCGGCACCTGGTACACGGAACGGATGTACCAGTCCTCGGCCCGCCTGGTGCGATACCTGGCGAAACGTTACGGCGTCCCGCTCGACCGGCAGCACATCTTCGGCCACGACAACGTGCCGTCACCGACCGCCGACAGCATCCCCGACATGCACGACGACCCCGGGCCGTTCTGGGACTGGCGGCACTACTTCGACCTGCTCGGCGCGCCGCTGCGGGCCACGGCCGGCCCGAACAGCGACATGGTGACGATCCTGCCGGACTACTCCACGCACAAGCCGTCGTTCACGGGATGCACCGGCAGCGGCCGGCCGTGTCCCGCGCACGGCTCCAGCGCCGTACGCCTCTACACGGCACCGGACGAGAACGCCCCGCTGATCCAGGACCCGGGCCGCAAGCCGGACGGCGACCCCTCCACGGTGGACGTCAACGACCTGGGGTCGCGCGTCTCCGCCGGTCAGACCTTCGCCGTCGCCGGGCGCAGCGGCGACTGGACGGCGATCTGGTTCCAGGGGAACAGGGCCTGGTTCAAGAACCCGAAGAAGCACCTGACGGCGGTCGGCGCCGCGGGCCGGATGGTGACGCCGAAGGAGGGCCTGGACGAGATCCCGGTGTACGGGCGTGCCCTCCCGGAACCGGACGCCTATCCCGAGGACGTGGAGGAGCCGAGCGATTCGCCGCTCCCCTACCGCTTCACGGCGGGCCAGCGGTACGTGACCCAGGACCGCGTGGGCGGTTCGTACGTCGACAGGTCGTTCTTCGCCGACACCCCCGAGCCCGTGATCAAGGGCCAGGAGGGCTACTACGAGATCCAGTTCGGCCACCGGCTCGCCTACGTCCGGGCGAGCGACGTGGACGTGCTGGCCGCACCCGCCGTGGCCGGAGCTCCCGCGGCGAACGAGAACCCCCCGGCCGGGGGCTAGCCGACGGCCGACAGGCCCCGACCCGGCCGCCGGCCCCGTCCGACGACCGCCCGGTCCCGGTTCGGCCTCCCGACCCCCGGTCCCGGTTCGGCCTCCCCACCGCCCGGTCCCACTCGGCCGCCGGACGGTCCTGCTCGGGCGGACGGTTGCACTCGGACGGACGGTTGCACTCGGCCGGACCGATGTCCTCGGCCGGACGGTTCCACTCGGACGGACGGTTGTCCTCGGCCGGATGTGGGCCGGTCCCTCGTGCCTCCCACGCCGACCTCGCCCCGCCGATCCCTCCGGATCTTTCCTGCCGCGCCCGTCCCCCGTCACGACGGTCGGGGCGCGGACCGGGGTGAGCCGGATCGCGGGCGATTCCCGGCCTCCTCGCAGAGGCCGACGCGGGACGGGGCCGCTCGGGTGGTCCGTGTGCCCCGGCGCCCGCGCCGCGGCCCCTGTGTCACGCCCCAGGTCGTCCGGGAGCGCACGCGCGTGTCCGTCCCGGTGGAACGGCGGCCCGGCGGGGCCGGTGAGTCACAGCCTTCACGCCGCTGAGTTCACGACCTCGCGGGCCGGTGAGTCACAGCCTCCACGCCGCTGAGTTCACGACCTCGCGGGCCGGTAAGTCACAGCCTTCACGCGCCGCTGAGTTCACGACCTCGCGGCCCGGTGAGTCACAGCCTTCACGCGCCGCTGGGTTCACGCCCTCGGGGGCCGGTGCGTTCACGCCCTTGCCGTGAACGGTCCCGGCCCGCGGAGCCCGGGGCGCGTCCGGTGATCTTCCGCGGCGCCACAGACCGATCCGCCGGATGGCCGGCACCCGCCCGGAAGCGGCCCCGCGGCCGCGGCCCGCCTCCGTGGCCGGAAGTCGGTGGACAGGGCGGGATGCCCGGGAAAACCGTTTGAAATCGACCCCTCCGCGACGCGAACCTTTCACGGCTTGCTGCCGCTCACCGCCGTTATCCCTCCCCCTCTGACACGAGCCACTGGGACGTCATGCAGATTCAAGACCTTCCGTACTCCGATCCGGGCGTGCCCGACGCCCGTTCGGGTCCCCGCCTGCTGTGGTGGCTCTGGCGCAATCAGACGGGCGGGCAGCTGAAGGCCCTCGTCTGGGGCCTGCTGCACTTCGTCTCCGTCTCCGCTCTGCCCTTCTGCATCGGCCTCGCCGTCCAGGCGGTCGTCGACCGCTCCGGCACCCGGCTCGCCCTGACGGGTGGTCTCCTGCTGCTGTGCGGCACGGGTGTCGCCGTCGGCGACACCTTCCTGCACCGGGCCGCCGTCACCAACTGGATCACCGCCGCCGCCCGCCTCCAGCAACTGCTGGCCCGCAAGGCCGCCGGGCTGGGCTCCACGCTGACCCGGCGGGTCGCGGCCGGTGAGGTGGTGGCCGTGTCCACCGGTGACGTGGAGAAGATCGGCTGGTTCGTCGAAGGGCTCTCCCGGTTCACCGCGGCCGCGCTGACCGTCGTCATGGTCGGGGCCGGCCTGCTCGTCTATCAGCCCGCCTTGGGCGTGGTGGTCGCCGTCGGACTTCCCGTCGTGGCACTCGCCGTACTTCCGCTGCTGCCCCGCGCCACCCGCCGTGCCGACGCGCAGCGCGAGAAGGCGGGCCGCGCCACCGAACTGGCCTCGGACACGGTCGCCGGGCTGCGCGTACTGCGCGGCATCGGCGGCGAGGACCTGTTCCTCGACCGCTACCGCCGGGCCTCGCAGGAGGTACGGCACGCCGCCGTGCGCAGTGCCCGGATGTGGTCGCTGATCTCAGCCGTCCAGGTGCTGCTGCCCGGGCTGCTGCTGATCGCGGTCGTCTGGCACGGCGTCCACCTGGCCCGCCAGGGCCGGATCACGGTCGGCGAACTCGTCACCGTGTACAGCGCGGTGATGATCCTGAACTACCCGTTGCGCCATTTCGAAGAGATCGCGATGGCCTACTCCTTCTCCCGGCCCTCGGCCGAACGGGCCGCGCGCGTGCTGTCGCTGCAGCGGACCACGGTCACCGACGGCATCCGCGCCGCCGGGGTACCGGCCGGTGACCTGTACGACCCCGGCACCGGTCTGCTCGCCGCCACCGGCCGGTTCACCGCCGTGGTCTGCGGCGACCCGGACGCGGCGGGCAGGCTCGCCGAGCGGCTGGGCGGCCACCCCGCCGAGCCGGGCCACTCGGTGCTGCTCGGCGGGGTGCCCCTGGACGAACTGCCCCTGGAAATCGCCCGGGCCGCCGTCCTCGTCCAGGACAAGGACCCGGTGCTGCTCTCCGGCACCTTGCGCGAGCTGCTCGACGTGCCCGCCTCCGGTGCCGTGCGGGCCGCGGACGCGCTGGCGGCCGCGCAGTGCGAGGACGTCCTGGACGCGCTCGTCCAGGGATCGGTGGACGCCACCGACCCGCTGGACGCCCGCATCACCGAGCGCGGGCGTTCCCTCTCCGGAGGCCAGCGCCAGCGGCTCGCCCTGGCCCGGTCGTTGATCACCGACCCGGAGGTACTGGTGCTGGACGAGCCGACCTCCGCGGTCGACTCGCACACCGAGGCCCGCATCGCGGAGGGACTGCGCCGGCTGCGCTCGGGGCGGACGACGGTGGTGTTCACCTCCTCGCCGCTGCTGCTCGACCGGGCGGACCGGGTGGCCCTGGTGCACGGGGGCGAGGTCGTGGCCACCGGCGTGCACCGTGAACTGCTCGACGCCGAAGCGCTATACCGGGCCGTGGTGACGCGCGAGACCGGCGAGGAGCCGCCCGTCACCGGCATGGTCGCGGACCTGTCCGGCGAGGACGCCGTGCTGGGCGCCCTCGGTGAATTGGAAGAGATCGAGGAGAGCGCATGATCGGCGTTGCGCCGCCAGCGTACGACCCGGCGGCCCCGACGACCGCCACCACCCTGCCCGTCGGCACGGCCGCGACCGTACGCGACTACGTCGCCGAACTGTTCCGCCGGCACCGTCGCGCCTTTCTGCTGCTCATCGCGGTCAACACGGTGGCCGTGGTCACCTCCATGGTGGGCCCGTACCTCCTCGGCGACCTGGTCGAGCGGGTGTCGGACGGGGCGCAGGACCTTCATCTCGGCCTGATCTCAGGGGTGTTCGTGCTCGCCCTGGCCGTGCAGGCCCTGTTCGTCCGGCAGGTTCGGCTGCGCGGCGCCATGCTCGGCGAACGGATGCTCGCCGACCTGCGCGAGGACTTCCTCGTCCGCTCGGTCGGGCTCCCGCCGGGCGTGCTGGAGCGAGCGGGCACCGGCGACCTGCTCTCCCGCATCACCACGGACATCGACCGCCTGGCCAACGCCATGCGCGAGGCCGTACCGCAGCTGGCGATCGGTGTCGTATGGGCCCTGCTGCTGCTCGGTGGACTCGTCGTGACGGCCCCGCCGCTGGCGGCGGCCGTCCTGATCGCCGTGCCCGTGCTGGTGGCCGGATGCCGCTGGTACTTCAGGCGGGCGCCCTCGGGCTATCGCTCCGAGTCCGCCGGGTACGCCGCCGTGGCCGCCGCGCTCGCCGAGACCGTGGACGCGGGCCACACCGTCGAGGCGCACCGCCTCGGCGCCCGCCGCATCGCACTGTCGGAACGGCGGATCAAGGAGTGGACGGCCTGGGAGCGCTACACCCTCTGGCTGCGGTCCGTGCTCTTCCCGGTGATCAACGCCGTCCACGTCCTCGTGCTCGGTTCGGTCCTGATGGTCGGCGGGGTGTTCGTCCTGCGGGGCTGGATCGGGGTGGGGCAGCTGACCACGGGCGCCCTGGTCGCGCAGATGCTCGTCGACCCGGTGAACCTCATCCTGCGCTGGTACGACGAGGTGCAGGTGGCCCAGGTCTCGCTGGCCCGGCTGGTCGGCGTGCGGGAGGTCGAGCCGGACGCCGGGGACGGCTCGCTGGCCCCTGAGGGGCGGGACGTGCGCGCCGACCGGGTGCACTTCGGCTACCGCGAGGGTGTCGACGTGCTGCGCAAGGTCTCCCTGGACGTCGCGCCCGGCACCCGGCTGGCCCTGGTGGGCCCGTCCGGGGCGGGCAAGTCCACCCTGGGCAGGCTGCTCGCCGGCATCTACGCTCCCCGGTACGGCCGGATCACCCTGGGCGGGGCGGAGCTGTCCCGGATGCCGGCCGAACGCGTCCGCTCGCACGTCGCCCTGGTCAACCAGGAGCACCACGTGTTCGTGGGCTCGCTGCGCGACAACCTCCTGCTGGCCCGGGCCGGCGCCACGGACGCCGACCTGTGGGCGGCCCTGGGGGCGGTCGACGCCGGCGCCTGGGCGCGGGCGCTGGACGACGGCCTGGACACCGAGGTCGGCTCCGGCGGCCTCGCGCTGACCCCGGCGCAGGCTCAGCAGATCGCGCTGGCCCGGCTGGTGCTGGCCGATCCGCACACGCTGGTCCTGGACGAGGCGACCTCGCTGCTCGACCCGCGCGCGGCACGGCACCTGGAGCGTTCCCTGGCCCGGGTGCTGGAAGGCCGCACCGTGGTCGCCATCGCCCACCGCCTGCACACCGCGCATGACGCCGACGTGATCGCCGTGGTGGAGAGCGGCCGCATCAGCGAGCTGGGCAGTCACGACGAGCTGGTGGCGGCGGACGGCGCCTACGCGGCGCTGTGGCGCTCCTGGCACGGCTGAACGGGCCGCCCCGGACACAACCGGTGCCCGGGGCGGTACGCGGAGGCCCTCACGGCGGGTACGGGCACGCCGGACACACCACCACGCAGGGCTCCGCGGCTCGGACCCGCACCGCCCACGCGGGCCCCGGGGCGGGGAACAGGCACCGCAACGCCGGACTCCAGGGCGGAGAACAGGCACCGCAACGCCGGACTCCAGGGCGGAGAACAGGCACCGCCACGCCGGACTCCAGGGCACCGACTCGCACCGACTCGCACCGCCACGCAGGGCCGCAGGGCACCGGTGCGGAGCGCGGCCGGGGCGCGTGCCGTTGCGCGGTCCCGAGCCGGGGTGGAAATCTGGAGAGGGGCACCGGCGTGGGAAACACCGGCGGACCGATCGGCTCGCCCGGCCTGCCCGCGCTGGATGCGCCTACGGCCCGCAGCCCGCCCCGGCGGTACGCGGCCGTCCTCATCACCTGGAGGTACTCGTGGACAGCTCCGACGGTTGGGGGGACGACGTCTACCAGCCCGATCCCTCGGAGATCGCGGAAGACTCGGGAGTGCTCGACGTCGAGGACACGCTGGACTTCGACGGCGTCACCGACCCCCTCGACCGCGGCTGGTCCCCTCCCGAACGGCCGTGGGCGGTGGATCACGTCGGCGTGACGGCGGCCGAACGGCAGGCGGGCGAGTCCCTCGACCAGCGGCTCGCCGAAGAGCTGCCCGAGGCGGTTCCGCTCGCCGGCGACGGTATCGGCGACTGCGACGGCACCGACGGCGAACTCCTCGACAACGAGGTCGGCAATCTCCGCTCCGGCCGGCTGGTGGCTCCCGACGAGGGGGCACACGAGGACGAGGAGGCCGCACTCGTCGCCACCGACGTCGGCATCGACGGGGCCGCGGCCGCCGCGGAGGAGGCAGCGGTGCACATCGTCGACGAGGACTTCCTCTCCGGCTGACCCGCCCGCCCCTGCCCGACCACCGTGCGTGAGGAGCCGCCATGCAGCAGGACAAGCACCCCGACTACCACCCCGTGGTCTTCCGTGACCGCGCCGCGGGCTACGCGTTCCTCACCCGGTCCACCGCGCGGAGCGACCAGACCATCGAGTGGGACGACGGCCAGAGCTATCCGGTGATCGAGGTGGAGATCTCTTCCGAGAGCCACCCCTTCTACACCGGCAAGGCCCGCACGGTGGACACCGAGGGCCGCGTCGCCCGCTTCGAGCGCCGTTACAGCGGGACGGATGCGGGCGAGACGACCTGACGCCAGCCCCTAGGCCCCGCCCCGCCCCGCCCCGCCCCGCGCCGAAGCGTGGCGGGTGCCGGGCCCGACGGGTGCCGTGCAGGAGGGGTGCGGGGCAGGACGGGGCCGGGCTGGACGGGGCCGGCACCGGGCAGGGCGGCGGGTGCCTGGCAAAGCGGGTCGAGCGCCCGGCAGGAGGGTGCGAGCGCCGGGCGGGACATGCCCCGGGCGGGCGACGCGCCCCGGTCCGAGCGGGCGGGCCGGCTCAGATCACGTTGAGCGCCGCCGCGCAGCCCACGCCCCCGGCCAGCATGAACACCGGCATCAGCACCTTCAGCTCCACCCAGCTGCCGGCCCGGAACCGCATCGGCTTCGGCGGCCCCAGCGCGTACCAGCGCTTGCGGCCCACCGGGATCGGCCACAGGATCGGGCAGCCGGACACGGTCAGCGCGTCCCCGATGTCGTGCACCAGCGCACCGAGCACGACCGGCAGCCCCAGCCACAGGTACTCCTGTCCGGGCGCCGTGAACAGCCAGTCCGAGCCGTTGCCCGGCTTGTCCAGCACCCCTGCGAGGATCCACGCGCTGGTCGCCGCCAGCAGCCATACCAGCACGTCGCTGCTGGAGCCGCGCGCCGCCCGCCACAGCAGGCCCTCGATCGCGAGCACCATGTGCACGAACAAGATCGCCAGCACCGCCCAGCGACCGCCGGAGATCGCCGCCCCGGAGCAGCCGGCACCGATCACGACCGCCCACAGCCAGGTGTGCGTCAGGGTCCGGTGACCTCCGGACCTGCGCGGGTCGCCCTGCTTCCTGGTCGCCTTGTAGACGGCGTACGACAGCTTGTCGACGATCTCGCAGATCCAGCGGGAGATCGGCCCGAAGGCGCGGGAGATGGTGGCGGCCTTGTGGTCCAGGTCCGGGGCGAGGGCGGCGCCGGCGCAGATCAGGGAGCCGACCAGGAGGACCGGCCAGGGCATCGGGTGCCCGGCCGCGGCGGCTGCTGCCCCCACGCCCAGCCAGGCCGCGGCCCCGGAGAGTGAGTGTGCTGGTCCCATCATGGCCGCTTCCCGCCCCATTCCTCGTGTGCCGCTGTCCAGTTGACCTGGTGCGCCGACGTGCGCCGGCGACACAGCGTATCGGTCATGATCTTCGTACTCGCAGCCGATTCCCCTCCCGGGGACAAGGGCAGGCAAGATGGGGGCGTGACCCTCATCGATCAGCTCCCGCCGACCGCCGACCCCGACGCCCTGTACGAAGCCTTCGAGTCCTGGGCGCAGGAACGCGGTCTCACCCTCTATCCCCATCAGGAGGAGGCGCTGATCGAGGCGGTCTCGGGGGCGAACGTGATCGTCTCTACGCCCACCGGGTCCGGCAAGAGCATGATCGCCGCCGGTGCGCACTTCGCCGCGCTGGCCCGGGACGAGGTCACCTTCTACACGGCCCCGATCAAGGCGCTGGTGTCGGAGAAGTTCTTCGAGCTGTGCAAGCTCTTCGGCACCGAGAACGTCGGCATGCTCACCGGCGACGCCTCCGTGAACGCCGACGCCCCCGTGATCTGCTGCACCGCCGAGGTGCTGGCCTCGATCGCGCTGCGCGACGGCAAGCACGCCGACGTCGGCCAGGTCGTGATGGACGAGTTCCACTTCTACGCGGAAGGCGACCGCGGCTGGGCCTGGCAGATCCCGCTGCTGGAACTGCCTCAGGCCCAGTTCATCCTGATGTCGGCCACGCTCGGTGACGTGTCCTTCTTCGAGGAGGACCTCGCCCGCCGGACCGGCCGCACCACCTCGGTGGTCCGGTCCGCGACCCGCCCGGTCCCCCTCTCCTACGAATACAAGCTGACCCCGCTCACCGAGACGCTCACCGAACTGCTGGCGACGAAGCAGGCGCCCGTCTACATCGTGCACTTCACGCAGGCCCAGGCCGTGGAACGGGCACAGGCGCTGATGAGCATCAACATGTGCTCGCGCGAGGAGAAGGACCAGATCGCCGAGCTGATCGGCAACTTCCGCTTCACCACCAAGTTCGGCCGCAACCTCTCCCGTTACGTCCGGCACGGCATCGGCGTCCACCACGCCGGCATGCTGCCCAAATACCGGCGTCTGGTGGAGAAGCTCGCCCAGGCCGGCCTGCTCAAGGTCATCTGCGGCACGGACACCCTCGGTGTGGGTGTCAACGTGCCCATCCGGACCGTGCTGTTCACGGCCCTGACCAAGTACGACGGCAGTCGCGTGCGTACCCTGCGCGCCCGTGAGTTCCACCAGATCGCGGGCCGCGCCGGCCGGGCGGGCTTCGACACGGCCGGGCTCGTCGTCGCGCAGGCGCCGGAGCACGTGATCGAGAACGAGAAGGCCCTGGCGAAGGCGGGCGACGACCCGAAGAAGCGCCGCAAGGTGGTGCGCAAGAAGGCACCGGAGGGCTTCGTCGGCTGGACGGACAACACCTTCGAGAAGCTGATCGGGTCGGAACCGGAGCCGCTCACCTCGCGGTTCAGGGTCACGCACACGATGCTGCTGTCGGTGATCGCGCGTCCCGGCAACGCCTTCGAGGCGATGCGGCACCTCCTGGAGGACAACCACGAGCCGCGCAAGCAGCAGCTGCGGCACATCCGGCGGGCCATCGCGATCTACCGCTCGCTGCTCGACGGCGGGATCGTGGAGAAGCTCGACGAGCCGGACGCCGAGGGCCGTATCGTCCGGCTCACGGTCGACCTCCAGCAGGACTTCGCGCTCAACCAGCCGCTGTCCACGTTCGCGCTCGCCTCGTTCGAGCTCCTCGACCCCGAATCGCCGTCCTACGCACTCGACATGGTGTCCGTGGTCGAGTCCACCCTGGACGACCCGCGGCAGATCCTCGCCGCCCAGCAGAACAAGGTGCGCGGCGAGGCCGTCGCGGCGATGAAGGCGGACAGTGTCGAGTACGAGGAGCGCATGGAGCGCCTCCAGGACATCACCTACCCGAAGCCGCTGGAGGAGTTGCTCTTCCACGCGTACGACACCTACCGCAAGAGTCACCCCTGGGTCGGTGACCACCCGCTGTCGCCGAAGTCGGTCGTCCGGGACATGTACGAGCGGGCCATGTCGTTCACGGAGCTGGTGTCCTTCTACGAGCTGGCGCGCACCGAGGGAATCGTGCTGCGCTACCTCGCCAGTGCCTTCAAGACCCTCGACCACACCATCCCGGACGATCTGAAGTCGGAGGACCTGCAGGACCTCATCGAGTGGCTCGGCGAGATGGTCCGCCAGGTCGACTCCAGCCTGCTGGACGAGTGGGAGCAGCTCGCCAACCCCGAGGAGATGACGGCCGAGGAGGCCCGGGAGAAGGCGGACGAGGTCAAGCCGGTCACCACCAACGCGCGTGCCTTCCGGGTCCTCGTCCGCAATGCGCTGTTCCGCCGCGTGGAGCTGGCCGCGCTGGACCATGTCGAGGAACTGGGCGAGATGGACGCCGAGTCCGGCTGGGACGCCGACGCGTGGGGCGAGGCGATGGACAAGTACTGGGACGAGTACGACGACCTCGGCACCGGACCCGATGCCCGTGGCCCCAAGCTGCTGGTGATCAAGGAGGAGCCGGAGAACGGCCTCTGGCGCGTCCGCCAGATCTTCGACGACCCGAACGACGACCACGACTGGGGCATCAGCGCGGAGATCGACCTCGCCGCCTCGGACGCCGAGGGGCGTGCGGTCGTCCGCGTCACCGACGTCGGTCAGCTGTGAGCACAGGAGTATCCCACCGATGACGAACCCGGCCGAAAAGCTGGTCGACCTGCTCGACCTGGAGCAGATTGAGGTCAACATCTTCCGTGGCCGAAGCCCGCACGAGTCTCTGCAGCGGGTCTTCGGCGGCCAGGTCGCGGGCCAGGCGCTCGTCGCCGCCGGTCGCACCACGGAGGGTGACCGCCCGGTGCACTCGCTGCACGCGTACTTCCTGCGCCCCGGGCGTCCCGGCGTACCGATCGTGTACCAGGTCGAGCGGGTCCGCGACGGCCGGTCGTTCACGACCCGCCGGGTCACCGCCGTGCAGCAGGGCCGCACGATCTTCAATCTCACCGCCTCCTTTCACAAGCCTGAGGAAGGACCGTTCGAGCACCAGCTGCCGCCGGCCCGTGAGGTGCCGGACCCGGAGTCGCTGCCGACGGTGACCGAGGAGATCCGCAAGCATCTGGGCACGCTGCCGGAGCAGTTGGAGCGGATGGCGCGCCGCCAGCCCTTCGACATCCGGTACGCGGACCGGCTGCGCTGGACCGCCGAGGAGATCGAGGGCGCCGAGCCGCGCAGCGCCGTGTGGATGCGGGCGGTGGGACCGCTCGGCGACGACCCGCTGGTCCACACCTGCGCGCTCACCTACGCCAGTGACATGACCCTCCTGGACGCGGTCCGCCTTCCGATCGAACCCCTCTGGGGTGCGCGGAACTTCGACATGGCCTCGCTCGATCACGCCATGTGGTTCCACCGGCCGTTCCGCGCGGACGAGTGGTTCCTGTACGACCAGGAGTCACCGATCGCCACCGGCGGGCGTGGTCTGGCCCGCGGGCGCATCTACGACCTGCACGGGCGTCTGCTCGTCTCGGTCGTTCAGGAAGGGCTCTTCAGGCCCCTGTAGGGGCCTGCCGTGTGCTTCTGCGCCGCAGCCAGGCCCGCATTCCGCGCGTGGGCCGCTGCCGGCCCTGTCCGGCGCCGGCGTCCCGTGCCGTGACGGCCGGGCCCGGACGCCGACCCGGCTGCGTGGCACGCGTGACCGTGCGTGTCAGCGGCGCGATCGGCCTTGCCGCCGCCCGCACCACCGGTCCCGCGTGGCGGACCGCCGGTCGGGGGGCGGGGGTGAGCGTGCGGGCCTCCTCGACGGCGCGGACCAGTTCTCCGCGCAGCCACTCGATCTCGTCCCCGTCGTGCGCGGTCATGATCCGCTCGGCAAGGTGGGCGGAGGGTGACCCGGGCGCCCCCTGGCCGGGCGGTGCGGGACGGAAGCGGTTCAGGCAGGCGCGCTCGGACGGGTCCTCGACGACGTCGGCGATCTCGGCGGGCGCCAGGAGGGCGGCCAGGGAAGCGGCTCGGGCCCAGGGGTCTTCGGCCTGCCGGAGCAGGAATCCGAGGTGCCGGCCGCGCCAGTTGCGGGCGCGCAGGTCCACTCTCGCCTCCAGCTGGCCCCGCAGGGTCTCGGGCGTACGTCCCTTGAGCAGATGGGCGTTCTCGGCGGCCGCGGTGAAGTCGCGCAGCTCTTCCGCCAGATAGAGCCAGACCACGGCCCGGTAGCGGTTCAGGTACCACTTCGCCGGCACAATCAGGCCCAGACGCGCGAGCCGGGTGAACCGGCCGGCCGGGATCTCCATGAGAGCGGCACCCTCCACGGTCCCCACGACCCGCACCCGGTCCCGGAGGGCCCCGGGGAAGCCGTCCTGGGCGCGGAGCCGGTCGATCTCCGTGCGCTCCACCCGCCGGCCTCCTCCCCCGCCCTCGTCGGGCACGGTCCGGATCCGGCCGAGCTGCACGGCGAGATCGAACTCCCCTCGCTTCAGTTCCAGTTCACGAGCGGCGCGCCCCGGTGCGCAGGTGAGGGGGCGAGGTGGTCCGAAGGTGATTGCCGACATGGTCGTAACTCCCCCGTGGAGTCGGTGGCTGACGCCCTGTGCGTTCGCCGTGCACCCACCGTAGCCAATGCCCCGCAACTCGTGGCGAGCCTGTGGACAACTCCACGGGATGCCGGAGAACCTCGGGAAAGGCGCAGCTCAGAGGTCTGTCGAGGGGGATCGCTCGGGTTGTCTGGCATCGACGCCGAGGTGTTCGCCGACGCGGTTGACCAGCAGGGTCATCTCGTAGGCGATCTGCCCGATGTCGGCTTCCGCCCCGCTGAGCACGCACAGACAGCTACCCGTGCCCGCCGCGGTCACGAACAGCACCGCGTCGTCGTACTCGATCATGGTCTGGCGCACTCTGCCCGCGCCGAAGTGGCGTCCCGAACCCTTGGCCAGGCTGTGCAGTCCGGACGCCACGGCGGCCAGATGCTCGGCGTCCTCGCGACGCAGGCCCGTGCTCGCACCCGTGACCAGGCCGTCGTTCGACAGCACCAGCGCGTGCCGCACGTGGTCCACCCGCTCGGTCAGATCGTCCAGGAGCCACCCGAGTCCCTGGTTCTGCGCCATGTCCGTCTCCCCGTGTGACGTCTCCCCCTGACAGGAGCAACTCTCCGCCAGCCTTCCCCACGACCGGCGTCCGGGCAAGCAGGATGGGGGGCATGGCAGAGAAGATGACCGACGAGGAATGGCGGGCGTTCGTCTCGGAGGGCACCCGCACCGCCAAGTTGTCCACCGTTCGCGCCGATGGGAGCCCTCATGTCGCGCCGATCTGGTTCTTGCTGGACGGGGACGAACTGGTCTTCAACACGGGCAAGGACACGGCGAAAGGGCGCAATCTGGCCCGTGACGGGCGGGTCGCGTTGTGCGTGGACGACGACCGGCCGCCGTTCCACTTCGTGGTGCTGAACGGTCGCGCCCGGCTGTCGGAGGACCTGGACGAGGTGCGAAGGTGGGCCACCCGGATCGCCGGACGGTACATGGGCGAGGACCGCGCCGAGGAGTACGGCGCCCGCAACGGCGTGCCGGGTGAGCTGCTGGTCCGCGTGACCATCGACAAGGTGGTGGCCGTCAAGGATCTGGCGGCCTGAGCCGCCCGTCAGCCGACCGAGTCGAGGAGCCGGGCGGTGTGCATCCGCCCGGCGTACTCGATGAGCCGGATCAGCACCTCCTTGCCGGAGTCCCGGTCGCGCGCGTCGCACAGGACCACCGGTGTGCCGCGGTCCAGGTCGAGAGCCCTCGCCACGTCGTGGGCACCGTGGCCACGGGCCCCCGCGAAGCAGTTGACGGCCACCACGAACGGGATGCGCCGGTGCTCGAAGTAGTCGACGGCGGGAAAGCAGTCGTGCAGGCGCCGGGTGTCCGCGAGAACGACCGCACCGAGCGCCCCCTGGGACAACTCGTCCCACAGGAACCAGAAGCGGTCCTGTCCCGGCGTGCCGAACAGGTACAGGGACAGGCCCGAGCGGATGGTGATGCGCCCGAAGTCCATGGCGACGGTCGTGGTGACCTTCCGGTCCACGCCGTGGGTGTCGTCCACCAGTTGGCCGGCCTCGCTGAGCACTTCCTCGGTGCGCAGGGGGCGGATCTCGCTCACCGCCCCGACCAGGGTCGTCTTGCCGACCCCGAATCCGCCGGCGACCAGTATCTTCAGCGCCAGGGCGGAAGAGTCGCCCGTGGCGTCGGAGTGCTCGGAGACCATGATCACTTCTCTCGGGAGGGCCGGCTGCGGTCGACGTGGGGGTGCTCCGGGGATGGCGTCAGCATCATGGCAACCGGGACACACCTTCGGGCGGTTGGACCGGAATGCACCTGATGTGACCGACTGGGGCCCGGTCGGTGACACATCCCGTACGGTTCGGGGCGCGGCGCGGAGCACTCCGGATTCCGGACGTTCATCTAGAGGGCTCGCAGTCCCGCGATACGTTCATCTAGAGCGCTCGCAGTCCCGCGATGACCTCGCGCAGGATCCGCTCGTCGGGCAGGCGCGCCGGCGGCACGGGAAGGCTGATGCTGACGCAGCCCAGCTCGAGGAGGTCCCCGAGCAGCACCCTGACCACGCCCACGGGCAGGTCCGCGTCGGCGGCGAGTTCCGCGACGGACTGTGTCTCCGTGCGGCACAGCTCGATCAGAGTCCTGTGTTCGGGGCCGAGCGCGGTGTCACCGGCCTGCGGGCCGGCGGGTTCGAGAGTGACGAGCGCGATGAGGTCGAGGCGCACTCCGGTGGGGCCGGACTGGGTGCGGCCGCCCGTCATGGCGTACGGGCGGACCAGAGGTCCGGCCTCGCCGTCGTACCACTGGCTACCCGGCTCCCACGGTCCGCCGGCCGAACTCCCGGTCATCGGTGCCGCCTTCGCCGGCTCATCCGGCGGCCGGTGGCCGGGCCGAGAGCCGCGGCGGCGTGTAGAGGTGCTCCCCGACCCGCTTGACCAGGCGCGCCATCTCATAGGCGACCAGCCCGACATCGGCGGTGACCGCGGTCAGGACTGCCAGGCAGGAACCGTCGCCGGCGGCGGCCACGAAGAGGAACGCGTCGTCCATCTCGACCATGGTCTGACGCACACCGCCCGCCCCGAAGTGCCGCCCGGCGCCCTTGGCCAGGCTGTGGAAGCCGGAGGCGACGGCCGCCAGGTGTTCGGCGTCCGCCCGGGCCAGATCGCCGGAGGCGCCGGTGGCCAGGCCGTCATTGGACAGCACGACGGCGTGCCGCACCTCGTGCACCCGCGTGACCAGGTCGTCGAGCAACCAGTCCAGTTCGCCGGATCGCCGTCCGGCGCCCGGGTTCGGTTCCTGCATCATGCGGGATCTCCTTCACTGCTGTGACTGCCCTTGTCACCGTCCGGTTCGCCGCCGCGGCCCGGTGGCCGGCCGCCGCCGCGCGTCCAGCCGTCGCGGTAGGCCGTCATGCGCTCGCGTACGAGTTCTGGAGTGCGCCGGTCGTCGGCGCGCCGCTGCGGCTCCGGCTCCGTCTCTTCGGCACGCCGCCGACGGAGTTGCGGGGCGAGACTGGCCTGCCGCACCCGGCGCGGCAGGTCTTCGGAGTGCTCGGGGCCGCTCGGGGGACGGTGCGGCCTCAATGTGGTGACTCCGGGGGGCGGGGCGTCGTTCGACGTGCCGTGCGGTGTGGGCTCGGTGGCGGTGTGGTGAGGACCGGGCGTGGTGGCCGGGAGAGCGGGTTGGTCCGGCAGGGAGGATCGGTCGGACGGGGAGGACCGGCCCGGCAGGGAGGACCGGTCCGGAAAGGTGGGTCGGTCCGGAAAGGTGGGTCGGGCCGGAAAGGTGGGTCGGTCCGGCAGGGTGGGTCGGTCGGACGGGGAGGACCGGTCCGGCCGTGTGGCGACGGCTCGCCGCGGCACCGCGACGGGTTCCAGCGGAACGGCGGCGGGCTCCTGCGGCACCGCGACGGATTCCGGCGGTCTGACGACGGGTTCCGGCGGCGCGAACTCGTCGGGCACGCACGCGTGAACGTGTTCCTGCTCAAAGAGTCCTCGTTCGGGCCGTCGGGAAGAACGTTCCGTCGAGCCGCTGTGCAGCAGAGCGGTCGGCACCAGGATGACGGCGGTGGTGCCTCCGTAGGGGGAAGTCCGCAGATGCACCTTGATGTCGTGCCGGGAGGCGAGCCTGCTGACCACGAAGAGTCCGAGCCGGTCACTGTCGAAGAGGTCGAGGGATTCGGACTGTTCGATGCGCCGGTTGGCCTCCGCGAGGGTGTCGGCGCCCATGCCGAGTCCCCGGTCCTCGATCTCCAGGGCGTAGCCGTTGCCGACTGGTTCGCCGGTGACGCCCACGCGCGTGTGGGGTGGCGAGAACTGGGCCGCGTTCTCGACCAGTTCGGCCAGCAGATGGGTGAGGTCGGCGACCGCCGCCCCGATGACGTGCGCCTCGGGGAGCTGCCGCACCTCCACGCGTGCGTAGTCCTCGACTTCCGACACTGCGGCGCGAACGACGTTCGTCAGGGACACCGGCAGGCGCCAGGCCCGGCCGGGAGCCGAGCCGGAGAGGATGATGAGACTCTCGGCGTGGCGGCGCATCCGGGTGGTGAGGTGGTCCAGACGGAACAGGTCGCTCAGTTCGTCGGGATCGTCCGAACGCCGTTCCATGCTGTCCAGGAGGCTGAGCTGACGGTGGACCAGTACCTGGCTGCGGCGGGCCAGATTGACGAAGACCCCGGAGATGCCGCTGGCCAGTTCCGCACGCTCCACGGCGGCGCTCAGGGCGGCGCGGTGCACGGTGGTCAGGGCTTCCGCGACCTGTCCCGCCTCGTCCTCGGCGGGTGGTCCGGCGGGCGCCTCGGACCTGATGTCGATCTCCTCGCCCGCGCGCAGTCTCCTCATCGCTTCGGGGAGTTTGCGCCGGGCGATCTCCAGGGCGTCGTTGCGCAGGCTGACGAGTTCGACCACGAGCGCGCGGCCGATGCGTACGGAGATGACGAGCGAGGCGGCGACAGCGGCGAGGCCGAGGAGCACGGCGGCACCCTCAGCGCTGAGCAGACCGCGGGTCACCGGGTCGGCGCGGCCGGCGACGGCACGCCCCGTGGCCGCCTCGATGGTCCGCATTCCGTCCTGTACGCGCGCGTGGGCGACGCTCCAGGTGGCCGGCGGTGCCGCCGCGGACGGCCTGGCGGCGAGAATGCTGTCCTCGGCCGCGCCGAGCGCGCCGTAGGAGCGGTCTGCGGCCAGCGCGTGCCAGGCGGCACGCTGTGCGGCGGGCAGATCGGCGACGGCCGTCTCGGTCAGGGCACGGCGTGTGGCGACGGCGGAGGCGAACAGCCGGAGTCGCTCGCCCCCCAGGCCGCCGGCGGTCCGCGCGCTGCCGAGTACGGCGTCCTCCTGGGCCAGTGCCTCACCGGCCCGGGCGAATTCGAGCAGCACGCGGGCGTCGGAGCCCATATCCGCCTGCTGGACGCCGCTGAGGGCGCCGTCCACGGCGAAGGCTCCCCCGATCGCCTTCGTGTACTGCGTGTACGCCGCGTCCCAGCCGGCCGTGCGGTCGAGCACGGCCGTCCGCAGCGGACGCAGGCGTTCGGCACCGGTGACGAAGGCGTCGAGCCGCGCCGAGACGCCGCCCGGCAGTTCCTGGCCGTCGGCGACCGTACTGTCGTCGCCGAGCCGCAGCTCGGCCACCGCCCGGTCGGTACGGGCCGCCAGGCGTTCCAGGTCGCCGCGGTCCACGGTCCCCGGAGCGCCGGCGTAGCGCACGGCCGCACCGCGCTCGGCCTGCAGTGCGGCGACCGCCGCGGTCACCGGGGTGCGCAGTTCCGCCTCGACCCGCTGGGACTGGCGCAGCCGGGCGATGTCCTGAGCGGTGCTGACGGTGGCGTAGGCCCACAGGGCGAGGAGCGAGACGACGGGCACCATCAGCAGGCTGACCACCTTGGCGCGCACCGTACGAGGACGCAGCCGCCGACGGCTCCTCCGCGTAGGTGCCGTGGTCCGCGCCGTGCCGACGGGGGCGTCGTCTGCGCCTTCCTGCGCCGGGGGTCCTGCGTGGGCGCGGCGGCCGCGCGGATGCCGCGCCGCGGAGCCGGCTTCCTGGGGTGTACGGGGTGGGCGCATGGCCTCCTCGTTCGGGACGTGGGTCGGGACGCTCGGGCCGGCTGCCGCCGAGCCGGCTTCCGCTAGCGGGCGAGGATGTCGACGGGCCGCTGGGCGGAGGCGGACGCCTCGCGCTCGTCGGCCGTGGGCGAGAGGGCGACGAAGGCCGAGGTGATGAACAGGTAGGAACCGAGGCCCACGGCGAGAGGGAAGATGAACTGCATCGCCGTGGCCCCGGAGAGGGCGTCGCCGGACGGGTCAACCCGCACGCTCACCGCGAACATCCCGGTGTAGTGCATGCTGCTGACCGCCGCGCCCATACCCAGCGAAGCGACGGTGACGGCGAGGGGTGACCTGATGTCGAGTGCGGCCCACAGGGCGGCCGTCGCGGCCACCACCGCGATCGCGACCGACACTCCGACGAGGATCGGGTCGTAGCGGACGTGGCCGTGCAGCCGGACCGCCGCCATGCCGAGGTAGTGCATGCTGGCGACGCCCAGCCCGGTGGTGAGTCCGCCGCACAGCAGCGCCCGGTAGCGGCCGCGGCTGTAGCCGACGGCGAAGACGCCGGCGAAGACGACGACCATGGCGACGAGGAGGCTGAGGATGGTCAGCGGCACGTCGTAGCGGATGTCGGTGCCGCTGACGCGGAAGCCGAGCATGGCCACGAAGTGCATCGTCCAGATGCCCGTCCCGATCGCGGAGGCGGCGGTGACGAGCCAGTTGCGGCGCGATCGGCCGGTGGCGGCCAGCGCGCGGACGGTGCAGCGCAGTCCCAGTGCGGCGCCCACACAGGCCATGAGGTACGACAGCACGGGTGTCAGCCAGCCGAAGGCGGCGTGGTCCAGGTGTCCCATGGGCCCGGGACGCTAGCCGGGGCAGGGGCGCACGACGGGGGCGCATTTCGAAAACTGTTGGAATATGACATGGAGATGAGACGGAACGATCGCGTCCCGCTCGAACATGCGCGCAGAGACATCCCTCGTGTCGGTGAGGAATCATGCGGGACATGAGCGACGACCACACACGTGTCCAGGAGTTCTTCACCGCCCGGGCGGCCGGCTGGGACGGCAGGTTCCCCGACGACGGCCCCGCATACGCGGCCGCCGTGGCCGATCTCGGTCTGCGCGCCGGCGACCGCGTGCTGGACGCGGGCTGTGGAACGGGGCGCGCCCTGCCGCCCCTGCGTGCCGCCGTGGGGCCCTCGGGGGTGGTGGTGGGCGCGGATCTGACGCCGGCGATGCTGCAGGCCGCCACACGGGCGGGCCGGGACCGGGACGGGCGGCTGCTGCTCGCGGACGTGTCCGCGCTGCCGCTGCGGTCGGGGTCCCTGGACGCCGTCTTCGCGGCCGGCTTGATCGCGCACCTGCCACGCCCGGCGGACAACCTGAGGGAACTGGCCCGTGCCGTGAGGCCGGACGGCACGCTCGCGCTGTTCCACCCCATCGGCCGGGCGGCCCTGGCAGCCCGTCAGGGCCGCCGGATCACGTCCGATGACCTGCGGGCCGAGGCGAACCTCGGTCCGCTGCTCGCCCGTTCTGGGTGGCGCATGACGTCGTACACGGACGCGGACGCCCGCTTCCTCGCCCTCGCGGTACGGGAGAGCTGACCGCCGGGGCGGGTCAGGCCGCGCAGGCGACGGCCGCCGCGAAGGCGTCGGGGTTGTCGAACATGACGTTGTGCCCGGCGCCGGGGACCGTCACCACCCGTACCCCTGCGGCCTCCAGCCGGTCCCTGCCGTCGAGTTCTCCGCTGCGCCCGCCCTGGAGGTAGACGCGCTCCACGGCGAGTTCCTCCAGGATCGAGCGCATCACGGGAGTCGAGCCCCGCCGCAGTCCGACGGCACTGCGGTGCAGAGCGCGCGGGTCGGTCAGCCGCATGGTGGCCGCCCACACCGGGCCGACCGCGTGCAGCATGCGCGCGTACTGCTTCTCGACGAACTCGTCCTCCCCGAAGGACGCGATCGCGCCGCTGGCGGCGGTCAGGGGCGGGAAGGCGTCCAGATTGGCCTCCGTCAGGACCAGCCGTGACACGAGGCCGGGCCACCGGTGCGCCAGGACGATGGCGACGGCACCGCCCATGCTGTGCCCGATCAGCTCGGCGCCGGCGACTTCCGCCTGATCGAGGGCCGCGGCGACGGCGTCGGCGTGTTCCTCCAGCGTGTAGCCGAAGTGCTGCGGCCGGTCGCTGAGGCCGTGCCCGGGCAGGTCCACGAAGAGGCTGCGTCTTCCGGCGAGTTCGGGACGGGCCGCGATGTGCGCGTGGTAGGCGGTGCACATCGAGCCGAGCCCGTGCAGATACACCCGCGCGGGTTCCGCTCCCGGCACCTCGGTCCAGCGAATCCGGCTTCCTTCGCTGTCGAACGTGGCCTGCTTCACCGTTCCCCTCCCTGACGCTGCCGCCGCCTGAGCCGCCTGAGCCGCCTGAGCCGCCTGAGCCGCCGACAATACATCGGTAACGATGTATAGCGGTACCGTGCCCTTGTCAGGTCGATGCATGGCGCCGTGGGGAACAATGCGGGCCATGCTCGAACTCGCCATCCTCGGCTTCCTGTACGGCGCCCCGCTGCACGGCTATGTCCTGCGCCGTCACATCGCCGCGCTCACCGGCCACGTACGCCCCATCGCCGAGAGCACGCTGTATCCGGCGATCAAGCGTCTGGAGAAGGCGGGCCTGCTGGTGCGAACCCCCGAGCCGGGCGCCGTGGCGGCACCACGCCATGTCCTGAGACTGACCGAGGACGGCGGACGTGAGCTCAAGCGCCGGCTCGCCGAGCCCGGGCAGCGCGAGATCACCGACGAGAACCAGTGGTTCACCCTGCTCGCCTTCCTGCGGCATCTGGACGACCCCGCCGCCCAGGCGACGGTTCTGCGGCGCCGGCTGGCCTTCCTGGAGGAGCCTGCGAGCTTCTTCTACGATGGCGACCGGCCACTGTCCGCCGAGGAGTTGGACGACCCGTTCCGGCGCGGTCTGCTCACCATCGCGCGCGCCACGAGCCGGGCTGAACTCGCCTGGCTGCGCGACACCCTCGCGTCACTCGACGGGGCCGCCCTCTGATGCTTCCGGGGTGCGGAGAAAGGCAGGTTCCACGACATCTGGACACGACCTGTTCGAAGCGGCGGCCGTCCGTACGACTGCCGGCGCGGAGCACGACGACCGGCTCGAGACGGCGCAGCCCGGGGCACCGCGGCACACACCTTCCCGGCTGACGGCGGTCCGCCGGAACATCACTCGCCCGCCGTGGTCGATTCGCCCCCGTCCAGGCGGAAACCTGCAGCTCCGCGCGGTGTGCGGAGTCGTGACAAGGGCCTTCACCTGGCACTAGGGTGCGCGCCGATGGAAGAACCACTGGGGAGGCTGTGATGGCCGGAACAGACGACGAGGCCGTCGCCGCCGCGGACGATGCGCTGTATGTGCTGACGGCGGTACTGCTGACGCCTGCGAAGTTTCCGAGCGTGCTGGGCGACGACTACCCGGAGGCCTGCGCCGCGCTGGGACTGCCGCCGCGCGCCGACGGGTACGGCCTGGTGCTGGGCCAGGACGGCGACGGCGCCCGCTGGACGGTCGTCATCGACGACGTCTCGCTGGTGGCGGTGGCGATCGCGTCATGGGACTGCGGCATGGAGTACGAGCTGTCGCCGGACGAGCGCGCGGTCGTGACCGCTCTGCCCGGCTGGCCCCTGGCCGTCGCGGTGGCGGCACCCGGCGTCCCCGCGCCGCACGACCCCCCACCCGAGATCGCGGACCGGCCCCCGCTCAGCCCGCCGGACACCAGCTTCTGGGGGCCCGCCCAGCGGCGCCTCGGCGCCGACGAGATAGCACTGCAGTGGGCCGCATGGCGGGAGCAGATCGACGACACGGAGTTCTCCGGGGCGAGCGAGCAGGCACGGCCGGAATCGGCGGAGCCGGGGACCGGGTCGGCGGGGCCGGGACCGGCGGAGCCGGGATCTGTGGGGTCGGCGGAGCCGGGATCCGCGGGACCGGCGGGGCCGGGCGGGCCGGGATCCGCAGGACCGAGTGGACCGGGGCCGGGGGGAACCGACTCGCCAGGGTCGGCGGGAGCCGTGGCGACGGCCCCAGACGAGGATCGCGCATCTGAGGGTGAGGACGAGGCGCCGGCGAGGGGCCATCAGGGCGTTCGCCGGGTGCTCGCGGAGGCACGGGCCTATGTGGCCTCGCCGCCGCCGCTCGGCCGGGTGCGCTCGTCGTTCGCCCCGGGCGACGCCCGTACGCTGCGCGCCGACGGGCCGGGCTGGTCGATCGTGGCCCGCACCGACGACATCGCGTTCGTCCTGCTCGACGAGGAGCCCGGTGAGGTCCTGCCGATAGGCAGGGGCCCCGAGCTTCCGGGTCTGCTGGAGGCACTCGACAAGCTGGCCGCACGACCCCTGTGAGCCGAGGCCGCACGGGACGGGGCCGTGCGGGCCGCGGTCGTGCGGGCCGCGGTCGTGCGTGTGGAGGTCGTGCGGGCGGAGAGGCCAAGCCTGCCGAAGCCACGTGAGCCGAAATCGCGCGTGCGGAGGCGATCCCCGCCGAGGCCCGCACGAGCCGCGGTTTTGCGTGCGGAGGCGATTCCTGCCGAGGCCGCACGAGCCGATCGGCGCGGCGCCGCGAACCCTCGCAGGACCGCACCGAACGCGGCCACCTCAGCGCGAGGCCCGGGCCCCGCCCAGTCGCCGCCACCTCGGGACCACCCCGCCGGCCTTCAGCGCCCGAGTTCCTTGCGGCCGACTCGGCGTAGCCGGCGCCGCTGCGAGGGGTCCAGAGCCAGGTAGGCCGCCACCGGAACCCCCACCACGATCAGGAACGCCACCCACCAGGGCAGCCATATCAACAGGATGAGCCCGACCGCCACGCCGCCCACGGCGATCTTCGCGTTCTTGGACATGAGCGTCCCTCCTTCACGGCCTCTGCCGCTCTCTGCTCTGAAAACGGCCCCCCGCATCCCACGGTTCCAGGAGCCGACCCTGAGACAACCCTGAAGCCCGCCCTTAATGGTGTCACCGGCCGGCGGTGCCGCCGATACCGCGGCCCGGCGGAGACAACGGCCGGCGTCAGGATCGCCGTCCGCCGGGGCCTCTCCTCGCGGTGCTGTACTCTCGACCACCCCGACTGAGTAGTCAAATTTGAGGAGTACGCCAGAGCTGTGCAGAGGATTCCCACCGCACCACCCGCCGGACTGTCCGAACTCGCCCGCTGTCACACCGTGTTCCTGCCCGCCGACCCCGCCCGGGAGGGCCGCTTCGCCTTCTGGCGGACCGATGGCAGCGCCTTCTGGCAGAGGGACGGCCTCGCCTTCGGGCAGACGGACGGCGAGGCCCCTCCCAGCGTCACGGACAGCTCCGTGGCGGACCTGGACGTCGTCGTCCCCGCGGCAGACGGTGGCGTGGAACGGCGTCGTTCGTCCGCCCTCGTCGTACCCGTGCACAGCGCGCTTCCGTTGCTCGCGCAGGCGCGTGAGCTGCGGCGGCAAGGACGGTCCGCCGTCTTCTGGGACACGGCCCGGCTGCTGGCGCTGCACTTCCTGGCGCGCGGCCTGCTCCTGCCGGGCCTCTCCCCGGCGAGCACGACGCCTGGCGGGTCGGGCCGTTGTCCGGTCGTGACACGGAGCTGGTCCGTGCTCTCACCGCCGCCATGCCTCCGGAGGCGCACGCCGTGCCCCTCACGGTGGACGGCCGGCCCCTGCTGCCCGCCCCGGAGCGGCTGCTGCGCGCCTTCCTGGACGCCGTCGCCGACACGCTGCCGCGTTCTCCCGCCGCCGCCATGGTGACGGGCGGGGCGGCGTACGCCGTGGCCGAGCCGCAGCGACTGCCCGCTCTGCGGACGTGGGCCGACGACGTCGCCGCCGGCCATGACGCGGGCGTGCGGCTGTCGCTGCGGGTGGAGGCGTCGGGTCTCGACGACGCGGCCCCGCAGGACGATCCTCCGGTCCGATTCCGTGCGGTGCTCCAGGTACACGGGCCGGGCGGAGCGCCGGACGTGATGGACGCGGCCGGCCTGTGGACCGCTGGGGCCGGGCGCGACGCGTTCGGCGCGGACACCGCCTTCGGTACCGGCGACGCGTCCGGCGCTGGCCCCTCGTCCGGTGCCGATGGCGCGTTCGGTCCACGCGCGCGTGCGGACGCGCTGCTCGCGCTGCGCCGCGCGGCCCGGGCCTGGCCGCCACTGGCGCCTCTGCTGTCCGCCGCCGTCCCCGACGCGATGGACCTGGCCGACGACGAGATCACCGAACTTCTGGGCGAGGGTACGCGGGCACTGGCGTCGGCCGGGGTCGACGTGCACTGGCCGAAGCGGTTGCCGCGCGAGCTGAGCGTGCACGCGAGGCTCGGCCCTCCGGACGCCGGAACGACCGGACCGGGGTGCGCCCCGAACCCGTCCTCGTTCCTCACGGCGGAGCCCGGGGTCGCCCTGGGCTGGTCGTTCGCACTGGGCGGTCGAGAGCTCTCCCGGGAGGAGCTGGACCGGCTGGCGGTAGCGAAACGCCCTCTGGTGCGGCTGCAGGACGGATGGGTGCTGGTCGACCCGCGCACGGCGCAACGCGCCCTGGACCGGCCGGATCGCTCACTCGCTCCCGTCGAGGCACTGGCCGCCGCCTTGTCCGGCTCGGCGGAGATCGACGGCCAGGAGATCGACGTAAGGACCACGGGGTGGCTGGAGGGGCTCCGGGAACGGCTCGCGGACACCAGGACGGCGCGGACGGTCGAGCAGCCGCCGGGCCTGGCCGCCGAGCTGCGGGACTATCAGCTGCGGGGCCTGGACTGGCTGGTCCGCACGACCTCCCTCGGCCTGGGCTGCTGCCTCGCCGACGACATGGGTCTGGGCAAGACGATCACCCTCGTCGCCCTGCATCTGCACCGGCAGACGGACGCCTCGGCGGCCGGTCCCACCCTCGTCGTCTGCCCCGCCTCCCTGCTCGGCAACTGGCAGCGCGAGATCGAGCGTTTCGCGCCCGGTGCGGCACTGCGCCGGTTCCACGGGGCCGGGCGCGACCTCGGTTCCGTAGGCGCCGGGGAGTTCGTGCTGACCACGTACGGCACGATGCGCCTGGACACCGAACGGCTCGCCGCGGTGCCGTGGGGCATGGTGGTGGCCGATGAGGCGCAGCATGTGAAGAATCCCTATTCGGCGACCGCGCGGGCGCTGCGTTCCATCGGCGCACGCGCACGCGTGGCGCTCACCGGCACTCCGGTGGAGAACAGTCTGACCGACCTGTGGGCCATCCTCGACTGGACGACACCCGGTCTGCTCGGCCGCAGCCTCGGCACCTTCCGCACGCGGTACGCGCAGCAGGTCGAGGGCGGCCGGGACCCCGGCGGCGCCCAGCGGCTCGCGCGGCTCGTCCGGCCGTTCCTGCTGCGGCGGCGCAAGTCGGACCCGGGCATCGCCCCCGAGCTGCCCCCGAAGACCGAGACCGACCGTCCCGTGGCCCTGACCGGCGAACAGGCCGGGCTCTACGAAGCGTTGGTCCGCGAGACGCTGGACCGGATCGCGGCCACCGACGGCATGGCCCGGCGGGGACTGATCGTGGGGTTGCTGACCGGCCTGAAGCAGATCTGCAACCACCCGGCGCAGTTCCTCAAGGAGGACGACGCCCGGCTCTCCGGGCGCTCGGGAAAGCTGGAACTGCTGGACGAACTGCTCGACGCGATGCTGGCGGAGGGCTCCGGCGTTCTGGTCTTCACTCAGTACGTGCGCATGGCCCGCCTGCTCGAACGGCATCTGGCGAACCGTGGGGTGCCTTCCCTCCTCCTGCACGGCGGCACCCCGGTCCCCGCGCGCGAGGAGATGGTGCGACGCTTCCAGGAGGGCGAGGTCCCGGTGTTCCTGCTGTCTCTGAAGGCCGCGGGGACCGGTCTGAACCTGACCCGCGCCGAACACGTCGTGCACTACGACCGCTGGTGGAATCCGGCGGTCGAGGCGCAGGCCACCGACCGCGCGTACCGCATCGGGCAGACCCGTCCGGTGCAGGTGCACCGGTTGATCGCCGAGGGGACCCTGGAGGACCGGATCGCTCAGATGCTGGGCCGCAAGCGCGAGTTGGCCGAAGCCGTGCTCGGCGCCGGCGAGGACGCGCCGACGGAACTGACGGACGCGGAACTGGCCGCACTGGTGGAACTGCGCGGGGAGGCGTGATGAGCCGCGAGGGCGACGAACACGACCAGGATGCGGGGCACACGGCGGCCGCACTGCCGCCCACGCGCGGACGCGGATTCGCGCGGAGCTGGTGGGGACGCGCATGGCTGCGGGCCCTGGAGGACGCGGCCCTGGACGCGGCGGCGGTGAAGACCGGACGGCGGCTCGCGCGCGTGGGCGGCGTGGGCGCGGTGACGGTGCGGCCGGGCCGGGTCACCGCCGTAGTACGTGACGCGCAAGGCTCCGCGCACCGGGCCGATGTGCTGGTGCCGGAGCTGTCCGCACGGGAGTGGGGGCGGTTTCTGGATCTGGCCGTGGAGCAGGCCGGGCACATGGCCGCGCTGCTGGACGGGGAGCTGCCGCCGCACCTGGTCGAGGACGCGGCGGTGCACGGGATCGATCTGCTGCCGGGTCCGGGTGATCTGGATCCCGAGTGCGGCTGCGGCACCTGGGACCACTGCGGCCACACCGCCGCGCTGTGCCACCAGGTGGCGCGGCTGCTGGACGACGATCCGTTTCTGCTTCTGCTGATGCGCGGACGGGCGAAGGACGCGTTCCTGACGGAGCTGCACGTGCGCGGTACGGCGCCGAAATCATCCGCCGGCGTACCCGGGGCGGGCGGGGTGGACGCGGCGGAGGCGTGGGCGGCCTCGGACATTCTGCCCCCTCTGCCCGAGCTGCCGGGCCTCCCGCAGGCGCCCGGCACGCCACCCTGCCTCGGCGCCGGATCGGCACCGGACCCGGCGTCCGGCGTCGATCCGTCGGCTCTGGAACATCTGGCCGGCCGCACCGCGGTGGAGGCGTACCGTCTGCTGGCGCAGGACCTGTCCGCCGAACCGCGCAACGGCACTTGTCTGACGGCCGCGCAGGACGCCGTTCGGCTGGCCTGCGGTACGCCGCCCGGCGCCGTGACCGAGCGGCTCGCCGCCGGAACGGGGCGCGGTCGCGCGGGGCTCGCGCTGGCTGTCCGTGCCTGGCGGCTCGGAGGCGGCCCCGCCCTCGGCGTACTCGACGAGGAACGGCAGCTGGAGGACGCGGCCCTGGTACGCGCGCGGGCGGCCCTGGAAGGGGCCTGGGAGGCCGCCGAGCGGCCGCCGCTGCACAGGAGCGGAAACCGGTGGACCATCCCCGGCGGAGGGGTCCAGCTGCGGCTCGGCGGGGACGGCCGCTGGTGGCCGTACCGCGACGAGGGCGGGCACTGGGCCCCCACGGCCGGACCGGAGGGCGATCCCGCGACGGCCCTGGCCTCGACCGGTCACGGCACGCGCGCGTGAAGGTCAGCCCCGCGCCGCCAGGAGGTGGTCCATAGCCAGCTGGTCGAGTCGCTCGAAGGCCATGCCCCGGGCGGCGGCCGCTTCCACGTCGAAGTCCTCGAAGGCCGATCGGTCGGCGAGGAGGGACTGCAGGCCGTCGGCGGCGGTCGGCTGGGTCAGCTGGTCCAGCCGCGCGGCGCGCAAGGCCTCCTGTACCTCCGGGTCGGCGCGGAAGGCGGCCGAACGCTCCTTCAGGATGAGGTAGTTGCGCATGCAGCCGGCCGCCGACGCCCATACGCCGTCGAGGTCCTCGGTGCGCGGCGGCTTGAAGTCGAAGTGGCGAGGCCCTTCGTACCCGGCGCTCTCCAGCAGGTCGACGAGCCAGAAGGCGGCCCTCAGATCGCCGGCGCCGAACCGCAGGTCCTGGTCGTACTTGATGCCGGACTGGCCGTTGAGGTCGATGTGGAAGAGCTTGCCCGCCCACAGTGCCTGGGCGATGCCGTGCGGGAAGTTGAGGCCGGCCATCTGCTCGTGGCCGACCTCCGGATTCACTCCGTACAGCTCGGGGCGCTCCAGGCGCTCGATGAAGGCCAGCGCGTGGCCGACGGTGGGCAGCAGGATGTCGCCGCGCGGCTCGTTCGGCTTGGGCTCGATGGCGAAGCGGATGTCGTAGCCCTGCGTGGTGACGTACTCGCCGAGCAGGTCGAAGGCCTCCTTCATGCGGTCCAGGGCGGCGCGCACGTCCTTCGCGGCACCGGACTCGGCGCCCTCGCGACCGCCCCAGGCGACGTACGTCCCGGCCCCCAGCTCGACCGCGAGGTCGATGTTGCGGATCGTCTTGCGCAGCGCGTAGCGGCGCACGTCCCGGTCGTTCGCGGTGAAGGCGCCGTCCTTGAAGACGGGGTGCGTGAAGAGGTTCGTGGTGGCCATCGGCACCTTCATGCCGGCCGCGTCCAGGGCCTGGCGGAACCGCTTGACGTGCGCCTCGCGCTCGGTGTCCGAGGAGCCGAAGGGGATCAGGTCGTCGTCGTGGAAGGTCACGCCGTGGGCACCCAGCTCGGCCAGGCGCCGCACCGTCTCGACCGGGTCGAGGACCCGGCGGGTCGCGTCGCCGAACGGGTCCCTTCCCTGCCAGCCGACGGTCCACAGGCCGAAGGTGAACCTGTCCGCGGGGGTGGGCTGGTAGTTCATACCGCTGCTCCTCTGGGCTGCGTCCGACTATTTCGTCATCGCCATTTACAAATTAGTATGCGGGCACACCTCTGGGAAGAGACACGGTGTCTTCTGTCCAGAGTCGCGGAAGAGGGAGAGCCCGATGTCAGCAGCCGAGGGTCCGCTCGTCGTCGGCGTGGACACGTCCACCCAGTCCACGAAGGCGCTGGTCGTCGATGCGGCCACCGGGCAGGTCGTGGCGAGCGGCCAGGCGCCGCACACGGTGTCCGCCGGAGCCGGCCGGGAGAGCGATCCGCGCCAGTGGTGGGACGCCCTGTGCGCGGCGCTGCGCCAGTGCGGTGACGCGGCGCACGAGGCGGCGGCGGTGTCGGTCGGCGGACAGCAGCACGGTCTGGTCACCCTGGACGAGCGCGGCGAGCCGGTGCGCCCGGCACTGCTGTGGAACGACGTCCGGTCGGCCCCGCAGGCTCGTCGTCTGGTGGAGGAGCTGGGCGGTTCCAAGGCCTGGGCGGAGCGCACCGGCAGCGTGCCGGGGGCGTCGTTCACGGTCACTAAGTGGGCCTGGCTGACTGAACACGAGCCCGAGACGGTCCGCTCGACCAGGGCGGTACGTCTCCCCCACGACTACCTCACCGAGCGCCTGACCGGGGAGGGCACCACCGACCGCGGCGACGCCTCCGGCACCGGCTGGTGGGCGTCGGGGACGGAGGCGTACGACGAGGAGATCCTCGCGCACGTCGGCCTCGACCCGGCGGTCCTCCCCCGGGTGGTGCGCCCGGGGGAGCTGGCCGGCACCGTGCGTGACAGCCATGACCTGCCGTTCTCCAAGGGCACGCTGGTGGCGCCGGGCACCGGCGACAACGCGGCGGCGGCGCTGGGGCTCGGGCTGCGGCCCGGCACCCCGGTCCTCAGCCTCGGTACGTCCGGCACGGTGTACGCCGTCTCCGAACGACGTCCGACCGATCCCACCGGCACGGTGGCGGGCTTCGCCGACGCGCGCGGCGACTGGCTGCCCCTGGCCTGCACGCTGAACTGCACGCTCGCCGTGGACCGCGTCGCGACCCTGCTGGGCCTGGACCGGGAGGCGGTCCAGCCGGGTGGCTCGGTGACCCTGCTGCCCTACCTGGACGGCGAACGCACCCCGAACCTGCCGAACGCCTCCGGTGTGCTGCACGGGCTGCGGCACGACACGACGGCGGGCCAGTTGCTGCAGGCCGCCTACGACGGCGCGGTGTACGCGCTGCTCGGGGCCCTGGAGCTGGTTTTGGACGAGGACGCCGACCGCGGCACTCCACTGATCCTGATCGGCGGCGGGGCTCGCGGGGCGGCCTGGCAGCAGACCGTGCGCCGTCTGTCGGGGCGGCCCGTGCAGGTGCCACGAGCCGGGGAACCGGTCGCCCTGGGCGCGGCGGCGCAGGCGGCCGGCCTGCTGACCGGCGAGGATCCGGCGGCCGTGGCCCGGCGCTGGAACACCGCCGCGGGCCCGGTGCTGGAGGCCGTGGAGCGGGACCGGGAGACGCTGGGCAGGATCACCGGGGTACTCTCCGACGCGGCCCCGCTGCTGGAGCGGAGGACCGAGGCCCAGCCGCACGCCGAGAGCCGAGCGGCGGACGACGAGGACTGACGCAGGCATGACCGCACCGCCGCACGAGGGCCGCCAGCCGGGCAAGGGCCGCGCCCTGCCGGACACCCAGCGGGGCATGCGGCGCCGCAATCTGGCACGGGTCATGCACGCCGTCAGCGCCGAGGGCTCGCTGTCCCGGGCCGCGGTCGCCACACGGATCGGTCTGACGCGCGCGGCGGTGTCGACGCTCGTGGACGAGCTGATCCGCTGGGAACTGCTGGAGGAACTGGGCCCGGAACGGCCGGGCCGGGTGGGCCGGCCGGGGTCGGCGCTCGCCGTCAGCGGCCGTGGCCCGGCGGGGATCGGCGCGGAGATCGGCGTCGATCACCTGGCCGTGTGCGTGGTCGACCTGAGCGGAACGCTACGCGCGCGTGCCGTGCGACGAGGCGTCAACCGGGGCCGCGCACCCGAGCCGGTGACCGAGGAGCTGACGGCACTGATACGCCGGGTCGTCGCGCAGGCCGAACGGGAGGGCCTCTGGGCCGCCGGGCTCGCCGTCGCCGTTCCCGGACTGGTGGCCCGGGACGAAAGGACGGTCGTCCGTGCCCCGAACCTCGACTGGCACGACACGGACCTCGGCGCCCTGCTGCCCGGCTCATGGCCGCTGACCGTGGACAACGAGGCCAACTTCGGGGCTCTCGCGGAGCTGTGGCTCAGGGACGGCACCCCGCGTGACTTCGTGCATGTGTCGGCCGAGATCGGCATCGGCGGCGCGGTCGTCGTGGACGGCGGCCTGCTGCGCGGCACCCGGGGGTTCGCCGGCGAGCTGGGTCACGTACCCGTGCGGCCGGACGGTCCCGCCTGCCCCTGCGGCGGCCGTGGCTGCCTCGAGCAGTACGCCGGCGAGGAGGCGGTGTCACGCGCGGCGGGACTGGAACCTCGCGAGGACCTGGTGGGGCTGCTCGGGGAGCGTGCCGAGCAGGGAGACGAGAGGGTGCGGACGGCCCTGCAGGACGCCGGTACGGCACTCGGCATCGCCCTGACCGGGGTGGTGAACCTGCTCGACCCCGAGGCGGTGGTCCTGGGCGGCGCGCTGACCGGACTCGCGCCTTGGCTGCTGCCTTCGCTGGAGGCGGAGTTGAGCGGCCGCACGGCCGGTCCGGCCTGCCCGGTGACGGTGTCCGGGCTGGGGCCGGAGGGTCCGCTGCTCGGCGCGGCGCACTCGGTCGTCCGCGCTGTGCTGGACGACCCGGCGATGGTGGCCGAACGGCCCTGACCGCCTCCCACGAGGTCCGGCGCGGAGGACACCGCGAACGCTCCGGCACAGGGCGCCAGGCATCGCCGCGACGGCATCGGTGCGCCGGGGCCGCCGGCTGTCTGCTGTCTGCTGCCGGCCGTCTACTGCCGGCTGTCGGCTGCCGGCTGATGTACGTCGGCTGTCGGCCGCCGGCCGCAGGCTGGTGTACGTCGGGGTCCATGAAGCGGTAGCTCCCAGGCATCTGACGTCACAACACCTCGCCCTTCGGACAGCCCCGGACGGCGGTACGGATTCAGCCGAACGGGTGGCCGAGTTGTCCACAGGAGGTGACTCGTCCACGGAACCGCGACATGCCCTTCTGCCCAACCGGCCCGCGCCTTACCGTGATTCGAACGAGGCTCAGGCGACGGACCGTCACGGCCAGCCGCAAATCACGCGGATGGGCCGGCCGGGACTTGCGCGGATCGGCCGGCCTGCGTCTCGTGGATCGACCGGCCGGCACCCTCGCGCATCGAGGGGAACCACACGCCCGAAGTGACGGGCAGACATGGATGGGGGGGCACATGCACAGGGAACCGACGAAGGACCTCGGACCCACCGCAGACGCCACGGCCAGTGCCACTGCCACTGCCACTGCCAGTGCCCCTGCCCCTGCTCCTGCCCCTGCCCCTGCTCCTGCTCCTGCTCCTGCTCCTGCCACTGCCACTGCCACTGCCGGAACGGTCGTCGATCCGGCAGTCGGACCGGGGCGCGGCGCACCGCCCTGTTCCGGATGCGGGACGGCGGAGTCGAGCCTCTGCCGCTCCTCGATCCGACGCACGGCACGGCCCGTGCGGCTCCCGCCTGCGACGAACAGCGTGCTGATCGCGGACCTCCTCACGGGAACCGCTCCGTGGCGCCGCACGGAGTCGGACCCGCACGTCGGCTCCACCGGCTCGGCGCGCCCGCTGGAGGACGCCTTCCGCATATGCGCGGAGCGACCTGACGCAGAGGTTGATGCGCCGCCACGGCGCCGGCGAGCCGTGCGGCTCCGGCGGCCGTCGCTCGCACCGCGCGGCTGACCTCCGCGCCGTACCCACCGGAAACACCCCGGCACTGCCCCCAGAGCACCGATGGTCCGGCTGTCCGGCGCCGGGCCGCCGGCCGCGGCCCCCGACTCCCGAAAGGCCCCCATCATGGACATGGACCGCACGAAACCGCGTCTCAGTAGGCGTCGGCTCCTCAAGGGCGCGGCGCTGGCCGCCGTTCCCTGTGCGCTGCTCCCCGACCCGCAGGCCGGTGCACAGACCACCGCCGTCGACTACCCGGCCGCCGAGTGGCAGTCGGCGAGCACCTCCAACTACACGGCGTCCGACCGCCCGTACAGCTACACCGTCGACCGTGTGATCATCCACGTCACACAGGAGACGTACGGCGACACACTGGCGATCTTCAGGAACCCGGCCAAGAGGGTGTCCGCGCACTACCTGATCCGCTCGGCGGACGGGCACGTCGCGCAGTGCGTCCATGAGGCCGACGTCGCCTGGCACGCGGGCAACTGGGACTTCAACACCCACAGCATCGGGATCGAGCACGAGGGATGGGTGGACCAGCCCACCTACTTCACCGACGCCCTCTACGAGCAGTCGGCGAAGCTCACGGCGGCCGTCTGCGCCAAGTACGGCATCCCCAAAGACAGAGAGCACATCCTCGGCCACTCCCAGGTGCCGGGCACCGATCACACCGACCCGGGACCGAACTGGGACTGGGTCCGCTACATCCGGCTGGTCAACTTCGCCTAGCGCCGCCGGGCCGGCACGACATCGGGGACGGCGCCGCCCACCCGAGGGAACCGGCGTCGAACCGGTTGTCCGCGCGAACACCGCGAGTGACGATGGTCGCAGTCACATCACCGTCCATTCACCGTCCGGGGAGGCCGAGTTGACCGATCCGTGGGTGGCCCTGGAGCCGGGGGCCGACCCCGCCGAGCGTGTCCGTGTGCTGCGCCGGGCGCACGAGACGTTCACCACGGCGGGCACGGTGCCACGTCCGGTGCGGTCGGTGGTGGCGGCCTCCTGGCGGCGCAGCGCACGGGCCGGGGTCGGTCCGGACGGCACCGCGAGCGTGGAACTGACCGACGGCGACCTCGGCGCCTACCGGGCCGAGCATCCGCTGGCCCGGGTGATGCCACTGTTCCGTGAGCTGCTGGGTACGTTCGCCGCCGACGGCGAGCATCTGCTGGCGGTGTGCGACGCGCACGGCAGGCTGCTGTGGGTGGAGGGGCATCCGGCGACCCGCCGGCGGGCGGACGGGATGAACTTCGTGCCGGGCGCCCGCTGGTCGGAGTCGGCGGTCGGCACCAACGCTCCGGGCACCGCGGTCACCGTGGACCGGCCGGTGCAGGTGTTCGCCGCGGAGCACTTCATACGCCAGGTGCAGCCGTGGACATGCGCGGCCGCGCCCGTGCACGACCCGCGTACCGGACGGGTGCTGGGCGCCGTGGACATCACCGGCGGGGACGGGCTGGCGCATCCGCACAGTCTCGGTTTCGTCAAGGCGGTGGCGTGGGCCGCCGAGGCACAGCTCGCCCTGTTCACCCCACCAGGCCCCGCCGGGGACACGCCGTTGCTGACCGCGCTGGGCCGGGACGAGGCCGAACTGGTCCGGTGCGGGCGGCGGATGAGGCTCAGCCGCCGGCACAGCGAGCTCCTGGTGCTGCTCTCCCGGCACCCGGAGGGACTGACGGGCGACGAGCTGCTGTGCGCCCTGTACGCGGACGAGTCGGTGACCCCGGTGACGCTGCGGGCCGAACTCGCGCGGCTGCGCCGCCTGCTGGGCCCCGGGTCGCTCGCCTCACGGCCGTACCGGCTCACGGCGGCGGTCGACTCGGACGTCACCGTGGTGGAGCGGCGGCTGCGGGCGGGTGCGCTCACCGCGGCGGCGGAGGCGTACACCGGCCCGCTGCTGCCCGGTTCGCAGGCACCGGCGATCGTGCGGCTGCGCGAGCGGATCGCCGGCGGACTGCGCGCGGCGCTGATCGCCCACGGGGACCCGGACCTGCTGGCGGACTGGGCGCACGCGGTGTGGGGCGAGGACGACGTCGAGGTGTGGCGGGCGCTGGCCGGACAGCGGCCCACGGCCCCGGTGCGGGCCAGGCTCGCCGCGCTGGAGACGGAGCTGACGGTACCGGTCCCCGCGAGCCGGGCGCGGACCCGCGGCGCAACGTACTTGCAACGTCCGCCTGTCTAGCCTCGCGCCGAGAGCTGCCCAGCGGCGGGCAGTGCTGCACCGGGAGGCACACCAGCATGACTCGTTACGCGGCGCCGGGCACCGAGGGCGCGATCGTCTCCTACCAGGCGCGCTACGACCACTTCATCGACGGCGAGTACGTGCCGCCGGTGCGCGGGCGGTATTTCGAGAATCCGTCTCCGGTCAACGGACAGCCCTTCACCGAGATAGCGCGCGGCACCGCCGAGGACGTCGAGCGGGCACTGGACGCGGCGCACGCGGCCGCACCGGCGTGGGGGCGTACGTCGGTGGCGGAGCGTTCCGACGTCCTGCTGAAGATCGCCGACCGTATGGAGGCCCACCTGGAGCCGCTGGCGGTGGCCGAGAGCTGGGAGAACGGAAAGCCGGTGAGGGAGACGCTGGCGGCCGACATTCCGCTCGCGATCGACCACTTCCGCTACTTCGCTGGGGCCATCCGGTCGCAGGAGGGGTCGCTGGGCGAGATCGACGACGACACGGTGGCGTACCACTTCCACGAACCGCTCGGTGTCGTCGCGCAGATCATTCCGTGGAACTTCCCCATCCTGATGGCCACATGGAAGCTGGCGCCGGCACTCGCGGCGGGCAACGCGGTCGTCCTCAAGCCCGCCGAGCAGACCCCGGCCTCGATCCACTACTGGGTGAGCCTGATCGCGGACCTGCTGCCGCCCGGGGTTCTGAACATCGTCAACGGGTTCGGGGTGGAGGCGGGCAAGCCGCTGGCGTCCAGTCCGCGGGTGGCGAAGGTGGCGTTCACCGGGGAGACCACGACCGGGCGGCTGATCATGCAGTACGCCTCGGAGAACATCAAACCGGTCACCCTGGAGCTGGGCGGCAAGTCGCCGAACATCTTCTTCGACGACGTGTGGACGCACGACGACGACTTCCGTGACAAGGCGCTCGAAGGCTTCACGATGTTCGCGCTCAACCAGGGCGAGGTCTGCACCTGCCCGTCCCGGGCGCTGATCCAGCGCGGCCACTATGGGGAGTTCCTCGAGGCGGCGGTCGAGCGCACCCGGCGGATCAAGCCGGGGCACCCGCTCGACACGGAGACGATGATCGGCGCCCAGGCGTCCAACGACCAGTTGGAGAAGATCCTCTCCTACCTGGACATCGGCCGGCAGGAAGGCGCGAAGGTCCTCACGGGAGGTGAACGCGTCGAGCACGAAGGCGAGCTGAAGGGCGGCTACTACGTCCAGCCGACCATCTTCGAGGGCGACAACCGGATGCGCATCTTCCAGGAGGAGATCTTCGGCCCGGTCGTCTCGGTGGCCTCCTTCGGCGACTTCGACGACGCCATCAAGATCGCCAACGACACGCTGTACGGGCTCGGCGCGGGCGTGTGGACCCGGGACGCCAACACCGCCTACCGCGCGGGCCGCGCGATCCAGGCGGGCCGGGTGTGGACCAACTGCTACCACGCCTACCCCGCGCACGCGGCGTTCGGCGGCTACAAGCAGTCCGGAATCGGCCGCGAGACGCACAAGATGATGCTGGAGCACTATCAGCAGACGAAGAACCTCCTCGTCTCTTACTCGCCGAAGAAGCTCGGCTTCTTCTGAAGGCTCGCGGAAAAGGAGAGCACCCCGCATCGCCCTGCCCGCGGCTGCGCCCCGCGCCACGCCTGCGCGGGGCGGGTGATGCGGTGAACCGCGTCGTCCCCGCCGCGACCCCGGCCCCGGCACCTGGCGGGCTGTGAGTCCGGTCGCGCCGAAGATGAAAGGGGCTCACCGACTCACCGCTGCCCGCGAGGCCGCAGCTTGGGCCGGGCCGTGGCGTTCGCGCGCCTCGTCTCCTCGATCCGGCCGGCCAGCCGGCTCACCGTCGGACCTTCGAACAGATCCGCGAGGGAGAGGTCGACGTCCAAGGCTGTCCGTATCCGGCTGACCAGTCTGGTCGCGGTCAGGGAGTGGCCGCCGAGTTCGAAGAAGTTGTCGTCGACGCCGACGTGTCCGAGGTCCAGCAGATCCGCGAAGAGGCCGCACAGGATCTCCTCGACGGGATCGCGAGGCGCTCGGCCGCCTCCGCCGCCGAATTCCGGTGCCGGCAACGCGCTCCGGTCGACTTTGCCGTTGACCGTGAGCGGCAGGGCGTCGAGCACCACGAACGCGGACGGCACCATGAACTGCGGCAGCACCGCGGAGACCGAACGACGAAGCGCCTCCACGTCGACACCGGCGTTCTCGCCCGGCACCAGATAGGCCACCAGGCGCTTGTCACCCGGCCGGTCCTCACGCACGACCACCACGGCCTGGGCGACTGCCTCATCACGCAGCACCACCGCTTCGACCTCGGCCGGCTCGATCCGGAACCCGCGCAGCTTCACCTGCGCATCCGCCCGGCCCACGAACTCCACCACACCGTCCCGGCTCCACCGCGCCAGGTCACCCGTCCGGTACATGCGCCGTCCCACCCCACCGAACGGATCGGCCACGAACCGCTCCGCGGTCAGACCCGCACGACCCACGTAACCCCTCGCCAGATGCGACCCAGCCACATACAGCTCACCCACGGCACCCGGCGGAACAGGGCGCAGAGCCTCATCCAGGATGTAGATCCCGGTATTGACCAGCGGGGTCCCGATGGGCAGCGCCCCCGGATGCCCCAACGTCTTGTTCACCCGGTGCACCGTGGCGAAAACGGTACTCTCGGTCGGACCGTAGCCGTTGTGGACGGTGATGTCCGGGCAGTGCGCGAGTACCCGGCGTACCGCCTCGGGAGAAACGACATCCCCGCCCGTCCACACTTCCCGAAGCTCGCGGAAGGCCTGCGGGTTCTCCTCTGCGAGCACATGGAACAAGCCCGCGGGCAACCACAGCGCAGGCACTTTCCGATCGGTCAGCAACCGGCCCAGCGCAATCGAATCCAGCGACCCGGGCGGCGCCACCTCCACGCACCCGCCCTGCAGCAGCGGACCCCATATCTCGAGGGTCGACGCGTCGAAGGCCAACGGCGCGTACTGCAGCATCCGATCGGCCACGCCGTTGCCGAACGCCTCGTCACGCACCAACTCCACGATGTTGCGGTGCGTGTTGCCCGATCCCTTCGGCACTCCCGTCGACCCGGACGTGAACATGACGTAGGCGAGCTGATCGGGATGCACCCGCACGTCCGGCGGCGGCGTCACAGGATCACCCGGCCGCCACTGCTCCAACGGCGGCACCCGCAACACCGGCACCGTGTCCGGCAACTCCGAGCCGGACACATCACGAGCGGTCAGCACCATCGTCGCCGACGCCTGCCGCAGGATCTCCTCGATCCGCGCCCTGGGGTACCGAGTGTCCAGGGGGACGTAAGCCCCACCGGCCTTCAGCACCGCCAGCATCGACACCAGCGCCTCGACGCTGCGGTCCTGGAACACGGCAACCCGCAACTCGGGACCGATCCCCGCCGTGACAAGCCGCCGAGCCAGACGATTCGCCTGCTCCTCGAACTCCGCGAACGTCACCATGCGCTCACCGCACACGACGGCAGGCGCGTGCGGCCGGTCGACGGCGTGCGCTCGAACGACCTCCGGCAAAGACGTCGCCGGCCGGGCCGGCAGCTCACCGGTTCCCGCCCCCGACAGCCACTGCCGCTCACCGGGCGTGAGCACGTCGATGTCGCCGATCGACTGGTCCGGCGCATCCACCACACCGGCCACGAACCACACGAGCCGTTCACCGAACGCACGAACGGTGGTCTCGTCGAAGATGTCGGTGGCGTACTCGATACCCACGTCCAGACCACCGGGGCGGCCCGCCTCCAGCCGGTGCTCCCGGAAGTTGACGGTCAGATCGAACCGGGCCCAGCCGGCAGGGGTCTCCTCCGCGTCCGAGGTCAGGCCGGGCATCGCCGGTCCGGGGATGACCGCGTCGGCGAGGGTGAGCATGGTCTGGAAGAGGGGGTGACGGGAGGCGGAGCGTTCGGGGCTCAGTTCCTCGACGAGGCGTTCGAAGGGCAGGTCCTGGTGGGTCCAGGCGGCCAGGTCGGTTTCCCGGACCCGAGCCAGCAGCTGCCGGAAGCTGGGATCACCGCTGGTGTCGGTGCGCAGCACCAACGTGTTGATGAAGAAGCCGACCAGCTCGTCCAGGACGACGTCGTGCCGGCCGGCGACCGGTGAGCCGAGCGGAATGTCGGTCCCGGTGCCGCTGAGGGTGAGCACTGCGGCGGTGGCCGCTTGGACGGCCATGAACAACGAGGCGTCGCATGTGCGGCACAACCGCACCAGCCGCTCGTGCACGGCGGCATCGATGCGCAGATCGACGCGGCCGCCCCGGTAGGTCGCCGCCGGAGGCCGGGGCCGGTCGGCCGGCAGTGTCGCCTCCACCGGCAGATCGGCGAGCGCGTCCCGCCAGAAGCGCATCTGACGTGACATCGGGCTGCTGGGATCACCGGCGTCGCCGAGCACTTCCCGTTGCCACAGCGCATAGTCGGCGTACTGCACCGGCAACGGCGCCCAACCCGGCGCCCGCCCTGCCACCCGTGCCGCGTACGCCGCCGCCAGATCCCGCAGCAACGGCGTGTTCGACCACCCGTCGGAAGCGATGTGATGGACCACCAACGACAGCACGCACTCGTCCGGACCCGTCTCCACCAACGTGGCTCGCACCGGGACCTCCTGCGCCAGGTCGAACACGTGCCGGGCCACATCCCGCAGCACCGCCCCCGACTCGGCCTCGGAGGTCACCACGACACGCAGCTCCAGCTCCACCTCGGCAGGCGCCAGCACCCGCTGGACCGGGCCGCGTTCTCCCACGGGAAACACAGTCCGCAGGCTCTCGTGGCGTCCCACCAGGTCAACCAGTGCGGCCGCCAGCGCGACCCGGTCCACGCCCCCGCGCAACCGGATCGCCAACGGAATGTTGTAGGTCGCCGAGCCACCCTCCAGCTGCGCCAGGAACCACAACCGCTGCTGCGCGAACGACAACGGCAAGATCTCCGGACGAGGCACCACCGGCTCCAGCGCCGGCCGCTCGGCCGACCGGCCCAGTGCGACCGAACCCGCCATCCCCGCGACCGACGGGCAGCTGAAGACGTCCCGCACCGTCACATCGACACCGAACACCGCCCGTATCCGGCTGACCAGTCTGGTCGCGGTCAGGGAGTGGCCGCCGAGTTCGAAGAAGTTGTCGTCGACGCCGACGTGTTCGAGGTCCAGCAGATCCGCGAAGAGGCCGCACAGGATCTCCTCGACGGGATCGCGAGGCGCTCGGCCGCCTCCGCCGCCGAATTCCGGTGCCGGCAACGCGCTCCGGTCGACTTTGCCGTTGACCGTGAGCGGCAGGGCGTCGAGCACCACGAACGCGGACGGCACCATGAACTGCGGCAGCACCGCGGAGACCGAACGACGAAGCGCCTCCACCTCGACACCGGCGTTCTCGCCCGGCACCAGATAGGCCACCAGGCGCTTGTCACCCGGCCGGTCCTCACGCACGACCACCACGGCCTGGGCGACCGCCTCATCACGCAGCACCACCGCTTCGACCTCGGCCGGCTCGATCCGGAACCCGCGCAGCTTCACCTGCGCATCCGCCCGGCCCACGAACTCCACCACACCGTCCCGGCTCCACCGCGCCAGGTCACCCGTCCGGTACATACGCCGCCCCGCCCCACCGAACGGATCGGCCACGAACCGCTCCGCGGTCAGACCCGCACGACCCACGTAACCCCTCGCCAGATGCGACCCAGCCACATACAGCTCACCCGCGACGCCAGGGGCGGCGGGGGCGAGGGTCTCGTCGAGGACGTAGAGCGCGGTGTTGGCCATGGGACGGCCCAGGTGGAGCCCCGCAACCGGGCGTACCCGAGGTTCGAAGATCTGGTAGCTGCAGAAGACCGTCGTCTCGGTCGGACCGTAGACGTGGACGACGGTGGTGTCCGGGCAGGCGTCGAGGACTCGGCGAAGCGCCGCGGTCGACAGCACGTCGCCGCCGGTCCAGATCTCGCTCACTGCGGCGAGGGCCTCGACCTGCTCCTGTGCCATGGCGTCGAACAGGGCGGTGGTCAGATAGAGGGCGGTGATGCCGTGCTCCGCCACGGCTCGGGCCAGATCGCCGAGGTCGATCTTGTCTCCGGTCAGTACCGTCAGAGCACCGCCGTGCAGCAACGGCACCCACATCTCGTAGGTGGAGGAGTCGAAAGCAGGCGGCGAGTACGCGAGCACCCGGTGGTGCCGTGCCGCGTCCCAGCAGGGGTCAAGGGCGAGCTCGACCACGTTGCGGTGTGTGTTGGCGACGCCCTTGGGCGTACCGGTGGAGCCCGAGGTGTACATCACGTACGCCAGCTGGTCCGGGTGTACGTCGACGTCCGGTGCGCCGGGGTCTCCCGCATGGGCCGCGTCTTCGCCCGCCGGGACTCCAGCCACTGGGATGTCGCAGGTGAAAGGCAGTTCGGCCGGGTGGCGGTCAGTGAGCAACAGCGTTGCTCCGGCGTCCGCGACGATCCAGGCGAGTCGCTGCGCGGGCTGGCGCGGGTCGAGCGGCACATACGCCGCGCCTGCCTTGAGCACGGCCAGTTCGGCAACGATCAGTTCGGCGGAGCGGCTCAGATAGAGGGCCACGTTGTCGCCTGGCCTCACTCCGAGGCCGATGATGAGGTGGGCGAGCCGGTTGGAGGCCGCGTCCAGGCCGGCGTAGGTGAGAGCACGTCCCTCGCAGACGACGGCAACGGCGTCGGGCGTACGGCCTCTCTGCTCGGTGAACAGGTCGTGCAGCGGTGCCTGCGGAAGCGGCTCGGCGGTGTCGTTGTAGTCGACGAGCAGGCTGTGGCGCAGAGATTCGCCGAGCCAGTCGATGTCACCGACTCGTGCTCCTGGTTCGGTGGTCACCACCTCCAGGGCGCGGGTGAGCAGATCGGCAGCGGTTCGGGCCATGCCGGCTGCCAGCCGGTCGGCCCGGTGAACCAGTTCGACGCTGGGCGGCCCGCCGTCATGGGCAGTGCGCACGACGAGAGTGGCGGCGTGTCGCGTGGTGTCGCGCAGTCGTACGCCCAGCACGGCCAGGTCGGTGGGCTCGTCGCCACCCGTTTCGCCGAGACCGAGCGAAGCGGGATCCCAACGACGGGCGTCGACGACGACCGCGGTGTCGAAGAGGGCGCCCGCAAGCCCCGACACGTCCTCCAGCGTCGCGGCAGCCGCATGGCGGTGGGCGGCCAGGAACCCGTTGCACGCGTCGGTGCGCCGGACTACGTCGGCGAACGAGTCGTGTGGTGCGGCCGCAACCCGGACGGGAAGGTCGTCCGTGTCGCCGAGAACCGCTTCCCAGCGGTTCTTCAGCCTCATGCACACCAAAGCCCAAACGGTCTGGTAAAGCGCTTCGGGTGCAATGCCGAGACGGCCGGGAAGCAGGCCGAGGTCGGGCGGTACGGGCACGGACAGCGACTCGGATCGTCGTCGCGGCTCTCGGTTCGGGACGGTCGCGGCCGAGTGTCCGAGCAGGCAGGGTTCGTCGAGGTCGCCCAGCGCTTCCCGCCAGGCACTGTGTGTGTCGGCCTCTGACGGCCGTCCCGCCTCCGCGGTCCCCTGCGAAGTTCCGTGCGTCCCGTCCCGCAGGTCACCACCGAGCATGGTGGCGAGGGTGTCGTGGGCGGCTTGAAGGGTGAGCACCGCGCGATGGCCGGTGAGGACGATGTGGTGACGCGAGCCTTGCCCGGTCGTCATGACGACCAGTCGCATCAGGGGTTCGTCACCTGTCGGGTCGAATTCGCGTTCCCATTCGTCCTCTGCCACCTGCCGGACCGTTGCGTCGGCCTCGGCGCCCACCGAGACGTGTCGCTGCACCAAGGGCAGGCGGCCCTCGGGGCGGGCGATACGCACCGAGCCGCCCATGGCGTCGCGGTCGAAGCGGGCGAGCAGTTGGGGATGCGCCCTGGTGATCCGGCCGGCGCGGGTGTGGAGCTCCTCCAGGTCGAGGTGACCGTCCACGGTGAGCACGACCTGCGTCGTCTCTTCGCCACGCAGATCCCGCTCGACCTCCGCATGAGACAACAGACCCTCCTGGGTGACCGTCACCGGCAGGGGCCTTGCGTCGTGCGGATCGGGCATCTTGCCACCTTCTCGGAGCGTAGTTGTCTGACGGGGTGTGCCGTGCGTCGAACCGACTGCGAGAGTCAGGTCACGCGGGTTCGAGCTCGAAGATGACCTCTCCGACCGTCATGTCGATCGAATGCCTGTGCCGCAGCCTCCAACCGCTCTCCGCGAATGCGGACTCCCAGTCGGCGACGGTGGGCAGGAATGTCCCCATCATGTCGTGGGCCACCTCGAAGCCGAGGGTGAAAACGGGAAGCTCCCGGTCGGAGGTGCCGACCGTCCTCGTTGCGTCGCCGAGCAGGAACCGCTTGACGTTGGGGAAGAGTTCACGAATGCGGGCGAGGGTGGCGATGCAACGTTCCCTCGGCCAGAAGTCGTGCCCCATCATGAAACACGTCAGCAATTCGACCTCGGCGAACTCGGGGCGCCGGTCCATCGTCCGTACGTCGGCGGTGACGAACGTCAGACGGTCGGAAAGCCCGGCACCGACGGCGTCGGACTCGGCCACCTTCAGCGAGTCGGCGGCGATGTCGACGCCGATCCCGCTGGCCCCCGGATGGCGTCGCAGGATCTTGATGAGCCGATCGCCGCTACCGCACCCGAGGTCGGCGACCATGCTGAAATCGAAGTCGATCCCGTCGATGGCCGACCAGAACCAGGGATCGTAGGTGAGGGCGTTGATCTCGCGGCACGCGTAGGCGACCGCCGCCGGATCTCGCGGATCGAGCTCGCCACCGCGGTGCTGGTTCCGGAGAACCAGCGGCATCTGGCGGAACAACTCCGCGCTGCCCCTGGTGAGCCAGTGAAAGAACGATCGTGTCTGCTGTATCTCGGCGAAGTCCGCCGTGGGGGTCACCCTCGTGCCATCCCTTTCCACGATGTTCACCGCGGCCAGCGCCCTGAACATCGCGAGGGTCGACGCCGGGTCCAGGTCGTTGCGAGCCGCGAACTCGTGGGCGTCCAGCTCCCCCTTGTCGTGCAGCTCGTCCAGCGCGCCCAACTCCCAGGCGGCTCCGATGGCCGATGCGGCGACGGCCGAGTTGTAGAGCTGTGCCGCTACCTTCCACGAGCGGGCCTGCTGGGCTTCGATCATTGCTGTCCTCCTGATTGCCGTGGTGGTCAGTGCGCGTACGGGCATTTCCCCCGACTGCGAGCCTGAGCCTCGTCGTCGAGGTAGAAGTTGGGGCGCTGCTCGATTTCGTCGTAGTAGCGATGGAAGACAGGCGTGATGCCGCCGGAGATCGGGGGGACGATCCAGCTCCAGTCCGCGGACACGGTGCGGCCGTTGCGTTCCTCCCGGGCCAAGTGGGCCAGGAAGAGGCGGGATTCGGTGTGGTGGTCGCTGATCGTGACACCGGCGGCGGTGAAGGAATGCAACACGGCAACGTTGAGCTCGACCAGCGCGCGATCACGCCACAGGGTGGTTTCGCTGCTGGTATCCAGGCCGAGGCATGCTGCGACGGTCGGCAGCAGGTTGAACCGGTCCTCGTCGACCAGGTTGCGCGCGCCGATCTCAGTGCCCATGTACCAGCCGTTGAACGGGGCCAGGGGATAGTCGATCCCGCCGATGCGCAGGCGCATGTTGGAGATCGCCGGTACGGCGTACCAGCGCAACGCCAGATCCGTGATCTGTGGATGGTCCGGGTGGGTGATCGGCACTTCACGGATCAGATCGGGTGGCAGCTCGAAGAGCTGTGGCTTGTCGCCGGCGGTCTCGATGACCAACGGCAGCACGTCGAAGGGACCTTGAGGGGCCGGCCAGCCCAGCTCGCGGACGACGTTGGTGAAGTCGACGTACGTGGCGTCACCGAGAACGGTGCCGTCCTGCCGACGGTAGCCGGCGTACCTGATGAGCTGGTCGTTCCACACTCTGGGGGCAGGCCGCTCGGGGGTGTCGGGATCAAAGATCGAGATGACCGGGCGGATGCGTCCGTCGTTCGTCGCCTGACGCAGGTGTGCACAGAGGTGCCGGTGAATCTCCTCGGGCTCTGTCACGTCCCGTCGGTCCACCACGCGAAGGCTGTTCCAGTAGGCCCGGCCGATACAGCGGCTGGAGTTGCGCCAGGCCACCCGGGCACCAAAGGTCAGCTCCTCGGAGGTGTGCCGGTAGGCGCCCGTGGTGTCGATCTCGGCGACGACCTGTCCCAGACGCACTGCGATCGGGACGGGCTGGTCAGGCTGCTCGGCGTGGAACTGGCGTAGGAATTCCTCCGCTTCGTCGACGTCGGCGGTACTGCTGCTCCCGACGGAGGGGGCGTGCTGGCCAGGAGTCCTTGCCAGGAGCGGTTCGGTGTCCATGTGTGTTCTCGGGGCTCGTCAGCCCAGGCTCAACGGAAGGGAGCGCAGCGACCGGAACTCGAGATTGCTGTTCCAGTCGGGCTCGCCCGCCAGCCGGATCATCGGGAAACGCGCGAACAGGGCGACGAAGAACCACTTGATCTCGAGGCTGGCGATTTGCCGACCGAGACATGCGTGCGGCCCGAAGCCGAACGACAGGTTCTTGCCGCTGTTCTTCCGATCGAGGTCGAACTTGTCCGGGTTCTCGAAAACGTCCGGATCCCGGTTCGCCGCCCCCAGGAACAGGGCAACCCGCTGTCCCTCCTTGATGCGGACACCACGCAGTTCCACGTCCGTCGCCGCAACGCGCCACGTGAACTGGTTCGACGCGTTGTAGCGGACCACCTCGTTCGCGACGTTGTCAACGCACGCGGGGTTCTCCAGAAAACGTGCGATCTGGTCGGGGTTCGTCGCGAATGCGAGCATGCCACTGCCGACGGATCCCGGCGTCGTGGGCGCGAACAGTGCGATCAGCAGAAGGACCAGCTGATGCACGGTCTGCTCCGGCGTGACGTCGGTCTGGTCCGCAAGGCCCGCCGCAAGACGGGCGATGACCGTGTCCGGAAGGACCTTGCCGCGCTTGCCCTGAACGAGTTCGAGGGCGTAGATGTGCAGGTCCGTGAGGTGCTCGAGCAGGTGGTCGAGCTCGACCGGCTGCTCCTGGGGCCCCGACCAGTAGGTCATCACCTTGTTCACGCTCGGTACCACGGTGTCGAGGTCCTCTTCGGGGACTCCGAAGGCGTGCACAGCGGCGTTCACGGGAAGCTTTTCGGCCAGCTCGGCGACGGCGTCGATGACCTTCGCATCGTCCGGAATGCCGGCGACCAGATCGTGGGCGACACGCTCGATGACCTGGCTGTAGTGCTCGTGGGCCGCCCGGGTGAAGCCGGCGTGCGTGGATTTCCTCAGCGCACCGTGACGCGGGGCATCGGTGTACATCATGACATTGCTGGTGAACCGATGATAGATATTGTCGGCCGGCAGCGTGCGACCGTCGAACTTGCCGCTGAGAATCTCTTCCATGCGTTCGGCCTTGAACCGGGAATCCTGCAGCACGCTCGCGCAGTCCTCGTGCCTCAGTATGGCCCAGGCGTTCAAGCCTTCACACCAGTGGATGGGCTCTCGCGCCGCAAGGTCCGCATAGACGGGGTAGGGGTTCGGGACGATTTCAGGGTCGGACAACGGTGACGGATTTACCACGGGTTACTCCCTGTCAGATTTGATACGAATGATTCAGGTCGGTTTGCGGCTACCGAGCCGGGTTGTCCATGGCGTCGATCAGGCTCTTGGGTCGCATGTCCGTCCACGTTTCTTCGATGAAGGTCACGACCGATTGCCTGTCCGACGGGCCGAGAGCCACGCTCCATCCCTTGGGAACCTCGATCGTGGTGGGCCACAGCGAGTACTGACCCTCCTCATTCACGAGGGCGTAGTACTCGACATCGTCCCGCTCAAACGGATTCTTCATTCCTGTTCTCCTCCAGCTCGCACACTTTGGCCACCAAAGTCTTGGCGATGATCGACAACGGCTCAGGGGACATCATTTCCCCGTGTGAGCAGTTGATTTCGTGTACGTGAACCTGTCCGGTGCAATATTGCGCCCACACTGCCGCAGCGTCCGCTGAACCACGCTCGTTGTCGCCGACCGCAGAATAGAGGTGCAGGTCCCCGGACATTCGGCCGACCGAACGTGGAAGGCTGCCGATCCGAGCCGAGTTCAGGGCTACCTCGAGAACCCTCTGCACCTGTTCCTTCGCCAAGGACCCCAGCGTGCTCATCTTTTTCTGCATGAGCGCAACGGCCTGGTCCAGGCTGGGGGATTCACCCAGGCTCCCGGTCTCCGCCCCGAAGGCCTCCATCATTACCTTGAGAATGGCCTCAGGGCGAGCGGATTCCCCCTGCAGAGGAGCAGGGCGCGGAGAAGAGTCGAGCATAGCAAGGAATTCGACGTCGTAGCCACGATTTTGCAGTTCTATCGCCATCGCGTGAGCCGTGGTTCCGCCGAGAGACCATCCGACCAGGCGATACGGACCATCCTTCTGAATCGTGAGGATTTCGTCGACGTAGCTGCGAGCCATTTCCTCGATGGACCGAGGCAGGGGCGATTCCTCGTTGAGCCCGCGGGCCTGGATTCCGTACAACGGGTAGTCCGGTCCGAAGTGCTGCAGCAATCCGGAATAACACCAGCTCGTACCGCCGACCGGATGCACGCAGAAGACGGGGAGACGCCCTCCGCCGGAGCGGAGAGGAAGGACAGGGCTGAGTGCGTCCCCCGAGGGCGCGAGATGGAGCTGCCGGCTCAGGGCGGCCACGGTGGGGGCCTGGAAGAGCGTACGCACGGAGATCTCGGTGTTCATCACCGCGCGGACGCGGCTGATCAGGCGGGTCGCGAGCAGAGAATGCCCGCCCAGATCGAAGAACGAGTCATCGACGGACACCTCGTCAAGTCCGAGAACCTCGGCGAACAGCGCGCACAGCACCTTCTCCTGCTCCGTGCGCGGGGGCCGCCCGTGCGCGGTGGAGTAGTCCGGCGCGGGCAACCGCCGACGGTCGAGCTTCCTGTTCGCGGTCAGCGGCAGCGCCTCCATCACCACCACCGCCGAAGGCACCATGTACTCCGGCAGCGCAGCCGCGGCGCGCTCGCGTACCGCGGCCGGATCCACCGCCCTGCCGGCGGCCGCGACCACATACGCGACGATCCGCTTGTCCCCGGGGCGGTCCTCCCGCACCACCGCGACCGACTGGCCGACCTCCTCGTCCTGCAGCAGCACCGACTCGATCTCACCCAGCTCGATGCGGAACCCGCGCACCTTCACCTGGTCGTCCGTCCGCCCCAGGAACGCCAGATACCCCTGCGCGTGCCACCGCACAAGATCGCCGGTGCGGTACATCCGCGATCCCGCCGGCCCGAACGGGTTGGCCACGAACCGGCCCGCGGTCAGCCCCGGCCGGTTCAGATACCCACGAGCCAGCCCCGCACCCGCGACGTACAGCTCACCCGCGACTCCCACCGGAACCGGACTCAACTTCTCGTCCAACACGAACACCCGCGTGTTGGTCACAGGACGGCCGATGGGAATGTCGTCCACTCGCTCGCCCTCGGCGAGCCCCTCGAAGATCCAGGACGCCACGTCGACGGTCGCTTCCGTGGGGCCGTACGCGTTGACCATCCTCCGGCCCGGCGCCCAGCGCGCCACCAGGTCGGCCGACAGCGCCTCGCTACCCGTGATCAACACCCTCAGGTCCGGCAGGCGCGTGCCGGGAAGGCTGCTCAGCACCGCAGGAGGGATATGAGCATGAGTGACTCCGTTCTCGCGAATGAAGTCGCTGAGGGATTCTCCGTACATCGTTGCCGGAGGAAGTATCAGCCGTGCCCCGGACAGCAGTGAGAGGCAGTATTCGGAAACGGTTACGTCGAAGCTCAGGGAGGCGAACTGGAGGACCCTGCTGTGGGGGTCGACGTCGTAGCGGTCGGCCTGGTTGGCGACGAGGCCCGCGATCCCGTGGTGGGTGACGGCGACGCCCTTGGGGCGTCCGGTGGATCCGGACGTGTAGATGACGTAGGCGGGATTGGCCAGGGACAGCGGTGCGCGACGGTCCCGGTCGCCGGGGTCGGTGTCCGGCTGGGCGGCGAGAACCGTCTCGACGGAGGGATCGTCCAATGTCAGCACCTCGGTGCCGACAGGCAAGCCGGGTGCCGTACCGGCAGTGGTGATCACACACACGGGGGCGGCGTCATCGAGCATGAACGCGATCCGCTCGGGCGGATACTCGGTGTCGATCGGCATGTACGCCGCACCCGCCTTGAGCACCGCCAGCAACGCCACGACCATCCGCGCCGACCTGGGCATCGCCAGTCCGACCACGTCCTCGGGGCCGATGCCGCAGCTGATCAGGTGGTGGGCGAGCCGGTTGGCCCAGGCGTTCAGTTCGGCATAGGTCAGCTCGGTGTCCCCGTGGACCACCGCCACGCTGTCCGGTGCCGCCGCCGCCCTGGCCTCGAACAGCTCGGGCAACGTGGCCGCGGGTACCTCACGGCCGGTGTCGTTCCACTCCACCAACATCCGCCGACGCTCCTGCGGGGTGAGGAGGTCGGCCTCGCTGATGCGTCCCTCGGGGTCGTCAGCGAGGACGGTGAGCATGCGGGTCAGCCGCCGGCACACGCTCTCCGCGGTGGCCCGGTCGAACAGGTCGGTGGCGTACTCGAGCGCCCCGGCCAGTCCGCCACCTCTTGTCTCCCCCACGGTCAAAGCGAGATCGATCTTGGCCCCGGACTGGGCGATCGGCCACTCGCGGACCTCCAGATCGTGGAGGGAGGAGTCGTGGTGGTCGTTGTTCTGGAGAACGAGCATGACCTGGAACAGGGGGTGGTGGGACAGGCTGCGGGGTGGGTTGAGGATCTCGACGAGTCGTTCGAAGGGGAGGTCCTGGTGGGCGTAGGCGGCCAGGTCGGTCTCGCGCACTCGGTCCAGAAGCTCGGTGAAGGTGGGATCCTCGGAGGTGTCCGTGCGCAGGACGAGGGTGTTGACGAAGAAGCCGACCAGGTCGCCCAGGGCGTCGTCCCCGCGCCCGGCCACCGCTGATCCGATCGGAATGTCCGTGCCCGCACCGAGACGGGTCAGGAGCGCGGCGAATGCGGCCTGCAGGACCATGTACAGGGTGCAGCCCCGGGCCTTGGCCACCTCCATCAGCCGTGTGTGCAGTTCCGCGTCGATGGAGAGGGGGACGGAGGCACCGCCATGGCCGGACACCGCCGGGCGGGGCCGGTCGGTGGGCAGTTCCAGCAGTTCCGGTGCCCCGGCCAGGGCTTGACGCCAGAAGGCGGACTGCTGACTCAGCACGCTGTCCGGGTCGTCCTCCTGGCCGAGCATCTCAAGCTGCCACAGCGCGTAGTCGGCGTAGTGGACCGGGAGTTGCTCCCACAGGGGCTCCCGTTCCTGGCAGCGGGCGGCATAAGCCGTCGCAAGGTCCCGCATCAGCATCCCCGTCGACCAGCCGTCACTGACCATGTGGTGCTTCAGGAGCAGCAACACGGACTCGTCGTCGGTCAGGGTGAACAGCCGCGCCCGCAGCAGCAGATCGGTGGCCAGGTCGAAGTGCTGGCCGGCGGCCGCCTCCAGGGCCTGGGCCAGACCTTGCTCATCGGCAGCGGTGACCACCAACTCCGGCACCGCCTCGGCAGGGGGGAGTATCCGCTGGAAGGGTTCACCGTCCTGCTCGGGAAACACGGTGCGCAGGGCTTCGTGCCGGTCCACCACGTCGGCCAGTGCCGCCTGCAGAGCGGGTGTGTCCACCGCGCCTCGCAGTCGCAGACTCAGCGGCGCGTTGTACGTCGCGCTCGGCCCCTCCACCTGGGCCAGGAACCACAGCCTTCGTTGTGCGGCGGACAGCGGCAGTACGGCAGGGCGGGCGCGTGGTGCCAGCACGGGCCGGGTTCGGCCGGTGTGCAGGTTGTCGGAGACGCCGGCGACGGTGGGGGCCTGGAACAGGTTCCGGATGCCCAGTTCGGCGCCGAGCACGGCGCGGATCCGGCTGATCAGCCGGATCGCGAGCAGCGAGTGCCCGCCCAGGTCGAAGAAGTTGTCGTCGATTCCGACATCGGTGACACCGAGCACGTCGGCGAACAGACCGCAGAGGATCTCCTCCTGCGGAGTCCGCGGCGCCCGGTAGCCGCCTTCGCCACCGTACTCCGGCACGGGCAGCGCCCGCCGGTCCACCTTGCCGTTCGGCGTCAACGGCAACGCCTCCAGAACCACGACCGCCGACGGCACCATGTGCTCCGGCAGCCGTCGGGCCGTGAAGCCACGCAGGCCGGCCGGATCCGGCGCGCAACCCTTCTGCGGTGTCACGTAGGCGACCAGACGCCTGTCGCCCGGCCGGTCCTCACGGACCAGCACGGAAACCTGGCCGACCTCCGGATGTGCGGCCAGCGCCGCCTCGACCTCACCCAACTCGATGCGGAAACCCCGCACCTTCACCTGATTGTCGGCACGGCCGACGCAGGCCAGCTGACCCTCGGCGTTCCACAGCCCCAGATCCCCGGTGCGGTACATGCGCTCCCCGTCACCCCAGGGGTTGGCGACGAACCGCTGAGCGGTCAGGCCGGGCCGATCGAGGTAGCCGCGGGCAAGACCCGAACCCGCCACGTACAGCTCCCCCACCACGCCGGGTGGCACCGGCCGCAACGACTGGTCCAGGACATAGACGCGCGTGTTCCAGAACGGACGGCCGATCGGCACCGCGCCCGGATCGAGGACATGTCCCGGGGCGATGCGGAACTCGGTGCTGTTCACCGTGGTCTCGGTAGCACCGTAGGCGTTGACCACCGTCAGGCCCGGGTGCGTCGCGCGCATCCTCCGCAGTGCGTGGCCGGTCAGCATCTCCCCGCCGAGGATCAGGGTTCCGGACGGGGAGACTTCCTCCGGGAGGTTCTCGAGTATCCCGAGGTGCGACGGTGTGAGCTTCATGAACGAAGGCCGGCCGACCGTGCCGGCGCGTTCGTCCAGTTCGGCCAGGACCACGCGCCCTCCACTCACCAGGGTGGTGTAGAGCGCCGTGACCGTCAGGTCGAACGCGAAGGACGAATTCACCAACGCCGTACCGGCCGCGTCGGGGTACACCTCTCGCGCTCGGAGCAGATAGGCCCCCAGAGCGGCGTGTTCGATCACCACGCCCTTGGGCTTTCCGGTGGAGCCGGAGGTGTAGATGACGTATGCCGGGTCGGCCGGTTTCGTGGGTGTCTCCGGGTTGGCCGCCGGACAGGTGGTCACGTCAGGTAGCTCGTGGAGGGTGAGTACCGGTCGCGCATCGTTGATCACGTCGTTGATGCGGTCCTGCGGGTGGTCGAGGTCGATGGGAAGGTAGGCGCCACCGGCTTTCAGCACGGCGAGAACCGCGACGACGAGGTCGATGGAGCGCGGGAGTGGCAGGGCCACGAGGGCTTCCGCGCCCACTCCGTGGTCGATGAGGTGGTGTGCCAGGCGGTTGGCGCGGGTGTTGAGTTCTTCGTACGAGATCTCGGTGTCTTCGCAGACCACGGCGGTGGCTGTGGGGGTGCGGCGCACCTGGGCTTCGAAGAGTTCGTGGGCGCACTGATGGGGAACCTCGACCGCGGTGTCGTTCCACTCGACCAGGATCATGTGCCGTTCCTCGTCGGAGAGGAGGTCGAGGCGGTCGGGAACATGGCTCGGATCGGCGGTCACCGAGTCCAGCAGGCGGACCAGCCGGGCGGCCATCGCCTCGATCGTGGCCTGGTCGAACAGGTCCGTGGCGTAGCTGAAGACCGCGGTCAGTCCGGCGGGGGCACCGGATTCGTCGTGGGTCTCGGCGAAGGCGGCGGTGAGGTCGAACTTCTCGGCGCTGTAGGCGGGAGGTTCCACGGTCACCTCCAGGCCGGGTAGTTCGAGGGTGGCCTCGTCGTTGTTCTGCACCACCAGCATGATCTGGAACAGCGGGTGGTGGGCGGTGGACCTGGCCGGGTTGAGAACCTCCACCAGTTGCTCGAAGGGGACGTCCTGGTGAGCGAACGCGGCCAAGTCGGTCTCACGGACCCGGTCCAGGAGCTCGGTGAAGGTCGGCTCGCCCGAGGTGTCGGTGCGCAGCACCAGAGTGTTGACGAAGAATCCCACCAGGTCGTCGAGTGCTACATCGGTGCGGCCGGCGATCGAGGTCCCGATCGGAACATCCGACCCGGCACCCAGCTTGCTCAGCAGCGCGGCCAACCCGGCCTGCAGCACCATGAACAAGGTGACGTGATGGGCGGCGGCCAGCTCTTTCAGCCGTGCGTGAAGTTCCGGCCCGACCCTCCATTCCACGCGACCGCCCCGGTAGCTGGCCTCGACCGGTCGCGGCCGATCGAAACGCAGCTCCAGCTGGTCGGGCACGCCCGCCAACGCGCCGACCCAGTAGTTCACCTGTTCGGCGAGTCGACTGTCGGGGTCATCGGCGGCACCCAGCAGTTCCCTCTGCCACAAGGTGTAGTCGGCGTACTGCACCGGCAGGGCGGACCACTGCGGCTCAGCGCCTCGGCACCGGGCCACATAAGCGGTCGCCACGTCACGCAGCAACGGAGTCAAGGACCAGCCGTCGGTGGCGATGTGGTGAACCACCAGGACGAGTACGTGCTCCTGCGCGCCGACACCGAACAAGTACGCCCGGATCGGCAGCTCGGCCGACAGATCGAAAACGCAGTGCTCAGCCTCATTCAGCGCGTCGGCCAAGGCGTCCTCGTCGGCGCAGTTCCGCACCTGCACCACGGGAACGGCCCGCTCGCCGGAGACCACCTGCTGGAAGGGTTCACCGTCCTGCTCGGGAAACACGGTGCGCAGGGCTTCGTGCCGGTTCACCACGTCGGCCAGTGCCGTCTGCAGAGCGGGTGTGTCCACCGCGCCTCGCAGTCGCAGACTCAGCGGCGCGTTGTACGTCGCGCTCGGCCCCTCCATCCGGGTCAGGAACCACAGCCTTCGTTGTGCGGCGGACAGCGGCAGTACGGCAGGGCGGGCGCGTGGTGCCAGCACGGGCCGGGTTCGGCCGGTGTGCAGGTTGTCGGAGACGCCGGCGACGGTGGGGGCCTGGAACAGGTTCCGGATGCCCAGTTCGGCGCCGAGCACGGCGCGGATCCGGCTGATCAGCCGGATCGCGAGCAGCGAGTGCCCGCCCAGGTCGAAGAAGTTGTCGTCGATTCCGACATCGGTGACACCGAGCACGTCGGCGAACAGACCGCAGAGGATCTCCTCCTGCGGAGTCCGCGGCGCCCGGTAGCCGCCTTCGCCACCGTACTCCGGCACGGGCAGCGCCCGCCGGTCCACCTTGCCGTTCGGCGTCAACGGCAACGCCTCCAGAACCACGACCGCCGACGGCACCATGTGCTCCGGCAGCCGTCGGGCCGTGAAGCCACGCAGGCCGGCCGGATCCGGCGCGCAACCCTTCTGCGGTGTCACGTAGGCGACCAGACGCCTGTCGCCCGGCCGGTCCTCACGGACCAGCACGGAAACCTGGCCGACCTCCGGATGTGCGGCCAGCGCCGCCTCGACCTCACCCAACTCGATGCGGAAACCCCGCACCTTCACCTGATCGTCGGCACGACCCGCGAATACCAGCTGCCCGTCACGGTTCCACCGGACCAGATCGCCGGTGCGGTACATCCGCTCTCCCGGCAGCCCGAACGGGCACGCGACGAAGCGCTCGGCCGTCATACCCGGCCAGCCCAGGTAACCCCGCGCCAGGCCGGAACCTGCGACGTAGAGCTCGCCCGTCACGCCCACCGGTACCGGAAGCAGCTGTTCGTCCAGCACGAACACCTGCTTGTTCACCAACGGCCGCCCCACCGGTACGACTCCGCGCTCGACATCACGCCTCGTGGCCAGGTGGGTCGTGGAGAGTCCCATGTTCTCCACGGGGCCGTAGCCGTTGAGAACGCGCAGTCCTGCGGACTCCTGCAATGCGGCGGCCACATGGGCCACCGACGCGGCTTCGCCGGCCGTCATGATGTAACCGAGCCTGTGGAGGACTTCTGGTTGATGTTCGACCAGGAGGTTGAAGAGACTGGCCGACACCTGCAAGGCGGTCACGCCGTGCCTGTTGATCGCGTGGACGATGCTGTGGACGTCCAGCTTCGGTTCCGGGTAGAGCACGACCGTGGCACCGCCGAGCAGTGGCGCGAGCAACTCCACGGCGAAACCGTCCCACGACACCGGTGAGGTTTGCAGCCACACCTGATCGGGCCCGTAGTCCACATAGTCCTGACCGCTGAACGTGCCCACCAAAGCCCGGTGGGTGGTGAGCACGCCCTTGGGCCGGCCTGTCGAGCCCGACGTGAACATCACACACGCCACGGACTCCGGATCCCCGGCTGCCACGGGTTCGGAGTCCGCCCGCCGCCTGGTCCACTCCGCCGCGGAGTCCACTCGGACGAAGTCCACACCCTGCCAGGAGGTCCGACCGGCCAGTGCCGAATCGGTGATGACCACACGGGCGCCGGCGTCGTCGGCCACCGAGAGCAGCCGGTCGACGGGGAAACCCGTGTCCAGCATCGTGTAGGCGCCGCCGGCCTTGAGTACGGCCAGCACCGCGACCACCATCTCCACCCCACGGTTCAGGTAGACGCCCACCACCTCCTCGGCGCCTACGCCGTGGTCGATGAGGTGGTGTGCCAGGCGGTCGGCACGGGTGTCGAGTTCTTCGTACGAGATCTCGGTGTCTTCGAAGACCAGGGCGGTGGCCGTGGGGGTGCGGCGCACCTGGGCTTCGAACAGTTCGTGGACGCACTTCCGCGGTACCTCGGCCGCTGTGTCGTTCCACTCGACGAGGGTCGTGTGTCGTTCGTGGTCGGAGAGCAGGTCGATTCCGGTGATCCGGGACTGCGGTTCGGCCACCACCAGCCGCAGGACGCGCACCAGATGGTCCGCAAGCGAGTCCACCGTGGCCTGATCGAAGATGTCGGTCGCGTACTCGATCTGGCCGGTGAGCCCTGCGGGCGCGCCGGTGGCGTCGAACGCCTCGCTGAAGCTGACCACGAGGTCGAACTTCGCGACCTCCGTGCTGACCTGTTCCCGGGACACGACCAGATCGGCGGTCCGCGGCCAGGCGAGTGTGTCGGACTGCAGCACCAGCATCACCTGGAACAGGGGCTGCCGGGCCGCCGACCGGTGCGGAGCCAGATCCTCCACCAGCAGGTCGAACGGGACATCCTGATTGCGGTACGCACCCAGATCCGTCTCACGGACCCGGCGCAGCAACTCCACGAAGGACGGATCTCCCGACAGGTCGGTCCGCAGCACCAGTGTGTTCACGAAGAACCCGACCAGATCCTCCAGGGCCTCGTCAGTGCGCCCCGCCACCGCGGTGCCGACCACGACGTCGTCCCCCGCGCCGTGCCGCTGCAGCCAGACCGCAAGCCCGGCCTGCAGCACCATGAACAAGCTGGCGCCCTGCCCCTGCCCCAGCCGCGTCAACGCCCGATGCAGCTCGGCGTCGAGAGTGAAGCGGGCGAGCCCGCCGTGGTGCGTCGGATCAGCCGGGTACGGCCTGTCGGCCGGCAACGCCAACTCCGGTGGTGCCCCCGCCAGCGTCTCGCGCCAGTACCCCAGTTGTTCCGGTCCGACCTGCGCCACCAACTCCTCGTGCCACACGGTGTAGTCGCTGTAAGCGACCGGCAACGGCACCCACTCCGGCGCCACCCCCCGGCACCGGGCCTGGTACGCCTCCCCCAGATCCCGCGTCAAAGGTGCCAGTGACCAGCCGTCACACGCGATGTGATGCAGCACCAGCACCAACACGTGCGTCCGGGGCGCCAGCCGGAACAGCCACGCCCGCACCGGAATGTCGCACGCCAGATCAAACGGCCGCGCCGCCACCTCGCTCATCACCCGCGGCAGCTCGTCAACGGTCACATCGCTCAGCCGCAACTCGACCCGCGCCTGATCCGGCCGCAGCACCTCCTGTCGCGGCACCCCGTCCCGCTCCGGGAAAACACACCGCAAAGCCTCATGCCGCTCCACCACGTCATTCAGCGCCGCCTGCAGAGCTCCCACATCCAGACCCCCGACAAAACGCAACCCGAAGGGCACGTTGTACGTCGCCGCAGGCCCCTCCAGCTGGCCGAGAAACCATAGCCGCCGCTGAGCGAATGACAACGGGAACACAGCAAACCCCCAGATAATCGGCCCAGCCACGGCCACACCAAGCGTGCTCACGCACACCGTTGCGCCGGTGTCGGCCCCCAGTAAAGTCAGAAAAATCGCGGTGCGTGATGGCTATGCCGTCGGGAATCACAGTCGACCCGGGGGTGTACATCACGTACACGAGGTTCTCGGGTAAATCCGGCAGCGCGGCGAATTCCCCGTCAGCCACACCGCATCGCTACAGGACCGCATGGGGTCCAGCTGAATCGGTCCGGAGGATTGCCCTGGCGCAACGAAACGTATCAGCCATGACTTTCGACATGACCGCCTTGCTCAGGCAGAAATTAATAGTGCCGGCCGAGAACGCCGCAGAATACCGCACCGCCGAGCGTTACCCGGCGGCTGATCCGGTCAGGCCGTCGCCAGCGGGGCTCTTCGAACAGGCCAGGGCCGCGACAATCCGTCGTGCACGTGAAAAACTGTGCGTCCACAGTGCAATCTCCGAGCGCAAGCAGCAGTCGCTCCCATGGCGCCCTCCCCCTTTTCCCCGCAGAACATAAGACGCAAGCAAGCGGAACCTTTTTAAGCCATGATCAACAGCAACCGCAACCAGGTCTCAATATGATGTAGGTCACTCTCGGCCCGAGGGGTTCCCGCAGTTCACGGGGACGACGCCTTTGATATGGTCCGACACCATGAAACGCGTGGTCTACCCGGGCTCTTTCGATCCAGTCACAAATGGACATATCGACATAATCGGACGTGCCGCCGCCGTATACGACCACGTGGTGGTGAGCGTGCTGGTCAACATAAACAAAAAGTGCCGATTCTCCTCGGAAGAACGCTTGGACATGCTCCGCGAGGTGACCGCGGACCTGGACAACGTAAGCGTGGACTCATTCAGCGGACTGCTCGTGGACTACTGTCAGAGGGAGAAGTTCGCGCTGGTCGTCAGGGGGCTGCGCACCATCAGTGACTTCCAAAGCGAGTTGCATATGGCGCAGATGAACTACAGTCTCGCCGGGGTAGAGACAGCATTTTTCATGATGAACCAGAATTACAGCGTCTCATCCAGCCTGGTCAGGGAAATCCTCGACCTGGGTGGCGATGTGTCTCACCTGATCCCGCCGGCGTTGCTGGGCAGGATGAAGCACAACGTCATCTGAGGGGGGATGACGTAGCACGACACTTCTCTAGGGGGACGAAACACCGTCATGCGCAATCTGATCTCTCTGTCCGATCTCGCGCCGGACGACCTGGCGCGCATCGTCGGACGCGCCGTGCAGTTCGGTCGCGACGGTGTCCGGGAGCGGACTCTCGCCGGGCGCGCGGTCGGCATCTACTTCAGCAAGTCGTCGACCCGTACCCGGACATCCTTCTGGTCGGGGGCGACCCGCCTCGGCGCGGACACCATCACCTACGGCCCGGACGACCTCCAACTCACCACCGGCGAGACCCTCGAGGACACGGCGAGGGTGCTCGGTCAGTACCTGGACGCCCTGGTCGTCCGCACCAACGGGCCGGCCGAGGAGATGCGCAGGCTCGGCTCGAGCAGCCGCCTGGCCGTGGTCAACGCGCTCAGCATCGAGGAGCACCCCACCCAGGCCATCGCCGATCTCGCCACGCTCACCGAGGAGTTCGGCAACCTGAACGCGCGTCATGTCCTGTGCGTCGGAGAGGGGAACAGCTCCGGCTCCGCCCTGGCGCTCGCCGCCGCTCTCACACCCGGGTTGCGGCTCACACTGCTGTGCCCTGCCGGGTACGAGGTGCCGGACGAGGTTCTCGCCACCGCCGATCGTCTTGGCGACGGGCGCGCCGAGGTGGAACAGATCACCAGCCCGGCGGATGTGAAGGGACCGGTCGACGCCGTCTACACCAGCCGCTGGCAGACCATGGGGGTGCCCAAGGCGGACGCGAACTGGCTCACCGCGTTCGAGGGGTTCCGCATCGACGGCGAGTTCCTGGATCGGGTCGGCGCACGGCACACCGTCTTCCTGCACGACCTTCCCGCCGTGCGCGGCCAGGAAGTCACCGACGACGTTCTCGACGGAGCACAGAGCCGGGCGTGGCGCCAGGCGCATCACAAGATGACCGCGGCCATGGCCGTACTGGAATGGTGCATGACGAGCGAGGTCCGCTGAACCCGTTCGGGCGATCACCTGGAAGCGAGCAGGAAGCGTGATCGGTCGACGGGTGGGTTGCCTCGGCAATGCGGACGTCGTGCGGTACTAGCCGTCACCGTTCGCAGGTAATGCAACGCGGCCGTATCCGAGATCGAAATCGTCGACATGGCCTTGAGGGAATCGGCCGCCGGCCGCCTTCTCGTGATCACGGCCATCGAGATCGAGGTATGAATGGACCGCGATGCCTGTTGAAAAAGCACACCCCACTCGACTGAGTGGGCGAGTGAGCACCGGGCCGAGTCATCTGCTGCGCACAGAGGTGCTTGATCCGCAGTTCGACGCAGAGGTGAACAATCTGCTGCCGCACTACGTGGCGATCGAGAAAGCCCTGGTCGCGGAGTACGTCCGCATGGGGCTTCTCACCGGGGAGAGTGCGCACGAGATCAACACGCTCCTGGACTCGGTCGATCGCGACACGATGATCGAGCGGAGCGCGGCCTGCATGAGCGACATGGCGTTCACCCTGGAGCGGCACGTCGAGGACGGCCTCGGCGAGCCGGCTCCGGCCTGGCATGTCGACCGCAGTCGCAACGACTACCAGGCGTGCGCGCAGTTGCTCTTCGGACGTTCCCGCCTGCTCGACGCCGCCGCCACACTGCTGGAGTTCGGCCGTGCCGCGCACCGGCTCGCCGGGCGTCACACCGAACACCCGATGCCCGGCTACACGCATCTGCAAGCAGCGCAGATCATCTCGCCCGGCTTCTACCTGGCCGCTCTGTCCGAACAAGCGCAACACACGTCACGCCGGCTCCTGTGCACCTATGACAGCATCGACGCCTGCCCTCTGGGAGCGGGGGCGATGTCAGGCCAGACCCTGCGCTGGGATCGCCGGCGCCTGGCGCGATCGCTGGGTTTCCAGCGGGTGCAGCCGCTCGCGCTGACCTCCGTCGCACATCGAGGCTGGACGGTCGAGATCACCGCCGAGTTCGAGATTCTCGGCGTGCAGTTGAGTCGGTTCGTCACCGACCTGATGGCCTGGGGCAGCAGTGCCTACGGGTTCCTGGATCTGCCGGACGAGCTGTCCGGAATCTCCTCCGCCATGCCGCAGAAGAAGAACTTCCCGATCCTGGAGCGCATTCGGGGACGCCTGGCACATCTGTCTTCGACGCACCTCGACACGGTCCTGGGGCAGCGCAACACCGCGTTCTCCAATTCCGTCGAAGTCTCCAAAGAGGCCGGCGCGGAACTACCGAGAGCCTTCGACTCGTTCGAAAGCGCGCTGCGACTGTTCACGGTGGTGCTGGACAACGCGCGATTCGACGTCGACCGGATGTCTCGCGCATGTGAGAAGGAGTTTCTGGGCGGTTTCGCGCTGGCGAACCGCCTCACCCTCCACGAGGGTGTGCCGTGGCGGCTCGCGCAGGTGATCGCGGGACGGTACATCGTGATGGCTATGGACGCGGGCCTTGAGCCGGCACGTACAGATCCTGATCTTCTGACCAGAGCCGCAGCGGAGAATGGACGCCGTCTGACCGATCCGCACGCATTGCTACGCGACGTATTCGATGTGGCGGGAGCTCTGTGGTCGATGAACTCGGCGGGATCCACTCATCCGCACGCCGTCGGTGAGGTGCTCGCGGAGCAAGAGCGTGAACTCGAACGACTTGCGCGGGAATGGGGCCGTCGGAGGGCGGAGAGCCAAGGGGGAGGCAACGGAGTTGGCCAGTTCGGACACGAGGAGCGTTGAGCGGTCCGTCGGTGTGGCCCAGGGCACCGGCCGGTCGTTCGGGACATTTGGAGAGCTGCTGCAAGGCACTGTCCACTCCGGACAGCATTTCATGGTGACCTGCCCATTGGCGGCGTGGAGCACCGCGACCTTCCGGCACGCGCCCGACACCACGAATGTCGACGTGCACCCCGTCCGCAAATGGAAGGCCGCCCGCATTGCGATGTCGGCGCTGCGTGTCGCGGGCGTGGCCGGCGGCGGTCACCTGACCGTCCACAGTGAATTGCCGGAGGGGAAGGGGCTGGCAAGCTCGTCGGCGGACCTGGTCGCCACGGTCCGCGCCGTGGCGGCTGCGGTCGGAACCCGTTTCCACGCCGAGGACATCGAGTCGCTGATGCGGGAGATCGAGCCGTCCGACGGCGTGATGTACGACGAGATCGTCGACTTCGACCACCGCAACGTGCGCGTGCGGGAAAGGCTGGGCGCGCTGCCGTCCATGATCATCGTCGCGCACGACGAAGGCGGCCAGATCGACACGGTCCACTACAACGAGGCCGCCGGAGCCCACACCGACGAGGAACGCCGCGAGTACGGCCGGCTGCTGACGACGCTTCGTACCGCGGTCCGTGACGGTGATCTGGCGGAGGTCGGGCGAGTCGCCACCCGCAGCGCCGAGCTCAACACCCGCCAGAACCCACGCCGCTTCCTGGACGAGCTGCGGCAACTGTCCCAGGAGATCGACGCACTGGGCGTCGTGTGCGCACACAGCGGAACGGTGCTCGGCATCCTGATCGACCGCACCGATCCCGATGCCGCGGCCAAGACCGAAGCGGCCCTGGCCGGCTGCGCCGCACTGCCTGGTACGACCGCCGTCCACCGATCGCTCGGGCACGAGGACGGCGACTGGAGTCGCCAGGGTGCTCTTCACCTCACCCATCACCAGAGGATGTGACGATGCTCTTTCAGTCCGCTCGCGACATGATCGGGCACACCCCGCTACTGCGCCTCACGCTCGACGTACCCGACGGCACCGAGGTGTACGCGAAGCTGGAACTCGCCAACCCCTTCGCCATGAAGGACCGGGTGGCCAAGAGCGTGGTGGAGGAGGCACGCCGCATCGGGGCGCTCGAGCCGGGGGCGCCGATCGTGGAGAGCTCGTCCGGGACACTGGCCCTCGGCGTGGCCCTGGTGGGGCGCACCCTGGGACATCCGGTCCACATCGTGACCGACCCGAGGATCGATCCCATCACCTTGGCGAAACTACGCTGCCTGGATGCGCACGTCCACGTGGTGCGGTCGATGACCGGGCAGGGCTGGCAGTCCGCCAGGCTGGAGCGTCTCGCCGAGTTGATGCGTGACCTGCCAGGGGCGTTCTGGCCGCGTCAGTACACCAATCCCGACAACCCGCGCGCCTATCGGGCACTCGTGACGGAGTTGATCGACGACCTCGGAACCGTCGACGTCCTGGTGGGCGCGGTGGGTTCCGGCGGCTCCCTGTGCGGTTCGACCCGCGAGTTGCGCAAGACCTTCCCGGGCTTGCGATCCGTCGGTGTCGACTGCGTCGGGAGCGCGCTGTTCGATCAGCCGGACTCTCCCGGCCGGCTGCAGAGCGGCCTGGGCAACAGTCTGTCACCGAACAATCTGGACCGAGACGTCATCGACGAGGTGCACTGGCTCAACGATCACGAGGCATTCGCCGCGACCCGGGCCCTGGCGCGCGAACAGGGCGTCTTCGCGGGCAACACGTCCGGCTCGGTGTATCGCGTGCTCACCGAGGTCGCCGCTCGCGCGACGCCGGGCAGCCGGATCGTCGGGATCTTCCCCGACCGGGGCGATCGCTACATCGACACCGTCTACAGCGACGACTACTGGGACGAGCACCGCGTGACCGACCTCCCTCTGGCCACCGAACCCAGGCTGGTCGAATACGGCACCGCGGTCACCCAATGGTCGCGTGCCGCTCTTCCGCGGGCCGGCACGGAGGGCAAGTTCCTCATCTTCATCGAGTCCAACACGTCCGGCACAGGAATGGAAGCGCTGCGCACCGCGCGCGAACTGGGACTGCGTCCGGTGCTGATCACCGGTAAGCCCGAGCGGTACGCCGGACTCGATGAGACCGGAAGCGAGATCGTCGTCTGCGACACGAACTCGCCCGCTGAGCTGCGCACCGTGATCCAGGAACGCTTCCCCCGCCAGAGCATCGCCGGACTGACCACCACGAGCGACTTCTACGTGCCCGTCACCGCGGAGTTGACCGACTGGCTCGACCTGCCCGGCAACTCGGCCGGCTCCGTCGCCGCCTGCCGGAACAAGGACGTGACCCGTAGTGTCCTCTGGGCAGCGGAAGTCGGCCAGCCCAAGTACGCCGTGGTCACCGACGTCGACGAGGTCGCCAAGGCCGTCGCCGAGATCGGCCTGCCCTGTGTGGTCAAGCCGTCCGACGACTCGGGCTCGAACAATGTCAGACTTTGCGCCGACGTCGACGAGGCCAGGGAAATGGCCGCGCGCATCCTCGCGGTGCGCACGAACGTCCGCGGCCAACCGGCCGCCCGAACCGTCTTGGTGGAAGAGTTCGTCCAGGGCGACGAGTACAGCGTGGAGACCTTCACCCACGACGGCGTCACCACCTGCGTCGGCGTGACCGCCAAGTCCGTCACGGCCGGGCCGTACTTCGTCGAGACCGGTCACGTCTTCCCTGCGCCTCTGCCCGCCCATGCCGCGAACGAGTTGGCCGAGACCGCGATCGCCGCACTCGCGGCCGTGGGCTGGCGCTCGGGCGCCGTCCACACCGAGGTCAAGCTCACCGCGGCCGGCCCACGCGTTCTGGAGATCAACCCGCGCCTGGCGGGGGGCATGATCCCGGAGCTGATCCGGCAGGCGGTCGGTTCCGATCTGCTGGAGCAGCAACTGCGTGCTGCGACGGATCTGCCGGTGGACCTCACGGCCACGCGCGACGGTTACGCCGCGATCCGGTTCCTGTTGCCGGACCGGGCGGGCGTGCTGAGCGGCGTGGAGGGCGTCGAGGCTGCGCTGGCCACGCCCGGCGTCACCAGAGTCGCCGTGACGGCGCGCCCGGGCACCGCGGTGAATCTGGTCGAGAACGCCTACGGGCGCATCGGCTACATCATCGCCGCGGGCGACACCGCCGCGATGGTCGTGCAGGCGCTCGACGCCGCGCTTGACCGTATTCGCATTCGTTTCGACGACGAGTCGGGCCATGGCGAGAGCTGCGGGGATCGAACCGTGCGGTGACACCTTCACTCTGCCCGCGGAGGAGACGCGTCACGGCGATGTGCGAGACGCTGTGACGCGACGCCCGGGCGACACCGTGACGGTCGCGCACCAGGCACTGCGCCGAGCGGTGATGATGCGCTCTCGCACCGGCACGATCTTCGCCGACGACCCAGGTCGGCGGCGTGCCCGAACTTCCGCGCGACGAGCGCTTCGCGCAGGCGCTCCGTCGACGCGTGTCGGTAGCCGTCGGCCTGGGCTACGGTGCCATGGCGGCGCCCGTCGACGTGAGCGCGATGCCCGGCACGGTGAACCGTTCGGGCTTCGTGTCAGTGGACCGGCTGGACCGCGGGAACGTTCTCCACCGAACGCACTGACCGCGAAGCGACCATCGCGGCCGTCACGATCACGTGGATCGCCGCGCAACCGAGCAGGGTCGCGGTGATGCCCGCGGCCTGCGACACCGAGCCGACCACGAGCTGGGCCAGCGGCACCGCCGCGATCGACCCGAGCATGTCGTAGGAGTAGACCCGCGCGAGCCGGTCTTCCGGCACGTGGTGCTGCAGCGACGTCTCCCACGCCACGCCGAACTGCTCGAGGCACAGCCCGGCCACGAAGGCGGCGATCATGAGCAGCCACGGCTTCGGGTGCACGGCGAGTGCCAACGGCAACCCCGCGAACGCAGCCACACACGCCACACCGAGCAACAGCAGCCTGCGCACCCTGATCCGCAGCGCGACGAAGGCACCGACGACCATGCCCGCGGTCTGCGCGGCCAGCACGAAGCCCCACGCCTCACGCCCGATCACGGTGTCCGCTATGACCGGCCCGAGGACCATCGTGCCGCCCGCGTGCGCCGCGTTGACGAAGACGAAAGCCACGACCACGACCCAGGTCCAGGTCCGCGAGACGAACTCCGTCCAGCCGATCCGCAGCTCGGACAGCATCCCCGGCCTGTGCTCGGCGGGAACGGCGGCCGCCGGTACACGCACGAACGAGAAGCACAGGCCCGCCAGCGCGAACGAGAGCGCGTCCACCGCCAGCCCCCAGCCAGGGCCGGCGAACGCGATCAGCAGGCCGCCCAGCGACGCGCCCGCGATCATCGACGAGTTCAGCCCGAGGCGCATCAACGCGTTGGCGCGCTGCCGCTGCTCGGCGGGCACCGTCTGCGGCGCGAGCGCCGAGGAGGCGGGGAACGAGAAGGCGCTCGACATGCCGTTCACGGCGGCCAGCACCACGAACGCCGGCACAGAGACCGTCCCGGTCAGCACCAGGACGGTCAGAAGCCCCTGGCTGACCGCCGACACGGCGGACGACCCCACGAGCACGAACTGGCGAGGCAGGCGGTCCGCCACGACACCGCCCCACAGCAGGAACACCAGGTTCGCGATCGAGCGCGCCGCCACGACGGCACCGAGCGTCGACACCGACTCGGTCACGTCCCGCACGGCGAACACGAGCGCGATCTGCGCCATCGCGTTGCCGGCCATGGTCGTCACGCGGGCACTGAGCAGCCAACGGAAAGCCGGATGCGCCAACGGCGCGAGTGATCCCCCCATGCAGCGCACCGTACCAAGCGGTCCGCTCCGGAAGTCCCTCGGGGGTTTGTCGTGATCAGGGGTCGGCGTCGGTCACGAGGAGGTCGCGGACCAGGACGAAGACTTCTTCCGTGCCACCGGTGAACCAGATCCGGTTTCGCAGCGGTTCGTGCTCGCGGCATACCGGGGTCCCACACCGCGGCGGGTCTGGAGGGCCGCACTGCACGACGAGCAGATCGCCACATTCCAGCGCGAACTGGGCGCGACGGGCTGCCGGTTCCCGTTCATCATCCTGGCGCACACGGTCGCAGGTCAGCGCCGGACCTCCACCGGCTTCGCCTCGTCGCGCGCTGGTGCGGTTGCCGTGCAGCGAGTCAGCGTCACAGGCCAGTCACCGCCTGACTTCGCAATGCGAACACACGTTATCCCAGGAACAGTTGGAGAAGAGCTGTCAGCACGCTCCCGCCCTGCGCGGACTCCGGCCCGGCCGGAACCACGATGAAGGGCTCCCGCGGGCGGCTTGCCCGCGAGAGCCCTTCATCGTGCGCCTGCCGGTGAGCGGTGAGAAGACGATCACGAGCAGGACATCTGCGCGCCTACGGCGTCACGGCTTGAGCAGCAGGCTGTCGCCGCGCTCCTTGGCGGCGGCGTAACGCCTGGCCACGTCCTGCCAGTTGACGACCTGCCACATGGCCTCGATGAAGTCGACCTTCTGGTTCTTGTACTGGAGGTAGAAGGCGTGCTCCCAGGCGTCGAAGACCAGGACCGGGGTCGAGCCCTGGCCCACGTTGCCCTGGTGGTCGTAGACCTGCTCGACGATCAGGCGGCCGCTGAGCGGCTCGTAGGCGAGGACGCCCCAGCCCGAACCCTGCGTGGTGGCCGCGGCCTTGGTCAGCTGGGCCTTGAATCCGGCGAACGAACCGAAGGACTCGGTGATCGCGTCGGCCAGGTCACCGACACCGTCGGCCGCCAGCGGCTCGCCGCCGCCGTCCTTGGGACCGGTCATGTTCTGCCAGTAGATCGAGTGCAGGATGTGCCCGGAGAGGTGGAAGGCCAGGTTCTTCTCCAGGCCGTTGATCGATCCCCACGTCTCCTTGTCGCGCGCCTCGGCGAGCTGCTCCAGGGTGTCGTTCGCGCCCTTCACGTACGCAGCATGGTGCTTGTCGTGGTGCAGCTCGATGATCTCGGGGCTGATCACGGGGGCGAGCGCCGAGTAGTCGTAGGGAAGCTCCGGGAGCGTGTAAAGCGCCATGTCCAACGTCCTCCGACGTTATTGCGATTGATATGCAACTGCACGCTAGCAGCAAGTATCCGGCTTCGCGATCAGGCGTTGGACCTAGGACCCCTCCGTGTCGCCCCCAACGCCCCTCGGTCCGGGCGGTGCGCGGACAGCCACCCCGCCATCCGGGCCGCGCGGGAAGGGGCGGGCGTGGGCTCTCCGATCGGGTTCGGGATCGAGTCGTCGTGCGACGAGACCGGTGCGGGGCTGGTCCGGGACGGGCGGCTGCCGGGGCACGCGGCGGCGTCGAGCATGGACGAGCACGCCCGCTACGAAGGTGTCGTTCCGGAGATCGCCTCCCGCACCCACCTGCACGCCCGGCGTCCGGCGGTCCGGTGGTCCGGCGGGCGCTGGACGAGGCCGGGCCGGGGCTGTCCGGCATCGGCACCATCGCCGTCACCACGGGCCGGGGCCTGTCCGGCGCCCTACGGTTGGGCCTCGCGGGGGCGAAGGGAACCCCCTACGCGCTGGGCGTCCGCCGGCCCCGACGGCCTCGGCCGTGCGCCGCCGGTGCGGCGGGTACCGCCATCGGCCGAGGCCGCCGGCCGGCCGGCGGCTCGCCTCCAGCCGCAGGGCCTCGACCAGTTCCAGTTCGCCGGGGCGGGCCGGGCCGTATGCCGGGGGCGGTCACCGGGCGTCCTCCGGTGCGTGGCCGGAGAGGAAGGCCAGGGCCACGGCGGCCTCGCAGGCGATGCCCGTGGTGATCACGTCCTCGTCGAGGTCGAGGCGGGCCGAGTGCAGTGACGGGGCCTCGTGCGGTGCCTTCCCCGGTGGGCACGCGCCGAGGAAGGCCAGGGCGCCGGGGACGGCCCGCAGCACATAGGAGAAGTCCTCCGCCGTCATCTGGGGGGCCGGCAGCGGGGCCACCGCCTCGGGGCCGAGCGCGTCGGCGGCGGCGCGCAGGACCAGGCCGGTGAAGGCGGCGTCGTTGACGGTGACCGGGTAGCCCGGTTCGACGGTCACTTCCGCCGTCGCGCCGTGCGCCGCGGCCACCCCCTGGGCGACCCGGGCGAGCGCCTCGTGCAGCCGCCCGCGGGTCGGCTCGGTCAACGTCCTGAGGGTGCCGCCCAGTTCCGCGGTGTCCGGGATGACGCCGGTGGCGGTGCCCGCGGCCAGCCGGGTCACGCTGAGGACGGCGCTGTCGTCGGCGGCCAGACTGCGCGTGACCATCGTCTGGAGCGCGAGCACGGTCTCGCAGGCCACGGGCACCGGGTCGCATGTGGTGTGCGGTGCCGAGGCGTGTCCGCCGCGCCCCCGGACGACGATGCGGAACCGGTCCGAGGCCGCCATCTGCGGACCGGCCCGCAGCCGCACCGCCCCGGCCGGCAGGTTCGGGTGCACATGCAGGGCGAAGGCGGCGTCCGCCCGGGTCCCCGAGGCCTCCAGCACCCCCTCCTCGATCATGTGCCGGGCTCCGTGCTCGCCCTCCTCGCCGGGCTGGAACATGAACACCACGTGCCCGGCGAGCGTGTCGCGCCGGCCGGCGAGCAGCCGAGCGGCGCCCACCAGCATCGCCGTATGGGCGTCGTGCCCGCAGGCGTGCATCAGCCCGGAGGTGCGCGAGGCGAACGGCAGCCCGGTGTCCTCGGTGACCGGGAGTGCGTCCATGTCGGCGCGCAGCAGGATCGCCGGGCCGTCGTCCGCCCCGGTGAGGACCGCGGTCACGGAGGACAGGGCGCGGCCGGTACGGATCTCCAGGCCGAGGCCGCCGAGCGCCTCCAGGACCAGGCGCTGGGTGGCCGGCAGGTCCAGGCCCTGCTCCGGGCCGCGGTGCAGGGCGCGGCGCAGTGCGACCGCCTCGGGGGCCAGCCGGCGCGCCTCGTCCAGCAGGGCCCGGCCGGCCGAGGTGGCGCCCGCGGGCCGGGGCGGGACGCCTTCGGGCGCACCCTGGGCGGCCCCGGTCGAAGATGTCATGCGGCCGTTCTCCTTCCCGGGCCCGGTCTTCGTCGGCGCGGCCCGAGGAGGCGGTGCCTCCCACCGCGGGGACCGCGGTGCCGGGCGGACAGACCGCATCGGCTGTGGCGCGCCCGTTCCGGGCAGGACCGGCTGTGGAACAGGATGGCGGATTCCGCCTGCCGCCGGGGGCCGACGCGCTGACATGCCCGGGTACGGACAGCCCCGGGCCCGAGTGAGGGTGAGGGCCGCTGGATGGCGATGTCTGCGTCCGAGGGGGGGCCGGTTGCTGTCCGAAGTGGGTCATCGCCCCGCACTGTGGGGGGGTGTTCTCCCCCGCCGGCCGCTGCCATGTCTTCGACGCGGACGCCGACGGTTGCGTCCGCGGTGAGGGCTGCGGTGTGGTCGGGCTCGAGCGCCCGCCGGACGCGCCGCGGGACGGGGACCGGGTCATGGCGGATCGGTCGTCGTCCCGTGCCCCACGAGGCGGAGCGCAAAGGCGTGTTCGAGGCGGGCCGAAAGGCTCCCGGCATCGGTGGGATCTTCCGCATCGCCTGTTACACGCCTGTGGCACAGCCCGCCCAACCGGCACTGCCCACGGCCACCTCTCCTTGGGTGCACTACACATCCACAGCATGACGACAGCGGAGGAATGCGCCGAATGAACGCCAAGCTCGCCCGGACGACCCGACTCCTCGTCACCCTTGCCGCGACGGGCACGCTCGCTCTGACAGCCACGGCCTGCGGTGGATCCGATGCCAAGGCGAGCGGATCGGCGTCCGCCGGCACGGCAGGCCGCGGATCCGCGTCCGCCGGCACTTCGGGCGACACGTCAGACCGCGCTTCGGGCACCGTGGGTCCCACGCGGGAAGGCCGTGCCGCCGCCGGCGAGAGCGGTGGCACCGCCGTCACGCCCCCGTCGCCGAAGAGCGACGCCCCGGCCGCCGCCAAGTCCGCCTGCACCGGCGCGGAACTGAAGCCGTCGATCGTGCACGGCACCGACGCCGATCCCGACCCCCAGGCGACCTCGACCACCGCCACACTGCTGTTCACCAACGTCGGCAGGCGCACCTGCACGGTCCAGGGGCACCCGGGCGTCGATCTCGTGACCGCCTCCGGCGACACCTGGAGCATCGCGTGGCAGAAGACGACGGCACGGAAGGTCACCCTCCGGCCGGGCGTCGCCACCATGGCCGAGCTGACCTTCCTGCCCGTCGGCCCCACCTCCGGTGCCCCGGACCAGAAGCCGTTCCTGCCCACGAACGTCAAGGTCACCCCGCCCGACACCACCACGACCGCCTCGCTGGCCTGGCCGTGGCAGGACATCGCCGTACTGCGTCAGGACGGCGCCACCCACCCGGGGACGTACATCGGCACGGTCGCCGGCACCGCGAGCGACTGAGCGAAACGGCGGCTGCCTCCGGGCGAGGGGCGCCCCCGGGGCCGCCCGGCGGCGGAAGCGGTGCTCCGCCGGAGCACGGCTCGCGAACGGATCGGCGGCCGAGTCGAAACTCCGCACCGGCCGAGGAGTGACGCATGGTGCCGACTTCGCCGGGCCCCGGCGTCGCCCCGGACCGTCCACAGGCCCGATACACCGTCGAGGAGATCGCCCGATCCGTGGGCGTGTCTCCACGGAACGTGCGGGCGCACCAGTCGCGCAGGCTTCCGCATCCGCCGATCAGGAAGGGCCGGGCCTGCTACTGCGACGACACACATCACCACCGCCTGCGAGCAGGAGTTCCTCGCCGCGGTCACCCGTGACCTCGACGGCTGGGAGGTCTGCCAGCGCCTGTCCCGGGCCCGGGACACCACCGCCGCATGCGGACGGCTGCGGGCGCAGGTCCTCGACCTCCCCACGCCCACCATGCGCCGAGGAGTGTGCGGGCGCGCGTCCATCCCGCCGCGCGCGGCGAGGCGGCGGGGGCGGGGGCTTGTCGGGTGGTCAGGAGGCTGGGCGGAGTGTCAGCGGGCGTGTGGTGCGGTCCGGCGGTTTCCTCGCGCCGTCGACACGGCGCAGGGCGGCCCGGCGGCCCGGGTCGGGGAGTTGGCCGGCGACCGCCGCGGGCAGGTCGGTGCGGCCGGAGACGGAGAGTTTGCGGTAGACGCGGCTGAGGTGGAGTTCGACGGTGCGCCGGGTGACGTAGAGGCGGTCGGCGATCTCCCTGTTCGTCAGGCCCTCGGCGGCCAGCAGGGCGGTGCGGTGCTCGGCCGGGGTGAGAGCGTCGAGGCCGGTCTCGGCGCCGCGCCGGGGGCGGGCACCGGCCGAGGCCAGGTCGTCGCGCAGCGCCTCGACCAAGGCTCCGGCGCCGCACTTCTCGGCGAGGGCCAGGGCCGCGCGCAGCTGTTCGCGGGCCTGGCGGGCCTTGCGCAGCCGCCGCAGTTCATGACCCAGCGAGCGCAGCACACGGGCCTGCTGCAGCCACGCCCCGGAGTCGCGCAGGAGGTCGGCCGCCTCGTACAGCAGGGGAGCGCGCTGACCGCCCCGGGTGACCAGGGCGAGCGTGTGCAGAGCGGTGGCGACGGCGTGCCGGGCGCCCCAGGCGCGGGCCTGCTCCAGTTCCTCGCGGGCCAGCCGCTCGGCGGCGGCGGTGTCGCCCTCGTGGGCGTACAGGGCGGCGGCGGCCGCGCGCCACGGGTGGCGGTCGGGATGGCGCGCTGCGCGCAACTGCCGTCCGCACTCCTCCAGATCGGCGAGCGCGGCGTGGGTGCGGCCGAGCATGGCGTGCAGCCGGCCCCGGTGGAACAGCAGTTCGGGCAGGGCCGCCTCGGGCGGCTCGGTCAGCGCCGGGTCGTCCAGGAGCAGCCCGCGTGCGCCGTCCAGATCGCCGGTGTCCAGCAGGATGCCGCCGAGCCTGCACCGGGCCAGGGCGCTGCCCAGCCAGGTCCCGGCGGGGCCGTCCGCGAGGGCCTGGCGGGCCGCTTGTGCCGCCTCGCGCAGTCGCCCCGCCCGGTGACCGCAGGCGGCGAGGGTGGCCTCGGCCAGGGCCGCCATGGTGCGGGCGCCCTCCTCGCGGGCCGCGGCGGCCAGTGCACGGCAGGCGTCCAGTGCCTCGTCGTGCTCCCCCGCGTCGCACAGCAGCTCGGCGAGGAGCAGTCGCAACGGCGTGGTGGGCACGTCGGCCGGGCCGGCGGGTTCGCTCAGCCCGGCACGGGCGTGGCGGACGACCTCCTCGCGCCGCGCGCCGCGGGCCCGGGCGGCGAGCGCGGCCAGCGTCGCCTGGGCGCAGCGCACCCAGGGGGTCCTGGCGGTGGTGGGCGCCGCCGGGACGGGCAGTGGTGTGCGGCCGCCGCCGGTGAGCAGGGTGAGGACGCCGAGGACGGCGAAGGCTCCGGCTGCCGGTTCCCGGGCGGGGTCGAGTGGCCCGAGGTCCCCGAGCGTGCCGCGAACGATGCGCTGGGCGGCGTCCAGATCGCCGTCGAGGGCGGTGGCCTGGACGAGGTTGACGAGGGTGGCGATCGCGGCGTCGTCGCCGACGTGGCGCGGCCGGGCGAGGGCCCGCAGCCGGCTGACGGCGGCGGCGGGCGCGTCGGCGGCGAGTTCGACGCAGCTGAGCCGCCGCAGCAGTTCGGGCTGGTCGCCGGGGCCGCCTTCGCGGGCGCACCGCTCCAGCAGGGTGCGGGCCTCCTGCATGTCGTGCCGGGACAGGGCGGTGCAGGCGGCGTCGAACAGCAGCCGGTAGGCCCAGCGTTCGCCGGTGGGCGCAGCTCGCCGCAGATGGTGGACCACCTCGTGCGCGGGGGCGCCGGAGGCGTGCAGGGCGCGGGCCGCCGCCGTGTGCAGCCGGGCGTGTTCGCTGGGCGGCAGCGCGGCGAGGAAGGAGACCGGCATCATCGGCTGGGCGAAGGCGACGCCCTCGCCGGTCTCCTGGAGGACGCCGCAGCGTACGAGGGTGTGCAGCATGTCGGCGGCCTCGGCGTACGGGATGCCGACGAGTTCGGCGACCAGGGCGGGGGTGCCGGCGCGGCCGGTGACGGCGACGGAGTCCAGGGCCCGGCCGACGCCGGGGAAGCGCTCCTCGAACCGCGCGACGACTGTCTCCGCGACCTCCACCGAGCCCAGGGAGTCGATCTGTTCGCACGTCGGCTCGGTGGCCGTGCCGCCACGTCTGAGTTCGCGCAGCAGGGCGTGGATGAGCAGCGGGTTGCCGCCGGTGGCCCGGTGGCAGGCGCGCACCAGGGCGTCGGCGACGGGCCGGCCGAAGAAGGAGGCCAGCAGGTAGTCGACGGCGTCCGGGTCCAGGCCGGACAGCACCGTGCGCTGGTGGAAGTCGGAGACGACGCGGGCGAGGGCGGCGGTGCCGGATCCTCGTGTGCCGGTCCGCCGCGCGGCGACACCGCCGTATCGGAGTCCGTCGCCCTCGCCACCGGACCCGGTGCCTCCGCCCTCGCGTCCGGCGCCGGTGCCATGGCCGTGCGCCGGGTCGTCGTGGGCCGGGGAAAGGCCGGGTGCGAGGGTGGCCAGCAGTGCCACCGGCAGCCCCTCCAGCCGGGCCATGAGGTGTTCCAGCCAGCGCAGCGAACGCCGGTCGGCCCAGTGCAGGTCGTCCACCGCGATCAGCAGCGGTGTGCGGGGGGTGAGCGCGCCGATGAGCTGGTCCAGGAGTCCGGCGGCGGTCTCGGGGCTGCCCGGCTCCGCGGCGGGCGGGCCCGCGGTCCCGCAGTCGGGTGCCGGGCCGGGCGGCGGGCAGGAGTGCAGTTGGCGCAGCACGTCGCGGGTCAGGGCGGTGCCGGACGGCCGGGCACGGATGGATATCGTCTCGAATCCGCCTGCGCGCGCGGTTCTGACGGCGGCGCGCAGGAGGTACGACTTGCCGGTCCCGATGCCGCCTTCGAGCAGGAGGCTGGCCCCCGCGCCGGACGCCGCGGAGGCCAAAACCCTTTGTAAGTCGGATACTTCACAGTCGCGGCTGAGCACGCGAACCCCTTCCTCGTCGCGTCGGCCCTGGAATGGTGTGGCTTCCCGCGCCCCGGGTGACGCCGTACGCGGCCCGGTGTGCGCGGCCGGGCGCCCTCCGGTGTCCACCGGTCGGAGGGTGCGCCCGGGTTCAGACGCCGTCCACGGCCCCGTGCTGGCTGCGCCACTGCGGGGTGGCCACGCCGGCCAGGACGACCTCCACCACGTCCTCGGCGAGGGTGGGGGTGAGCGGCAGGTGGTTGAAGAGCACGCGGTAGTAGGCGGTGGCGCCGAGCATGTCCAGCAGCAGGTCGATGTCGGCGTCGGGGCGGATGTCGCCGCGCCGGATGCCCCGGCGCAGGGCGGCCGCCGTGGCCGCGCGGCGTGGGTGGAACAGCTCGTTCAGGAACTCGGACTCCAGCTCCGGGTCGTCGGCGAGGTCCGCGATCAGCGCGGGCAGCGCGCGTCGCCCGATGGTCGTGGTGAACGCGTGGCTCAGGGTGCGGATCCCGGCGATGAGGTCGCAGTGGGTGCAGCCGGTGTCGGGCGTGGGCGAGGCACCCATCGTCTGCACGAGCGCGCTGACCACGAGGTGCTGCCGTGAACGCCACCGGCGGCGCAGGGTCGGCTTGGTGGTGCCGGCCCGGGCGGCGACCGCCTCCAGCGTCAGCCGGCCGTAGCCGACCTCGTTGAGGATCTCCATCACCGCGCGCCGGACCGCACCGTCGATGCGTTCGTCGCGCGGCCGGCCTCTCGAGCGCTGCGCCGTCAGCGGGGTGGTACCCCCGGCGCCCTGTGGCGTGCTCACCATGCCTCCAGTATATTTATGATTCCGTTCCGAATCGGAAAGTAATTCTCTCACACGAGGTGAGTCATGTCTCAACACGTCGGCGAGTTACCGGAGGACCTGGGCCGGCCCGGAACCGCTGCCGGGCCCGCGCGCCCCGCGCGGGCCGAGAGCGTCTTCTCCGGCCCTTACCGGGCGCTCAGCCTCGGCGTGATCCTGTCGGTGAGCATGGTCGCGTTCGAGTCCCTGGGCGTGGCGACGGTGCTGCCGGACATCGCCCGCAGTCTGGACGGCCTGGGCGCCTACGGGTGGGGCCTCTCGGCGCTGATGCTCGCCAACATCATCGGCACCGTGCTCGCGGGGCGGGCCGCCGACCGCCGGGGCCCGTGGGGGCCGGTGGCGGCGGGGACGGCCGTCTTCGCCGTGGGCTGCGCGGCGGCCGGGGCGGCCGGCACCTGGCCGCTCTTCCTGGCCGGGCGCTTCCTCCAGGGCCTGGGTGTGGGCGCCGTGATGGCCATGGCCTACACGGTGATCGGGCTGGCCTATCCCGAGCACCTGCGGGCCCGGATGTTCGCCCTGCTCTCCTCGGCCTGGACCATCCCGTCGCTGGTCGGCCCGGTCGTCGCGGGCACCCTGGCGGACAGCACCAGCTGGCGCGCGGTGTTCCTGCTGATGCTGCCGATCGTGGCGATCGCGGCGCTGTTGACGCTGCCCGGTCTGCGCCGCCTGGAGCGACCGCGGCACGAGGGGCCGGCGGCGCCGGCCGAGCCCTGGTGGAAGGGGCCGCTGGCCAATGCCGTGCTGCTGACGCTGGGCACCGGCGTGCTGCTCCAGGCGCTGCTGCTCAAGAACATGATCCTGCTGGTCGTGCTCGCCGTGGTGGGCATCGCCGTCGCGCTGCCCGCGCTGCGCCGGGTCACCCCGGAGGGGACCCTGACGGCGCGCGCGGGGCTGGGGGCCGGTGTGGTCGTCCGCGGCCTGCTGTGCGGGGTGTACTTCGGCAGCGAGGCGTATCTTCCGCTGGGCCTGCAGGAGTTGCGCGGACAGAGTGCGTGGGCGGCCGGTCTCGGCCTGTCGGCGGGCGCCATCGCCTGGGTCGTGGGCTCGGCCTGGCAGGCCAAGCGGGACGCCGAGGCGGACGGGCGCACCGGCAGCGTCGCCCTCGGTTTCGTCGTCCTGCTGCTGGGCGTGGGCGTGATCGCCCTGTCGATCCTGACCGAGGCGGTCCCGGCGTGGCTCGCGGTCGTGGGCTGGGCCATCGGCGGCATCGGCATGGGTGTGGCGTTCAACGCCGCCACCACCGACACCCTGGAACAGGCACCGGCGGAGCGGCAGGGCGAGATGAGCGGGGCGCTCCAGCTGTCGCAGACCCTGGCCACCGGTGTGGTCGCCGGTCTCGGCGGCGCGGCGCTGGCCATCGCCGAGCACTACGACTCCACCACCCGTACGGCTCTGGCCGGGCTGTTCGCCTTCACGGCGCTGCTCGCCCTGGCCGGTGTCCTGCTCTCCCGGCGCCTGCGGCCCACCGCCCCGGCCGGGTGACGTTCTTCCCGGCCGGGCCTGTGGTCCGGCCGGGAGCGGCCGGTGCCGGCTACTGGGAACGGCCGTCACCGTGCCGAGGGTGCTCCACCGCTTGGGCTGCGGTGGAAGCACCGCGGTTACAAGGCGTCCGGCACGGACGCGGCTCACCGTGCCGGACGCCGAACGGCCCCGCCGTGACCCCGTGGAGACGGGCGGGCGGGCCGTGTTCCTCCCCCGGGACTGCCGTCGGGACGACCGGCGCGGACGATGGGCGCGCTCCATCCCCCGTCGCGCGACACCGGACCCGCGCCGGACACACCCGGCGGCACAGGTAAGTCCTCGTCCGGCCGTACCGACACGGCCGGGCGAGGACTTACGCCTTCTCCCGCTCTGCTCCCGTTATGGTCCCGTTCTGATGCCGTTCTGCTCCCGCTCCGGTTCCACTCCGGTCCCGTTCTGCTCCCGCTCCGGTTCCACTCCGGTCCCGTTCTGCTCCCGCTCCGGTCCCGCTCCGGTCCACTTCCGGTTCCGCTCCGGCGGGCGAGCGGGGTCAGGCCCGGCAATGGAGCATGGTCAGGGGCGGGTTGGCGAGGAAGTCCGCCCAGTAGTCGGCGCCCAGTGCGCGCAGCCCGTCCTCCGGCACGTGCAGGGGCACCCACGTCACGTCGTGGAAGCCCGCCCGCTGCAGACTCCGCTCGTACACTTCGCGCCGCGGATACGACGTCACGAACTCCACCGGCGGGTCGAGCAGGGCGGTGATGCGCACCCGGGGGCCGGTCGGTCCCTCACCCACCCGTTCGTACGTGAAGCCGTACTTGGCCATCGACGGACCGTCGAAGTCGTATCCGGGCGCCTGGGTCAGCACGCAGAGGCGGGCGCCGGGCCTGAGGCTGCGGTGCACCGACCGGCACATGTGCTCCATCCCGGCGGCGTCCTCGGCGTAGTTGAGCAGATAGACGGCGGTGGCCACGTCGAACGGGCGTGCCGGCGCGGGGAGTTCGGCCACGTCGGCGACGGCGTAGCGCACTCCGAGCGGCGCGCGCTCCTCGATGCGGCGGGCGGCGGCGACCATCTCGGTGGAGATGTCAACGCCGAGGACGTCGGCGGCGCCCAGGCGTCTGATCCGCCGGCTGTAGAAGCCGGTACCGCAGGCCAGGTCGAGCACCGATGTGCCGCGTACGTCACCGAGCATCGCCAGGAAGCTGGCGGACTCGGCGTAACGGGCCATCGGCAGCGACTTGAAGCCTTCGTAGGTCTCGCCGATCTCGTCGTACTGCTGCACGCTCATGCCGTGCTCCTTCCGGTGGTGCCGGGTGCGAGCCGCACGGGCTCGGGGTCGGGGCGCGCGCCGTGGCGCCGTGCCGCGCGGCGCGGATGCGGGGTCCGGCGCAGCAGGTCGCCCGCGAGGGCGGTGCGCCGGCCCTGGTGGGCCGCGGCGGCCAGGGCCTCCGGGGTGGGCAGGTCGCCCGCGGAGCGGGGGTGCGAGACGCCGTACGGGTTACCGCCCGCCGCCTCGACGGCCGGGTCGGTGTAACCGGGCGGTACCAGCAGCGCGCCGGCGTGCAGCAGCATGTGGCCGAGGTCGAGGACGGCCGTCTCCGAACCGGCGTGCCGCGCCGGGGTGGTGGCGAAGCCGCTCGCCGGCTTTCCCCACAGCGGACTCCGGCCGCCGTGGGCGGGCTCCAGCGCCTGGACGAAGTCCAGCAGGGGCGCGCCCAGGGCGCCGAGCCGGACGCACGCGCCCAGCAGCACCGCGTCGGCCCAGGCGATGTCCCCGGGCTCGGCGGACGCGGCCCACGGCCCCGGCCACTCGGCGTACGGTGCCCCGCTGGGCCCCGGTATCCGCCGCAACCGCACCCGCGCACCGATGGCCCGCGCCGCAGCGGCGGCCTCCTGCGCGAGGATCCGGGTGGCGGCGTCCGCACCGTGGTACACGACGACGAGCCGCACGGGGCCCGTGACGCACGGAAGGAGACGGGAGCCCGCGCCGGAGCCGACCGCGACGGAATCCGTGCCGGGAGCACCGGCAGCGGGCCGGACACCGGAGGCAGCGTCACCAGGCTCAGCGTCCTCCGACGCGGCACCCGGCTCAGCGTCCCCCGACACGGCACCCGGCTCCGCATCGGAGGACACGGCACCCTGCTCCGCATCGGCGGACACGGCACCCGGCTCCGCGTCGGGGGCGGGTGCCGTCGGCTCCGCGTCGGGGGCGGGTGTGGTCGGGTCCGCGTCGGGGGCGGGTGTGGTCGGGTCCGCGTCGGGGGCGGGTGTCGTCGGCTTCGCTTCGGGGGCGGGTGCCGTCGGCTCCGCGTCGGGGGCGGGTGCCGTCGGCTCCGCGTCGGGGGCGGGTGCCGTCGGCTCCGCGTCGGGGGCGGGTGTGGTCGGGTCCGCGTCGGGGGCGGGTGTGGTGGGGGTGGCCGATTCGCCGGGTGGGGACGGGCGTCGTCCCGGGACGGCGGTCAGTGCCTGCGGGGCGGCGCGGGCGCGGACGCGGGCCGCGACAGTGGACAGACGGTGGCCCAGGGCCCGGGCGGCCGCGCGCTCGTGCGGGGCCGGTTCTCCCCGGCGGTTGCCGGCGGCCAGGCCGTACGCGGTGCCGCCCGCTGCGCGGGTGACCGGGTCGGCCGGATCGGCGCCCGCCACCCAGCAGCCCCAGTGGTACAGGGTGTGCTGGAGCGCCATCAGCGTCGCCTCCCGCCCGCCGTGGCGCTGGGTGGAGACGGTGATGCCGGTGGCCACCCGGTCGGCGAGCAGCCCCTGCCGCCACAGCGGCGCGGTCGACTCCAGGAACCGTTTGAAGGCCGAGGACACATTGCCGTAGTAGGTCGGGGTGGCCAGCACCAGTCCGTCCGCCCACACCACGTCCTCCGGTTCGGCCGGCCGCTCCGGCCACCCGCGTCCGGCTGCCTCGTCGTCGGCGACCCGCAGCAGCCGTACCTCGGCCCCGGCCTCCCGCGCCCCCTCGGCGGCCAGCGCAGCCAGGGCGCGTACGCTGCCGCGACGGCTGTGGTAGACCACCGCGACCCGGTGGCTCATGCCACGTCTCCTTCCGCCGTTCGCCCCGCTCCGCACGCCGGCCCCGGCGGCGCGTCGCCCGGCAGTTCCCGGATGCGCAGCAGCAGCCGTACGTCGTCACCGAGGCGGGTCACCTCGCCCAATTTCAGCCGCAGGCCGGCCAGCAGGGTGGAGGCGCCGAAGTCGCCGAGGACGGGGTGGGCCGCGGCACCCAGCACGACCGGAGCCACGTACGCCACGACCCGGTCCAGCAGGCCCTGGGCGACGCAGGACGCGGCGAGCCGGGCGCCGCCCTCCAGCAGCACCGATCGCACGCCCCGGGCCCACAGCCGGTCGAACAGGACGGCGAGGTCGAGCGCGCCCTCCGTGACCGGTACGCGCAGCACCTCGTGCCGGTGGGGAAGGACCGGCTCCGGCGTGTGCGGCCCGGTGACCAGGAGGGTGGGCGCGGCGTCGTCGAGCACGCGCGCGTGCGGCGCGACGGTTCCGTCGCGGTCCAGGACGACGCGGAGCGGGGGCGAGCCCGTCACGCCGTGGCGCAGGCCCAGGTGCGGATCGTCGGTGCGCAGCGTGCCGGAGCCGACCAGCACCGCGTCGTGCGCGGCGCGCAGGGCGTGCGCGTCCTGCCGGGACTCGGGTCCGGTGATCCACCGGGAGGTGCCGTCCGGGGCCGCCGCGCGGCCGTCCAGGGTGCCGCCGAACTTCCATGTCACGCACGGCCGTCCCCGGCGGACGGCGGTCAGCCACAGTTCGTTGCCGCGCTCGGCCTCGGCGCGCAGCACCCCGCCGGTCACCTCGACCCCGGCGTCCCGCAGCCGCCGCGCGCCGCCTGCCGCGACCGGGTCGGGGTCGGGCACCGCGTACACCACCCGGGCGATCCCGGCCCGCAGCAGGGCGTCGGCGCACGGTCCGGTGCGGCCCTGGTGGGCGCAGGGCTCCAGGGTGACCAGGGCGGTCCCGCCGCGGGCCCGTTCCCCGGCCGCGGCCAGCGCCTCGACCTCGGCGTGCGGCCGGCCGGCACCCCGGTGGAAACCCTCCCCGACGACGGTGCCGTCGGCGCCGAGGATCACGCAGCCGACGACCGGGTTGGGACTGGTCCGCCCCAGCGCGGAAGCGGCCAGCTCGACGGCCCGGCGCATGCCCGCCTCCTCGGCCGGAGCCCCCGGCTTCGATGCCTGCCGCCCGCCGGGAGTACCGGCCGTCGGAGCCGGCTGTTCGCCGGGGACCCCCGCCATGGGCGCCGATTCCTCACCGGGGCCCCCCGACATCGGCGCCCATTCCCCGCCCGAGGTGCTCGACGAGAGTGCCGATTCCCCGCCGGGACCGCCCGACATCGGCGCCCATTCCCCGCCCGAGGTGCTCGACGAGAGTGCCGATTCCCCGCCCGAGCTGCCCGGCGTCGGTGCCGGCTGCTCATCCGAAGTGCCCGGCGTCGGTGGCGGCTGTTCGTCCGTGGTGCTCGCGCGGCCGTCCGTCACGGTGTCTCCGCGAGGCGGAAGCCCATGGCGTAGATCGCGCGGTCGTACCAGCCGTGGCGGCGCCGGGTGCGGGCCAGGTCGCCGAAGCGGGTGAAGCTGCCGCCCCGGGCGATGCGGTAGGTGCCGCGCGTGACGGCCAGGTCGTCGGCGACGGCGCTGCCGCCGGGGTAGGGCCGGTAGTCGTCGGCGGTGTACTCCTCGACGTTGCCCGCCATGTCGTGCACCCCAAACGGTGACCGTCCGGCCGGGTGCACGCCGATCGGCGCGGTGGACAGCGGACCGGCCTCCACCGTGTTGGCCCGGTCCGGCTCGAACGTCTCGCCCCAGGGGAACTCCCGCCGTTCGGGCCCGGCGGCGGCGTACTCCCACTCCGCCTCGGTCGGCAGCCGGAACGCGCGGCCGGTGCGGCCGGCGAGCCAGGCGGCGTAGGCGTCGGCCGCCTCGGGCGGCACGGTCCACACCGGGTGGTTGCCGAGCCCGTCGGGGTACGCGCCGAACCGCCACGAAGTCGGCAGCGCCGAGCTGCGCGTGTCCTCCAGGAAGCGCCGGTACTCGGCGTTGGTGACCGGGTGGAGCGCGATGCGGAACGCCGGCAGGTCCACCTCGTGGACGGGGCACTCCTTCGCGATCCAGTCGTCGATCACCCCGGCGTGCCGCCAGCGCGCGGTGACCCGCCCGACCTGGTCCGGGCCGAGTCCGAGCCGGGCGCGGGCGGCGGGGACGTCGGCCATGGGCGGGTCGTCGGGGCGGATGCGGGGGTCGCCGGTCAGGCCGAGCACCGTTCCCGCCGCGTACCGGCGCTCGAAGGACTGCTCGGGGTCCTCCGCGACGCTGACGAGGGTGTCGGCGGGCGCGCCGAGCAGGTCCCGGTGTTCGCGCAGCGGCAAGGGGCCGGTGCGGGCGACGAAGGAGTCGGGCAGCGCCATCGCCGCCCGGTCGGAGAGGGTGTTGGGGTTGGCCATCACCTTGGTGCCGGTCACGGGTTCCTCCCGTCGGTGCTCGGAACGGGGACGGCCGCATCGCGGGCGGCGAACAGGCCGGTGGGTACGGCGTCGGCCACCGCCCGGTAGCCGGCGTCGTTGAGGTGGATGTGGTCCCCGCCGTCGTAGCCGGCGCGCACCCGCTGCGGGTCGGCGGGGTCACGGACGACCGCGTCGAAGTCGGCGACGGCGTCGAAGTCCGGCGAGGTGCGCAGCGCGGCGTTGAGGGCGACGCGCTGCCGTTCGGCGTCGGCGGTCCACAGCTGGGAGTCCTTGAACGGGGTGAGGGTGCCCACGATCACGGGAACGCCACGCGCGTGCAGCCGCCCGGCGAGGGTGCGCAGCCCGGCCAGGACCTGCTCGGCACTCGCGTAGGGGGCGAGCTGGAGATCGTTGATGCCTTCGTAGAGGACGGCGGCGCGCACCCCGGACTGGTTCAGCACGTCCCGGTCGAGCCGGCCGAGCGCACTGGTGCCGCGCTGTGGGCGCTCCGTCTCGGTGCCGTCGCGCAGCACCCGGTTGCCGCCGATGCCCTTGTTCAGGACGCCGAGGCCGCTGGTGGCGGGGTCGGTGGCGAGCCGGCGTGCGAAGGCGTCGGTCCAGCGGCCGTTTCCGTCGGGGGTGGAACCGGAGCCGTCGGTCTGCGAGTCACCGAGCGCGACGACGGTGCCGCGCGTGCCCGTGCCGCGCACGTCGACGCCGGTCAGGAAGAACCAGGAGGTCTCGGTGCCGGTGAAGGCCGCCGCACCCTGGTCGCCGGTGTGGTCGCCGCTCTCGGAGACGTAGTTGGTCTGCTGGGCCAGCCAGTGCCAGGTGGTAGGGCCGGTCGGGCGGGGCAGGTGCACGCTCACCAGCAGGTCGGCGCCCGCGGGCACGGCGAAGGGCAGCGGGTCGCCGACGGTCTCGGCGCCTGCGGGCACGGTGGTGCCGGACGCCCCGCCGAAGGTGACCGGGCGCAGGGTGCCGGGGACGGCCGTCGCCGAGCGGGACGACCCGGCCCGGCCGACGGTGACCCGGCCCAGCACCAGGTCGCGGCTGCCGTGCACGTTGGACAGCCGCAGCCGCAGTTCGTCACCGCCGACCGAGGTGTGCACGACCATGCGTACGGTGCGGTCGTCGATGCCGGTCCGCGAGATGCCGTCCGGCGCGGCGGGCGCCGGCGCGGTCCCCCAACTGCCCGACCAGGCACCGCCGGAGGGACCGGCGAGGCCCGAGGAGCCTGAGCGACCGGAGAAGCCCGAGGGATCGGACAAGCCCGAGGGATCGGAGAAGCCCGAGGGATCGGAGAGTCGGGCTGGACCGTCGAGGCGGGCTGGACCGGAGAGGCCGGAAGGGCGCACGGCGGGACCGCCTGCGGGGTCCACGGTCGGGCCGCCTTCGGTGCGGCCCGCCGGCCCTGCGAGGCCCACGGCCGGGTGGGCGGCGGCGTCCACGGCGGGACGCGCGGCCGCCGCGGGGGCGCTGCCCAGAAGGGCGCCGCCCAGCAGAGCCGCCGTGGTGGTCGCCGCGAGGACGCCGGACAGCCGGCCGCCGCGGCCCGCTCCCGGTCCGCCGCGGCGGACCGAGCCACCCGGCACCCGTGGCGAGCCACCCCGCACGCGCACCGAGGCACCCTCCCCGCGCACCGGACCAGCCGCCACACGCACCGAACCCTCCCCGTGCGCCGAACCCCGCACGCAATCCGAGCCGTCCTGTGCCCGGACCACGCTCATCGGCCACCGTCCCCGGCCGCACCGACGCCCGCACCCGTGCCTGCGCCCGCGTCCATGCCGGCACCTGCACCTGCACCTGCGCCCGTGCCCACGCCCGCACCCGCACCCGCACCCGCACCCGTGCTCAGACCCGCATCCGGCCCCGAGCCGACGGCCCGGTACGTGCCCACCAGGTAGTGCAGCCCGGCCGTGCCGCGTGGCACCAGCCGTACGTCGACGGGTACGAAGCCGTGTGCGGTGACCAGTTCGGTCAGCTCCTCCTCGGTGAACTCCCGGTACAGGCGCCGCGCCCCGTTGGCGAAGAGCCGGCCCGGCCCGTCCGCCGACCGGAACACGGACACGGTGAACAGTCCACCGGGCACCAGCAGTTCGCGGATCCGGGCGAGGTAGCCGCCGTATCCGTCGGGGTGCTGGTGGTGCAGGCAGCCGTTGTCGAGGACGGCGTCGTGGACTGCCGTGCCGTCCAGGTCGGACAGCGAGCACACCGCGAACCGCGCCCGCCCGTCGCTGCGGGCGGTGAGCTCGGCCCACTCGCCGGACTCGACGAGGTCGATGCCGGTGACCCGGCAGCCCGCGCCGAACAGGATGGCGGCGTCGCGGCCGTGTCCGGTGCCGATGTCGAGGACGTGCGCGCCGGGACGGTCGCCGAGGGCGCGCAGCAGCAGGCGGGGGGCCTCGCGCATGGCGTCCTCGGCGGTCCACACGTCCCGGCCGTTGACGTAGTGGTCCTGGAAGTCGGAGAGCAGTACGTCCGCGTACGCCGACTCGTCGAGGGGCGGGGCGGTGGCGGGAGAGACGGAGTAGCGGTCGGCTATCTGGTGGCTGTGCATGGGTGATGAGTCCTGTCGTCTGGGGGCACGGGGCGGCGGGCGGGAGGGAGCCGTACGCGCCGGCGGTGCCGGAGGGGTCCTGCCGCTCCGGCACCGCTCGCCGCTCCAGCCCCGTCGGCCCGGCCGGTGCGCCCCGCCCGCACGGCCGGCCGCTGTCGCAGGCGCCCGGGGCGCCTCGCGGGGGGGGCGTGTCAGGTGCGCGGCACCGCCGTGGCCCGGGGGCGGCCGGAGCGTCGCCGGGGCCGTGTCGGGTGCGGTCCCGCTCCCGCCGTGGTTCAGCCGGCGACCGTGTAGACCTGCCCGTCGTACGAACCGGCGACGAAGAGCTTGCGCGCCGTGTCGTAGGCCAGGGAGGAGATGCCCGCCGTGGTGGGCCGGTCGGTCACGGCCCAGCGGTCGTCGGACCGGTCGTAGACCGCGATGCGGCCGTTGTAGCTGCCGGTGGCGATCAGCCGGCCGTCGGTGTCCGCGGCGACGCACTTGATGGAGTGGGTGTGCGGCGTGGAGAGCACCCGCACGCTGCGGTCCGGGTTCCACAGGCGCAGCCTGAGATCGCGGCTGATGCTGGCGAACCAGCCGTCGCCGAGGCCCGCGCAGCCGTTGGCGATCCTGTCGTGGGCGTCCTCGACGGTGGCGATCTTCTCCAGCGTCGAGATGCGGTACCAGGTCGCCGAGGCATCTGCGGCTACGGAGAACAGCAGGTCGCCGGAGACCGCGACGCCCTTGACGGCGTTGACGTTCAGCGGCAGGTCCGCCACGTGCTCGACGGTGTCGCCGGCCAGCTTCAGCAGCAGTCCCTCGCCGGTGTACGCGCCGATCACGGCGTAGCTCTCGCCGTCGCGTTCGAAGGTGACACCGCAGTTCAGCGGCGAGCGGTGCTGATGGAGTTCGCGGCCGGTCAGCGCGTCGAAGACCTTGCCGAGCTGGCCACCGGAGAGCACCAGCCCGCCGAGGGGGGTGAGGAAGTTGCACAGGCTGCCGGTCTCGGCAACCGGCTCGCCGTCGCGCCGTACCGTGCCCGCGTCGCCGACGGTGAGCGTCGAGCCGCCACGTTCCGGCAGGACCGCGTTGACTCCGCCGGTGGGCGGCACGACGGCGGTGTCCCAGGTGCGTGCGTGGTAGTCGTAGCCGCGATAGGTGGCACCGAAGGTGGCGAAGACCAGGCGGGTGCCGCCCGCGAAGGCGCAGGAGCGGGGCCAGACGTCGTCGGGCAGGGCCGTGGTGTCGCGAGCCTCGGGGGTCCCGGAGGACACGTCCCACAGCCGCATCGTGCGGTCGTAGGAGAGGCTGACCAGCAGGTGGCGCGCGTCGTCGAGGACGAGGCGCTTGATGCCCGCGTCGTGCGCCGGGACCGTGCTGCGCTCGGTGGGGCCGACGACGATGATCTGCCCCTCGTCGTTCCCGGCGAAGATGGTGCCGGAGGAGGAGATGGCGACGGTGTCGGTCTCGACGCCGTCCATGTCCAGGTCGGCGATCACGCCGCCGGTCGCCAGGGACCAGCGCTTGATGGTGCCGTCGTCGCTGGAGGAGATCAACTCGTCGGCGTCGCGGGCCCATTCGACGGAGATGACGTCGGCGGTGTGGCCTTCTAAGCGGTGCAGCAGCCGGCCGGTGAAGTCGTAGACGCGCACCCGGTGGTCACGGGAGGCGGTGGCCACGAGTTCCCGGGCGGGGTGGAAGACGGACATCTCCACGTCGTCCTCCTGATCCGCGAGGACGGCCACGAGCCGCAGGTCGGGAACGGTCCATAAGCGGGCGGTGTGGTCGCTGGAGGAGGTCAGCAGGTGCTTGCCGTCGGGCGCGAACTGGCACTGGTTGGCCAGGTGGTCGTGGAACGAGCGGGCCACCGCCCGGCCGGTGTGCTGGTCCCAGCAGATGACCTGGTTGTCGTAGCCGGCCGTCGCGACGTACTCGTCCCGCCACGCGGCGATGCCGCTGATGGGTCCATGATGCCGGATCATATGGGCTCTCCCAGAAGCTCGATGGTGTGTCCGCTCTGCTCGACCTTGACCCGCAGATAGTCGTGGTTGCGTTCGGTCCGGTGGATGCCCGTCGGGATGACCTCGTCGACGGTGATGCCGTACTCCCTCAACTGCTGGACCTTGTCGGGGTTGTTGGTGCGCAGCTGGATGCACGCCACGTCCAGGGCGCGCAGCATCTGCGCGGCGACGCGGTAGTCACGCAGGTCGTCGGAGAAGTTCAGCTCCCGGTTGGCGGCGAAGGTGTCGAGGCCCTGGTCGTCCTGGACGCGATAGGCGTCCAGCTTGTTGTACAACCCGATGCCGCGCCCCTCCTGACGGAGGTACAGCAGGATTCCCCCGGTCTCGGCGAACTGGTCGACCACTTCGGAGAGTTGCGGTCCGCAGTCGCAACGGGCGGAGCCGAACACGTCTCCGGTGAGGCATTCCGAATGCACGCGCACCAGGGGTACGGACCGTGAGGACGGGAACACGACGGCGATGTGTTCCCGTCCGTCGGCGAGCCCGGTGAAACTGATCATTTCGGCTGTGCGCCAGGAACCGTCGCTCAGATGCACCGGCACTTCGACCCGGGTGCGGATCGTGGCCCCGTGAGTGAGCGGACCGGTCCTCGGTTGCGGCATCTTGCCGCTGGACGTGCTCAACATGGATCGTCCCTCCGCTGGTAACAGCCCGATCACGTAACCACACGGTCAGTGCGGCGCACAGTACGGAGAGACCGAGACACCCCCCGAAACGTTTTGCGTTCAACACCGATACGGGAACGATCACCGGTGAACGGACCGGGAAGCGCCTGAGACGCCCGGGCGACGGCGAGGTCGACACGTTCGCACCGTCCGGTCACACACGGGCGCGGCCCGCCGGCAGTGGGCGGCACGGGAGACCGGCCGCAGGAGGCCCTGGGAGCCGGCGCGGAAGGCGAGCGGGACAGGCGGCCGCCGCGATCGAGTGGCCGCAGAGGGCCGCGGGCACACGAACGGCCCCACCCGGCGTCGGCGACGCGAAAAAAATAAAGCAGCCCTCGCGCAGCCCTCCGCGCACCGACGGCGCTCTTTCACAAACAGCCAGTCGAAGGAGTCGAGGAAAAGCCACTGAGCGCACGATCAGCGCCCGGCGGACAACGCTTCCCGTATGCCTTCGCAGCCGCCGAGCGGCTCGCCGTCCGTCGGCTCCGACTATACCGGCAAACCGCCGTTCGGGTGATCCGGAAGGCGCCCCCGCCTTCCCCGGAAAGCCGGAAATCCGGACCCGCCGGGAGTTTTCGCGGAAGTCCGGCCGCCCTTCCGGAGTGGCAAGCTGACGTCTGCCTGGCCAGACTGAACATGGCGGTTCGGGATCAGGGAAGAGCCCGTCTCGAACCTCCGCTCGACACGTCTACCGGGAGATCGAATGGTGGAGCAGTCCTCCGAGGTCCATATATCCGGGCCGCACGAACCTGCCGTCACCATGAACGGCATCGGCCCGACCGAGACGGAGACCGAGAGGAAACTCGCAGACGCACTGGCCGGCGTCGTGTCGGCCGAGTGCGTACCGGTCGAAAGTCACTTCTTCGACGACCTCGGTGCCAATTCCCTGGTCATGGCCCAATTCTGTGCGCGGGTACGGAGAATACCGGATCTGCCGTCTCCCTCCATGAGGGACATCTACCGGCACCCCACCATCCGGAGCCTGGCGACGGCTCTCGCGCCGGCCGCTCCCGGACCGCAAGAACATGCCGTCTCCCAGGCGGTGTCGGTGCCCAGGATCCCGCCGGAGCCGGTGGCGCACACGAGCCGGCTGGTCCACTTTCTGTGCGGAACGGCCCAGTTGCTGGCCTTCCTCGTCTACTCCCTCGTCTCCGGTTTCATCACCGCCGCCGGATACGAGTGGATCGCCGACGGGGTGGGAGTCTTCGACACCTACCTGCGGTCACTGGCGTTCGGCGGAGGCGGTTTCATCGCCATGTGCATGTTCCCGGTGGTGGCGAAATGGCTTCTCATAGGCCGCTGGAAGCCGACCGAGTTCCCCGTCTGGGGCCTGTCATACCTGCGCTTCTGGCTCGTCAAGGTGCTGCTCCACGCCAACCCCATGGTGTTCCTCGTCGGGACCCCGCTGTACGTGCTGTATCTGCGCGTCCTCGGCGCACGCATCGGCAAGGGAGTCACGATCCTCTCCCGCTCGGTCCCCGTCTGCACCGACCTGCTGACCATCGGTGCCGGCACCCTGATCCGCAAGGATTCGTTCTTCCTCGGCTACCGCGCCCACGCGGGCCGCATCCAGACCGGCCGGGTCACCCTCGGGCGCGACGTCTTCATCGGCGAGAAGACCGTCCTGGACATCGACACCTCGATGGGCGACGGCGCACAGCTCGGCCACACCTCCGCGCTGCACCGGGGGCAGGCGGTGCCGGACGGCCGGCACTGGCACGGCTCCCCGGCGGAGCCCACGCACATCGACTACCTGCGGGTCGCACCGGCCAAGGTCGGCACCGGACGCCGGACCTGGTACGGCCTGCTCACGATGGCGCAATTGATCTTCCTGTACGTCCCGCTCGCCATCGGCGGGGTGTACATGTTCTTCACCGAGGTGCCGGCGCTCCGCGAGCGGCTCGACCCGGAGACGGTCGTGCTGTCCCGGTCCCAGCTGATCACCGACGCGCTGACCGTGTCCCTCGGCCTGTTCTGCGCCTTCGTCGTCGGGGGGCTCCTCGCCCTGTACGCCGTTCCGCGCCTGCTGGGACTGATCGTCAGGCCCGACCGGACCTATCCGCTCTACGGCGTCCACTACACGCTGCACCGGGTTTCGGCCCGCCTGACGAACATCAAGTTCTTCGCCTGGCTCTTCGGTGACAGCTCCTACATCGTGCACTATCTGCGCGGGGTCGGGTACGACCTGTCCCGGGTCGAGCAGACCGGATCCAATTTCGGCACCGAAATGGCGCACGAAACCCCGTTGCTGGTGACCGTCGGCACCGGAACGATGGTGGCCGACGGTCTTTCCGTGGTGAACGCGGACTACTCCAGCACGTCCTTCCGGCTGTCCCGGGTGACCATCGGGCCGCACAATTTCCTGGGCAACAACATCGCCTATCCCGTGGGTGGCCGGACGGGCGACAACTGCCTTCTGGCGACGAAGGTGATGATTCCCCTCGACGGCGAGATCCGCGAGGGCGTGGGGCTCCTCGGTTCGCCGTCCTTCGAGATTCCCCGCTCGGTGGAGCGCGACTCGCGGTTCGACCACCTCAGATCGGGAGACACGCTGCGCGACCGGCTCGCCGCGAAGAACCGGTACAACCTCCGCTCGATGGCCCTGATGCTGTTCGCACGCTGGCTGCACACCTTCGGGCTCACCCTGCTCGCCCTGGCCACCGTCGATCTGTACGGCGTGCTCGGGGACGTGGTGATCGCCCTCTATCTGGCACTGACGCTGGCGCTGTCCACCGCGTACTACATCCTGCTGGAACGCTGCCTGCTGAGGTTCCGCAGGCTCGGCCCCGAGCTGTGCTCGATCTACGACCGGAAGTTCTGGGAGATCGAGCGTCTGTGGAAGGTTCCGTCGCACTGGCTGAACATCTTCAACGGCACGCCCTTCAAGTGCCTCGTCTGGCGCCTGATGGGTGTGCGCGTCGGCAGCAGGGTGTTCGACGACGGCTGCTACGTGACCGACCGGACCCTCGCGGTGATCGGCGACGAGTGCACCCTCAACGCCGGCACCAAGATCCAGTGCCACTCGCAGGAGGACGGCACCTTCAAGTCCGACAGCAGCACGCTCGGTGCCGGCAGCACGCTGGGCGTCGCCGCCCATGTCCACTACGGCGTGACCCTCGGCGCCGGCTCGGTGCTGGCACCCGACTCCTTCCTGCTGAAGGGCGAGGAAGTCCCCCCGAACACGCACTGGGGCGGCAATCCCGCCGTGGACATGCCGGAGCCCGGCCGCCCCGTCGGCGGCACCGGCCTGACCGTGCCGGCTGCCGACGTCACTGCGGCAACCGTGAGCTGAGGAAGGCCAAGCGATGGGAACACGCGTGGAAGCGGACCGGGAGTTCTGGAGCCGCATGCTGACCGCCGGCAGTGTCACCGCCGTGCCGAGGTGGGCGCCGGAGCCGGTGCCGGGGGCGGCCGAGCACGAGACCCCGGTGCCGGACGACGTCGCGGACGCGGTGCGCACACTGGTGCGTCGGTGGGGCGTACCGGTCAGCGCGCTGCTGCTGGCGGCGCACGCCAAGGTGCTGGCGGCCCTGTCCGGTGAGCGGGAGGTCGTGACGGGCTACACCACCGGAGTGCGCGGCGAGCCGTTGCCGTGCCGCCTGGCCGTACCCCCGGAGTCCTGGCGTGCCCTGGTGACGGCCGCCGAGCGCGCCGAGGCGGACGTGCTGGCGCACCGGGAGTACCCGGTGGCCGGCCTGCGGCGGGAGCTGGGGCTGACCGAGCCGTCGTACGAGGTCGTGTTCGGCCCGATGGGAGCCGACGAGCCGCACGCCGACGACGGTGTGCTGCACGTGCGCTGGTCCGACCGGGGCGGGCGGCTGATGCTGCGGCTGCGGTACCGCACCGACGCACTGGACGCCGCGGCGGCGGCCCGGATCGGCGGCTACCACCTGACGGCGCTGCGCCTGATGGCGGCCGGCATGGACGCCGATCACGGGCGGCAGAGCCTGCTGTCGGCGGACGAGGTGCACGAGCAGCTGGAAGGACTGGCCGGACCGCAGCGCCTGCTGCCGGACGCGCGCGCCCACGAACTGTTCGAGCAGCGGGTGCGGGCGCATCCGGAGGCCGTGGCGGCCGTGCACGGCGAGCGGGTGTGGACGTACGACGAACTCAACCGGCGCGCCAACCGGCTGGCCCGGGCACTGCTGGCGCGCGGCCTGGGCCGGGAGGACGTGGTCGCCGTCGTCACGGAGCGCAATCTGGACTGGCTGGCGGCGACCCTGGCGGTGTTCAAGGCGGGCGGCGCCTACCTGCCGATCGAACCGCACTTCCCGGCCGGCCGTATCGAGGCGACGCTGACCCGCGCGGGGTGCCGCCTGGCCGTGACCGAGGCCGGCAGCACCGGCACCCTGGACGAGGCGCTGGCCACGATGCCCGGCGTCGAGAAGCTCCAGGTCGACGCGGCGTACGCGGAACCGCACGCCGATGACGACCTCGGTGTGCGGGTGGACCCCGGCCAGCTGGCCTACATCTACTTCACGTCCGGCTCCACCGGCGAGCCCAAGGGCGCCATGTGCGAGCACGCGGGCATGCTCAACCATCTCCACGCCAAGATCGACGACCTGGGCATCGGCGAGGGCTGCGTGGTGGCGCAGACTGCGCCGCAGTGCTTCGACATCTCGCTGTGGCAGCTGATCTCCGCGCTCCTGGTCGGTGGGCGGACCCTGCTCGTCGAGCAGGACGTGATCGTGGACGTGGAGCGGTTCGTCGACACCCTGGTGCGCGGCCGGGTCGGCGTGGCGCAGGTCGTGCCCTCCTATCTGGAGGTCGTGGTCTCCTGTCTGGAGAAGCAGCCACGCGGCCTGCCGGACCTGCGGTGCGTGTCGGTCACCGGTGAGGCGCTGAAGCGGGAGCTGACCCAGCGCTGGTTCGCGGTCCAGCCGGACGTCAAGCTGCTCAACGCCTATGGCCTGACGGAGACCTCGGACGACACCAACCACGAGGTCCTGGACCGGGCGCCGGACCGCGTGCTGCTGGGACGAGCGGTCAACAACGTACGCGTCCTCGTCGTGGACGAGAACCTGTCCCTGGTGCCGCTGGGTGCACCCGGGCTGATCGCGTTCTCGGGCGTCTGCGTGGGACGGGGTTACGTCAACGACCCCGAGCGCACCCGCGAGGCCTACCGGACGGACCCGTACCACCCCGGCGAGCGGCTCTATCTGGGCGGTGACTGGGGACGCTGGCACCCGGGCGGCAAGCTGGAGTTCCTCGGCCGCCGGGACAACCAGGTCAAGATCCGTGGTTTCCGGATCGAGATCGGTGAGATCGAGAACTCCCTGCTGCGGGTGGACGGCGTGCGCGACGGCGCGGTGGTCGTCGCCGAACTGGCCGGCGGCAACAAGCATCTGATCGCCTACTACAGCGGCAGACGCCACCGGCCGGAGGTGCTGCGGGAGGCGCTCGGCGCGGTGCTGCCCGCCTACATGGTCCCCTCCGCCTTCCACTGGCAGGACGGGCTGCCGCTGACCGCCAACGGCAAGACCGACCGGAAGGCGCTGACCGCGCTGGCCGAACGGACACCGGCCGCCGATCCGGACGCGCAGGGGGAGGAGGCCCCCGGCTCGCTCACCCCGGCCGAACGGCGGCTGGCCGCTGCCTGGGCCGAGGTACTGGGCGTGCCCGAGCACCGGGTCGGCCGGACGGACCACTTCTTCGACTCCGGGGGCACTTCCCTGACGGCCGTCAAGCTCACCCTCGCGCTCGACCGTGCGGTGTCCCTGAAGGACATCACCCGGCATCCGGTGCTCGCCGACCTGGCGGCCCTGCTCGAGGGTGCCACCCGGCAGCACGTGGAGCTGCTGCAGCCGCTGTCCGGGGCGGGCGGTGCGCCGGAGTGCGCGCTGGTGTGCTTCCCCTACGCGGGCGGCAACGCGGTCAACTACCAGCCCATGGCGAGCGCGCTCGCGGGCAGCGGTGTGGCGGTGCTCGCGGTGGATCTGCCCGGTCACGACCTGGCCGGACACCACGAGCCGCTGGCGTCGGTCGCGCAGGTGGCCGAGCGGGTCGCCGACGAGATCACCGCACGGGGCCTCACCCGGGTCATGCTGTGGGGCCACTCGTCGGGTGCCGCGCCGGCCCTGGAGACGGCGCTGAGGCTGCAGGAGCGGGGCGTGCCCCCGACGCGGGTGTTCCTCGGCGCGCAACTGCTCGGCACCGCGGGCGACCGGCGGGCCGCCGTCGGTGAGCTGACCAGCCTGAGCGACGCCGCGGTCGCGGCCCGGCTGACCTCGGACAGCGGCTACCCGGAGCTCGCGGAGCTGAACGCGCGGCACGCCGAGCAGATCGGCGCCGCCTACCGGCACGACTGCGTGTCCGCGCACCGCTGGTTCTGCGCCGCCCTGGACGGCCCGCCGGCGGTGAGGCTGTCCGCGCCGGTGACGGTGGTGGTCGCCGTCGACGACCCGCACACGGCCGGCTACGCCCAGCACCACCGGGACTGGCTGCTCGTCGCCGACCACGTCGATCTGCACGAGCTGCCCGACGGCGGTCACTACTTCCCGCGCACCCGTCCGGCAGGGGCGGCGCAGGCCGTCCTGAGAGCCGACGTACCCCTGGCCTCCTCCTGAGCCTCGTCCGCCCCCGGACGAGCCACCGAAAGGAAACCGAGATGCCGTTCTCATCCCTGGCACCACCGCTCGACGTGGAGCTGAGGCCGGGCAGACCCGCACTGCTGCGCGTCGATCCCTCCGGCGACGCCCCGGGCTGGGCGGCCGAGTACCGAGAGGCGCTGCGTGCGCAGGTCACCGAGCACGGGGCGCTGGTGGTCCGCGGCCTCGGACCACGCACCGCGGACGAGGCCGGTGCCGTCCTGACCCGGCTGGGCGGTCCCCTCATGACGGAACGGGAGGCGTTCGCCCCCCGTGAGGCTCTCGGGCCGGGTCTCTACTCCTCCACGACCTGGCCGGCCAACCAGCCGATGTGCATGCACCACGAGCTGAGCTACACGGCCGAGGTGCCCGGCCTGATGCTGTTCGCCTGTCTGACCGCGCCCGAGCAGGGCGGGGCGACGGCGGTGGCCGACGCCGAGCAGATCCTGCAGGCGCTGCCCGCCGCACTGACCGAACGGTTCGAGCGCGAGGGCTGGCTGCTGACCCGCAGCTACAACGACGAGATCGGGGCCTCCCTGGAGGAGTCCTTCGGCACGGACGACCGTGCCGAGATCGAGCGGTACTGCCGGGCGAACGCCATCGACCTCACCTGGCAGCCCGACGGGTCACTGCGCACCGAGCAGCGCCGCAGCGCCGTGGTGCGCCACCCGCTCACGGGCCGGCGCTGCTGGTTCAACCAGATCGCGTTCCTCAACGAGTGGACCCTGGCACCGGAGATCCGCGAGTACCTGGTGGACGAGTACGGCGCGGACGGACTGCCGTTCAACACCCGCTACGGCGACGGCAGCCCGATCGGCGAGGACGTCGTGCAGCTGCTCAACACCACCTACGAGGCGCACACTCTGCGTGAGCCCTGGCAGGCCGGTGACGTCCTGCTCGTGGACAACATCCGCACCGCGCACAGCAGGGAGCCCTTCAGCGGGGAACGGCAGGTGGTGGTGGGCATGAGCGAGCCCCGGCGCCTGGCGGACCACCACCCGGAGGCGAGCGAGCGATGACCGATCTGCTGTCGTCCACGGCCGACGCGGCCGTACCCGACCGGCCCTCGGTGCCGACGTTCTCGGTGATCTCCGGTGAGCAGGTGCAAAAGGCGCTGACCGGGTCCGAGAAAGAGGTCGTGGAACTGGTCGAGGCCACCTACCGGCTGCACGGCGCGGGAGACTCGGTCAACCCGCCGTCGTACTTCCTGCGCTTCGCCGACCGCCCCACGGCGCGGATCATCGCGCTGCCGGCCTCCGTCGGCGGATCCGTCCACGTGGACGGACTGAAGTGGATCTCCAGCTTCCCGGAGAACGTGGACGCCGGGCTGCCGCGGGCCTCCGCCGTGCTCATCCTCAACGACCACGACACGGGCTATCCGTTCGCCTGCCTGGAGAGTTCCATCATCAGCGCGACCAGGACCGCGGCGTCCGCAGCGCTGGCGGCCGACTGGCTCAGCCGCAACCGGACCCGCCCCACCCGTGTCGGATTCTGCGGCACCGGCCTGATCGCCCGCTACATCCACACCTTCCTGGCCCGCACGGGCTGGGAGTTCGAGGCGATCGGCGTGCACGACCTCGCGGCGAGCAGCACCGAGGGGTTCTGCGGCTACCTGCGGCAGACCGGCGCCACCGAACCGGTCACCGTCCACGACAGCGCCGAGAGCCTCATCCGCTCCAGCGACCTCGTGGTCTTCGCCACCATCGCCGGCCGGCCGCACGTCACCACCCCGGCCTGGTTCGGCCACAACCCCGTGGTCCTCCACGTGTCCCTGCGCGACCTCGCCCCCGAGGTCCTGCTCGCGTCGGCCAACTTCGTGGACGACGTCGAACACTGCCTGAAGGCCGACACGTCGCCGCATCTGGTCGAACAGCGCACCGGAAACCGCGACTTCCTGAACGGCACCCTCAACGACGTGATGCTCGGACGGGCCGCACCACCGACCGACCAGCCGGTGATCTTCTCCCCCTTCGGGCTCGGCGTCCTCGATCTCGCCGTCGGCAAGTACGTCTACGACCGAGTGGCCCGGGCGAAACAGCTCCGCGTCATCGACGACTTCTTCCACGACCTGCGCCGGTACGGCTGAAGCCGTCATCCTCTTCCTGGCACCAGGAGGCCCGCCGTGCCTGTCATCTCGGCTCCCTACGCCTTCAACGAAGGCCAGCTCTTCGTCGACCTCGAGTCGATCTGCGGACACCCGCTCTATCTGAAGTGCGAAGGCTTCAATTTCGCCGGCTCCATCAAACTGAAGGCCGCGAACGAGATGGTGGAGACGGCCGAGCGCGAGGGAGTCCTGAAGCCGGATTCCGTCCTCGTCGAGTCCTCGTCCGGAAACCTGGGCGTCGCGCTCAGCATGATCGCGGCGAGCAAGGGCTACCGGTTCCTGTGCGTGACGGACTCCCGCTGCAACCTGTCGACCAGGCTCCTCATGGAGGCACTCGGCAGTGAGGTGCACGTCGTGTCCGACCAGGACGCCAACGGCGGCTTCCTGGGCACACGGATCGAGTACGTCCGTGGACTGTGCGCGTCCGACGAGCGCTACGTCTGGCTCAGCCAGTACACCAACCCGGGCAACTGGCGGGCCCACTACCGTACGACGGCCCCGGAGATCGCCGGCGAGTTCCCGGAACTGGACGTCGTCTTCATCGGGGCGGGCACCACCGGAACCCTGATGGGCTGTGCGCGCTATTTCCGCGAGTGGCACCGGCCGGTGCGGATCGTCGCCGTGGACAGCATGGGCTCGGTGGCCTTCGGCGGTGAACCAGGCCGGCGGATGATCCCAGGCCTGGGCATGAGCATGCGCCCACCGCTGCTCGACGAGTCCTACGTGGACGAGGTGGTCCGGGTGGAGGAGGCGGACACCATCCGCACGTGCCACCGCCTGGCCCGGCGTGGCTTCCTGTTCGGCGGCTCCACCGGGACGGTGGTCAGCGGGGCGACGGACTGGCTGACCCGGCACGACGCGCACGACGTCACGGCGGTGGCCATCGCGCCGGATCTCGGCGAGCGCTACCTCGACACCATCTACCAGACCAACTGGCTGCAGGACCTGTACGGCGAGCACATCCTCGACGCCGCACAGGTGGACACCCCGCCTCCCGGGGTCAAGCCCGCGTCACGGGCGCCGGGCCGCCGGCGCAGGCCCTAGCGGCACGGCCCCCGGGGGCCCGGGGGCCCGGGCCGGTACGCTGGGTCGTCCGAGCGGCATCGGCACGGCGGTCTCGCCGCTGGGCACGCGCTGCGGTCGGGCACGCGGTGCCGGCGGGCGAGCGGTGCCGGTGGCGCGAGCAGCTCAGCGAGGCCAGGAGGCTCGGCCGGTGATCGCCGTCAATCCGCTGGACAGCGCTTCGGTACTGGCCGCCTTCGGCGCGCTGGGGGTCCTGGCGGTGATCTTCGCGGAGTCGGGTCTGCTGGTCGTCGGCTTCTTCCTGCCCGGTGACACCCTGCTCTTCCCGGCCGGTGTGCTGTGCGCGAGCAGCGCCCAGCAGGAGGCGCGGCTGTCGCTGTGGCAGGTGCTGGTGTGCGCGGCGGTGGGGGCGGTGGCCGGTGGGCAGGTCGGGTATCTGATCGGGCGGCACGGCGGGCGGGCGGTGCTGGCGCGCACGTCCCGCCGCCGGGTGAAGGGCGCGGCGGCGCGGGCCGAGGAGCTGCTGGCCCGGTACGGCTACGGCAAGGCGCTGGTGATCGGCCGGTTCGTACCGGTGCTGCGGACGGTCCTGCACCCGGTGGCCGGTGCGCTCGGGGTGCCCGCGCGGCCCTTCACGCTCTGGCAGACCCTGGGCGGTGTCCTGTGGTCGCAGACGCTGGTCCTCGCCGGGTACCTCCTCGGCGCCTCCGTCCCGCACGTCGACGACTATCTGCTGCCGCTGGTCGGCGTGGTCGTCGTCGCGTCGCTGCTGCCCCTGCTGATCGAGACCTGGCGGTCCCGCCGCGCCCGGCACCGCTCCTGAGACCGCATGCGCCCGGCCTCTCGGGCGGGCCGGGCAGCGGCCCGGCCCGGCGGCCCCACCCGCCCGTGGCCGACGACCGGATCGGCCGCGTCCCGTCCCGTACGGGGCGGCCGGGCAACGACGCCTTCTGGACGATTTCCTGAGCATCCGTGAGACTGGACCGGGCCCGACGCCCCCGCTCTCCAGGACGGTGCCATGGAAGAGACAGTCCCCCGCGTCGAACTCACCCCGCAGGCCGCCGAGCTGGTGCGCCGACTGCGCGCCGCACACGGCCCGCTGATGTTCCATCAGTCCGGCGGCTGCTGCGACGGCAGCGCGCCCATGTGCTACCCGGACGGTGAGTTCCGCACCGGCGGCTCCGACGTGCTGCTCGCGGAACTGTCGGTGGAAGGCGTCGGGGAGCCCGTCACCTTCTGGATGTCACGCAGTCAGTACGAGGTGTGGAGTCACACCCGGCTGATCGTCGACGTCGTGCCGGGTCGGGGCAGCGGCTTCTCGCTGGAGGCACCCGAGGGGGTGCGTTTCCTCACCCGTTCTCGCGTAGTTGACGCCTAGTCAGCACATCGGTCGCCGTCGTCTGGTGCACTGCCCCTCACACAGGGTCGGTTGACGAGACATCAGGGGGCACGGTGACCAGGCGTCGCAGGCGTTCGGCAGCGGGCGGAGCGGTACTCACGGTTGTCACGGCATGGGGTGTGCTGGCCGGCGCGGCCCCGGCGGAGGCGGCACCGGCCGATGCCGCAACCGCGGGCCGGCGGATCGCGCCGGGAGTCGGCTACCGGCAGTTCGACATCGACGCGGCCGCGGGTACGGCGCACGCCCATCTGCTCACGGTCGACCTGGGCGATTCGCATGTGCGGGTCGACCTGCTCCACCCGGGTGCCGTGGCGGCCCGGGCGACCGTCTCCCGGCTGGCGGACTCGGCAGGGGCGACGGCGGGGGTCAACGGCGACTTCTTCAACATCACCGAGACCCAGCACCCGGGCGTGGAGGCCACCGGGGCGCCCGTCGGGCCGGCCGTCGCGGCCGGGCAGGTGCTCAAGGCGGCGGTACCAGAGGGCCAGCGGTTCGGGCCCTCGCTGCCACCCGGCACGAACACCCGGGACGTCTTCGGCGTGGGCACCGACGGGCGGGCCCGCCTGGACCGCCTCGCCCTCGTCGGCTCCGTGGGCACACCGCAGGGCAAACTGACCCTGAAGGGGCTCAACCAGTACGCGCTCCCGCAGAACTCCGTCGGCGCCTTCACCGCGAAGTGGGGCGGCGCCTCCCGGGAGCGCGCCGTCTGCGGCACCGACACCCAGCGCTCGGCGCCGTGCAGCACCGACACCTACGAGGTGAAGGTGAGCGGCGGCCAGGTGGTCTCCGCGTCCGGCGACCCGGGCAGCGGCCCGATCCCCGCGGACACCACGGTCCTGGTGGGCCGCGAGGAAGGTGCGCGCCAGCTGCGGGCGCTCTCCGTCGGTGACCCGGTGACGGTCACGCACACCCTGGTGGCGGCCACGTCCGGGGTGCCGTACGCGTTCGCGATCGGTGGGTTCCCCGTCCTGCGCGACGGCAGACCGCTGTCCGGTCTGGACGACGCCACCTCGGCGGTGCGCACGGTCGTCGGATTCACGGCGGGCGGACGGCAGCTGCTGATCCTGGCGCTGGACGGAGCGGCGGCCTACCGGACCGGCATGACCGTGGCCGAGGAGGCGGACACCATGCGCATGCTGGGGGCGTCGGACGCGTTCAACCTCGACGGCGGCGGCTCGACGGAGCTGGTCACCCGGGGCGCGGACGCCACGGCCGTGACGGTCCGCAATCATCCGAGCGGCGGCGCCGAGCGCCCGGTGCCGAACGGCATCGGCGTCTTCTCGGCCGGCTGACGCGGCCCCGCGGCCTCAGGGCCGCAGGCCGCTCACGAGGTCGGCGGTCGCCGTGAGGCCGCTGTGGATGGTGGGCGCCATGCTCGTGCTGGCCAGATAGAAGCCGAGCAGCATGCAGACCAGGGCGTGGGAGACCTTCAGCGCGCCGTTGCGCATGAAGACCACCGCCAGGATCAGGAGCAGCAGCACCACAGAGATGGAAATGGCCATCGGAACCTCCTCCGCCGCGCCCCGTGAGCGGCGTTCGGCCGCAAGTGTGGCGTAGCGGAGGGTTCCGCCGGGCGGCTGACATGTCCTCCGATCGTGTGGTGTTACCCGAACGGATGGGCGTCCAGGAAGGCCTCGAGTCCCGCGAGGTCGTCGGTGTTGAGGTGGTCGACGCGCCCGGCGAGCAGCTCGGCCCACAGGGCGTCGCGGGCCGGGCCCGCCGTGTCCGGAGTCGCCCAGAACCGGATCCGCTGTCCGCGTGCGTGGGCGGCGGCGGTGATGCCGCGCAGCTTGCGCCGCTCCGCGTCCGGGAAGGGACCGTCGCCCGCCCAGGTGAAGTTCAGTGTCCAGTTGTCGCTGATCAACGGGACGAAGGAGGCGGGGGCGGGGGCGCCGCCGCCGAGGTCGGTGAGCCGGCCGTCGTAGAAGGCGCGGCGTTCGGTCTGCGCCTCCATCGGCGTACGGGCCGCGCGGTCGCCGGACACGACGGCGGTGACCGGACCGGGGTGGACGCGGCCGTGCGCGTACCGGGTGAACAGGCGCGGGTAGCGCCTGAGGTGCCGGTCGAGTTCGAGGTAGGTCGAGGAGCCCTCCGTCTTGATGTCGATGAGGAGTTGCAGCGGCCGGTGCCGGCCCCGGAACACCGATCCGTGGTTGGCCCGCACGCGGGCGGCGAGCGGGTCCAGGTAGAGGGATTCGAGGGTGCGGGACGGGTCCAGGTCGGTGGCGTCGTGTCCGATGAGGAGCTGGTCGCCGACGAGGAAGATGTCGGCCTCGACGCTTGCGAAGCGGTGGTCGAGCGCGTCGGACAGGGGGCGCGGGTGCTCGTAGTCGTTGTGGGCGTGGGCGTGCCACAGCGGGCGCCCGCCGGGCCGGCCGCCGGCCGCCCGGGCCTGTGCGGCGGGCAGGACGACCGCCCCGGCGAGGGCGGCGCCGAGGGTGGTGAGGGCTCTGCGACGGGTGGTGAGGGCCATGCGCTGCCTCCCTTGGGGTGCCGGATGGGACCGGGGAGAGTATGCGGGTGCCGGACGCCCAACCGGCCTGGTCCTGGACCGAGTTGGCCGGACCGCCGCCCTCTGTTCACTTCACCCGTGCAGGCACGCGGAAAAGCCCGCCCCGGGGGGTGGGGCGGGCTTCACCGTGGTGGGTCAGGGTGCCTGGAGATCGACCAGTTCGGCCAGTGCCGAGCGGTGCGCCCCGGCCGTGCCGTAGGCGATCGAGTCGGCCTTGGCCCGTTTGAGGTACAGGTGCACCGGGTGCTCCCAGGTCATACCGATCCCGCCGTGCAGTTGCAGCGCCTCCTCCGCGGCGTGGACGGCGACGGGCGCCGCATAGGCCTGCGCGACGGCGACCGCGACATCGGTGTCCTCGCCGGTGGCCAGCGCGTCGGCGGCGGCCCGCGCGGCGGCGCGGAGGTTCACGACCTCCAGCCACAGCTGGGCGAGCCGGTGCTTGATGGCCTGGAAGCCACCGACCGGCCGGTTGAACTGCTTGCGCTCCTTCAGGTAGCGCACCGTCTCGGTCAGCGCCCAGTCGGACAGGCCCAGTTGTTCGGACGCCAGCTGTCCGGCGGCGGCCCGCAGGGCCCGGCGGACGGCGGGTCCGGCGTCGCCGACGCGGCGGCCGGCCGCACCGGCGAGGGTGACGGTGGCGAGCGGGCGGGTCAGGTCCAGGGAGACCTGCGCCGTGATCGTCACGGCGTCCGCGGACACGGCGTACAGGCCGCCGTCGTCGGCCGGGACGAGCAGTACGTCGGCGGCGACGGCGTCCGCGATGCCGGTCAACTCGCCGTGCAGCGTGCCGTTCTCGGCGCGCGCGACCTTGACGGCGGCACCCGGGGCCGAGTGCAGGGCGACCGCGAGGGCGCCGATGGTCCGCCCGGCGGCCAGCTGCCCGAGCAGGTCGGCGTCACCGCAGGCGAGCAGCGCCTCGGTGGCCACCACGGCGCTGGTGAGGTACGGCACGGGGGCGACCGCCCGCCCCAGCTCCTCCAGGACCACGGCGACTTCGCGGTGGGACGCGCCCTGGCCGCCCAGCTCCTCCGGCACCAGAAGGCCGGCCAGGCCCATGGTGGCGGCGAGGGTCTTCCACAGGGCGAGGTCGTGCGGGGCGTCCGACTCGGTGCGGGTGATCACGTCGGCCGGGGAGCAGTGGTCCGTGAGCAGGTCGCGGACGGCGGCGCGCAGCGCCTCTTCCTCCTCGGAGTAGAGGAGATCCGGCTGTGTGCTCATCGGGCCAGGTCCTTCCATGCGACGTCCTTGTCGGTGCGCGGCTCCGCGGGCAGGCCCAGGACGCGCTCGGCGACGATGTTCAGCAGGATCTCGCTGGTCCCGCCCTCGATGCTGTTGCCCTTGGAGCGCAGATAGCGGTACCCGGCGTCACGGCCGGTGAAGTCGACCAGCTCGGGGCGGCGCAGGGTCCAGTCGTCGTACGACAGGCCCTCCTCGCCAAGGAGCTCGACCTCCAGGCCGCTGATCTCCTGGTTCAGGCGGGCGAAGGCGAGCTTCGTCCCGGAGCCCTCGTAGCCGGGCTGGCCCGCGACGAGCTGCTGGCGCAGGCGTTCGGCGGTGAGGCGGGAGACCTCGGACTCCACCCAGAGCCCGAGGAGGCGCTGGTGCAGGTCGTGGGTGCGCAGTTCGGGGCGCTCCCGCCAGGTCCTCGCGACCGGGCCGATCATGCCGCCCCCGCGGGGCAGGCGCATGCCCCCGATGGAGACGCGCTCGTTCATCAGCGTGGTCTGGGCGACCCGCCAGCCGTCGCCGGCCTCGCCGAGGCGGCGGGAGTCGGGGATGCGGACGCCGGTCAGGAAGACCTCGTTGAACTCGGCCTCGCCGGTGATCTGCCGCAGCGGCCGTACCTCGACACCCGGGTCGGTCATGTCGCAGATGAAGTAGGTGATGCCCTGGTGCTTGGGCAGGTCCGGGTCGGTGCGGGCGATCAGGATGGCCCAGCGGGCCACGTGCGCGCTCGACGTCCACACCTTCTGCCCGTCGACCACCCAGTCGTCGCCGTCCCGCACGGCACGCGTGCGCAGTGCGGCCAGGTCGGATCCGGCGCCGGGCTCGCTGAAGAGCTGGCACCAGACCTCCTCCCCGGTCCACAGGGGGCGCAGATAGCGCCGCTGCTGCTCCTCGGTGCCGTAGCGCAGGACGGTCGGCGCGGCCATGCCGAGGCCGATGCCGATGCGCCGCGGGTCGTTGTCGGGTGCTCCCGCGGCCTCCAGTTCGGCGTCCACGACGACCTGCAGGGAGCGCGGAGCGCCCAGGCCGCCGAGCCCCTCCGGGTAGTGCACCCAGGCCAGGCCGGCGTCGAAGCGGGCCCGGAGGAATTCCAGGCGGTCCGTGCCGGCGGGCGGGTGCGCCGCCAGCAGCTCCCGGGTGCGGTTCCGCAGTTCCTCGGCGTCGGTCATGCCACGGCTCCCTTCTCCGGGACGACGGCCACCCGGCCGGTGGTCACGCCGTCGGCGACCCGCTGAACGGCCGCGGCGGCGCCGTCCAGCGGCACCCGCTCGCTCACCAGCGGCTTGATCGCGCCCCGTGCGGCCAGCTCGGTGAGCTGCTCGTGGCACCGCAGGACCAGTTTCGGGTTCTTGGTGTTGTACAGGCCCCAGTGCAGGCCGAGGATCGAGTAGTTCTTCACCAGGGCGTGGTTGAGGGCGGGGCTCGGGATGGTGCCGCTCGCGAAGCCGACGACGACGATCCGGCCCTCGAAGGCGACCAGCTTGGCGGACTGGGCGTAGGCGTCGCCGCCGACGGAGTCGTAGATCACGTCGGCGCCGCGGCCGCCGGTGGCCTCCTTCACGGCGGCGACCACGTCCTCGGCGCGGCGGTCGACGACCACGTCACAGCCCAGCTCCCGGGCCACGGCCGCCTTCCGCGCGCCGCCGACCACACCGATCACGGTGGCCCCCGCCGCCTTGCCGAGCTGCACGGCGGCACTGCCGACACCGCCGGCGGCGGCGTGCACGAGCAGGGTCTCCCCCGCCTCCAGGCGTGCCCTGCGGTGCAGCGCGAACCAGCCCGTCTGGTAGCCGACGTGCAGCGCCGCGGCCTCGGCGTCGTCCAGCGAGTCGGGGGCGGGCAGCAGGGCGCGGGCGTCGGCGAGGGCGTACTCGGCGAAACCGCCGTGCGGCAGCGCGGGGTTGGCGATCACCCGGCGGCCGTCCTCGGTCTCGCCGCAGATCTCCACGCCCGGCGTGAAGGGCAGTGGTGGACGCACCTGGTACTGGCCCCGGCACAGCAGCGCGTCCGGGAAGTTGACGTTGGCGGCACGTACGCGCAGCAGTACCTGGCCGTCGCCGGGGGTGGGCCGTTCCACCTCCGCGAGGCGCATCACCTCGCTCGGCTCGCCGTTCTCGTGCACTTGCCATGCCTGCATGCGGGGCCTCCACGGGACTGCTTCGTCTGACCGGGTCCGACGGCATACTAAGCGGTCGCTTGCCCATCAGGGAACAGCAGAACCGAGCCGATCACCACCCGAACCACGCCACGGGTGCGTCGGCACGGCACAGGATGCCCCCATCCCGGGCTCTTCGCCACGGCACAGGACCCCCCGCCACGGGCCCTTCGGCACGGCGCGGGAGCCCCCGTCACGGGCTCTTCGCCACGGCGCACAGGACCCCGCGCCACGGGCCCTTCGGCACAGCGCGCGAGCCCGCCACCCGCCCATTGAGCCCGGCGCACCCCCGCGCCTGCCGCCGGGAGTGCGCTTGGCCGCCGCGGCTCATCCTGGGACGCGGCAGTCCGAGCTCGAAGACGCCGGAATTGGGACGCAGCAGTCCGAGCTCGGAGACGCCGGGGTTCGGGGTCCCTCCTGTATGCGACCGCCGTGCGGCGGTGGAACGCCTCGGGTGGCTGGGGCCGGGCTGGCGTCGGGTCACCGGGCGGTGTAACCGCCGTCGACGGGGAGGGCGACCCCGACGACGAAGCCGGCGCCGGGGCTGCACAGCCACAGGACGGCCTGGGCCATCTCCTCGGCGGTGCCGAGACGGCCGATGGGCTGGTCGCCTTCGGCTTCGGCTCGGTCGAGTTCTCCCTTGGCGATCATGTCTCGGACCATGGGGGTGTCGATGGTGCCGGGGCAGATGGCGTTGACGCGGATGCCGCGCGGGGCGTATTCGAGGGCGGCGCTGGTGGTGAGGCCGATCACGCCGTGCTTGGAGGAGTGGTAAGAGGCCCGTCCGGGGATGCCGACCAGGCCGCCGAGGGAGGAGCAGTTGACGATGGCTCCGCTGCCTTGTGCGCGCATGTGGCGCAGTTCGTGCTTCATCGCGGCCCAGACGCCGCGCAGGTTGATGGCGTGGACCTTCTCGAACTGGTCGAGGGGTTCGTCGGCGGCGTCGGTCGGCGGGATCTGGACGCCGGCGTTGTTGTAGGCCATGTCGAGGCGGCCGAGGACTGCGACCGTGCGGTCGACGGCGGCGGCGACCTGGTCCTCGTCGGAGACGTCGCAGACCAGGGCGAGGGCCTGGTGGCCTGCGTCGGTGAGGTTCTTCACCGCGTCCTGCACCGCGGCCTCGTCGATGTCGGCGAGGGCGACAGCGGCGCCGGAGGCGGCGAAGGCACGGGCCGCGGCCAGGCCCATGCCGGAGCTGGCGCCGGTGATGAAGGCGACCTGGCCGGTGAAGTCGTAGGTCGGGTTCATGAGTTACTCCTTGCGGGTCGTGCGGGGAGGGGGCGGATTCAGGAGCGCAGCGACGTCGCCTCAGCCCTGTCCTGCGGTGCTGGGGCCCCAGTGCCGAAGGTGCCCTGGGCGACGACGCGGGTCGTGCCGCGTTGGGCGGAGACGGCCAGGGCGGTCGGCGGAGGCAGGGTCAGGGCCGCGAAGAGCGCGCCGACGAGAGCCGGTCCGGCGACGCCGAGGGAGGAGGCGAGGGCTTGGCCGGCGAGCGCGGGGCCGCCCAGCGCGCCCGCGCCGAAGGCGACCAGGACGAGCGGCACGGCACTGGCCGGGATGCCGGCCCGGTCGGTCAGGAGGGGGTTGATGTACGTGTAGGTCGCGAGGGCGCCGCCCATGATCAGGACGGCTGCGGCCAGCGCCGGCAACGAGCCGCACGCGTGGAGCCGGGCCTGGGGCGTGGCGGCGTGGCGCGGGGTTCAGTCGGTCGTCGGGGCTCCGGCGTATTCCTCGTCGGTGACGGGGGTCAGCCAGTGCACGACCTCGTGGTCGGCGTCGCCCTCGTTGATGGCCAGGTGGACCATCAGCCGGTTCGGTGCGGCGCCGTGCCAGTGCTCCTCGTCGGCCTCGAACAGGACGCGGTCACCGGGGCGGATGACCTCGATCGGTCCGCTGCGGCGCTGGCACAGGCCGATCCCTTCGGTGACGAAGACGGTCTGGCCCAGCGGGTGGCGGTGCCAGTGGGTGCGGGCGCCGGGCATGAAGTGCACCAGGGAGGCGGTGACCCTGGACGGCGCGGGCGCGGCGGCGACGGGGTCGATGTAGACGTCGCCGGTGAAACAGTCGGCGGTGCCTTTGAGGGTGTCGATCGAGCTGCGGGTGATCTGCACGGTTGCTCCCATGTGTGCGGGCGGAGTGGGGTCAGGGCGTGAGGAGGGTCTTGACGGCGCGGCGCTCGTCCATCGCCTTGTAACCCTCGGCGACCTGGTCCAGGGGCAGGGTGAGATCGAAGACCCTCCCGGGGGCGATCACGCCGGTCAGAACGCGGTCGATCAGGTCGGGCAGGTAGCGGCGGACGGGGGCGGGGCCGCCGCGCAGGCCGACGTGGGAGAAGAACAGCTCCTGCCCGTCCACGGCGACCTCGTGGGGGACGCCGACGAAGCCGACGCTGCCGCCGGGCCGGGCCGCGTGCAGGGCCTGGCTCATGGCCTGGGCGGTGCCGACGCACTCCAGGACGCTGTCGGCGCCGATCCCGTTCGTCATCTCCTTGATCCGGGCGACGCCTTCCTCGCCGCGCTCGGTGACGATGTCGGTGGCGCCGAACGCGAGCGCGAGCTTCTGACGGGGCTCGTGACGCGACATGGCGATGATCCGCTCCGCGCCCATCTCCTTCGCGGCGATCACCGCGCACAGACCGACCGCGCCGTCGCCGACCACCACGGCGGTGGAACCGGGCTCCACCTCGGCGGCGTCCGCGGCCCACCAGCCGGTGCCCATCACGTCCGAGACAGCCAGGAGACCGGGCCAGAACTCCTCCCCCGGCACGTCGTCGGTGGCGACCAGGGTCCCCTGGGCGTTGGGGATGCGCACGTACTCGGCCTGGCAGGTGGACATGAACTCGCGGTGCAGGCAGTTGGACGGGAAGCCGTTTCGGCAGTTGGCGCAGGTGTTGTCCGAGGTGGCGAAGGAGCCCACGACGAACTGGCCGGGCCTGAGCGAGGTGACCTCGGAACCGACCTCCTCGACGAAGCCGACGTACTCGTGGCCCATCGGATGCGGACCGCCGATCGGCTCCGCGCCGCGGTAGGGCCACAGGTCCGAGCCGCACACGCAGGTCACGGCCGTCCGGATGATCGCGTCGGTCGGATGGAGCAGCTGCGGATCGTCCAGGGTCTCGAAGCGGATGTCGCCGGGGGCGTGGATCACTGCGCCGCGCATGAGAGGGCTTCCTTTGCGTGTCGTGGCGGTACGGCCGGGAGATCCGCGGCCGTCGCCGAGTGCAGGGCCAGGTGCACGCCCCGCCGTGAAAAGGCCGGGCGGAAAGCACCACGTCATCCAGGTAACCCGCACCTCACGCGGGTAGCCAGGCACCACGAAGGGGTGTACCGCCAGTACATCCCTGTGGCCGCCGGCGGGACGTACCGTCGAAGGCGTGGACAACCGAGCAGAGGTCCGCGAGTTCCTCACCTCGCGGCGAGCGAAGATCACCCCCGAACAGGCGGGGCTGCCCTCCGGCACCCGCCGGCGCGTACCGGGCCTGCGCCGCAGCGAGGTCGCCGCCCTGGCCGATGTGAGCGTGGAGTACTACGCGAAGCTGGAACGCGGCAATCTCGGCGGCGTCTCCCCGGCCGTCCTCGAAGCCGTCGCCCGCGCCCTCCAGCTCGACGACGCCGAACGCGCCCACCTGCTCAACCTCGCGCAGGCCGCCGACGGCTCCGACACCCTCACCCGGCCCCGCCGCCGCACCGCCCGGCCATGGACCGCGCACCGCAGCCTGCAATGTGTCCTCGACGCCGTCACGGCCGGGCCCGCCTTCGTCCGCAACGGCCGCATGGACCTGCTCGCCGTCAACCGGCTCGCCCTCGCGTTCTACGCCGACGTCTACGCCACGGCCGCGAACCAGGCGAACCTGGCCCGCTTCCAGTTCCTCGACCCCGCCTCCCGACGGTTCTACCCCGACTGGGACCAGGCCGCCGTTGTCGTCGTCGCCATCCTGCGCACCGAGGCCGGACGCAACCCCCACGACAAGGACCTGCACGACCTCGTCGGCGAACTGTCCACCCGCAGCGACGCCTTCCGCACCCTCTGGGGCGCGCACAACGTCCGCCATCACGGCACCGGCACCAAACGCTTCCACCACCCGGCCGTCGGCGACCTCACCCTCGCCTACGAGGGCCTGGAGATGGCCGCCGAACCCGGACTCACCCTCACCATCTACACCGCCGAACCCGGCTCACCCTCCGATGAGGGCCTGCGGCTGCTCGCCTCCTGGGCCGCCACTCAGGAGGCCGGCTCCGCTGTGGGACAAGCCGCCGACTGACCGCAGCCCAACGCGCCGCCCGACGTCGGGAGGAAGAACCCGGGCGGCCCGCGCAGGGCCGTGCCGCCCCTGCTTCGGGAGGCCCGGGCCGTCACCGGCCGTCGGGGCGGCGTCCGGGCCGGACCCGGGGGATCATTCCCCGCGGCCGCGTCGCGCCGGGCGCGCCCGTACGTGCATCCGCTCCCCCTGCGGCCCGAACAGGCTCAGGAACTCCACCGGTCCCTCACCCGTCGACCCGAACCAGTGCGGCACCCGCGTGTCGAACTCGGCCGCCTCCCCGGGCGCCAGCACGACGTCGTGCTCACCGAGGACCAGCCTCAGCCGGCCGGAGAGCACGTACAGCCACTCGTAGCCCTCATGGGTACGCGGCTCCGGCTCCTCCTCGCGCCGGGGCTCGCGGACCTTGAAGGCCTGCAGGCCGCCGGGCTGCCGGGTCAGCGGCCAGAAGGTGCGGCCGTGCCGCTGGACGGGCTCGGTCCGCACCCGGGGGTCGCCGACCGGCGGGGCGCCGACCAGCTCGTCCAACGGCACCTGGTGGGCCTGGGCGATGGGCAGCAGCAGTTCCAGGCTGGGCCTGCGCAGGCCGGACTCCAGCCGGGACAGGGTGCTGACGGAGATGCCGGTCGCCTCGGACAGTCCCGCCAGGGTCACCTCCCGCTCCTTGCGGATCCGCCGCAGCCGCGGACCCACCTCCGCGAGGACGTCGTCGGTAGTCATGGCCCTATTGCAGATTCGGCAAAGACGTTTGTCAATCCGGCAGTGCGCGAGACCCTCGGCGGCGGAGGCGGACCCCATGACCGAGAGCCGCGACCGGTCGCACCCGGGGCGGCTCGCACGGTCCTGGGGGTGTGGACCCCGGGCGGCCGGTGCACCATGACTGCATGCTGCTGACCCGGCTCGCCCAGGTGTCCCGGGAGGTGGCCGCCACGGCGGCCCGGTCCCGCAAGACCGAACTGCTCGCGGAGCTGTTCCGGGAGGCGGAGGCGGACGACGTGCCGATCGTCATCCCCTATCTCGCCGGACGGCTGCCGCAGGGGCGGCTCGGCGTCGGCTGGAAGGTGCTCGGCCGTCCGGTGCCGGCCGCCGCCGAGCCCGGCCTCACCGTCCGGGAGGTCGACGTCCGGCTGACCGAGCTGGGCAAGGCGAGCGGACCCGGCTCCCAGGCCGAGCGGGCACGGCTCGTCGGCGAGCTGATGGGCGCCGCCACCGAGGAGGAGCAGCGCTTCCTGCTCGGCCTGCTCACCGGCGAGGTGCGGCAGGGCGCGCTGGACGCGGTCGCGATGGAGGGACTCGCCCGCGCGACCGGCGCGGACCCGGCGGACGTACGGCGGGCGGTGATGCTCGCCGGGTCGCTGCAGACGGTGGCCCAGGCCCTGCTCGGCGAGGGGCCCGGAGCCCTCGACCGGTTCCGGCTGACGGTCGGCCGGCCCGTGCAGCCGATGCTCGCGCACAGCGCCTCCTCGGTCGCCGAGGCCGTGGACAAGCTGGGCGCCTGCGCCGTGGAGGAGAAGCTGGACGGCATCCGGGTCCAGGTCCACCGGGACGGCGACACGGTCCGCGTGCACACCCGCACACTGGACGACATCACCGACCGGTTGCCCGAAGTGACCGCCGCCGCCCTGGAGTTGCGCGGTGAGCGGTTCATCCTGGACGGCGAGGTGATCTCCTTCGACGCCTCGGGCCGGCCCCGGTCCTTCCAGGAGACGGCGGGCCGGGTCGGCTCCCGGACGGACGTGGCGAAGGCCGCTGGGGCGGTCCCGGTCTCCCCCGTCTTCTTCGACGTCCTCTCCGTCGACGGCCGCGACCTCCTCGACCTGCCCTTCTCCGCACGGCACGCGGAGCTGGCCCGGCTGGTGCCGGAACCGATGCGGGTCCGGCGCGCGGTGGCCGCCGGGCCGCAGGACATCCCGGTGGCGGAACGGTTCCTCGCCGACACCCTGGCCCGCGGTCACGAGGGCGTGGTGGTCAAGGCGCTGGACGCGCCCTACAGCGCGGGCCGGCGCGGTGCCTCCTGGCTGAAGGTCAAGCCCGTCCACACCCTCGACCTGGTGGTGCTGGCCGCCGAGTGGGGCCACGGCCGCCGCACCGGCAAGCTATCCAACCTGCACCTCGGCGCCCGCGGCCCGGACGGCGGCTTCGCCATGCTCGGCAAGACCTTCAAGGGCATGACCGACGCCATGCTGACCTGGCAGACCGAGCGGCTGCGGGAACTGGCGGTCGAGGACGACGGCCAGGTGGTCCGGGTCCGCCCCGAACTCGTCGTGGAGATCGCCTACGACGGTCTGCAGCGCTCCTCCCGCTACCCGGCCGGCGTCACCCTCCGCTTCGCCCGCGTGGTCCGCTACCGCGAGGACAAGCCGCCCGGGGAGGCCGATACCGTGGCGGCCCTGCTGGCGGCCCACCCGGAGGTCAGGCCATGACGGTGCGTGCGGCGAAGCGCAGTGCCGGACTGCTGTTGTTCCGGCACGGCGACAGCGGACTGGAGGTGTTGCTGGGCCATATGGGCGGTCCGCTCTGGGCGAAGAAGGAGGCCGGGGCATGGACCGTGCCCAAGGGCGAGTACGAGCCGGACGAGCCCGCGTGGGAGGCGGCCCGGCGGGAGTTCCGGGAGGAACTGGGGCTCGCGCCGCCCGACGGGAAGGCCGTGCCGCTCGGCGAGGTCGTGCAGCGCAACGGCAAGATCGTCACGGCCTGGGCGGTCGAGGGGGACCTCGACCCGGAGTCGATCGAGCCCGGCACCTTCACCATGGAGTGGCCGCCGAGATCCGGCCGCCGGCAGGAGTTCCCCGAACTGGACCGGGTGGCGTGGTTCGCTCCCGACCGGGCCCGTGAGGTGATCATCACGGCGCAGGCCGCGTTTCTCGACCGGCTGACGGAGCACTCGGTCTGAGCACGAGCCGTGCGGACGCCCCGGACGGAGCGCCCCGAAGGGCGAGTGATCAGGACAGCGGACCACGCGTTGCGGCCGGCCGTGCCGCGCGCGAAGGTCGAAGCACAGCCCGTTTCCAGCGGAGGTCGGCCATGCCCATCGCGACGGTGAACCCGGCGAACGGCGAGACACTCAAGACGTACGAGGCCATGGGCGAGGAGGAGCTGGAGCGCCGGCTCCAGCTCGCCGAGGCCACGTTCCGCACGTACCGGACGACCCCGTTCGCCGAGCGCGCCCGGCTGCTGAACAGGGCCGCCGATCTGCTGGAGGAGGACCAGCAGGAGATCGGCAGGGTCATGACCACCGAGATGGGCAAGCCGGTCAAGCAGGCCCGCGCGGAGGCCGCGAAGTGCGCCAAGGCGATGCGCTGGTACGCCGAGAACGCGGAGCGGCTGCTGGCCGACGAGGAACCGGCCGGGCCGGACGTGCGGGACTCCGGTGCCTCCCGGGTGCGGGTGCGCTGCCGCCCGCTCGGGCCGGTGCTCGCGGTGATGCCCTGGAACTTCCCCCTCTGGCAGGTGATCCGGTTCGCCGCACCCGCGCTGATGGCGGGCAACGTGGGCCTGCTCAAGCACGCCTCCAACGTCCCCCAGACGGCCCTGTACCTGGAGGACCTGTTCCACCGGGCGGGCTTCACGGAGGGCTGCTTCCAGACCCTGCTGATCGGTTCGGGCGCGGTGGACGACATCCTGCGTGACGAGCGGGTGCGGGCGGCCACCCTGACCGGCAGCGAGCCGGCGGGCCGGGCGGTCGCCGCCACGGCGGGCGAGATGATCAAGAAGACGGTGCTGGAGCTGGGCGGGAGCGACCCCTATGTCGTGATGCCCTCCGCCGACCTCGACCGGGCGGCCGACGTCGCGGTGACCGCGCGGGTGCAGAACAACGGGCAGTCGTGCATCGCCGCCAAGCGGTTCATCGTGCACACCGACGTCTACGACGCCTTCGCCGAGAGGTTCGTCGCGGGCATGAAGGCCCTGAAGACGGGCGACCCGCTGGAGGAGGACACCGACGTCGGGCCGCTCGCCAGCGAGCAGGGACGCAGCGACCTGGAGGAGCTGGTCGACGACGCAAGGCGCGCCGGGGCCGAGGTGCTGTGCGGCGGGGAGCGCCCGGACGGCCCGGGCTGGTACTACCCGCCGACCGTGCTCGCCGGCATCACCAGGGAGATGCGCGTCCACCGCGAGGAGGCGTTCGGGCCGGTCGCCACGCTGTACCGGGCCGGCGACCTGGACGAGGCGATCCTGATCGCAAACGACTCGCCGTTCGGTTTGAGTTCGAACGTCTGGACGCGCGACGAGGACGAGGTGGAGCGGTTCGCCCGGGATCTGGAGGCGGGCGGTGTGTTCGTCAACGGGATGACCGCCTCGCACCCGGCGTTCCCGTTCGGCGGTGTGAAACGGTCGGGGTACGGGCGTGAGCTGTCCGGGCACGGAATCCGCGAGTTCTGCAACATCACCACGGTTTGGCAGGGTGCGTGAGCACTGCGCGGCTACCATCCCCTTTTGTGAACCGCGAAGTGACCCTGCCTCTGATCGTCGACGACCGCGGTACCTTGCAGGTGGCCGCGGCCGACGTGAGTAAGTTGTTGCGGACCGTGGGCGGACGGTGGCTGCATCTCGTCGAGGCGGGCGAACAGCGGCTCGACGAGGACACCGTGGCGGCCTTGACGATCGAGCTGGCGAAGCTCGCGGACCGCATCGACGTCGCGTGCATCGCACACAGCAGCGGGGCGCCGTAGGCCGCCCGGCCCGGCCTTCGTGACACCGTTCCGGTCGCGTCCTCGTGACGCCGTTCCGGTCGCGCCCTTGCGGCGCCGTTCCGGTCGGGTCCTCGTGACGCCGCGGTGGGCGCCCGGGCCCGTGGTGATACGGCCGCAACGGCCGTCCCAGGCCACGCAGTTGTACCAGCAGCGCCAGGAGCGCATCCACCGCCCGCCCCTCGGTCCACCCCCGGCAAGGTGACCTTCCGGGGCCTCCGGCCGGCCGGAATCGCCCGCCGCCGCTCCGGGGCCCACGCGCGGCCAGGCCGCTCATGGACGGCCCGCCGCCCTCGATCGACGGCTGCGGAGGGCCTGCGGTGCCGGTGCCAGGGCCGCCGCGACCGTCCCCAGCAGGGGGTTCGCCGTAACGTCGGACATGGCGTTTTCCCTCGTCCGGCCGCAGAAGTCGCCCTTCGGGCCTGGCACGGCGTCCCCGATTCGGAGTAACCCAACGCGAGATCATCGCCCTCTCGGGTGACGGTGTAGGGAGCACCCCCTGAGGTGAACCCACCTTCTGGCCGGTGGACGAAGGCCCCGGAAACGGAAAGCAGGGACGGTTCATGGCGACTTTGTGCAGACCCTCGGTGTCGGTCCCGGAGCACGTGATCACGATGGAGGAGACGCTGGAGCTGGCGCGCTCCCGCCACGAGGACCACCCCCAACTCCCACTCGCGCTGAGGCTGATCGAGAACACGGGCGTGAAGACCCGGCACCTCGTGCAGCCCATCGAGGAGACCCTGAAGCACCCGGGCTTCGAGGAGCGCAACAAGCTCTACGTGGCCGAGGCCAAGGCCCGGGTCCCCGCGGTGATCCAGCGTGCGCTCGACGACGCCGAGCTGCTCACCAGCGACATCGACGTGATCGTCTACGTGTCGTGCACGGGCTTCATGATGCCTTCGCTCACGGCGTGGCTGATCAACGAGATGGACTTCGACAGCACCACCCGCCAGCTCCCGATAGCCCAGCTGGGCTGTGCGGCCGGTGGTGCGGCGATCAACCGGGCGCACGACTTCTGCACGGCGTACCCGAACGCCAACGCGCTCATCGTGGCCTGCGAGTTCTGCTCGCTGTGCTACCAGCCCACCGACCTCGGCATCGGCTCGCTGCTGTCCAACGGCCTGTTCGGTGACGGCATCGCCGCGGCGGTGGTGCGCGGAAACGGCGGCACGGGCGTCCGGCTGGAGCGCAACGGCTCCTACCTGATCCCGAAGACCGAGGACTGGATCGCCTACGACGTCCGGTCGACCGGCTTCCACTTCCTGCTCGACAAGCGGGTGCCGACGACCATGGAGCCGCTCGCGCCGGCGCTGAAGGACCTGGCCGGCATGCACGGCTGGGACGCGACCGACCTGGACTTCTACATCATCCACGCGGGCGGTCCCCGAATACTCGACGACCTCAGCAAGTTCCTGCAGGTCGAGCCGCACGCGTTCCGGTTCAGCCGGTCCACGCTCACCGAGTACGGCAACATCGCCAGCGCCGTCGTCCTGGACGCGCTGCGCCGGCTGTTCGACGAGGGCGGCGCCGAGGACCGGGCCCGTGGACTGCTCGCCGGGTTCGGACCCGGTATCACCGCCGAGATGACGGTGGGCCGCTGGGTCACCGCGGACGGGGACGGGCGATGACCGACGAGACGCTCGCCGAGACCCCGCCCAGGCAGTGGCCGGCGCTCGACCTGACCGGGACGGACTTCGACCCGGTGCTGACCGAGCTGATGCGCGAGGGCCCGGTCAGCCGCATCCAGCTGCCCAACGGCGACGGCTGGGCGTGGCTGGTCACCCGGCACGACGACGTGCGCATGGTGGCCAACGACCCCCGGTTCGGCCGGGAGGCGGTCATGGACAAGCCGGTCACCCGGCTCGCGCCGCACTTCATCCCCGACCGGGGTGCGGTCGGCTTCCTCGACCCGCCCGACCACACCCGGCTGCGCCGTTCGGTCGCCGCCGCCTTCACGGCGAAGGGTGTGGAGCGCGTCCGCGGCAAGGCGCGCCGCGTCCTGGACGAACTCGTCGACGAGCTGCTCGAGGCCGGCCCACCGGCCGACCTCACGGCGGCGATCCTCAGCCCGTTCCCCATCGCGGTGATCTGCGAGCTGATGGGCGTCCCGGCGGCGGACCGGCACGAGATGCACACCTGGACCCAGCTGATCCTGTCCTCCGCGCACGGCAAGGAGGTCAGCGAGCGGGCGAAGCGCGAGATGAGCGCCTACTTCGCGGACCTGATCGGACTGCGCGAGAACAGCACGGGCGAGGATGTCACCTCGCTGCTCGGCGCCGCCGTGGGCCGGGACGAGGTGGCCCTGGAGGAGGCCGTCGGTCTCGCCGTCCTCCTCCAGATCGGCGGCGAGGCGGTCACCAACAACAGCGGGCAGATGTTCTACCTGCTGCTGACCCGCCCGGAGCTGTCCGAGCGGCTGCGCTCCGAACCGGAGATCCGGCCCAGGGCGATCGACGAGCTGCTGCGCTACATCCCGCACCGCAATGCGGTCGGGCTGTCCCGGATCGCCCTGCAGGACGTGGAGATCAGGGGCGTCCGCATCCGTGCCGGCGACGCCGTCTACGTCTCCTACCTGGCCGCCAACCGCGACCCGGAGGTCTTCCCGGACCCGGAGACCATCGACTTCTCCCGCAGCCCGAACCCGCACGTGGCGTTCGGCTTCGGCCCGCACTACTGCCCGGGCGGCCAGCTCGCCCGGCTGGAGTCGGAGCTGCTGGTCGACGCCCTGCTGGACCGGGTGCCCGGGCTGAAGCTCGCCGTCCCGCCGGACGAGGTGCCCTTCCGAAAGGGCGCGCTGATCCGCGGGCCCGAGGCCCTGCCCGTGATGTGGTGAGCGTCGATGACCACCGAAGGACTGCTCGTGCCGCCGGGCCAGGGGCGGGTGGTCGCGACTCCCGCCCAGCGCGTGACGTTCAAGGTCACCGGCGCGCACTCGCGGATGGCCTCCACCTTCGAGGTCGAGGTCCCGCCGGGATTCGACGTCGGCGCCCATGTGCACACGCGCAGTGAGGAGTTGTTCTACGTGCTGGAGGGCGAGCTGGACGTGCTCGCCTTCGAGCCCCGTATCCGTACGCCCGACAACTGGCGGACGTGGGAGTCGAGTTCGGGCAACCGGGTGGTCCGGGCGACGCCCGGCACGGTCATCGTCGTGCCGCCCGGCTGTCCCCACGCGTTCGCGAACCCGACGGACACGCCGGCGAAGATGTTCTTCCAGGCGAGCCCGCCACCGGATCACGAACGCTACTTCGAGGAGCTGCTGGAGATCCTGCGTGACGGTGGTCCACCGGACCAGGAGGCCATCGAGGCGCTGCGGGACAAGTACGACATCCAGCAGCTCACCCCTTTGAGGCACGGGTGAGACGTCCGTGCCGTGCCCGGAGGCGCGGGGACCTGCGTGACCGGCCGCGGCGAACCGGCGGACCGCAGGGGACCCGCGCCTCCCCGGCGCTACCGGATCGGCGCCCCCGACAGCGTGCGCGCGATGACCAGCCGCTGGATCTCGCTCGTACCCTCGAAGATCGTGTAGATCGCGCTGTCGCGGTGCATGCGCTCGACCGGGTACTCGCGGGTGTACCCGTTGCCGCCCAGGATCTGGATCGCCTGGGCGGTCACCTTCTTGGCCGTCTCGCTCGCGAACAGCTTCGACATGGAGCCCTCGGCCGCGGTGAACGGCTTGCCGTTGACCGCCATCCAGGAGGCCCGCCACACCAGCAGACGGGCGGCGTCGATCTGCGTCCGCATGTCCGCCAGCTGGAAGGCCACCCCCTGGTTGTCGATGATCGGCCGGCCGAACTGCTCACGGGTGGTCGCGTAGTCGAGGGCGACCTCGTAGGCGGCGCGGGCGGTGCCGACCGCCATGGCCCCGACGGCGGGCCGGCTCGCCTCGAACGTCGCCATCGCCGCGTTCTTCACCCGCTCACCAGCGCCGGCCCTCGCCTTCTCGCGGGCCCGGGCGAGCCGCTCGTCCAGCTTCTCCTTGCCGCCGAGCAGGCAGGAACCGGGCACGCGGACGTTGTCGAGGATGACCTCGGCCGTGTGCGAGGCGCGGATGCCGTGCTTCTTGAACTTCTGGCCCTGCGCGAGACCCGGGGTACCCGCCGGGACGATGAAGGACGCGTGCCCCTTGGAGCCCAGCTCCGGGTCGACCACGGCGACGACGACGTGGACGTTGGCGATGCCGCCGTTGGTCGCCCAGGTCTTCGTGCCGTTGATCACCCACTCGCCGGTGGCCTCGTCGTACACGGCCCGGGTGCGCATGGAGGCCACGTCGGAGCCGGCGTCGGGCTCGGAGGAGCAGAACGCGGCGACCTTGACGTCGTTCTGGTCGCCGTACATCTGCGGGATCCAGGTGCCGATCTGCTCCTCGGTCCCGTTGGCGAGAACGCCCACGGCGGCCAGGCCCGTGCCCACGATGGACAGGGCGATGCCCGCGTCGCCCCAGAACAGCTCCTCCATGGCCATCGGGATGCCGAGGCCGGTGGGGTCGAAATACTGCTGTGCGTAGAAGTCGAGGGAGTAGATGCCGACCTTCGCGGCCTCCTGGATGACCGGCCAGGGAGTCTCCTCGCGCTCGTCCCACTCGGCGGCCGCGGGACGGATCACGTCGGCGGCGAAGCCATGGAGCCAGTCCCGGACTTCCCTCTGTTCGTCGTTCAGCTCCATGGTGAACTCGGCCATGTCCCCTCCAGCGGCGGCAGTGCGATGTTACTAGCGGTAACGTGAGTCTGTTACCGACGGGTAGGAAAAGTCAACCGCCGACGACCGGTCGGCATCCCGTTCGATGTCACGGGCCCGGTCAGTGTTAGTTTGCGCAGGCGTCACCGAATCAGCACGGGTGGGGAGAGCACATGGACACCACGCAGCGGACCGACCAGCAGCGGACCGCCGACCGCCGACGGCGCGAGTTGCTGGAGGCCGCCGACCGGGTGGTGCTGCGCGACGGCCCGCAGGCGTCGATGAACGCGATCGCGGCCGAGGCCGGGATCACGAAGCCGATCCTCTACCGGCACTTCGGCGACAAGGGCGGGCTGTACGCCGCGCTCGCCATGCGGCACACCGACGCGCTGCTCGCCTCCCTGCGGGCGGCCCTGGACGCTCCCGCGGACCGGCGGGAGCGGGTGGAGTCGACGCTGGACACGTATCTCGCGGCCATCGAGGCGCGCCCCCAGGTGTACCGGTTCCTGATGCATCCCGCGGAGGGGAGCGCGGGGGCCGACCAGGGCTTCGACGTCGGCAAGCACTCGGCACCCCTGCTCCGCAGGATGGGCGAGGAGCTGGCCCAGGTGATCGAGGAGCGGGTGGACCTCGGGCCGGGCAGCCAGCAGCTCGCGCGGGTGTGGGGGCACGGGATCGTCGGGATGATGCACGCGGCCGGGGACTGGTGGCTCGGTGAGCGCCCCTGTTCCAGGGCCGAGTTGGTGCGTTCCCTCGCGGACCTCCTGTGGGGGCGGCTCGCGGCGGCCGGGGACAAAGTGGGCGGCCCCGGCTTCTGAGGGACCAGGCCCCGGGCGCCGAGGGACAGGGCCCCTCAGGCGGGCCCGCCCGCCCGGTTCCAGGAAGCTCGCGTGATCTGCCTCATCAGCCGGCGCCGGCGCCACCCCGTGAGGTGATCCGCGTACACCCGGCCCTCGAGGTGGTCGTACTCGTGCTGCAGGCACCTGGCGAAGAAGCCGGTGCCGTGGACGGTGACCGGCTCCCCCGTCATCGTGAAGCCCTCGACCACCGCGTGGTCGTACCGCTCCGTCCCCGCCTCCAGGCCCGGCAGGGACAGACAGCCCTCGGGTCCCCGGAGCACCACGCCGTCCGCCTCGACCAGCCGCGGGTTCACCACGTGTCCCAGATGACGGACGTCCTCGTCGTCGGGACAGTCGTACACGAACACCCGCAAAGGCGTCCCGATCTGATTCGCGGCCAGACCCACCCCCCGCGCCGCGTACATGGTGGCGAACAAGTCCTCCACCAGGTCGGCCAATTCGGAATCGAAGTCCGTGACCTCCCGGCAGGGCTCACGCAGAACGGGGTCCTGGAGCAGGGAAAGGGGCCGGACGCGCCCGTGGGCGCCCGGGATCGGGCCGTGTCGCATGGCGGCAAGGGTACGGTTCGTTCAGCTCATGACCGCCGCCCAGGCATGGGCCGGGATTCGGGTGTGCGAACGGATCTCGATAGGCTGAGGTCCACACCACGCTGCCGGATGGCACCAGGCGCGGCGCGTACGCAAGGAGGATCGAGAACTGATGGCAGGCAACTCGGACCCGCTCTCGCCGCGGGCCAAGCTGGCCGTGACCGCGGGCAAGGCGGTCGCTGCGGCATCGCGGGCCGCGGGACGCGGCAGCGGTTCGGTGATCGGTGGCCGGGTCGCACTGAGGCTCGACCCCGACCTGCTCGGGCGGCTCGCCCAGAACCTGGACGTCACCCTGGTCTCCGCCACCAACGGCAAGACCACGACCACCCGGCTCATCGCGGAGGCGCTGCGCGCCGCGGGGCCGGTCGTGTCGAACGCGCTCGGCGCGAACATGCCGGCCGGCATCACGTCCGCCCTCGCGGGCGGCTCGGAGGCGAAGTTCGGCGTCATCGAGGTCGACGAGAAGTACCTGGCCGGTGTGGCCCGGGACACCGGCCCGAAGTGCATCGCCCTGCTGAACCTCTCCCGCGACCAGCTGGACCGCGCCGCCGAGACCCGCATGCTCGCCGAGAACTGGCGCGAGGGCCTGGCCGGCTCGAAGGCCGTGATCGTCGCCAACTGCGACGATCCGCTGGTGGTGTGGGCCGCCTCCTCCTCCCCGAATGTGATCTGGGTCGCAGCCGGGCAGATGTGGAAGGACGACGCCTGGTCCTGCCCGTCGTGCGGTGGCGTGATGCAGCGCCCCGGCGACGACTGGTTCTGCGGCGAGTGCGGCTTCCGCCGGCCGACGCCGACCTGGGCGCTGTCCGGGGACCATGTGCTGGACCCGCACGGGTCCGCCTGGCCGATCCACCTGCAGCTGCCGGGGCGCGCCAACAAGGCGAACGCGGCCAGCTCCGCGGCCGTCGCCGCCGTCTTCGGGGTGCCGCCACAGGTCGCGCTGGAGCGGATGTACCAGGTGCAGGCCGTGGCCGGACGGTACGACGTCGTCCAGTTCCAGAACCGCGATCTGCGGCTGCTGCTGGCGAAGAACCCGGCCGGCTGGCTGGAGACGTTCTCGCTGATCGACCCGCCACCGGCTCCGGTGATCCTGTCCGTGAACGCGCGCGGGGCCGACGGCACCGACACCTCCTGGCTGTGGGACGTCGACTACACACGGCTGACCGGTCACCCGATCTTCGTCGTCGGTGACCGCAAGCTGGACCTCGCCGTCCGCCTCGAGGTCGCGAACCAGCACTTCCAGGTCTGCGAGAACCTCGACCAGGCCGTGCAGATGTGCCCGCCCGGCCGGATCGAGGTCATCGCGAACTACACCGCGTTCCAGGACCTGCGCCGCCGCGTCGGCAACTGATCTTCGAAGGGCGATCACCTCATGAGCGACAACCAACTGCGGCTGGTGTGGATCTACCCGGACCTGCTGAGCACCTACGGCGACCAGGGCAACGCCCTGGTCGTGGAGCGCCGGGCGCGGCAGCGCGGCCTGGACGTGGCCCGGCTGGACGTGCGCAGCGACCAGCCGATCCCGACCTCCGGTGACATCTATCTGATCGGCGGCGGCGAAGACCGTCCGCAGCGGCTCGCCGCCGAGCGGCTGCGCCGTGACGGGCATCTGCAGCGGGCGGTGGAGAACGGTGCGATCGTCTTCTCGGTCTGCGCCGGCTACCAGATCCTCGGCCACGAGTTCATCAACGACCTCGGCCAGCGCGAGCCCGGTCTCGGCCTGCTCGACGTGGTGTCGGTGCGCGGTGAGGGCGAGCGGTGCGTCGGTGACGTCCTCGCCGACATCGACCCGCAGCTCGGCCTGCCCCAGCTGACCGGGTTCGAGAACCACCAGGGCGTCACCCACCTCGGCGCCACGGCCCGCCCGTTCGCCCGCACGCACATCGGCCGGGGCAACGGCACCGGGGACGGCACGGAGGGCGCGTACAACGGGACCGTGTTCGGCACGTACATGCACGGGCCGGTCCTCGCCCGCAACCCCCTGATCGCCGACCTGCTGCTGAAGCTCGCGCTCGACGTCAACGCGCTGCCGCCGATCGACGACCGCTGGTACGAGGCGCTCCGCAACGAGCGCATCGCGGCCGCGCAGCAGCCCGCGTAACCGGGGATTCAGCTGGATTTCAGCGTGGCCCGGCAGGATGCCGGGGGCCCGCCTGACGGCCCGTCCGCTCACATGTGCGGGCGCGTCCAGCAGGCGGACGCCCGCTACGGGGCCACCCGGTCACGCCGGTAGGGTGGCCGGGAATCCGCCGGACAACGTGGTCCGGTCCTCCGGCCCACGTTGAGAAGGTATTCGGGCTATGCGCATTGGTGTCCTCACGTCAGGCGGCGACTGCCCCGGCCTGAACGCCGTCATCCGGTCCGTCGTGCACCGTGCCGTCGCCGACCACGGCGACGAGGTCATCGGTTTCCGGGACGGCTGGAAGGGCCTCCTGGAGTGCGACTATCTGAAGCTCGACCTGGACGCCGTGGGCGGCATCCTGGCCCGCGGCGGCACCATCCTCGGCTCGTCCCGGGTCCGCCCCGAGCATCTGCGCGACGGCGTGGAGCGGGCCAGGGGCCATGTCGCGGAGCTGGGTCTGGACGCGATCATCCCGATCGGCGGCGAGGGCACGCTGAAGGCTGCCCGGCTGCTGTCGGACAACGGGCTGCCGATCGTGGGCGTGCCCAAGACCATCGACAACGACATCGCCGTCACCGACGTCACCTTCGGTTTCGACACCGCGGTGACCGTGGCGACGGAGGCCCTCGACCGGCTGAAGACCACCGCCGAGTCGCACCAGCGCGTGCTGATCGTGGAGGTCATGGGCCGCCACACCGGCTGGATCGCCCTGCACTCCGGCATGGCGGCCGGCGCCCACGCCGTCGTCGTACCGGAACGGCCCTTCGACATCGACGAGTTGACGCGGAAGGTCGGAGAGCGGTTCGAGGCGGGCAAGCGGTTCGCCATCGTGGTCGCGGCGGAGGGGGCCAAGCCGCGGCCGGGCTCCATGGAGTTCGACGAGGGCGGCAAGGACATCTACGGCCACGAGCGCTTCGCCGGGATCGCCCGGCAGCTCTCCATCGAGCTGGAGCAGCGGCTCGGCAAGGAGGCGCGGCCGGTGATCCTCGGGCATGTGCAGCGGGGCGGCACCCCGACGGCGTACGACCGCGTGCTCGCCACACGCTTCGGCTGGCATGCGGTGGAGGCCGTGCACCGGGGCGAGTTCGGGCGGATGACGGCGCTGCGTGGGACCGACATCGTGACGGTGTCGCTGGCCGAGGCCGTGGAGACGCTGAAGACGGTGCCGTCCGAGCGGTACGACGAGGCGGAGTGCGTTCTCTGAGGTGCCGGTGATCTGCCGGGCGGCGGCCGTGTGCGGCGTGTCGCCCGGCTCCCCGCGCTTCTGAGCGGGTGCGGCCGCCCCCGGTCACCGAGGTGACCGGGGGCCGCTCTACTCTGGTGGGCGGACAGAATCGCACAACCCCCACGAATCAGGAGCCGGCGGATGGATCACAGCGGGCACGGCATGACCATGGATCTGCCGCCGTTCACGCTGGCACGAGGGCTCGAGTGGTCGACCGAGCCCTTCTTCCTCGTCGCCTGCCTGGCCGGGCTGGCGCTGTACGGCTGGGGCGTGGCGCGGCTGCGGCGGCGCGGTGACGCGTGGCCCGTCAGCCGTACGGTGTCGTACGCCGTCGGTGTGCTCACCATCGCGCTGGTGATGTGCACCAAGCTCAACGACTACGGCATGGTCATGTTCAGCGTGCACATGGTGCAGCACATGGTGATCAGCATGCTGTCGCCGATCCTGATCCTGCTCGGCGCCCCGGTCACCCTGGCGCTGCGCGCGCTGCCGGCCGCCGGCAAGGGCCGCAAGGGGCCGCGCGAGCTGCTGCTGGCCCTGCTGCACAGCCGGTACATGCGGGTCGTCACCCACCCGGCGTTCACCATCCCGCTGTTCATCGCGAGCCTGTACGCCCTGTACTTCACTCCGATCTTCGACTTCCTGATGGGCTCGAAGACCGGGCACATCGGGATGATGGTGCACTTCCTCGCGGTGGGCGTCGTGTTCTTCTGGCCGATCATCGGTGTGGACCCGGGCCCGCACCGGCCGGGGTACCTGATGCGGATGCTGGAGCTGTTCGCGGGCATGCCGTTCCACGCGTTCTTCGGCATCGCGCTGATGATGGCGTCGACGCCGATGGTGGAGACCTTCGAGAACCCGCCCGCCTCGCTCGGCATCGACGCGCTGTCCGACCAGAACGCGGCCGGCGGCATCGCGTGGGCGTTCAGCGAGGTCCCGTCCGTGCTGGTGCTGATCGCCCTGCTGTTCCAGTGGTACGGCTCCGAGCAGCGGCAGGCCAGGCGCAAGGACCGGGCCGCGGACCGGGACGGGGACAAGGAGCTGGAGGCGTACAACGCCTATCTCGCCTCGCTGAACGCACGCCGGGGTTAGGCGGACGTATCCCCTTCGGGCCGGAGTCGGGGCACCATGGTGGAGGACGGACCATGAGGAGGGTGTCGCGATGCCCGGTTCCACGAACGGTTCCACCAGGACGATGGGGGTGCTCACGGTCGGCGGGCTCGTCGTCGTGACCGCCTACACGGTCGCGCTCGGCAGCAACGGCTGGCTGTGGTTCGGATGGGTGGTGCTGGGCCTGCTGACACTCGCCATGGTCGTCACGCAGTCCTGAGGCCCTTCGCGGGGCGCCGCTGGCTACAGTGCCCGCATGAACAGCAGGACGCCCTCGTTCGACGACCTCGACCGCAAGATCATCACCGCGCTGATGACGAACGCCCGGACCAGCTTCGCCGAGATCGGCGCGGGTGTGGGGTTGTCCGCCACCGCGGTCAAGCGGCGCGTGGACCGGCTGCGCGAGACCGGGGTGATCACCGGGTTCACGGCGACGGTCAAGCCGGTGGCACTCGGCTGGCGCACGGAGGCGTACGTCGAGGTGTACTGCGAGGGCGCGGCCCCGCCGCGGCGGCTGGCCGAGGTCGTCCGCAACCATCCGGAGATCACGGCGGCCATGACGGTGACCGGCGGCGCCGACGCCCTGCTGCACGTGCGGGCGCGGGATGTGGAGCACTTCGAGGAGGTGCTGGAGCGCATCCGGGCCGAACCGTTCATCCGGAAGACGATCAGCGTGATGGTGCTGTCCCACCTCCTCCCGGAAAGCCCGGAAGCCGGTGCCACCCATGCCGCGCCGGTGTAGCCCCGATCATGCGCAGTTCTCGTGCGTCCTGCGTCGTGAGGACGCAGCGATGCTGCGCACGCGCGCAGCTCTTCTCGCTTGTCGTCCGTCTCCTTCGGTTCCTACCGTGGTCTCACCCCGTAGTGACGCACAGGAAAACGGAGGAAACCCTCTGTGCCCGAGAGCCGTGTGCCGCGCCTTCGGCGCTTTCTCGTCTGTGAACCCAGACATTTCGCGGTTCAGTACGCGATCAATCCCTGGATGCGGCCCGACCGGCCCATCGACGTGGATCTCGCTCAGGAGCAGTGGCAGACGCTGATCCGTGCCTACCGCGACCACGGTCACACCGTCGAGTCGCTGGAGCCGGTCCCCGGCCTGCCCGACATGGTCTTCTCCGCGAACGCCGCGTTCGTGGTGGGCGGCCGGGTCTTCGGCTCCCTCTTCCACGCGCCGGAGCGGCGTCCGGAGTCGGTGCACTACGACACCTGGTTCAAGGGGGCGGGCTACGACGTGTACCGCCCCGAGTCGGTGTCCGAGGGTGAGGGCGACCTGGTGTGGACGGGCCGGTACGTGCTCGCGGGCACCGGATTCCGCACCACCCGCGAGGCGCACCGGGAGGTGCAGGAGTTCCTCGGCCACCCGGTGATCGGCCTGACCCTGGTGGACCCGTACTTCTACCACCTGGACACGGCGCTGTTCGTGCTGGACGACGACAACGTCTGCTACTACCCGGAGGCGTTCTCGCAGGGCAGCCGGGAGGTGCTGCGGCGCCTGTACCCGGACGCGGTGCTCGCCACCCGGGACGACGCGATGACGTTCGGGCTGAACTCGGTGTCCGACGGCCGCAACGTCTTCATCGCGCCCCGCGCCGAGGCCCTGGCCGAGCGCCTCACCGACCACGGTTATGTCCCCGTCCCCGTCGATCTGTCCGAGCTGCACAAGGCCGGCGGTGGCATCAAGTGCTGCACCCAGGAGATCCGCTGATGACCGCACCCGCGCGCACGCGTACGTCCGCCGACCTGATCCGGGCGGAGGAACCCGTACTCGCGCACAACTACCACCCGCTGCCCGTGGTGGTGGCCCGCGCCGAGGGCACCTGGGTGGAGGACGTCGAGGGCAACCGCTATCTCGACATGCTCGCCGGCTACTCGGCGCTCAACTTCGGCCATCGGCATCCGGCGCTGATCGAGGCCGCGCACCGCCAGCTGGACCGGCTGACGCTCACCTCCCGCGCCTTCCACAACGACCGGCTCGCCGAGTTCGCGGAGCGGCTGGCGGAGCTGACCGGCCTGGACATGGTCCTGCCGATGAACACCGGCGCCGAGGCGGTGGAGAGCGGCGTCAAGGTGGCCCGCAAGTGGGCGTACGACGTGAAGGGCGTACCGGCCGACCGGGCGACGATCGTGGTCGCCGCGGAGAACTTCCACGGCCGGACGACGACCATCGTCAGCTTCTCCACCGACGAGACGGCCCGGGCGGGCTTCGGACCGTTCACGCCGGGCTTCCGGATCGTGCCGTACAACGACCTGGCCGCGCTGGAGGCGGCGGTCGACGACACGACCGCCGCGGTGCTGATCGAGCCCATCCAGGGCGAGGCGGGCGTGGTCGTCCCGGACGACGGCTATCTCGCCGGCGTGCGCGAGCTGACCCGGCGCAAGGGCTGTCTGTTCGTCGCCGACGAGATCCAGTCGGGACTCGGCCGCACCGGCCGCACCCTCGCCGTCGAGCACGAGGACGTCGTCCCGGACGTGCTGCTGCTCGGCAAGGCGCTCGGGGGCGGCATCGTGCCGGTGTCGGCGGTCGTGGCCCGGCGTGAGGTGCTGGGCGTGCTCCACCCGGGTGAGCACGGCTCGACGTTCGGCGGCAACCCGCTCGCCGCCGCGGTCGGCACGGCCGTGGTCGAGCTGCTGGAGACCGGCGAGTTCCAGCGCCGGGCCGCCGAGCTGGGCGTGCTGCTGCGGGACGGGCTGGCCGGGCTGGTCGGCAAGGGTGTGCTCGGTTTCCGCTCGCGCGGGCTGTGGGCGGGGGTCGACGTCGACCCGGCGATCGGCACCGGGCGCGAGGTCAGCCGGCGGCTGATGCGGGAGGGTGTGCTGGTCAAGGACACCCACGGCTCCACGATCCGGCTGGCGCCGCCGCTGACCATCACGGCGGAGGAGCTGGGCTCCGCGCTCGCGGCGCTCGAGAAGGTGCTGACCTGACGGACCGTGGGCGGGGGCCGGTGCCATGGGCGCCGGCCCCCGCGCGCTCGGTCAGCGGGCGCCGAGGAGCTGGTTCATCTCCTTGATCTCGGCGTTCTGCGCGGTGACGATGCCGTCCGCCATGCGCTCGGCGGGCCCGTACGCGCCCTTGGCCCGCTCGGTGCGGGCCATCTCGACGGCGCCCCGGTGGTGTTCGGTCATCAGGGACAGGAACGCCGTGTCGAATTCCTCGCCGGTGGCCTTCTTCAGAGCCGCCATGTCACCGTCGCTCATCATCCCGGTCATCCCGGTCATCCCGGCCGACCCGGCGTGGCCCGAGTGGTCCATGCCGGCCTCGGGGGCCTGCTCACCCCAGGCGTCGAGCCAGCCGGTCAGCGTGCGGATCTCGGGGGCCTGGGCCTTCTCGATGCGGGTGGCGAGGTCCCGCACGCGGGCCGAGGAGGCCCGGTCGGCGGCGAGCCGCGCCATCTCCAGGGCCTGCCGGTGGTGCGGGACCATGCCCTGCGCGAAGGCGACGTCCTGGGCGTTGTGGCCGGTGGCGGACGCGGACGCTCCGTGGTGGGCGGCGGTGCGGCCGTCGCGACCGGCCCGGTCGTCGCCGCAGGCGGAGAGGACGAGGGCGGCCGCCGCGGTGACCGCGATCAGGGTGGCACGGCGCATCGGGGTACGGGTGGTCATGCTGCAACTCCTGCTGGGTGAAGGGATGTGGGGCACGCGCGGGCACGGCCGCCGAACGCGCTCCGCCGGACGGCGGAGAAGATCCGGGGCCGCGGCGGCCTCTAGATCCGCAGGAGTTGGAGTTGGGCCAGCGACGGCGGGCCGCGCGCGCCTTCGGGCGCCTCGGCCGCCCGGGAGCGGGCGAGGTGGGCCGGTACCGGGCCGGTCACGGGGTCCGCGAGCAGCGCGGGCGGCTGCGGGCCGCCGGTCACCGCGCCCGAGGCGCAGGTGGGGTCGGCGTGGTGCGGGTGGTCTCCGCAGTGGCCGTCGCCACCCGGGCAGTCGTCGGGCATGCTCACGACGGCGGCCGGTTTCGGGGAGCGGATGTGCTCCGGGTGTGCCAGGCCTCCGCCGGGCGCCAGCGCGTGCATGCCCAGGAGCCCGGCCAGCACCGCCAGCACGAGCAGCGCGCGGTGCCGCCGCTGGGGCGGGCGCGGAACGTGCGGTCGGCAGCCGGGCATCGAGGACATGGTACGAGGCGGACGGCGGGGCGGACGGGGGGGCGCACCGTGATGCGCGCGGGATGGTGCGCCGCCGGGCGGGAAAGCGTGTACGCCGGCGTCCACACGGCCGGGCCAGGTTCCGCGCGACTGCCGCTGCACCTACACTGACCCCCCATAACACGCTGGTTGACCTGCTAGAACGCGGCGGTTGAGCCGATCCGTCGGAATGAGGAGCGACCCGTTGTTCTACCACCTGCTCAAGTACGTGCTGCTCGGCCCCCTGCTCAGACTGGTCTTCCGGCCCAGGATCGAGGGCCTGGACCATGTGCCCGCCGAGGGCGCCGCGATCGTCGCCGGCAACCATCTGTCGTTCTCGGACCACTTCCTGATGCCGGCCATCCTGAAGCGCCGCATCACCTTCCTCGCCAAGGCGGAGTACTTCACCGGACCGGGGGTCAAGGGCCGGCTCACCGCGTTCTTCTTCCGCAGCGCCGGGCAGATTCCGGTGGACCGCTCCGGGAAGGACGCGGGCCGGGCCGCGATCCGCGAGGGCCTCGGGGTACTGGCCAAGGACGAGCTGCTCGGCATCTACCCGGAGGGCACCCGTTCGCACGACGGCCGGCTGTACAAGGGCAAGGTGGGCGTCGCCGTCATGGCGCTGAGGGCCGGGGTCCCGGTGGTGCCCTGCGCGATGATCGGCACGTTCGAGGCCCAGCCGCCCGGCAGGGTCGTCCCCCGGATCCGCCCGGTCGCCATTCGCTTCGGCGAGGCGCTCGACTTCTCGCGCTATGCCGGGATGGAGAACGAGAAGACGGTCCTGCGGGCCGTCACCGACGAGATCATGTACGCGATCCTGGCCCTGTCCGGGCAGGAGTACGTCGACGAGTACGCGGCGGTCGTCAAGGAGCGGCAGGCGGCGGAGAAGCGCAGGTTCCCCCGGGCGCCGCTCGGCTGACCGCGTCTGCCGTCGGCAGAACGCCGTGGCAGGGGCGGCCCCGTGGCCGTACGGTCGCGTCATGAAGCGTGCTGTGGTGATCGGGGCGAACGGGCAGATCGGGCGTCCGGCGGTGGAAGCGCTGGCGCGGGACGGCTGGGAGGTGACGGCCGCCTCGCACGGCGGGGGCCGGGACGGGGCCTGGCCCGAGGAGGTGCGGGCGGTTCGGCTCGACCGGGAGGACGAGCGGGCGCTGGCGGAGGTGGTCGGCGCCGGCTGTGACGTGCTGGTCGACATCGTCGCCTACGGGGCGGCGCACGCCCGGCAGTTGACCGCACTGGCCGACCGGGTCGGTTCGGCCGTGGTGATCTCCAGCGTGTCGGTGTACGAGGACGGCGAGGGCCGCGGCTTCGACACCCAGGACCAGCCGGACGGCTTCCCCCGGTACCCGGTGCCCACGCCGGAGACGCATGCGACGGTGGCCGCCGGTGAGACCACCTACAGCACCCGCAAGGCCGCTCTGGAGCGTGAACTCCTCGCGGCGGGCGACCGGTTGCCGACGACACTGCTGCGGGCGGGCGCGATCCACGGGCCGCACTGCCGCAGCCCTCGCGAGCTGTACTTCGTCAAGCGGAACCTGGACGGGCGGGGCAGGCGGGTGCTCGCGTACGGCGGACGGAGCCGCTTCCATCCGGCGAGCGCGCGCAACATCGCGGAACTGATCCGTCTTGCGGCGTCGCGGCCGGGCTCGCGGGTGCTGAACGCCTGCGACCCCGAGGCGCCCACCGTCGCCGAGATCGGCGCGGCGATCGACGCGGTGATGGGCGTGGCGAACGAGTCGATCCTGGTGGACGGGCCCGCCCCGGCGCCAGGAGTGGGTGCGACGCCGTGGTCGGTGCCGTACCCCGTCGTCTTCGACATGGCGGCGGCGGAGCGCGAACTGGGGTACCGCCCGGTGGTCGGGTACGCCGGCTCGCTGCCGGAGACCGTGGCCTCGATCGAGCGCCGGCTCGCCGGACAGGACTGGCGGGCGGTGTATCCGAAGGTGGTCCAGGCCTACGGCGACGTGTTCAACTACGCGGCGGAGGACGCCTGGCTCCGGGCATGAGCCCCGGCCGGGACCCGGACCGCCAGTGACGGGCGGGAGCCCCGGCGACGGCCCGGACCGGAGGTGACGGGCGGGAGCCCCGGGGACGGGCCGGACCCGCGGTGACGGGCGGGAGCGGGTGAGGGGCGGCCGGGAGTCCCGGCCGCCCCTCGTCGCCGTACCGGTGTCGTTACGGCTTGGGCGTGGCGTGCGGCGTGCAGGTCACGTCCTCGCCGTCCAGCTTCCCGTCGACCAGGTAGGCGTCGACGCGCTGGTTGATGCAGGGGTTGACCAGGCCGGTCACACCGTGGGAGCCCGCGCCCCGCTCGGTGATCAGGCGGGAGCCCTTGAAGCGCTCGTGCAGTTCGACGGCGCCGGCGTACGGGGTGGCCGCGTCCCGGGTGGACTGCACGATCAGCACCTTGGGCAGGCCCTTGTGGGTGCCGACCTCGACGGGGGTCCGCTGCTTGGCCGGCCAGGTGGCGCAGGGCAGGTTCATCCAGGCGTTGGCCCAGGTCATGAACGGATAGTCCTTGTCGAGCCGGGTGTTGTCCCGGTCCCACTTGCGCCAGCTGGTGGGCCACTTGGCGTCGGTGCACTCGACCGCCGTGTAGACGGCGTTGGAGTTCTCCGAGGCGATGTTGCCCGCGGTGTCCGACAGGTCGGGGGAGGCCGCGTCGACGAGCGCCTGGGTGTCACCGGCGTAGTACTTGCCGAAGACCGACGCGACCGGGACCCACGAGGAGTCGTAGTACGGCGCGCTCTGGAAGAAGGAGATCAGCTCGGCCGGGCCGACGACCCCGCCGAGCGGGTGCTGCTTGGCGGTGGCGCGCAGCTTCAGCCACTTGGCCTGGACCGCGGCGCGCGTGGTGCCGAGGTGGAAGGCGGCGTCGTTCGCGGCGACCCAGTCCTCCCAGTCCTTCCAGCGGCCCTCGAAGGCGATGTCCTGGTTCAGGTTCGCCTCGTACCAGATGTTCTCGCGGGCGGGGTCGACCACGCTGTCGACGACCATGCGGCGCAGGTGGCCGGGGAAGAGGGTGCCGTAGACGGCCCCGAGGTAGGTGCCGTAGGAGACGCCGAGGTAGTTGAGTTTCCTCTCGCCCAGTGCGGCGCGGATGACGTCCAGGTCGCGGGCGGTGTTCGGCGTGGTCATCTGCGGCAGCAGGGCGCCGCTGCGCTCGGCGCAGCCCTCGGCGTACTCGCGGGCCAGCTTGCGCTGTGCCCGCTTGTCCGCCTCGCTGTCCGGCACCGGGTCGGCCTTGGGTGCCTTGACGAACTCCTGGGGATCGATGCAGGAGATGGGCGCCGAGTGCCCGACGCCGCGCGGGTCGAAGCCGACGAAGTCGTAGGCCTTGGCGACGTTCGCCCAGACCGGGTTCTTGCCGGTGACCCGGGTCGGGAAGCGCAGGCCGGATCCGCCCGGCCCGCCCGGGTTGTAGACGAGGGCGCCCTGGCGCTCGTTCTTGGTGCCGGTGTTGCCGATGCGGTCCACGGCGAGCTTGATCTGCTTGCCGTAGGGGTGGGCGTAGTCGACCGGCACGCTGACCCAGCCGCACTGGATGGGCTTGGCCAGCCCCCAGTCGGCCGGGCAGTCCTGCCAGTGGACACCGGCGTGGGCCGCCCGGGCCGCGGCCGTCCTGGCGCCCGCGGCCTCACGGTCATGACCGGCCCGGCTCGCGGCACCGGCCGCGGGGGCCGAGACCGCGCCGGCGATCAGGGTCGCGGTGACCAGTGCACCGGCCGAACTGAGCGCCAGCAGGCGGCTCTTCGGTCTGTTCTCCCTCAAGGGGGCCCTCCCCGTACCTCGCTGCGAGTTGGTCAGGCGGGGATCCTCTCGGCTGTGAGCTGTCTGAGAACAGGGGTTGCCACCCTTCTTTACCATTCCGATAACCGGATGATCGCGTCCCGCTCACCGGGCGGCGCTCAGCCGGCGAGCAGTGCCCGTGCCTCGTCCAGCAGTCGCCGCAGGCGCAGCGCGTCGGGAGCGACCGCGCTCACCAGGGCGGCGGGCCCGGCCAGCGGCACCAGCGCGGCGCACTCCCCCAGCATCCGGGCGGCAACCGGGCGGGTCGCGAACTCGGGTGTCACCACTACGAGTTGACCCACGGCACGATGCCCGGCGAGCACGGCGGGGCCGTCCCAGCCGCCCGGTGCGCCGGGCCCGCAGGACAGCTCCTGATCCAGCACGGTCCGGCCCGCCACGCGTACGGTCAGCCGGCTGGTGAGCCGCCCGGGTTCCTCCCCCGCGCGCCCGAGCACCTGCTCCTCGCGCAGCACGAACCGCGCCCCTGCCGCGAGTTCGGCCCGCGTGGTGACATACAGGTCGCTCCCCCCGGCCGAGATCAACTGCTCGGGCAGCCAGAGCAGTTCGGCGTCGTCGGCCACGTCGAGCCGCACGTCGTAGCGAGCCGCGCCCTTGGTCTGGCCCGGCAGCGCGATGGTGGCGGCGGCCGACCCCACGTGCAGCCGGGCGCCGTCCTCCACCCGCGCGGTCAGGGTGAAGTGGTCGCCGCCGAGCGGGCCGCTCATCGCGCCGACGACCATGACCTTCGCCTCGGCCCCGCCGGCCCGGGTGCGGCGCAGCGCCAGCGGTCCCTCGCCGTCCAGCACGGGCAGCGCCGTACCGCCGCGGCCGTCGGACCGGGCGACGATCCGTGCGCCCGCCCGGACCCCGGCGGCCGTCACGCCGTCCACGCGGCGAGCCGTTCCCGGACCCAGGCGGCCACGTCGGCGACTCCGGAGTCCGCGCGCAACGACTGAAAGACCACCGGGAGTTCGGCCCGCTGCGCCTTCGCGTCGGCGGCCATCCGGGCGAGGTCGGAGCCGACGTGGGGGGCGAGGTCGGTCTTGTTGACGACGAGCAGGTCGGCGGTGGTCACGCCGGGTCCGCCCTTGCGCGGGATGTCGTCGCCGCCGGCCACGTCGATCACGAAGATCTGCGCGTCCACGAGCCCCTTGGAGAAGGTCGCGGTGAGGTTGTCGCCACCGGACTCGACGAGGATCAGGTCCAGCGGGCCGACCGTGTCCTCCAGGTCCTCGACGGCTTCGAGATTGGCGGAGATGTCGTCGCGGATGGCGGTGTGCGGGCAGGCCCCGGTCTCCACGGCGGTGATCCGCTCGGGCGGCAGCACCGCTTCCCTGAGCAGGAATTCGGCGTCCTCACGGGTGTAGATGTCGTTGGTGACGACCGCGAGGGACAGCTGGTCGCGCAGCGTCCGGCAGAGCGCGGCGACGGTGGCGGTCTTGCCCGATCCGACCGGCCCGCCGAGCCCGATGCGCAGCGCGCGCCGGGTTCCGTCGGGCCGGTGGGCGTCCGCGCCGATGGCCGCGGGGCCGGGGTGGGTGTGGTCGAGGTGCATGTTCGGCTCCTTGGGTGAGCGCACCGGTGCCGGCCGGGGCCGCTCGTGGTCCGGGTGAATGGGGTGGGGAGGCCGGGCCGGGTCAGGACGCGAACAGCCGCACCGGCCAGCCGGCGTGCCATTCGGCGCCCATCTCCAGCAGGGGCCCGGAAGCGGCGGGCAGGGCGTCGGCACCCTCGGCGGCGACTCGGCGCGCCGCCGCCACCGCCGAGTCCGCGACGCGATCCAGCTCCGGCGCCAGCCGGGCCAGGACGCCGGTCGCCTCGAACGGGTCGAGGCTCAGCAGGCGCACCGTGGCGGTGGCCGGTCCGCCGACGCTCTCGTAGGCCGCGCAGTACGCGGCGTCCTCGGGGCCGAGACCGGCCGACCGGGCGGCGAGGCCGAGCACGACCGGCTGATGCGCCCCCTTGGGGAAGTGCCGTGCCAAGAGGTCGAGTTCGGCCGAAGGCCAGGTCGCCCGGGCCGCCCGCGTCAGCTGCCGTCCGAGCCGGCGCGCGGCGGCTCGCAGGGCGGGCGAGGGTGTCCGGGCGTCCGCCGCCGCGTCCAGCTCCCGGGGGTCGGCGCCCAGCGCTGCGGCGGCGGCCAGTGCCCCCGCGACCAGCCCGGCGGTGTGCGCCCGGCCCCGGCAGAAGTCCTCCAGGCTCGCGGCGGACGTGATGCGGCCCGCCTTGACGGCGGCCTCCGCCCCGCCGGAGTGCGCGTGCCCTCCGGCGGGGAAGCGGCCGTCGGCCAGGACGAGCAGGGCTGCCCTGCTCATCAGAAGAGGAAGTAACGCTGGGCCATGGGCAGTTCGGCCGCCGGAACGGCCTCGACCAGCTCGCCGTCGATGTGCACGGCGAAGCTGTCGGGGTCGATCCGGACGTCCGGCCGGGCGTCGTTCTCGCGCATGTCGGCCTTGGTGACCGCGCGCGTCGACTCGATCGCCACGAAGCGCTTGCCGAGCCGCAGCCGGTCCGGCAGTCCGTCCTCGATCGCCGCAGGGGCGACGAAGTTGACGGAGTTGGCGGCCGGGGCCCGGCCGATCGCGCCGTACATCGGGCGGGGCAGGATCGGCTGCGGGGTGGGGATGGAGGCGTTGGCGTCTCCCATCTGCGCGTACGCGATCTGGCCGCCCTTGATGACCAGGAGCGGCTTGACCCCGAAGAACGCGGGCTCCCACAGCACCAGGTCGGCCAGTTTGCCGGTCTCGACGGAGCCGATCTCGGCGGCGAGGCCCTGGGCGAGCGCCGGGTTGATCGTGTACTTGGCGACATAACGCCGTACCCGGTGATTGTCCGCCCGTCCGTCGCCCGGGAGCGCTCCGCGGCGGCCCTTCATCACGTGGGCCGTCTGCCAGGTGCGCAGGACGACCTCCCCGACCCGGCCCATGGCCTGGGCGTCGGAGGAGATGATCGAGATCGCGCCGAGGTCGTGGAGGATGTCCTCGGCGCCGATGGTGGACGGCCGGATCCGGGACTCGGCGAACGCCAGGTCCTCCGGCACCGCCGGGTTGAGGTGGTGGCACACCATCAGCATGTCGAGGTGTTCCTCGGCGGTGTTGACGGTGAACGGCCGGGTCGGGTTGGTGGAGCTGGGCAGCACGTTCGGCCGGGAGACCACGGTCATGATGTCCGGCGCGTGCCCGCCGCCGGCGCCTTCGGTGTGGTACGAGTGGATGCCCCGGCCGGCGATCGCGGCGAGGGTGTCGCCGACGAAGCCCGCCTCGTTCAGGGTGTCCGTGTGGATGGCGACCTGGATGCCGGTGCGGTCGGCGACGGTGAGCGCCGCGTCGATGACGGCCGGGGTGGAGCCCCAGTCCTCGTGCAGCTTGAGGCCGACGGCGCCGCCGCGGATCTGGGAGAGCATCGCCTCCTGCGAGACGGTGTTGCCCTTGCCGAGGAAGCCGACGTTGACCGGGTAGGCCTCCATCGCCTCCAGCATCCGGGCCAGGTGCCAGGGGCCGGGCGTCACGGTCGTCGCCTTGGACCCCTCGGCGGGACCGGTGCCGCCGCCGACCAGGGTGGTGATCCCGGAGGACAGCGCCTCGTCGGCGACCTGGGGGCAGATGAAGTGGACGTGCGCGTCGATGGCACCGGCGGTCAGGATCCGCCCGTTGCCGGCGATGATCTCGGTCTCGGGGCCGATGACCAGGTCGGGGTGGACGCCGTCCATGGTGTCGGGGTTGCCGGCCTTGCCGAGGGCGGTGATCCGGCCGTCGCGGATGCCGACGTCGGCCTTGACGACGCCCCAGTGGTCGACGACGACGACACCGGTGATCACGGTGTCCGGGGTGCCCTCGGCCCGGGTGGCCCGGGACTGCCCCATGGACTCGCGGATGACCTTGCCGCCGCCGAAGACGGCCTCGTCCCCGGAGGCGCCGGGGCCACCGGAGCGGTCCTCCTCGATCTCGATCAGCAGGTCCGTGTCGGCGAGCCGGATGCGGTCGCCGGTGGTGGGGCCGAACAGGTCGGCGTAGGCGGCGCGGGAGATCTCAGGCATCGAGGGCGCCTTTCGTCTCGCCGCGCAGACCGGGCACGATCCGGGCGCCGGCCAGGGGGACCAGCTCGACGGCGGCGGGAATGCCGGGCTCGAAGCGCACGGCGGTGCCGGCGGCGATGTTCAGCCGCTTGCCGCGGGCCGCGGCGCGGTCGAACTCCAGGCCGGGGTTGGCCTCGGCGAAGTGGTAGTGGGAGCCCACCTGGACCGGCCGGTCGGCGGCGTTGAGAACCGTCAGACGGGTGACCTCGCGGCCTTCGTTGAAGTTGACGGGCTCGTCCGCGAACAGGATGTCTCCGGGAATCATCGCGGCCCCTCAGATGATCGGCTCGTGCACGGTGACGAGCTTGGTGCCGTCCGGGAAGGTGGCCTCGACCTGGACGTCGTGGATCATCTCCGGGATCCCGTCCATGACGTCGTCCCTGGTGAGGATCTTGCGACCGGAGGACATCAGCTCGGCGACGGTGCGGCCGTCCCGGGCGCCCTCCAGGATGTGCGACGTGATGAGCGCGACCGCTTCCGGGTGGTTGAGCCTGAGCCCGCGGGCCCTGCGCCTCTCGGCCACGTCGGCCGCCACATGGATCAGCAGCCTCTCTTGCTCGTGCGGGGTAAGTTGCACGTCCCACCTCACAGTCCTTGCTCCGGACCGTGCGGGGCCCGGCTGCCGCTGCCACCGCGACGGGATAGATGTAACACACAGACAAATGCCCGGATCGTCGTCAATCCCGGGCAGAAAAACCCCTGGTGGCGTGGATCGGCAGGCTAGAGCGCCGGAGTTTCAGCGACGTTAACCAGACCTTGATCGGCCCATGACCGCGCGATGGGCTGCCGCATACCGGCGTGGCTCAGGACCCGGCCGGCCCGCGATGCTCGGCCGCGATGCCGAACCTCCGCTGTTCGCGAGTGGCGGAACCGGCCTCACGCATCCCCGAGACGGTGCTGACGACCTGCTCCTCGGCCGGCCCGTCGAGCGCGTCCAGCCGCTCCAGATCGGCGGCCGAGACCAGCGCGACCAGCGGCTTGCCGTGCCGGGTCACGACGACCCGCTCGCCGCCGTACACCACCCGGTTGATCAGGTCGGCGAGCTCAGCCCTGGCTTGTGTCACCGGAATCTCGTAGGCCATGCCCCCATCATAACGTCATGTACGTCCTGTACATTTTTTACAGAAGCCGGGGCCCAGGGGGGCCTCGCCGCGAGAAGGGGTGTGTCCATGTCCCGACCGTTCGCCCGTCATGTCCTGCCGGAGTTCACCGAGCGCACCGGGACGGGGGCGCGCACGCTCGATCCGTACGGCAGGCTCTTCGAGGACCGGATCGTCTTCCTCGGGACGCCGGTCGACGAGGCCGCGGCGAACGACCTAGCGGCGCAGTTCATGTACCTCGAACACACGGCCCCGGACCGGGACATCACGCTGTACGTCAATTCCCCCGGCGGCTCCTTCAGCGCCCTGACGGCGGTCTACGACACGATGCGGTACGTCGGCTGCGACGTGGCGACCTACTGCCTGGGACAGGCCGTGTCCGTCGCCGCGGTGCTGCTCGCGGCCGGCACCCCGGGCAAGCGGTTCGCCCTGCCGGGGGCGCGGATGGTGCTCGAACAGCCGGCACTGCCGGAGCCGGTGCGTGGTCAGCCCAGCGACCTGGCGATCCAGGCCGAGGAGCTGGCCCGCACCCGCGACCTGACCGAGCGGATGCTCGTACGGCACACGGGGCGCACGGCGGAGCAGGTCCACCGGGACCTGGAGCGGGTCCTGGTCCTGGACGCGCCCGGCGCGCTGGCCTACGGCCTGGTGGACGGCATCGTGCCCAGCCGCCGGTCGGCGCCCGGCGCTCCGGCTGCGGGGTGAGCGCGGAATGCTGCCGCCGGAGCTGCCGCCCCTGCCCGCGCTGACCCGCGCGGAGGGCGAGTTGATCGACCGTTACCTCGAGGCGGTCGACCTGCTGGGCCGGATCAACCCGGCGCGGCGCGGGGACACCTACCGCGGGCTGCGTGCCGCGCAGGCGCTGGTGCGCAAGGCGGCCGAGTTGCGCGACGCGCTCGCACTGATGCATCAGCGGGGCGAGACGGAGCTGCACGGGGACACGCTGGCACGGGCCTTGCTGGTGCTGGACGGTGAGCGCCGCACCGCGCGCGTCGCGCTCCCGCCCGGCGGCGCCGGCTGAGCGGGACGCAGCTCCGGGCCGACGGGTTCCCCGCGTCGGCGTGTCGTTCGGGCCGAAGTTGAAACGGCCCGAACGACGTACCGCCGACCGGGGTACATCCGAGTGCTTCCACGAGCCTCCCGAGTTGCGCGCGCGACCGGTCCGCGCTTCGCCGGAAGATGCTCCGCCCCAGGTCAGAGGCTACGTACGGGACTTGACGATCCCTCGAACACAGCCCTGTCCACCCGAACGGGTGAGTGGTGAGTAACGCCACAAACACACGGTTCCGTTGGGATTTTCGGACAACTGTGAGCCAAGATCCCTGTCTGACGACAAGCCCCCGCCACCGCGGCGGGGCGGTCCGGGCGGACGCCGAGTCCTGCCGCCGCCCGGATGACCGGTCGACAGGAGTGGATCGGCAGGAGTGGAGGACCCGAGCAAGACGGGTCGCCGGAACAGATGTTCGTCTGCACGTCGCAGACGGCCGGACGTTCCGAGCAGCCCTTGGGGTGAAGCCGTGGCAACGCGGCCGGGCTACTTCGCCAGCCCGAATCCGACAGGTCATCCTTCACAGGCGGCTGACGAAGGGTTGCGCATGACTGCGCTCAATCGTGTCCCGTCGCTGATGGCCCGGGCCGGCACGGCCTCGGCACTCACCCTCGCCGCCGTGGGCGGCTCGATCGTGGTTCCGGGCCTCGCCACAGACGCCTCGGCCGCGACCATGGCGACGAAGGCACTGAGGGTCGCCGCGTCCAAGAAGGGCGCCCCGTACCGGTACGGGGCCACCGGGCCGCGCAGGTTCGACTGCTCGGGGCTGACGCTCTACTCGTTCAAGAAGGCGGGCAAGAAGCTGCCGCGCACCGCCGCACAGCAGTACAACAAGACCCACCACATCTCTTCCAGGAGCCGCAGGGCGGGCGACCTGGTCTTCTTCCATTCGGGATCCAGCGTCTACCACGTCGGCATCTACGCCGGCCACGGCAAGATCTGGCACGCCCCCAGGACCGGTGACGTGGTGCGGTTGCAGAAGATCTGGACCAGGAGCGTCTGGTACGGCCGGGTCAGCTGACCCGGCACCGGGCGGGAGCGGCTCCGGCGGCCGGGCCGCTCCCCGCTGCGCCGCCGGCGCAGCCCCGGTGGCCGCCCTGCGCCCTGGGGCGGCCCGGGGCGGTGTGCGTCACCGGCGTGCGCCGCGGTTGCGCCCGCCGACGCCCGGCCCCGCGGACCGTGCGCGTCGCCGGCTACGGCTTCCGCTGCCCCACCGCCGTGACCGGTGTGAGCGGGATCGTCCAGGGCAGTTCGATGAGGACCGTCTTGCCGCCCTCGCGGGTGGGCCGGATCCGGAGCCTGCCGCCGCACTCCGCCGTGAGACAGCGGATGATGACCATGCCGCGCCCGTTGTCCTGCTGGACGGCGGCGGGCAGTCTCTTGGGGAAGCGGGGATGACTGTCCGTGACACCGATGCGCAGGTTCTCGTCACGGTCGAGCGCGATGTCGACCGTGAAGGTGGGTGACTGCCCGAAGGTGTGCTGTACGGCGTTCGTGGCGAGTTCGGAGACGATGAGCCGCACGGTGTCCGCGGCTTCGGTGTCCGACGGCAGGCCCCACTCCGCGAGGGTCCCCACGACGTAGGTGCGGGCTGCGGAGACCGAGGCGGGATCGCTCGGCAGAGTGACGGATGCTTCCAGATGGTCTGCCATGGCGACGTCGTCCCTTTCCCACGGGACCGCAGTCCGACGAGGAGCGGATGGTTCGAGTACGGTCCCGGACTGGTGCTTCGCCGTCAGACTGCCATCACCGGCCGGTCACGGGGAGCGATCCACCAAGATATGCATATATCTGTCGCTCGAAGCGGTGAACCCTGCGACGCGAGACCCTATTTGGGCGGCCCCGAGCGAGTAAGGAGGAGCCCATGCAGAACGGGCCGGCCGTACGCCGTCGCAAACTGGGCGCCGAACTGCGCACGCTGCGTACCCGCGCCGGGCTCACCAGCGGCGAGGCGGCCCACCTGGTCGGCTGGCACCAGTCGAAGGTGAGCCGCATCGAGACCGGCGCCAGCGGGGTGAAACCGGCCGATCTGCGCTTACTTCTGGACGCCTACGAGGTGCGCGACCGGCACCTGCGCGACTTGCTGCTGATGCTGGCGGGGTCCGAGGACACCGGTGGCCACAACCGCTGGTGGCACGCCTACCGCGGAGTGCTGCCTCCCACCTACCGGGACTACATCAGCCTGGAGTCGCAGGCGAGCGCGATGCGCACCGTGGAGACCACGGTCGTGCCCGGACTGCTGCAGACCGCCGAGTACGCCCGCGCGGTGACCCGGGCTGCGGTGAACGACCTGGCGGAGGACCGCCTCGACGTGCTGGTGGAAGTGCGCCTTGCCAGGCAGGACGTGCTGCGGTCGCAGCAGCCGCTGAGGCTGTGCGCCGTGCTCGACGAGGCGGTGCTGCGGCGCGAGGTCGGCGGTCCCGAGGTGATGGCCCGGCAGCTGGAGCGCCTGTGCGAGGCCGCCCGGCTGCCCCAGGTGCGGCTCCAGATCCTGCCCTTCAGGGCCGGAGCGCACGTCGGCCTGACCGGACCTTTCGTTATCTTCTCGTTTCCGAGCACTTCTGATCTGGACGTAGTTGTTCTCGACCAGTTGACGAGTAGCCTCTACCTGGAGCGGAAAGAAGACCTGATGGCCTACTCGGAGGCCTTCGACACCCTTCAGGCACACGCTCTTTCACCCGAGGACTCGTTGGACTACATCGCCGGGATAGGTGCCGGCGCGTAAGGAGGCACCATGTCAGCTCTGCCTCGGAACGTCCCCGTCAGTACCGACCTGCACGACGTGCCATGGCTGCGCAGCAGTTACAGCACGGGAGCCAACAACTGCGTGGAGACGGGCCGGCCGCACGCCGGGCCCTCGGCCGGACTGCTCGCCGTGCGCGACTCGAAGGACCCGGCCGGACCCGCGCTGCTCTTCTCCCCCGAGAGCTGGGCGGGATTCGTGACCGCGCTGCGGTGACCACGCTCCGCGTCCGGCCGGCCGGTCCCCGCTGATCGGACCGGGACCGATCTCATCTTCCATCCGTCGTTCCCGCGCGATGCACGGCCGTGTCACGCCGACTCATGGTCGCGTCTCGCCGATCACACGTACAGCGCGTTCGATCTCGGCCCCGGAGAGGTCCGCACGGGCGGTCAGCCTCAGTCGTGAGATGCCGTCGGGCACGGAGGGAGGGCGGAAGCAGCCCACGGCCAGCCCTGCCGTTCGGCAGTCGGCCGCCCAGCGCACGGCCTGCTCCGGGGACGGAGCCCGTACGGAGACCACCGCGGCGTCCGGACGTACCGCCTCCAGGCCCGCGGCGGTCAGCCGTGCGTGCAGTTCCGCGGCCACCTCACGGGCCCGCGCCGCCCGCCGCGGTTCACGCTGGAGAAGCCGCAGCGCTGCCAGCGCGGCCCCGGCCGCCGCCGGCGCCAGGCCCGTGTCGAAGATGAACGTCCGGGCGGCGTTGACGAGATGGTCGATCACCCGGGCCGGCCCGAGCACGACCCCGCCCTGGCTGCCCAGCGACTTCGACAGGGTGGCCGTGACGACCACGTCGTCGGCGCCCGCGAGCCCGGCCGCGTACGGCGCGCCCCGGCCGCCGTCGCCCAGCACACCGAGACCGTGGGCGTCGTCCACGACCAGGCCGGCGCCGTGTTCCCGGCACGCCTCGGCCAGGGCGGCCAGCGGCGCCCGGTCGCCGTCGACCGAGAAGACGGTGTCGGAGACGACGATCGCCGCTCCCGCGTGCGTGGCCAGGGCCTTGCGGGCGGCCTCCGGGTCGGCGTGCCCGACGACCTGGGTGGCGCCCCGGGCGAGCCGGCAGCCGTCGATGAGCGAGGCGTGGTTGCCCGCGTCGGAGACGATCAGGGAGCCGTGCGGACCGAGCGTGGTCACCGCCGCCAGGTTGGCGGCGTAGCCGGAGGAGAAGACCAGCGCGGCCTCGAAGCCGCAGAAGGCGGCCAGCTCGCGCTCCAGCCCGCAGTGCAGTTCGGTGGTGCCGGTGACCAGGCGGGAGCCGGTGGAGCCGCCGCCCCAGGTCCGGGCGGCCCTGGCCGCCCCCTCGACGACCTCCGGGTGGTGGGCGAGGCCCAGGTAGTCGTTGCTCGCCAGATCCAGCAGGGGCGAGTCGGCGGGCCGCGGGCGCAGGGTGCGGACAAGTCCGGCGCGGCGGCGCGCCTCGGCCTGCTCGTCGATCCAGCCGAACGCCATGGGTCCTCCGGTGCTTTTGTAGGTAGCGGACAGACCCTAGCGGCACGACCCGCCACCCAGGGTGTGGCGATACCCACACGGCGAACGGTCTCTGTTGTGCGATCTCTCCTTGGCCCAGAGCCGTCCCGTAGGACAGGATCGGGCCTCATGGACCTGCTGAACACGCTGGTGGACAAGGGGCTTCGGCGCGAGCTGCCGACCCGCGAGGAAGCGCTCGCCGTGCTGGCCACCTCCGACGACGACCTGCTCGAAGTGGTGGCCGCGGCCGGAAAGCTGCGCCGGCACTGGTTCGGGCGACGGGTGAAACTCAACTATCTGGTCAACCTCAAGTCCGGCCTGTGCCCCGAGGACTGCTCCTACTGCTCCCAGCGGCTCGGTTCCAAGGCCGACATCCTGAAGTACACCTGGCTCAAGCCGGACCAGGCCTCCGAGGCGGCCGCCGCCGGCCTGGCCGGAGGCGCCAAGCGCGTGTGCCTGGTGGCCAGCGGACGCGGCCCGACCGACCGGGACGTGGACCGGGTCTCGCAGACCATCAAGGCGATCAAGGACCAGAACGAGGGTGTCGAGGTGTGCGCCTGCCTCGGTCTGCTCTCCGACGGGCAGGCCGAGCGGCTGCGCGAGGCCGGCGCGGACGCCTACAACCACAACCTGAACACCTCGGAGTCCACGTACGGGGACATCACCACCACCCACACGTACGCCGATCGGGTGGACACGGTGCACAAGGCGCACGCGGCCGGGCTGTCCGCCTGCTCCGGGCTGATCGCGGGCATGGGCGAGAGCGACGAGGACCTGGTCGACGTCGTCTTCTCGCTGCGCGAGCTGGATCCGGACTCCGTTCCGGTGAACTTCCTCATCCCGTTCGAGGGCACCCCGCTGGCCAAGGAGTGGAACCTCTCCCCGCAGCGCTGCCTGCGCATCCTCGCGATGGTCCGCTTCGTCTGCCCCGACGTCGAGGTCCGCATCGCGGGCGGCCGCGAGGTCCACCTGCGCAGCATGCAGCCGCTTGCCCTGCACCTGGCCAACTCCATCTTCCTCGGCGACTACCTGACCAGCGAGGGCCAGGCCGGCAAGGCGGACCTCGAGATGATCGCGGACGCCGGGTTCGAGGTGGAGGGCGCCGACCAGGTGACGCTGCCGCAGCACCGGGCCGAGGCGCGGGGCGGGTGCGGATCGCACGAGAGCGCAGGCTGCGGGTCGCACGCGGGCGGAGGCTGCGAGTCGCACGAGGACGCGGGCTGCGGGTCGCACGAGGGCGGCGTCTGCGGTACGGCGAGCGTTCCCGTGGCCGCGGACGCGGTGGGCGCCGCCGGCCCGGTGGGCGCTGCCGTGGCGGCCGACGCGGTGAGTGCGGCCACGACCGCCGAGGCGGCCGCCGAGGCCGCGTCCGTGCCGGCGGCCGGTGAGCCGCGCACCGACCTCGTCGCCGTCCGCCGCCGTGGCGCCGGAACGGACCTGGCGCCCAATGCCTGACCTGCCCCACCTGAGCGTGCCCGAGCTGCTGGAGCTGGACCGACGGCACGTCTGGCATCCCTACGGCCCGATGCCCGGACGCGCCGAACCGCTCGTCGTCGAGTCGGCGAGCGGGGTCCGGCTGCGGCTCGCGGACGGCTCGGGCGAGCTGATCGACGGGATGTCGTCGTGGTGGTCGGCCATCCACGGCTACAACCACCCGGTCCTGAACGAGGCCGCGCGCGAGCAGCTGGGCCGGATGAGCCACGTGATGTTCGGCGGTCTCACGCACCAGCCCGCCGTACGGCTCGCGAAGCTCCTTGTCGACATGTCGCCCGAAGGCCTGGAGCATGTCTTCCTTGCCGACTCGGGGTCGGTGTCGGTCGAGGTCGCCGTGAAGATGTGCCTGCAGTACTGGCGTTCGCTCGGCCGGCCGGCCAAGCAGCGGCTGCTGACCTGGCGCGGCGGCTATCACGGCGACACCTGGCAGCCGATGTCGGTGTGCGACCCCGAGGGCGGGATGCACGACCTGTGGTCCGGCGTCCTTCCGCGCCAGGTGTTCGCGGACGCGCCGCCGGCCCGGTACGAGGAGTCGTACGCCGAGCATCTGCGCGAGCTGATCGCGCGGCACGCCGACGAACTGGCCGCGGTGATCGTGGAGCCGGTGGTGCAGGGCGCGGGCGGCATGCGCTTCCACTCCCCCGGCTACCTGCGGGTGCTGCGCGAGGCGTGCGACGCGCACGACGTGCTGTTGGTGTTCGACGAGATCGCCACCGGCTTCGGCCGCACCGGCGCCCTGTTCGCGGCGGACCACGCGGCCGTCACGCCCGACGTCATGTGCGTGGGCAAGGCGCTGACCGGCGGCTACCTCACGATGGCGGCCACCTTGTGCACCGCCCGGGTCGCCGACGGCATCTCGCGGGGCGAGCTGCCGGTGCTCGCGCACGGCCCGACGTTCATGGGCAACCCGCTGGCGGCGGCGGTGGCCTGTGCCTCCCTCGGCCTGCTGCTGGACCAGGACTGGCACTCGCAGGTCAAACGGATCGAGGCCGGCCTGCGCGAGGGGCTGGCACCGGCCGCGGAGCTGCCCGGGGTGCGGGACGTCCGCGTGCTGGGCGCGATCGGGGTCGTCCAGCTCGACCACGAGGTCGACATGACGGCCGCGACCCGGGCGGCCGTGCGGGCGGGCGTGTGGCTGCGCCCCTTCCGCGACCTGATCTACACGATGCCGCCGTACATCACCTCGGACGAGGACGTGACACGGATCGCGGGCGCGGTGTGCGCCGCGGCGCGGGAGGGATGAGATGCCGGTACTGGTGATCACGGGGACGGGCACGGAGGTCGGCAAGACCGTCACCACCGCGGCCGTCGCCGCGGCGGCCCTCGCGGCCGGGCGCTCGGTGGCCGTGCTGAAGGCCGCCCAGACGGGTGTGCGGCCGGACGAGCGCGGGGACGCCGACGAGGTGGCCCGGCTCGCGGGGCCGGTCACGGCCGCCGAACTGGCCCGCTTCCCCGAACCGTTGGCGCCGGGCACGGCGGCCCGGCGGGCGGGGATGGCTCCGGTGCGCCCGCACGAGGTGGCCGACCGGGCCGCCAAGCTGGCCACCGAGCACGATCTGGTGCTGGTGGAGGGGGCGGGCGGGCTGCTCGTCCGGTTCGACGCCGAGGGCGGCACCCTGGCCGACGCGGCCCGGCTGCTGAGCGCGCCGGTGCTCGTCGTGGCTCCGGCCGGCCTTGGCACGCTGAACAGCACCGAACTGACGGCCCGCGAACTGCGCCGACGGGAGCTGGAGTTGGCCGGTGTGGTGATCGGCAGCTGGCCCGGTTCCCCCGACCTCGCGGCCCGTTGCAACGTGGCGGACCTGCCGGAGGTGGCCGGCGCCCCCCTGCTCGGCGCACTGCCTGCCGGAGCGGGCGCCCTCGCCCCGGCGGACTTCCGCACGGCCGCGCCGCAATGGCTGGCACCACGGCTGGACGGCACGTGGGACGCGCCGGCCTTTCACCGCCGAGTGGCCGGCTAGCCCGCTCCTCGCGGCGCCGGGCCGCCGGTTCGGCAGCCCGGCGGCCCGCTTCACCCGTTCGCGGGCGTACGGCGAGACATCCGCCGGACGGTGCCCGTGCGGGTGGACGACCGGTGCGCACCGATCGACGACCGGTGCGCACCGGCGACGCAGCGGTGCGGCACCGCGGTTTCGGGGAGACCGGCCGGCGTACGGGTGACCGCCGGCAGCCGGGCGGGGGGCGGGGTCCGAGGGCTCTCGGTGCGGGAGCCGTCCGGTGGGGGGTGCGCCGGGGCCTGCCGGGGGACACTCTTTCCAGGACCGTCCCGCTCCGGAGGTTGCCATGCGGCTGTCGTCCACGGGTTCCGGCAAGGTGGCACGGGGTCCCGTGTACCACCCGCTGTTCGCCCGCTACTACGCCCGGCTGAGCGTCGGCGCGGAGACCCGGCTGGGCATGGCCGGGATGCGCGAGCGGCTGCTCGCCGGGCTGTCCGGGCGGGTGATCGAGATCGGCGCGGGCAACGGCCTCAACTTCGGGCACTATCCGGGCACCGTCGCGGAAGTGGTCGCGATCGAACCGGAGTCGCACCTGAGGCGGCTGGCGCTGGAGTCCGCGCTGCGTGCCCAAGTGCCCGTGGACGTGGTGCCGGGTGCTGCGGAGGCGCTGCCCGTCAAGAGCGAGGCCTTCGACGCGGCCGTGTTGTCGCTGGTGCTGTGCAGCGTGCGGGACGTGGGGCGGGCGCTGGGCGAGGTGCGGCGGGTGCTCCGGCCGGGCGGCGAGGTGCGGTTCTTCGAGCACGGGCGGGGCGGCGGCCGGATGATGACGCTGACCCAGCTCACTTTGGACCGCACCGTGTGGCCCGTGCTGAACGGCGGCTGTCATCTGTCCCGGGAGCCGGTCGCCGCCCTGCGCCGGGCCGGGTTCCGCCTCGGCCCGCACCGGCGGGTGTCGCTGCCGGAGAAGGGCCCGGCGCTGCCGACGTCGTACTGCGCGCTCGGTGTCGCCTGGCGACCGGACGAGCCGGACGCCCACTGATCACGCGCTCCAGCGGCGCAGTTCCCGCGCGATGTCGTCCACGCTCGCCGCGCCGTCCTTGACCAGCCGGGCGAGGTCGCGGACCTGCTCGGGGGTGGTGGCCACCTTCTCGCCGCCGGCGACCAGGTAGCCGTAGGCGACCGCCGAGGCGAACAGCGCGTTGGCGCGCTCCAGCGCCGGCACGTGGATGAGCAGCTGGAGCAGCGCGGCGGCTCGGGCGTGCGGGCTGTCGTAGACGGGCACGCCGAATATCTCCGCCCGGTGCCGGGCGACGGCGGCGACCAGCGCGCCCCAGTCGGTGACCTGCGGGTCCCCGGGCGTCTGCTGTTCGGCGAGCATGAGCAGCCAGGCGAGGTCGATGCCGAGTTCGTCCAACGGATCAGCGGTGGCCGTCGCCGGTATCGGCGCCCCGGGATTCGGCGAACTCCTCGGCGAACACCGACTCGTACTGCTTCATGAAGTCCGCGGCCGCCTCGACGAACGTACGGCCGGTCTCCCCGGTGTCCTGTCTGACCAGTTCCTCGATGTAGCGGTTGACGCTCATCCCGCGGGCCACGGCGCGTTCGCGGGCCGCGCGGGCGGTGCCCTCGTCCACGCGCACGTTCAGCTGGGTCTTCGCCATGTTTCGACGCTAGCGCCGGGACGCTAGCGACGGCAAGGGCTCCGGGCCGGCCGCCTGCGACGGCCAGGGGACGGGAAACCGACACCCCGGCCCCGCGGGATTCCGGCTGTGGCACCGGTCACACTAGGCTCGGCCCGGACCAAGGAGTCGGGATCTCTAGGCGACCTGGAGGCGGTCTTGTCCACACCAGCTCCGGAACACTTCCCGGGCCGTGCGCCGGACGCCGGTGCCGCGGCCCGCGCCCGCGCGCTGACCAAGGCCTACGGATCCGGCGAGACGGCCGTCCTCGCCCTGGACTCGGTGGACGTGGACATCGCGCGGGGCCGGTTCACCGCCGTGATGGGCCCCTCGGGATCCGGCAAGTCCACGCTGATGCACTGCCTGGCGGGCCTGGACAGCGTGTCGGCCGGTCAGGTGTGGCTGGGCGGGACCGAGATCACGGGTCTGCGGGAGCGGGAGCTGACGCGGCTGCGGCGGGACCGGATCGGGTTCATGTTCCAGTCGTTCAACCTCATCCCGACACTGACCGCCGCCGAGAACATCACCCTGCCGATGGACATCGCGGGCCGCGGAGCCGATGCCGAGTGGCTGGACCGGGTCATCGACCGCCTCGGACTGCGCGGGCGACTGTCGCACCGGCCCGCGCAGCTCTCCGGCGGTCAGCAGCAGCGCGTCGCCTGCGCGCGGGCGCTGGCCTCCCGGCCCGAACTGATCTTCGCCGACGAGCCGACCGGCAACCTCGATTCACGGGCCGGACTGGAGGTGCTCGGCTTCCTGCGCGACGCCGTGGACGAACTCGGCCAGACCGTCGTCATGGTCACCCACGACCCGGGCGCCGCCGCCCACTCCGACCTGGTGCTGTTCCTCGCCGACGGGCGGATCGTGGACGAGATGGAACGGCCGACGGCGGATGCCGTGCTGGAACGCATGAAACGTTTCGACGTGGTCCGCGGCCGGCTCGGCGACGACGTCACCGTCCGAGGGGACTGATCCGGTGCTCAAGGCGACCCTGCGGAGTTTCCTCGCGCACAAGGGCCGACTGGCCCTGTCCGCGCTGGCCGTGATCCTGTCCGTGGCGTTCGTCTCGGGCAGCCTGATCTTCTCCGACACCGTCACCAGGACCTTCGACCGGCTCTTCGCCTCCACGGCCGCCGATGTGACGGTGCAGCCGAAACAGCAGGACCTGCGGTCGGCCCGGCTGAGCGGTTCGGTGCCGACCCTGCCCGCCGCGCTGCGGGAGCGCGTGGCGAAGGTCGACGGGGTCGCGGCGGCCAGGGCCGAGGTGTCCGTGCAGAACGCCGTCGTGGTCGACGCCGGCCACAGGTCCGTCGGCCCGACCACCGGCGCCCCGACCATCGCGACGGCCTGGCACGTCACGCGCCGGAGCCCGGTCGAGCTCACCTCGGGCCATGCGCCGCGCGGGGCCGGTGAGGCGCTGCTCGACGCCGACACGGCCCGTAGGAAGCACGTCCGGATCGGCGACACGCTGACCGTGCAGGCGCAGCCGGGCACCTTCGAGGTCCGGGTCGTCGGCGTCGCCACGTTCACCACGACCAACCCGGGCTCCGCCCTGCTCTACCTGGACCCGGCGGTGGCCGGCCGGGAACTGCTCGGCTCCGCCGCCGAGGCGACCTCCGTCTCGGTGGACGCGGTGAAGGGCGTGAGCGACGCGGAACTCGAGCGCCGCGTCCGCGCGGCGCTCGGCACCCGTGCCTACGATCTGAAGACCGCCGACGAGAAGGCCAAGTCGGCCGCGGCCGGTCTCGGCACGTTCCTCGACGTGGTCAAGTACGTGATGCTGGGCTTCGCCGGCGTCGCGTTGCTCGTGGGGGTGTTCCTCATCGTCAACACCTTCTCCATGCTCATCGCGCAGCGCACCCGGGAGCTGGGCCTGCTGCGGGCGCTCGGCGCGGACCGGCGGCAGGTACGGCGCTCGGTGCTCACGGAGGCGCTGCTGCTGGGGCTGGTCGGCGCCACGCTCGGCCTCGCGGCCGGGATCGGGCTGGCCCTCGGGCTGATCCGGCTGATGAGCGCGTTCGGGATGAATCTGAAGGCGACGGAGATGGTCATCGGCTGGGGTACGCCCGTCGCGGCCTACGTCGTCGGCCTCGGCGTCACGTTCGTGGCCGCCTATCTGCCCGCTCGGCGCGCGGCGGCCGTGTCGCCGATGGCCGCGCTCGCCGACGCCGAAGTGGTGGGCGTGGGCAAGCCGCTGAGGACGCGGGCCGTCGCGGGGACGGTGGTCGGGGCGGTGGGTGCGGCCGCGCTGGCCGGGTGCGCCGCGGCCACGAGGACCGCCCAGGCGGCCGCGCTGCTGGGGCTCGGCGTGGTGCTGACCCTGATCGCGGCGGTGGTCGCCGGCCCGCTGCTGGTACGGCCGGTGATCCGGGTGCTCGGTGCCGCCTTTCCCGCGCTGTTCGGCCCGGTCGGCCGGATGAGCCGGCGCAACGCCCTGCGCAATCCCCGCCGTACGGGCGCCACGGCCGCCGCGCTGATGGTGGGTCTCGCCCTGGTCGGTGGGATGTCGGTGGCGAGCGCCTCGATGTCCGCGTCGTTCGACCGGCAGATCGACGAGAACCTCGGCGCCGACTTCCTCGTCCAGAACGCGAACTTCGCCCCGTACACCCGGGAGGTGCACAAGGTGGTGGCCGGGGTGCCCGGTGTGGGGCTCGTCGTACGGCAGCGGCTCACCCAGGTCGTCGTCGGGCTGCCGGACGGCGACCGGGTCCGGACGTCCGCCACCGCGTACGGGCCGGGGCTCGACGACGTCGTGCACCTCACCTACGCGCAGGGCGGTTCGGCCGCCGCGCTGGCCGGTGACCGCCTGGCCATGGACGCCGGTTTCGCCAGGAACCACGGCGTACACGTCGGCAGCGTCCTCCCGGTCGAGTTCCCGGGCGGCCGGCGCGCCGAGCTGACCCTCGCGGCGCTGACCGACCAGGACACGGCGGAGGGGTTCGGCACCCAGGGCGGTCTCTTCGTCGGTCTCACCACCCTGGAGAGGTACGTGCCCCGTGCACAGGACTCGGTGCTCTACGTCAACGCGGCGGCGGGCACGGAGCCGCGGGACCTGCGGCCCCGGCTGGAGCGGGCGCTGAAGCCGTTCCCGCAGGTGCAGGTGCGCAACCAGACCGACTACAAGCGGCTGGTCCACGACCAGATCGCCGTGCTCCTCTACCTCGTGTACGCGCTGCTCGGGCTGGCGATCGTGATCGCCGTGCTCGGCGTGGTCAACACCCTCGCGCTGTCGGTGGTGGAGCGCACCCGGGAGATCGGCCTGCTGCGCGCGATCGGGCTGGGACGACGGCAGTTGCGCCGGATGATCCGGCTGGAGTCGGTGGTGATCGCGGTCTTCGGCGCGGTCCTGGGGCTGGCGCTGGGCCTCGTGTGGGGTGTCTGCATGCAGCAGGTGCTGGCCCTGCGCGGCCTGCGGGCGCTCGCGATCCCCTGGGGCACGATCGTCGCGGTGGTGATCGGCTCGGCGGTGGTGGGCATCGTGGCGGCCCTGCTCCCGGCCCTGCGGGCGTCCCGGATGAACGTGCTGGCCGCGATCGCCCACGAGTGACGGCACCCTCCGACCCGGACCACCCGGACCACCCGGACTACCCGGACTACCCGGACCACCCGGACCACCCGGGTCACGCGGGACACGCGGACGACCTGGACGACCTGGATGATTTGGACGACCTGGACGAAGGGAATCGCGGCCATCGCCCACGAGTGACGGCGCCGTCCGCCGGGCGTACGGCGGACGTGATGGAATCTCGGGACGAGGCTCAAGTCACGTACTGCCGAGGAGACTTCATGTCGCGTCCGTTCCGCTTCGGGGTCAACCTGCTCACGCCCGCGCCCGCCGGCGAGTGGCGCGCGAAGTGCCGTCGGGCCGAGGAGCTGGGCTACGACGTGATCCTGGTGCCCGATCACCTCGGGATGGTCGCCCCGTTCCCGGCCCTGGTCGCGGCGGCCGGGGCGACGCAGCGGCCGCGGCTCGGCACGTTCGTGCTCAACACGGGCTTCTGGAATCCGGCGCTGCTGGCGCGTGAGGTGGCGACCACGGACGCTCTGACGGCAGGGCGCCTCGAACTCGGCCTCGGCACCGGATACGTCGAGGCCGAGCACGTGGCGGCCGGGCTGCCCTTCGGCTCACCGGGTGAGCGCGTGGACCGGCTGCGCCGCACGGTCGGCGAGCTGGACCGGCTGCTGGGCCCGGCCGGCCCCGAGCCCCGGCCCGCCCAGCCGCGGGTGCCGCTGCTGATCGGGGCCAACGGCGACCGGATGCTGCGCCTGACCGCCGAGCACGCGGACATCGCGGCCTTCACGGGGGCCCGGCCGGGGCGCACGCCCGGCGCGCTGGAGCCGCTGACCGCCGAGGAGCTGGACGAGCGGGTGGCCCGCTACCGGCACCTTGCGGCGGACCGCGCGACGGACGCCGAGCTGAACCTGCTGATCCAGCTCGTGGCCGTCACCGACGACCCCGAGCCTGTGCTCGAACCGCTGCTGAAGCGGCAGTCGCTGACCCTGGCGCAGGCGCTGTCCCTGCCCATCGTGCTGGTCGGGCCGCTGGAGGACGTCGTCGCGAAGGTGCGGGCGCAGCGCGAGCGGTTCGGGTTCTCCTACCTGACCGTGCTGGAGCCCGCCATGGAGGCGTTCGCGCCGGTGATGCAGCGACTGCGCGAGGAGTCCGCATGATGGAATTCCGCCGTCCGGCCACCCCGCCCGTGGTCCGATGATCACATGACCGATGTGCGTATTCGCCCTGCCACCGCCGAGGACCTCGATGCCGTGCTCGCCTTCTGGCGGACGGCCGCCGAGGGCACGAGCATCAGCGACGACCGGGCCGGCGTGGAGCGGCTCGTCGCGCGCGACCCGGAGGCGCTGCTCCTCGCGGAGTCGGAGGGTGAACCGGTCGGCACGGTGATCGCGGGCTTCGACGGCTGGCGGTGTCATCTGTACCGGCTCGCGGTACATCCGCGGCGGCGGCGCCAGGGCATCGGTTCGGCACTGCTGGCCGCGGCCGAGGAGCGGTTCGCGCGGCTGGGCGGCCGGCGTGCGGACGCGATGGTGCTGGTGCGCAACGAGACCGCGCACCACGCCTGGCACGCCGCCGGATACGGGCCGCAGGAGCGGTGGCGGCGCTGGGTGAAGCCGCTCACCGACTGAGCCGACTCCAGCTTTGCTTATCCTTTACCATTGAGCGAGCACTCGGCCCTCTGTGAAAGGTTGTGAGCGTCCGCCGATGGGCGAGCCTCCTGGTCCACGACACCGCGCGTTTCCCCGCCCCCTGTCCGATCATGGGACGGGGGTGACCCGATGACCGAAGTGCTGCTCCTTCTCGTGGCGATCCTGCTCTCGCTCGCCTGCGGCGCCTTCGTGGCGGCGGAATTCTCGCTGACCACGGTCGAGCGCGGCGAGCTGGAGCGCGCCGCGCAGCGCGGCGAGCGCGGCGCGGCCGGGGCCCTGAAGGCCGTACGGAACCTGACCTTCCAGCTCTCCGGCGCCCAGCTGGGCATCACCGTCACCAACCTGGTGGTCGGCATGCTCGCCGAGCCGTCGATCGCCAAGCTGCTGTCCGCTCCCTTCACGGCGATGGGGCTGTCCCGGTCCACGGCCGGCTCGGTCGCCCTGGTGCTGGGTACGGCGCTGTCCACGGTGTTCCTGATGGTCGTCGGCGAGCTGGTGCCCAAGAACTGGGCGATCTCCTCGCCACTGGCCGTGGCGAAACGGGTGGGCAGCGCGCAGCGCTGGTTCAGCGCCGCCTTCCGGCCCTTCATCACGCACCTGAACAACACGGCCAACCACTTCGTGCGCCGGCTCGGCGTCGAACCGGCCGAGGAGCTGGCCTCCGCGCGTGGTCCGCAGGAGCTGGCCGCCCTCGCCCGGCACTCGGCGAAGCAGGGCGCACTGGAGGCGGACACCGCCGAGCTGTTCGTCCGGACGCTGAACCTGGCCGACCTCACGGCGGAGAACGTGATGACCCCGCGGGTCCAGGTCGTCGCCCTCGACGCCCAGGCCACCTGTGCGGACGTGGCCAACGCGACCCGGGCCACCGGGCTGTCGAGGTTCCCGGTCTACCAGGGCAGCCTGGACGCGGTGGTCGGCGTCGCCCACATCAAGGACGTGCTGGCGGTGCCCACCGATCAGCGGCGCCACCGCCGCGTCTCCCAGGTGATGCGCGAGCCGCTGCTGGTCCCCGAGTCGCTGACCGTCGACCGGCTGCTGGACCGGCTGGCCGGCAGGCGCACCATGGCCGTCGTCATCGACGAGTACGGCGGCACGGCCGGTGTGGCGACGCTGGAGGACATCGTCGAGGAGGTCGTCGGCGAGGTGCGGGACGAGCACGATCCGCACGAGACGCCCGATCTCGCCCCCGCCGGTGCGGACACCGAGGGCCGGGCCCTGTACTCGGCGGACGGCGCGGCCCGCACCGACCAGCTCGCGCGCGTGGGCCTGCGCGTGCCCGAGGGACCGTACGAGACGCTGGCCGGTCTGATCGCCACGGCGCTGGGCCGGATACCCGAGAACGGCGACACCGTCGAGGTCGCCGGCTGGCGGCTGGACGTGGTGGACGACTCCGGCCGCCGGGCGGCCCGGGTTCTGCTGCACGCGCCGCTCGACGACGACCAGGCCGACCGGACGTGGAAGGGGACGCGGTGACCGCCGTACAGCTCTTGATCGGACTGTCGACCCTCGTCGTCAACGCCTTCTTCGTGGGGGCCGAGTTCGCGTTGATCTCCGTGCGCCGGTCCCAGATCGAACCGCTCGCCCAGGAGGGTGACCGGCGCGCCAGGAGCGTGCTGTGGGGCCTGGAACACGTGTCGGCGCTGCTGGCCGCCGCGCAGCTCGGCATCACGCTGTGCACCCTGGTCCTCGGCGTGGTCGCCGAACCGGCGATCGCACACCTGCTGGAGCCCGTGTTCCACGCCGTCGGCGTGCCCGTGGGCGCCGGCCACGCCGTGTCCTTCGTCATCGCGCTGACCCTGGCGACCTATCTGCACATGCTGCTGGGGGAGATGGTCCCCAAGAACATCGCGCTCGCCGAGCCGGTGCGCAGCGCGCTGGTGCTCGGGCCGCCGCTGGTCGCCCTGTCGCGGACGCTGCGGCCGGTGATCTTCACGATCAACGCCTTCGCCAACGGGCTGCTGAAGCTGCTGCGCGTGGAGGCGAAGGGCGAGGTCGCGGCGACCTTCACGGACACCCAGCTCGCCGAGATCGTCAAGGACGCCAGCGAGGCGGGCCTGATCGACGACCGGGCCCAGGAGCGGCTGCACGACGCCCTGGAGCTGGGCAGCCGGCCGGTGCTGGACGTGGTGGTGCCCCTGGAGCGCGTCGTCTACGCGCGCGTGGGCGTCACCCCGGAGCAACTGGAGCGGCTGTCGGCCGACTCCGGCTTCTCCCGCTTCCCCGTGGTCGACGAGGGCCGGCGGATCGTGGGCTACCTGCACGTCAAGGACGCGCTGGACGCCTCACCGCGCGACGTGCCCTTCCAGCTGCGGGACATGCGGTCCATCCCGCGGGTGCGCGAGCGGACGCCGCTGGACGACGTGCTCACCGCCATGCGGCGCAGCCGTACCCACCTCGCGGCGGTCATCGGCGACGACGGACGGCTGGCCGGCCTCGTGACCATGGAGGACGTGCTGCGGGAGCTGTTCGGCCAGCCGGCACCGGGGTGATGCCGGGGCGGTTGCGGGCGGCTCCGGGGCGACCGAGCGAAGCCGCTGCGGGCGATTCCGGGGCGACCGGGCGAGGCGGTGGCGGGCGGTTCCCAGGGCGACCGACCGACGGGTATGGAGCCGGGATACCATCGCTGTCGCCATGCAGACGAACCCCATATCCCCCACCCACACCAGCCTGGTCGCGGTCGGCGACTCCTTCACCGAGGGCATGTCGGACCTGCTGCCCGACGGCACCTACCGGGGCTGGGCCGACCTGCTCGCCGCGCGGATGGCGGCCCGCGCCCCCGGCTTCCGGTACGCGAACCTCGCCGTGCGCGGAAAGCTGATCGGGCAGATCGTCGACGAGCAGGTGGACGTCGCGGCGGCCATGAACGCCGACGTCGTCACGCTGGTCGGCGGGCTGAACGACACGCTGCGCCCCAAGTGCGACATGGTCCGGGTACGGGATCTGCTGACCGAGGCCGTGGAGCGGCTGGCCCCCTCCTGCAAGCAGCTCGTGCTCATGCGCAGCCCGGGCCGGCAGGGACCGGTGCTGGAGCGGTTCCGGCCCCGCATGGAGGAGCTGTTCGTCTGCGTGGAGGAGCTGGCCGGCAAGCACGGCGCCCTCGTGGTGGACCTGTACGGGGCGCCCGCGCTGGCCGACCCGCGGCTGTGGGACGTGGACCGGCTGCACCTGACGGCGGACGGACACCGCCGGGTCGCCGAGGCGGTGTGGCAGGCGCTCGGGTACGAGGCCGAGGACACCGAGTGGCACGTGCCGATGGCGGCCACGCTCCCGCCGGGCTGGATGAGCCGGCGGGTGGCCGACGCGCGTTTCGCCCGGCAGTACCTGCTGCCGTGGATAGGCCGCCGGCTGACGGGCCGCTCCTCGGGCGACGGCCTGCCGGCCAAGCGGCCGGAGCTGCTGGCCTACGAGGATCCGGCGTAGCCTCTCGGGCACCCCGGCTGCCGGCCGACCCGGACGACGTCACGAGGTGACCGGGGTCTCGTAGCTTCCGCCGAACAACCCCATGGCGCCGGCCTGCACGAACCGCCAGTAGAATCTGGTCACGTGACTTCTGCGCCCGCCAAGCCCCGCATCCCGAACGTCCTCGCCGGACGCTACGCCTCCGCCGAGCTCGCCACGCTCTGGTCCCCCGAGCAGAAGGTGAAGCTCGAGCGGCAGCTCTGGCTCGCCGTGCTGAGGGCCCAGAAGGACCTCGGCATCGACGTGCCGCAGGAGGCGATCGCCGACTACGAGCGGGTCCTCGACACCGTGGACCTCGCCTCGATCGCCGAGCGCGAGAAGGTCACCCGGCACGACGTGAAGGCGCGGATCGAGGAGTTCAACGACCTCGCCGGGCACGAGCACGTGCACAAGGGCATGACCTCCCGTGACCTCACCGAGAACGTCGAGCAGCTGCAGATCCGGCTGTCGCTGGAGCTGGTGCGCGACCGTACGGTGGCCGTCCTGGCGCGCCTGGGCAAGCTGGCCGGCGAGTACGCCGAGCTGGTCATGGCCGGCCGCTCCCACAACGTGGCCGCCCAGGCCACCACCCTCGGCAAGCGTTTCGCGACCGCCGCCGACGAGCTGCTCGTCGCCCACGGACGCGTCGAGGAGCTGCTGAACCGCTACCCGCTGCGCGGCATCAAGGGCCCGGTCGGCACCGCGCAGGACATGCTCGACCTGCTGGGCGGTGACGCGGCCAAGCTCGCCGAGCTGGAGCACCGGATCGCCGGGCACCTGGGCTTCGCGCAGGCCTTCACCTCGGTCGGCCAGGTCTACCCCCGCTCGCTGGACTACGAGGTCGTCACCTCGCTGGTGCAGCTGGCGGCGGCACCGTCCTCGCTGGCCAAGACGATCCGGCTGATGGCCGGGCACGAGCTGGTCACCGAGGGCTTCAAGCCGGGCCAGGTCGGCTCCTCCGCGATGCCGCACAAGATGAACACCCGCTCCTGCGAGCGCGTCAACGGCCTCATGGTGATCCTGCGCGGCTACGCCTCGATGACCGGCGAGCTGGCCGGCGACCAGTGGAACGAGGGCGACGTGTCCTGCTCGGTGGTGCGCCGGGTCGCGCTGCCGGACGCGTTCTTCGCGCTGGACGGTCTGCTGGAGACGTTCCTGACGGTTCTCGACGAGTTCGGCGCCTTCCCGGCCGTCGTCGCCCGTGAGCTGGACCGCTACCTGCCGTTCCTGGCCACCACCAAGGTGCTGATGGGCGCCGTGCGAGCCGGGGTCGGCCGCGAGGTCGCGCACGAGGCGATCAAGGAGAACGCCGTCGCCACCGCGCTCGCCATGCGCGAGCAGGGTGCCGAGCGCAACGACCTGCTCGACAAGCTCGCCGCGGACGCGCGCCTGCCGCTCGACCGGGAGCAGCTGGCCGCGCTCATGGCGGACAAGCTGTCCTTCACCGGCGCCGCCGCCGACCAGGTCGCCCTCGTCGTCGGCCGGATCGAGGAGATCGCCAAGCAGCACCCTGAGGCCGCCGGCTACACCCCCGGGGCGATCCTCTGACCGGCGCACCCCGCGCTCCCCGCCTCACCAGGGCGGACCTGGAGGCCGCCCGCGACCGTCTCGTCCCAGACGTGGTCGCGGACGGTCTCCAGGTGCTCTTCTGCGGTATCAACCCCGGACTGATGTCAGCGGCGACGGGCCACCACTTCGCCCGCCCCGGCAACCGGTTCTGGCCGGTGCTGCACCTGTCCGGCTTCACGCCGCGGCTGCTGCGACCGGCCGAGCAGGCGGAGCTGCCGTCGTACGGGCTGGGCATCACGAACGTCGTGGCGCGGGCGTCCGCCCGGGCGGACGAGCTGAGTGCCGAGGAGTACGTCGAGGGCGGGCGGCTGCTGGCCGAGAAGGTGACGCGGCTGGGCCCGCGGTGGCTGGCCGTGGTCGGTGTGACCGCGTACCGGGCCGCCTTCGGTGACCGCGACGCCCGGGTCGGGCCGCAGCAGCGGACCTTCGGGGACACCCGGGTGTGGGTGCTGCCCAACCCCAGCGGCCTGAACGCCCACTGGACTACGGCGACGATGGCGGAGGAGTTCGCCCGCCTGCGGGTGGCGGCACAGGCCTGAGGCCGCGCCCGGCCGCGAGTGGCGGGGCTGGGCCGCGCCCGGCCGCGAGTGGCGTGGGCTGGGGCCCTGTACGGCCGCGAGTGGTGTGGCCTGGGCCGCGCCCGGCCGCGAGTGGCGTGGGCTGGGGTCCTGCACGGCTGTGGTCGGCCGGTCAGATCGGGTCCGTCTCCGTGATCACCGCCAGCAGCTGGAGCGGCACTTCCTCGCCCCACCGGGACACGCCGAGGGCGACCCAGCGCTCCGTCTCCGGCGCCCGCCACAGGTGGACGTCCGGAACATGACCGCTCAGCCCGGCCCACGGCTCCGCCCCCTGCTCGCCCCCGACCGTCCGCTCCAGGACGCTGTACAGGCTGAAGTACCGGGGTGGGCCCCAGCGCTCGGTGAGCCGCTCCACCAGCGCGTCCCGCTCGGCCTCGTACTGCGCCTCGGCCTCCTCCCGCCCGGCGCCGTCGGCCTCCGGGTGGTCGCCGCTCTGCAACGCGGCTATCAGATATCCCGGCCCGCCGGAGCCGACGTCCGTCCTGCCGTGCTCGGCCGGGAAACCCCGGGCGCACAGCCGGTCGATGACAGCGAGGTGGTCGGCGATGTCCATGGGATCCAGTAAAGCGGGCCCCACTGACAATTGGCGGTCCGTCAGGCGTCCCTGCGATGCACGGCCCACGCTCCGGTGAGCAGGGCCGCCGCGGTCCACACCGCGGTCACCGCGAGTCCGCTCCAGGGGCCCAGAGAGCCGTCCGGGCTGCTGTGCAGGGCCACTTGGCCGGCCCGGTCGGGCAGCAGGTCGGCGACCCCGCCGGACACGTCGCCGATCACGAAGGACGCGATGAGCAGGAACGGGATCAGAACGGACAGGGTGGCCACCCCGCTGCGCAGCACGGCCGTGAGCCCCGCGGCGAACAGGGCCATCAGCGTCAGATGCAGCCCGCAGCCGACCACACCGCGCAGCCCCTCGGCCCAGGCCGGCCCGGAGGTCCCGAGGGCCGCCTCACCGACCAGCAGCGTCAGCAGGCCGGTGAGCAGGCCCACCGCCAGCGCGGGCAGGGCGATCGCCGTCAGCTTCGCCGCGAACCAGCGTCCGCGGTCGGGTACGGCCGCCAAGGTCAGCCGCAGCGCGCCGCCCCGGAACTCGGACGACACGGCCGCCGTACCGAAGGCGACGGCGGCCACCTGCCCGAAGCTGATGCCGGAGAACACCGCGAACAGCGGGTCGGACGCGTCGTTCTCCGCCATGGAGGGGGCGAGCGTGGCGAAGGCGGCGGTGGCCGACGCCATCGCGGCCAGGGCGCCCAGCAGCGAGCGCAGGGTACGGATCTTGATCCACTCCGCGTGGAGCACGGGTGCGAAGGACATGGTCAGGCCTCCTGGTGCCGGGCGGTGAACTCGGTCTCGGCCGCGGTCAGGTCGAGGTAGGCCTCCTCCAAGGTGGCCTCCTGGGCTACGAGTTCCAGGACCGGAACGCCCGCCTCGGACATCAGACGCCCGAGGTCGTCCACGCGCGCGTGCCGCACGGTCCACGTCCCGTCGTCCGCGCACACGGCCTCGTGTCCGTGCCGGGCGAGCAGGTCGCCGAGTGCCCCGGGCTCGGTGGTGCGCACTCTGACCCGGGGTCGTACCCGCGCGTGGATGAAGTCTTCGACGGCCGTGTCGGCGAGCAGACGCCCGCGGCCGAGGATGACCAGGTGGTCGGCGAACGCGGCGGTCTCGTTCATCAGATGGCTGGAGACGAGCACCGTACGGCCCTGCGCGGCGAGCCGGCGCAGCAGCTTCCGGATCCAGACGATGCCTTCGGGGTCCAGGCCGTTGGCCGGCTCGTCGAGCAGGATCACCTCGGGGTCGCCGAGCAGCGCGGCGGCGATCCCGAGCCGCTGGCGCATGCCGAGCGAGAACGTCTTCACCCGGCGCCGCGCCACCGTGGCGAGTCCGGTCTCCGCCAGGACGGCGTCGACCCTGCGCGAGGAGATGCGGTTGCTCGCCGCCAGGGCGCGCAGATGGTCGTGGGCGGTGCGCGAGCCGTGCGCGGCCCGCGCGTCCAGCAGGGCCCCCACGTGACGCAGGGGTTCACGGAGTTCGGCGTAGGGGCGACCGCCGAGGGTGGCGGTTCCGGAGGTGGGCCGGTCGAGGCCGAGGACGAGCCTCATGGTGGAGGATTTTCCGGCGCCGTTGGGGCCGAGGAAGCCGGTCACGCGGCCGGGCCGGACGCTGAAGGTGAGCCCGTCCACGGCCCGCCGGGTGCCGTACTCCTTGGTGAGTTCTCGTACATCGATGCTGGTCATGGCAATCAGCCTGACCGAGGCGCGCACGACCGTGCCTCCCCCGTCGGTGGAGATCGTCTCCCCCGCACGGGGGAGGTCCGTCGTCGGTGCCGGCTGCCAGGATGACGTCATGGCCCGCCTTCTGCGCCCGCTGCTGCGCGGCACGACGTACACGCGCCTGCTGCATCTGTGGGTGCCGATGCTGCTGCAGAGCCTGTGGATGTTCATCGACATGTCGAAGCCCTGGGTGCCCGCGCTCGTCCTCGTGCCGGTCGGCCTGCTGCCCGCCGTGCGCGTGGGCGAGGGCGTCCAGGCCAGGATGCTGCTGGCACCCGGTCAGGAGGATCCGGGTATCTCCGTGACAGCGTCGGCGAACTGGCGGGACCGGATGCGCACGGTGCTGTGGCTGGAGCTGCGGATGGCCCTCGGCTGGGCGACGGTCGCCGCATCGGTGTGGTTTCCCGTCACCGCCGTCGAGCTGGTGAAGTGCGGCTGGGGGCACACGCCTTCCGGTGTCCTCTGGCCGGGCCGGCTGGAGCCGCATCCGGCGTACGTCCTGCTGACCCCGCTGCCGCTGCTCGCTCTGTACGGAGCCGTGGTCGGACTCGGTGAGCTGGCCACGGTGGGCGCGCGCCGGCTCCTCGGCACGTCCGCTGCCGAGCGGCTGGCCGCCCTGGAGGAGCGCACCGAGCAGCTGCTCGAACGCACCCGCATCGCCCGGGAGCTGCACGACTCCATCGGGCACGCCCTGACGGTGGCGGTGGTGCAGGCGGGTGCGGCACGGGCGGCGGGCGATCCGGAGTTCACCGACCGGGCGCTGGACGCCATCGAGGAGACCGGACGGGCGGCCCTCAAGGATCTGGAGCGGGTCCTCGGGGTGCTGCGCGAGTCGGAGCGGCCGGCGAGCGCCCGGCCCACGCTGGCCGAGGCCGACCGGCTCCTGGAGTCGGCGCGCGCCTCGGGCGCCGAGGTCGACGCCGAGGTGACCGGAGCCGTGGACGCCCTGTCCGGGCCCGTGTCGCGGGAGGGGTACCGCATCCTGCAGGAGGCGCTCACCAATGTGCTGCGGCACGCCGGTGCCGTTCCCGTACGGGTCCGGCTGGCCGTCGTCGCCGGCGGGCTCACCCTGGAGGTGCGCAACCCGCTGCCGGACAGGGTGCCCGGGGCCGGGCGGGGCAGCGGACTGCGCGGCATACGGGAGCGTGCCGCCCTGCTCGGGGGCAGCGCGTGTACCGGACCCGCGGAGGGCGACTGGCAGGTGCGGGTGGAGCTGCCGCTGGGCTGATCTACGCTGGCCGGATGCCTGTGAGCGTGCTTCTGGTCGACGACGAACCCCTGGTCCGCGCGGGCCTGCGTGCCGTGCTGGAGGCGCAGCCCGACATCGAGGTGGTGGGCGAGGCGGCGGACGGGGCGGCCGTCATTCCGCTGGTGCGCAGGCTGCGCCCGGACGTGGTCGCGATGGACGTCCGCATGCCGCTGATGGACGGGATCGAGGCCACGCGCGCGGTGCTGCGCACCGTCGAGGCGCCGCCGAAGATCCTGGTGGTGACGACCTTCGAGGACGACGAGTTCGTGTACGAGGCGCTGCGCGCGGGTGCCGACGGTTTCCTGCTGAAGCGGGCGCGGCCGGCCGAGATCGTGCATGCGGTCCGGCTGGTGGCCGAGGGCGAGTCGCTGCTGTTCCCCGCCTCCGTGCGTCGCCTCGCCGCGCGGTACGGCGACGGCGACCGGCCGGCGCGCGCCGCGCTGGACAGGGCCCGGCTGACGGAACGTGAGGCGGAGGTGCTGCGGCTGATGGCGGGCGGACTGTCGAACGGGGAGATCGCCGAGCGGCTGGTCGTCGGGACCGAGACGGTGAAGTCGCACGTGAGCGGCGTACTGGCCAAGCTCGGCGCGCGCGACCGCACCCAGGCGGTGATCGCGGCGTACGAGTCGGGTTTCGTCGAGCCACGCTGACGGGCTGCGTCGAACCCCTGTGGCGGGCTTCGTCGAGCCACGCCGAGGGGGTTGATCGACCCGCGGCGAGCGGGCCGTTCGAGCCGCGGCGCCCGGGCCGATCGAGCCGTTCGGGCGGACGGCGACGGGTTGCGGCGGCCCGCGCCGGCGGACGTCGCGCGCCGGTTCGCGGCCGTGCGCCGGTGCCCGCTCCGGCGGCCGGCGCGGCACGGGGGGACCCGGCACTCGCCGGGGGCGCGCCGGGCCGAGTACGATCCGCCCAACACGCCCGCGAGCTGGAAGGACGGACGGTGGGGCAGCTGACCGGCGGCGATCCGTCGCTGCTGCGAAGGATAAACTCCGCGGTGGTGCTGCACGCGCTGCGTGCCACGGACTGCGCGACTCTCACCGAGGTCACCCGTGTCACGGGCCTGTCCCGGCCGACCGTCGAGGGCGTCGTCGAAGGACTCATCGAGGCCGGGCTCGTCGTGGAGACGCCGGCCGACGAGGGCACCGCGCGCCGTCAGGGGCGGCCTGCCCGCCGGTTCCGGTTCCGGGCCGAGGCGGGGCATCTGCTCGGCCTGGAGATCGGTCCGCACCGGGTCGCCGCGCTGCTGTCCGACCTGGACGGCCGGGTACTGGGCGCGCAGGCCAAGCAGGTCGAGGAGACCGCGTCGGCGGACGAACGGCTCGACCGGCTGCGCGGTGCGGTCGCCGAACTCCTGCGCAGGGCCGGGGTCGCACGCAGCTCGCTGCGGGCGGTGGGCGTGGGCACACCGGGCATCGTGGAGGCCGGCGGCACGGTGCGGCTGAGCACGGCGCTGCCGCAGTGGACGGGCCTGAACCTGGGTGAGCGGCTCAGCCGCTCCTTCAGCTGTCCCGTGCTCGTGGAGAACGACGCCAACGCGGCGGCCGTCGCCGAGCACTGGAAGGGCGCGGCGACGGAGACCGGCGACGTCGTGTTCGTGCTGGCGGGGCTGAGCCCCGGTGCCGGTTCGCTGATCGGCGGACGGCTGCACCGCGGTTACGGCGGTGCCGCCGGGGAGATCGGGGCGCTGCATCTGCTGGGGCGTGAGGCCACCCCGGAGACGCTGCTGTCCACCACCGACGAACCGCTGCACCCACTGGACGAGCAGGCCGTCGCCGAGGTGTTCGCGCTGGCTCGCGAGGGCGACCAGCGGGCCCGGGCGGCCGTCGAGCGGTTCATCCAGCGGCTCGTGCACGATGTCGCCGCGCTCGTGCTGGCGCTCGATCCGGAGCTGGTCGTGGTCGGCGGCTGGGCGGCGGGTCTGGACGGCGTACTGGAACCGCTGCGCGGTGAGCTGGCCCGCTACTGCCTGCGGCCGCCCCGGGTGACACTGTCCCTGCTGGGCGAGGCGGCCGTGGCCACGGGCGCGCTGCGGCTCGCCCTGGACCACGTCGAGGAGCAACTCTTCGCGGTCGAGGGCGCGGCGACGGCCCGCCGCTGACGCAGCGGGGCCGGCCCGGGTCGGGAATCCCGTCGGTCGCGGGTCGATAAACCTACCGGTCCCGGGGGTGAGCCTGCCGGTCGCGCGGGTCGGGAACCCTGCCGGTCGCGGGTCGGGAAGCCTGCCGGTCGCGGGTTCGGCCTGCCGGTCGCGGGTCGGGAAACCTGCCGGTCCCGGGGGTGAGCCTGCCGGTCGCGGGTCAGGAGGCCTGCCGGTCGGGGGTGTGGTGTATCTCCACACCGGCCGAGTCGCCGAAGGTCAGCCGGCAGGTGTCGGCCCGGTAGGTCGCCGTGGAGAGGGCCGCGGTGCGGCCCTGGGCGAAGAAACGCGTGGTGACGACGAGGACGGGCGAGCCGGGGAGCCGGTCGAGTTCCTTGGCGTCGTCCGCGCGCGCGGAGCCCAGCTCGACGGCGCGGTCCTGGCCCTCCAGTTCGAGGCGCTGCAGCTCGCGCAGCACCGCACGCGCGCGGGCCGCCCCGGACGGCGTGTCGATCGCGGAGAGGTCGGGCACCGAGGCCGTCGTGACGTACAGCAGCTCGGTGGCGACGCGCTGACCGTGGGACATGCGGGAGCGGCGGACGATGTGGACGGCCTCGTCCGGGCCGGTCTCCAGGGCACCGGCGACGGCCGGGGGCGGAGTGTCCAAGGCACTGTCGAGGGGCTGCCAGGCGTCCGAGGCGTCCCCCGGCCAGGTGTGCCGCTCGGTGCCGACGGCCACGCCCACGCGCGGGGGCGCGACGGTGGTGCCGACGCCGCGGCGGCGCTGCAGCCGGCCCTCCAGCTCCAGCTGTTCGAGGGCCTGGCGGAGCGTGGCGCGGGCCACGCCGAAGCGGGCGGCCAGGTCACGCTCGTTGGGCAGGATCTCGCCGACCGAGAACTCGGAGTCGAGTGCCTCACTGAGCACGGTCTTGAGATGCCAGTACTTCGGTTCCGGCACCGATTCGAGCTGCGTGGTCCCCACCCTGTCCTCCGCAAGAGCCGTGGTCCGGCGGTTTTTAGCGCCCTTGTTTATTAAAGGTTGTTGCACTTCTCTGCGACCATAGGGCTGCCGTCACCCTTGGTCAAGACCAATCCTCGGTCCTTGGGCAGCTCACAGAACGGCCGGCCGTGGAGCGTTCACGAGGCGTTCGCACGGAACGGTGCGCGTGACGTCGCGGCGAAGCCCCCGTCGTACGACGGGGGCTTCGCGGGCGCGGCTCAGCGGCGCGCGAGGTGCCGCAGCTTGTCGGGGTTGCGCACGATGTACACGGTGGCGACGCGGCCGTCGGCGATGTCGAGCTGGAACAGGGTGTCGGGTGTGCCGCCGAACCGCCCCAGCACGGCGGGTCCGCCGTTGACCTCCACGAACTCGTAGGTGAGCGCCGGGCCGGTGCGGGCGACGCCGACGAGGAAACGGCCGACCTTGTCGGCGGTGTGCAGGGTCCGCAGCGGCGCCTTGGCCTTGCCGCCGCTGTCGCCGACCAGGCGGACGTCCGGGGCCAGCAGGGACATCAGCCCCTCGATGTCCCCGTCGCCGGCGGCGGCGAGGAAGCGGGCGGTCAGGTCGCGGCGCTCGGCCGGGTCGACCTCGAAGCGCGGCCGCCGTTCGGCCACGTGCCGGCGGGCCCGCCCGGCGAGTTGCCGTACCGCCGGCTCGCCGCGGTCGAGCAGGGTGGCGATCTCGGCGTACGGATAGCCGAAGGCCTCCCGGAGCACGAAGACCGCCCGCTCCAGCGGCGAGAGGGACTCCAGCACGACCAGGACGGCGAAGGAGACCGTCTCGGCGAGCAGGGCCAGGTCCGCGGTGTCGGGGACGGTGTCGCCGAACTCGGTGAGGTACGGCTCCGGCAGCCACGGCCCGGGGTAGGCCTCGCCGCGCGCCTGTACCTGGCGCAGCCGGTCGATGGCCAGCCGCGTGACGGTCCGCACGAGGTAGGCGCGCGGTTCGCGGACGGCCGCGCGATCCGCTCCGGACCAGCGCAGCCAGCTGTCCTGAACCACGTCCTCGGCGTCGGCGACCCGGCCCAGCATCCGGTAGGCAACGCCCATGAGCAGGGGCCGGTGCTCTTCGAAGACGTCGGTCCCGAGGTCGGCGGTCATGCCTCCATCCCATCCGACACGCCCGCCGGGTGTCCAACCGGAATGATCCATTCCGAAGCCGGTCCGGACCGCGAAGTCCTGTACCGGAGTGGGTCACGGCGGCGGCGGGCCGGGGCCCGCCCCGCCATCTTCGCGGAGGCCGCGACAGGGCTGGACGGCGCGCGCCCCGCCGAGGGCTACCCGCCGGTAGTAATCGCTGACAAGCTGTCTACGGCGTCCGTCAGCATCCAGACGAGGAGCACCCATGTCCGCCACCGTCTCCTTCAAGGTCCCCAGCGCACACGGCCCGAAGGACGTGACCGTGTCCTACGCGCGCGTGGGACACGGCGAACCGCTGGTCCTGCTGCACGGCATAGGCCATCACCGGCAGGCCTGGGACCCGGTCGTGGACATCCTCGCCGGCGAACGCGATGTGATCACCGTCGACCTCCCGGGTTTCGGCGCCTCCCCCGCCCTGCCGGCCGGCCTCGCCTACGACCTGCCGACGACCTACTCCGTGCTCGGCGCCCTGTTCGGGGCACTGGGCCTGGACCGGCCGCACGTCGCGGGCAATTCGCTGGGCGGCCTGCTCGCCCTGGAACTGGCCCGGGAGAAGCTCGTGCGGTCCGTCACGACGTTCTCGCCGGCCGGTTTCTGGACGGAGGCCGAACGCCGGTACGCCTTCGGGGTGCTGCTCGCGATGCGGGGCATCGCCCAGCGGCTCCCGCTGCCGCTGGTGGAACGGCTGAGCCGTAGCGCGGCCGGCCGCACCGCACTGACGAGCACGATCTACGGCCGCCCCGCGCGCCGGGCCCCGCAGGCCGTGGTCGCCGAGACGCTCGCCCTCGCGGGGGCGACCGGCTTCGACGCGACCCTGCGGGCCGGCACCACCGTCCGGTTCACCGACGATCTGCCGGGCCTGCCGGTCACGGTGGCCTGGGGCACCAGGGACCGGCTCCTCGTCCGCCGTCAGGGCGTGCGCGCCAAGCGGCTCATCCCGCACGCCCGGCTGGTGCGGCTGCCCGGCTGCGGACACTGCCCGATGAACGACGACCCGGCGCTGGTCGCCCGGGTCATCCTGGACGGCAGCCGCTGAGCGGCCGGGTAGGACACGTCGCGGCGAGGAGTGCGGGCCCGTACCCGCCGCCCGCGCGTAACGGCGGCCTCCTCGCCCCCGGCTGACGGGCCGTCGCCGTGCGGTGCCGGCGGAGCCGGCGCGGCGGGCGGTTGTTCACCTTCGGTTTCCGTGCGCGCCGCGGCGCACCAGTAGGTGTGGCTCTGCACATCGGCCGGATCCCGATCCTGGAGGCGCAGCCATGTCCCACCGTCCGTTCCCCGGCCGCCGCAGCCTGCTGCGCGGCTCGCTCGCCGCGTCGGCCGCCCTGACCCTGCCCGTGGGGCTCGGTGCCGCCCCGGCGTTCGCCCGCTCCGGGCGTCCCCGGGTGGGCTGGGGCGTGCAGACGGGCGACGTGACAGCCGACTCCGGACTGGTGTGGGTGCGGTCCGACCGGCCGGCCCGGATGATCGTGGAGACCGCGGCGACCGAGTCGTTCCGCAACCCGCGCAGATGGCACGGCCCGCTGCTGGGCGCCGGCACGGACTTCACCGGCACCACCCGGCTGCACGGTCTGCCGTCCGGAGAGCAGATCCACTACCGCGTGCTGCTGGCCGATCCGGACGATCCACGCCGTGCCGGCGAGCCGGTCACCGGAACCTTCCGCACCGTCTCCCGGCACCGCCGCGACGGCGTGCGCTTCCTGTGGTCGGGGGATCTGGCCGGCCAGGGCTGGGGCATCAACCCCGACCGCGGCGGCTACCGCATCTACGACGCCATGGCCCGGCTCGACCCCGACTTCTTCCTGTGCAGCGGCGACACCATCTACGCCGACGGCCCCGTCAGCGCCACCCAGGCACTGCCCGACGGCAGCACCTGGCGCAACGTCACCACCGAGGAGAAGTCGAAGGTCGCCGAGACCCTCGCCGAGTACCGGGGCAACTTCCGCTACAACCTGCTGGACGAGAACCTGCGCCGGTTCAACGCCCAGGTGCCCTCGATCGTCCAGTGGGACGACCACGAGGTGCGCAACAACTGGTATCCGGGCGAGGTGATCGCCGCCTCCGACACCCGGTACACCGAGAAGAGCGTCGACGTCCTCGCCGCGCGTGCCCGGCGGGCGTTCGGTGAGTACTTCCCGGTCTCCACGCTGCGTCCGGGCGCACGGGAGGGCCGCGTCCACCGGGTGCTTCGCCATGGCCCGCTGCTGGACGTGTTCGTGCTGGACATGCGGACCTACCGCAACGCCAACTCCCCCGACGACCAGAGCGCCGACCCGCAGGGCATCATGGGCCGGGAGCAGCTGGAGTGGCTCGAGCGGGAGCTGACACGCTCGCGTGCGGTGTGGAAGGTGATCGCCGCCGACATGCCGCTCGGCCTCGTCGTGCCCGACGCCACCGAGGGCAGCCCGAACATCGAGGCCGTGGCGCAGGGCGACCCGGGCGCCCCGCTCGGCCGTGAGCTGCAGATCGCCGAGCTGCTGCGGTTCGTCAAGCACCGGCGGATCACCGGCACGGTGTGGCTGACGGCGGACGTGCACCACACCTCCGCCCAGCACTACCAGCCGTCGCGGGCCGCGTTCACCGACTTCGAGCCGTTCTGGGAGTTCGTCTCCGGCCCGCTCAACGCCGGTGCGTTCCCGGCCAGCGCCCTGGACGGCACCTTCGGCCCGGAGCGGGTGTTCGTGAAGGCGCCGGCCGCGTCCAACGTCTCCCCCGCGGGCGGCTACCAGTTCTTCGGCGAGGTCGACATCGACGGCGGCAGCGGAGAGCTGACGGTCCGGCTGCGGGAGCAGGACGGCACCGTACTGTTCACCCGGCGGCTGCAGCCCGGCCGGGTCGGCCAGTAGGCGGCTGCGGCTCCCGTACCCTTGACACGGAGCCGCGCACCGGCGTCATCCCCCGGAGCGCGGCCCGGCAATCCCCCCTCCCGGTCGGCGTCTCCACGGGTCGGGCGGGCTCCGGCGGACGTCCGGCACGGGAAAGCCGATAAAAGGGGCGGAGCACGCTTTACCCATCGGTCACAAGCAGTTCGTGATCACGCAACACCCTTCCTCCACAGTGGGTGCATGACTCCAGAGATGTCTGATGTGACCCGGACGAAGCACGGACGACCCGTGCACCACTGGCGGCGGGACCTCGTCGAACTCGCCGCGCTCTTCACCGCCGTCGCCGTGGCGGACGCGGTGGCGAACCTGATCGGCCACGGACCCGACGGCCCGGCCCTGCTGGTGATCTCGGCGATCGTGCTTGCGGCCACGGCGGGCTTCCACGTGTGGTGGGCCAGGCGCCACGGGCACGCACCGCCGGCCGGCGATACCGGTGCCCGGCAGGCCGCCGAAACGCGGTCGGCCGGGCAGTCCGGCGCCCAGCGGCCCGACGGCGGCGCGGACGCCGTGACCGGCGCCGGCGTGCTGTGGCGGATGCGGACGACGGTGCAGGACGAGCCGGGCTCGCTGGCCGTGCTGTGCACGGCGCTGGCCGAGCGGCGGGTCGACATCCTGAGCCTGCAGACGCATCCGCTGGCCGACGGGACCGTGGACGAGTTCCTGCTGCGGGGACCGGGCGAGCTGCCGGCGGCCGAGATCACCCGGGCGGTCGCGCTGGCCGGGGGCGGCTCCACCTGGATCGAGCGTGCCGACGCGCACGACCTGGTCGACGCCCCCACCCGGGTCCTCGGCCTGGCGGCCCGCACCGCGCTGGACGCCGCCGAACTTCCGCTGGCACTGCGTCAGTTGCTGGGCCGGTGCACGATCCGCTCGCTGCCCGGGGCGCCGGTCGGCGGGGGGCGCGGTCCCGAGCCGGTACCGGTGGAGGGCGTGCTGGAGGACACGGTCCTGCGGCTGCGCGCTCCGGAGGGCGGGGTGATCACCGTGGAGCGGCCGTACCTCCCCTTCACGCCGACCGAGTTCGCCCGGGCGCGGGCGCTGGTGGAGCTGGACGGCCGGCTCGGCCCGCGGATCCCGCGCGGCCACGACATGCTGACGCTGCCCGAGGGGAAGGACATCGCCGTACGCCGGGTCGACACCGGGGATCTGACGGCGGCGAGGGAGATGCACGAGCGGTGCTCGGCACGCACCCTCGACATGCGGTACCACGGACCGGCCCGCGACGCCGACCGGTACCTGAACCATCTGCTCAGCCCCCGCTTCGGGCGGACGCTGGCGGCGCAGACGGCCTCGGGCCGCATCGTCGGCCTCGGGCATCTGCTCTGGGACGGTGACGAGACGGAGGTCGCGCTGCTGGTCGAGGACGACTGGCAGCGGCGTGGCATCGGCACCGAACTCCTCCGCCGGCTGGTGGCGTTGGCGGTGGAGGCCGGCTGCGAGAGCGTGTACGCCGTGACGCGGGCGTCCAACACGGGCATGGTCGCCGCGATGCGCGGCCTCGGCCTGCCGCTGGACTACCAGGTCGAGGAGGGCACCCTGGTCATCACGGCCCGGCTCGTCGCCACGCCGGCCATGACCGGCCACCGCACGGCCCGGACCGCGAACGCCTCGGCCCCTCGCCCCGGCACCCCGGACTGACCACCGCGCACCGTGCACCGGCGGCCCGGCACCGACCTCGGTGCCGGGCCGCCGGACCGCGCACCGCCGGGCCTCCCGGCCGACCGTGACCGTGCCGGGCGGCCGGCGGGGTGCGGCGGCGGTGCGCGGCCCCCGGGGCGACCGGATCGAGGGGCTGCGCCGGCACGCCGGTACGGACAACGGCGGAGCCGGCCGGCCGGTCCGTGGGCCGCGCAGCACCGGACGGCCGGGGTCCGTTCAGCGCACGGCTTCCTGGAGCGGTCGCGGGGCGCGGGTGGGCCGGCCCAGTGCCTGGTCGAGATCGGCCCACAGGTCCTCCACGTCCTCCAGGCCGACGGAGAGCCGCAGGAGGCGGTCGCTCACCCCGGACCCGCGCCGGTCGTCGGCGTCGACGATGCGGTGGCTGATGGAGGCGGGGTGCTGGATGAGGGTGTCGACGCTGCCGAGGCTCACCGCGGGGGTGACGAGCCGGACCCGGGAGATGACCTCGTGCGGATCGCCGTGCACCTCGAAGGCGATCATGGCGCCCCCGAGCCGCGGATAGCGGACGCGCGCCACGCGCGGGTCGGCGCCGAGCCGGTGGACCAGCTCGGCGGCGTTGGCCGAGGCGGCCCGGACCCGTATCGGCAGCGTGGACAGGCCGCGCAGGAGCAGATAGCCCGCCAGCGGATGCAGGACACCGCCCGTGGCGAAACGTATCTGCCGCAGCCGGCCCGCGAACTCCTCGTCGCAGGCGACGACCCCCGCCAGCACGTCGCCGTGGCCGCCCAGGTACTTGGTCGCGCTGTGCAGCACGAGCCGGGCACCGTGCTCGGCCGGCCGTTGCAGCACGGGCGTGGCGAAGGTGTTGTCGGCGAGCAGGGGCACGGAACCGCAGGCGTGCGCGATGGCCCGCAGGTCGAGTTCGGCCAGGGTCGGGTTGGCCGGCGACTCGACCGTCACCAGCCCGGTGTCGGCGCGCAGCGCGTCGCCGATGCCGGCCGGGTCGGTCCAGGTGACCTCCGTACCGAGGAGCCCGGCGGTCATCAGGTGGTCGCTGCAGCCGTACAGCGGCCGTACGGCGACGACGTGGCGCAGGCCCACGGCGGAGCGGGCGAGGAGGACCGCGCTGAGCGCGGCCATGCCGCTGGCGAAGGCGACCGCGGACTCGGTGCCCTCCAGCCGGGCCAGGGCCGTCTCGAAGCGGGCGACGGTCGGGTTGCCTAGGCGGCCGTAGACGGGCGGCCCCACGGGGTCGGCGCCGTCGGTGGCGAAGGCGTCGATGCGAGCGGCCTCGGCGCGGCTGTCGTAGGAGGGGTAGGTGGTGGACAGGTCGATCGGCGGGGCGTGCAGGCCCTGGCGGGCCAGATCGTCGCGTCCGGCGTGCACGGCCTCGGTGGCCAGGGCTCTGGATGGGGTGCGTACGTCGTCGTAGGCACGGGTGCTCGCTGTGTCCATGGGCGGAAGGGTGAACATCGAGCGGCTGGCAGGCATCAGAGGCCGTGCTACGTTCGGCCAATGACCGAATCCGTCGTACTGGACCCGGTGGATCTCCATCTGCTGCGCCTGCTGCAGAACGACGCCCGGACCACCTACCGTGACCTCGCCGCCCAGGTGGGCGTGGCGCCCTCGACCTGTCTGGACCGCGTGGCGCGGCTGCGCCGCTCGGGCGTGATCCTCGGTCACCGGCTGCGGCTCGATCCGGCCAAACTCGGGCGCGGGCTCCAGGCGCTGCTGTCGGTGCAGGTACGGCCGCACCGGCGGGAGCTGGTGGGACCGTTCGTGGAGCGGATCCGGGCCATGCCGGAGGCGCGGACGGTGTTCCATCTGACCGGGCCGGACGACTACCTGGTGCATGTGGCCGTGGCCGACATGGCCGATCTGCAGCGGCTGGTGCTCGACGAGTTCACCTCGCGGCGTGAGGTGGCCCGGGTGGAGACCCGGCTGATCTTCCAGCAGTGGGAGTGCGGGCCACTGCTGCCTCCCGGCCACGCCGAGAGCTGAATACCCCCGTACGTGGGTGACGCGGTGATCCTCGTCGTACGAGGATGGGCCGCATGTCTGAGACCAAGAGCCCGCTGCCCCGTCAGGTCGCCGACGCTTACGTGGACGACCTCATCGCCCTGGACCCGGTCACCGGTACCTACCTCGGTGTGAGGGAGAGTTCGAGCAGACTGCCCGACTACTCGCCGGCGGGCCAGGAGGCTCTCGCGGAGCTGACGCGGGCCACCCTCGCGCGGCTGGACGAGGCGGAGCGGCAGCCCGGGGCGGACAGCGACGCGGAGCGGCGCTGCGGGCGGCTGCTGCGGGAGCGGCTGACCGCCGAACTCGCCGTCCACGAGGCGGACGAGCACCTGAGGGCGGTCGGCAACATGCACACGCCCGGTCACTCGGTGCGGGACATCTTCACGATCATGCCGGTGCAGACGGACGAGGACTGGGCGGCGATCGCCGAGCGGCTGCGCGCGGTCCCGGGCGCGCTCGCGGGCTACCGCGAATCCCTCCGGCTCGGCCTGGACCGCAAGCTGCTCGCGGGGCCCCGGCCGACCGCCACTTTCATCGAGCAGCTCACCGAGTGGGCCGACACGGACGGTTCGGGCCGCGGCTGGTACGAGGACTTCGCCGCCGCCGGTCCCGCGGCGCTGCGCACGGAGCTGGACGAGGCGGCGCGGGCGGCGACCGGGGCCCTGGCGGAGCTGCGGGACTGGCTGCGGGAGGTGTACGCGCCGGCCGTGGAGGGCGCGCCGAACACGGTGGGGCGCGAGCGGTACGCACGCTGGTCCCGTTACTTCAACGGCACCGACCTGGACCTGGACGAGGCGTACGCCTACGGCTGGTCGGAGTTCCACCGGCTCCTCGGCGAGATGGAGCGCGAGGCGGAGAAGATCCTGCCCGGCGCCGAGACGCCGTGGGTGGCGCTCGCGCACCTCGACGAGCACGGCCGGCACATCGAGGGCGTGGAAGAGGTCCGCGCCTGGCTGCAGGGCCTGATGGACAAGGCGATCGAGGACCTGGACGGCACCCACTTCGAACTCGCCGAGCGGGTGCGGAAGGTGGAGTCGCGCATCGCACCGCCCGGTGGCGCGGCGGCGCCCTACTACACGGCTCCGACGGAGGACTTCTCCCGGCCCGGCCGTACCTGGCTGCCGACGATGGGCCAGACCCGGTTCCCCGTCTACGACCTGGTGTCCACGTGGTACCACGAGGGCGTGCCCGGGCACCATCTGCAGCTCGCGCAGTGGGCGCACGTGGCCGAGGACCTCTCGCGCTACCAGGCGACGGTCGGCGGGGTCAGCGCCAACGCCGAGGGCTGGGCGCTGTACGCGGAGCGGCTGATGGACGAGCTGGGCTACCTGGCGGACCCGGAGGAGCGGCTCGGCTACCTGGACGCGCAGATGATGCGGGCGGTCCGGGTGATCGTGGACATCGGCATGCACCTGGAGCTGGAGATCCCGGCGGACTCGCCGTTCCGTCCCGGTGAGCGGTGGACGCCGGAGCTGGCGCAGGAGTTCTTCGGCGCCCACACCAGCCGGCCGGCGGACTTCGTGGAGAGCGAGCTGACCCGGTACCTGACGATTCCGGGGCAGGCGATCGGCTACAAGCTCGGCGAGCGGGCCTGGCTGCTGGGCCGGGAGAAGGCGCGCGAGCGGCACGGCGACGCGTTCGACCTGAAGGCCTGGCACATGGCGGCGCTCTCGCAGGGTTCGCTGGGCCTGGACGACCTGGTGGACGAGCTGTCCCGGCTCTGAGCATCCCTGTCCGGGCCTCCCGGAGCCTCCCTCTTCCAGCCTGCCTCCGGCGGGAGGCCGTACGGCACCGACCGTACGGGCCTCGCCGGCGGCCCGGGCCACCGGGGTGAACCGACCGGTGCGCCCCACCCGACCAGGCCGACTCGCCGACGGCCCGGCCGCCGGGTGAACCGACCGGCGCGTCCGCCCGACCGGGCGGACGGCGTCGACCTCGCCGCTGAGCCGGCCGGTGCGGCCACGCTCGCGCGGATCCCGGCCGTGCGCTGACCGGCGTGTCCACGCTCGGCCGTACGGCCGCCTCCCGCTGGCGCGAGTGGTGGGGAGGTCGCTAGCTGGTGCCGGGGGCCGATGCGGAGGAGGCGGGCCGGGTATGCAGCACAAGGGGCCGGGGCAGCAGGCACTGGAGACGCCGCGGGCGGCCGGGCTGGCCGGTGTGGTGTTCGCACTGCTGCTGGCGGCGGTGATCGTCCTGGTCCGGCTGGGAATTCCGCAGGGAGCCGACGCGGTCACCGTCCAGTGGTTCACCGAGTCCGGGCGGCGCAAGGCGCTGCGCACGGCCCTGGCCCTCGTGCCGTTCGCCGGAATCTTCTTCCTGTGGTTCATCGGCGCGGTGCGCGCGCACGTCGGTGCGGTCGAGGACAAGTTCCTCGCGACGGTCCTCCTCGGCAGCGGGCTGGTCTTCACCGCCACGTTGTTCGGTGCCGCGGCGGCGGCCGGTGCCGTGCTCGCGGTCGGCCACCCCGCCGGCACGGTGCCCGGGCTGTCCGCCTGGGACTTCGGCCGCCACTTCGCGTACACGCTGATGACGGGGTACGCCATGCGGATGGCGGCCGTCTTCGTGAGCTCCATGTCGGTGATCGGCCACCGTCTCGGTGTCCTGCCGCGCTGGCTCACGACCGTGGGCTTCCTGACCGCCCTGGCGCTGCTCGTCCTGTCGTCGAACGTGCCCTGGGCGGAACTGGTCTTCCCGGCCTGGTCGCTGCTGCTCAGCGTCCACATCCTCGTGACGGGCCCCCGCACCGGGGCCCGTACCGCCGCCTCCGCGTGATCCGGCCGGCCCGGCCCCACCCCCACTCCCGGCCTCACCCGAACGGCCCGCCCGGCGCGCGGGCGGACCGGCGCGGCTCCCATGCTGGCGTGCGGGACATGACCGCCGTCCGGAGATGACCGCACGCAACGCGTGGTGCGCACCGGACCTGGCCACCGGAAGGGCGGACCGTCGATGAGGCTCGTCGTCGATCTCAACAAGTGTCAGGGTTACGCGCAGTGCGCGTTCCTCGCGCCCGATGTCTTCGCCATGCACGGCGAGGAGTCGCTGCTGTACAACCCGCGGGCGGAGCAGGACCAGCGGGAGCGGGTGGCGCGTGCCGTCGCCGCCTGCCCGGTGCAGGCGATCACCGCCGACGGGCTGGACGGAGCCGGCGGGTCCCCGGACGGGCCGGCACAGGGGTCGGTGGCCGGATCCGCGTGGGGGGCGTCCGATGTGCGCTGATCACCTCGACCGGTTCAAGCGTGAGGGCCGGATCGTGATCGTCGGCGCCTCGCTGGCCGGTCTGCGCGCCGCTGAGACGCTGCGCGCAGAGGGTTTCACCGGTTCGCTCACCATGATCGGTGACGAGCCGTACGAGCCGTACGACCGGCCGCCGCTGTCGAAGGGGGTGCTGCTGGGCAAGGCCTCCCCGCGCCACACCGAGCTGCCGCACCGCCGGGAGGTCGACGCCAAGTGGCGGCTGGGGGTCGCGGCGGCGGGTCTCGACCTGACCGCCAGGCGGGTGCGGCTGGCCGACGGGGACGAGGTGGAGTACGACCGGCTGCTGATCGCGACCGGCGTCCGTGCCCGGCCCTGGCCGAAGGAGGAGGAGGCGCGGCTGGACGGCGTCTGCCTGCTGCGCACACGTGACGACGCGGTGGGGCTCTACCAGCGGCTGAAGGCGGGGCCGCGCAGGGTGTTCATCATCGGTGCCGGGTTCGCCGGTTCGGAGGTCGCCTCGGCCTGCCGGGAGATGGGCATCCCCGTCACCGTGGCGGAGCGCGCGGGCGCCCCGCTGGTGGGCGCGCTCGGCGGGGTGATCGGTGCGGTCGCCGCCGATCTGCAGATCGAGAACGGCGTGGACCTGCGCACCCGGGTCACGGTGACCTCGCTGGAGGGCGACCCGGCGGGCAGGGTGCGGGCCGTGCATCTGTCCGACGAGAGCACCGTCGAGGCGGATGTCGTGGTCGTCTCGCTGGGGTCGATGCGCAACACCGAGTGGCTGGCCGGGTCCGGTCTCGGTGCCGGGCCCCGGGGCATCGCCTGCGACGCGGGCTGCCGGGCCTTCGACTTCCGGGGCATCGTGACCGACGACGTCTTCGTCGCGGGTGACGTGGCGCGTTCCCCGCACGCGCTGTTCGGCTACCAGTTCCTCTCGCTCGAACACTGGGGCAACGCCGTCGCGCAGGCGGAGACGGCCGCGCACAACATGATCAGCGAGGGCGAGGACCGGCGGCCGCACCTGTGGGTGCCGGCCTTCTGGTCCTCGATGTTCGGTGTGAACATCAAGTCGGTCGGTGTGCCGCCCATGGGCGAGCAGCTCATGATCACGCAGGGCTCGCTGGCCGAACGCCGGTTCGTCGGCGTGTACGGCTACAAGGGGCGTGTCATCGCCGCCGTGAGCTTCGACAACACGCGTTGGCTGGAGTTCTACGAGCGGCAGATCGAGCAGGGCGCGCCGTTCCCGGTGGACTACCCGACGATGGACCGGCGCCCCGAGGGCCGGAATCCGGTGGACGCCGACTTCCCGGACCCGTCCCTGCCGACGCACGGCCCCATGGTGACCCTCAGCGGTTACTCGCCGGCCGACCAGCAGCTGGTCTTCCATCCCGCCCGCCACTGACCGCCGCCCGGCGCCGACGCTCCAAGGACCTGTCATGCCGCACGACTCGCTTCTGCGTCAGATCACCGACTTCGCGAACCGCGCCAACCCCTACCCGGTGTACGAGGAACTCCGCAGGACACCGGTCCTCCACGAGGAGGAGAACGGCCCGTACATCATCAGCTCGTACTACGACATCAAGGCGCTGCTCCACGATCCGCGGATCAGCTCCGACGCCAAGAACCTGGCCGCCGCCGGGGACGAGGACTCGCTGAACCAGGGGGACGAGACGGGCGGGCTGCCGCCGTCGTTCCTGCGCCTCGACCCGCCCGAGCACGACCGGCTGCGGCGGATCGCCAACAGCGCCTTCGGCCCGCCGCACCGGCCCCGGCGGATCGAGAACATGCGGGGGGAGATGCGGGAGATCGTCGCGGGGCTGATCGACGGCTTCGGAGACGCGCGTCAGATCGACCTGGTCGACCAGTTCGCCTATCCCTTCCCGGTGACGGTGATCTGCCGGCTGCTCGGGGTCCCCCGGGAGGACGAGCCGCGGTTCCGTGCGTGGGTCGATCCGCTGGTCGCGACCCTCGACCCCGAGACGCGCCATGCCGGAGACCCCGACTTCCACAAGGCCGCGCAGGAGGCCCGCATGCAGCTCGGCATGTACCTGGCCGGGCTGGTCGAGCAGCGCTCCAAGGATCCGCAGGACGACCTCCTGTCCGACCTGGTCGACAGCCGCGGCCCGGAAGGCTCCATGACGATGATGGAGGTGCTCAGCACCTCCGTCCTGCTGCTGATCGCCGGTCACGAGACGACCGTCAACCTGATCACCAACGGCATGCTGACCCTGCTGCGCCACCCGGAGATCCTGCAGCGCCTGCGCGAGGACCCCGGCCTCTCGATCAGGATCGTGGAAGAGCTGCTGCGCTACGAGCCGCCGGTCCAGCTCGTGCCGCAGCGTGCGTCCATCGCCGACATCGAGGTGCGCGGGGTCAGGATCCCCAAGGGCTCCCGCATCTGGCTCGTCCTCGCCGCCGGCAACCGGGACCCGGAGCGGTTCAAGAACCCCGGGCGCTTCGACCCCGACCGCGAGGACATCCAGCACCTCGGGTTCGGCAGCGGCATCCACAGCTGCTTCGGCGCACCGCTGGCCCGCCTGGAGACGCAGATCGCCCTGTCCGAGCTGGCCCGGCGGCTGGAGGACCCTCGTCTGGTCGAGGACCCGCCGCCCTACCGGCCGAACGCCGTGCTGCGCGGCCCCCGGCACCTGAACATCGCCTTCGAGGGGTTGCGTTGAGCACCTGACGCGAGCGTGCCGGCCGGTTCGGTCCGGTGCGCTGTGTGCGGAGGCGCCGACGCCTCAGCAGCCGCACTCGCCTTCCAGGGGGGCCGTCAGCGGGTCGGCGTCCCGGCGTGCCGGGCCCTGCCAGGTCTCGTAGCCGAAGCCCTCGCGGGCCCAGTACTCGAAGCCGCCGAGCATCTCCTTCACCCGGTAGCCGAGTTCGGCGAGGGCGAGGGCGGCGCGGGTGGCGCCGTTGCAGCCGGGGCCCCAGCAGTACGTCACGACGGGCACCGACCTGTCCAGGAGCCCCTCGGCCTGCTCGGGGACGAGTGCGGTCGGCAGATGGATCGCGCCGGGGAGGTGGCCCTGGTCCCAGGACTCGGTGGAGCGGGTGTCGACGACGGTGAAGCCGGGGTCGGTACCGGACGCGAGCGCGGCCGCCACGTCGGAGACGTCGGCGTGGAAGGCGAGGCTCGCCCGGAAGTAGGCGGCCGCCTCGGCGGGGGCGGCGGGGGCGACGCGCAGAACCGGGTTCCCGGAAACGGCGCCGGTGGAAGCCGGCGCGGTCGTCGGCGGTGCGGTCGTCGGCGGTGCGGTCGTCGTGACTGTTGCGCCGGCGGTCGTGGTCGTCATGGCCGTCGTGGTCGTCATGGCTGAGAATCTATGGTCCGGGGCCGGGGCGTTGAAGGGCCGATCCACGGCCTTCCTCTTGCCCGGCCGGGGATTGCCCTGCTATTCATCCGGGATGACCGTGTATTCCCCGGACGCCACCGACTGGCGCATCCTCGAGGTCCTTCAGCGCGCGGGACGGGCCAGCTACGCCGAGCTGGCCCGCGAGGTCTCCATGTCGGCGAGCGCCGTCACCGAACGGGTCCGCCGGCTGGAGGAGGCCGGCGTGATCCAGGGGTACGCGGCGGTCGTCGACCCCGAGCGGCTCGGCCTGCCGATCCTGGCGTTCGTGCGGCTGAGGTATCCCAACGGCAACTACAAGCCGTTCCACGACCTGGTCGCGGTGACCCCCGAGATCCTCGAGGCGCACCACGTCACGGGCGACGACTGCTTCGTCATCAAGGTCGCCGCGCGCTCCATGTCCCACCTGGAGAAGATCTCGGGGAAGATAGGCGCGCTCGGCTCGGTGACCACCAGCGTGGTGTACTCCTCACCGCTGCCCCGGCGGCCGCTGGGGCACTGACGTCACGCGTCACGCGGCCGTCCCCGCGCCTGTCTCATCCGACACCGCGCAGCCTGAGCACCGACCCCGATCTGCCCTTGACGACCTCCAGTTGGGCGTGGATCCGGCGGCGCAGGTCGGCGACGTGGCTGACGATGCCGACGCTGCGGTCGCGTTCGCGCAGGGAGTCCAGGACGTCGAGGACCTCGTCCAGGGTCTGGTCGTCGAGGCTGCCGAAGCCCTCGTCGATGAAGAGGGTGTCCAGGCGGACGCCTCCCGTCTCGTCGGTGACGACGTCGGCGAGGCCGAGGGCGAGCGCGAGGGAGGCGAAGAAGGTCTCGCCGCCGGAGAGGGTGGCGGTGTCCCGTTCCCGTCCGGTCCAGGCGTCGACCACGTGCAGGCCGAGACCGCTGCGGCCGCGCCCGGTGCGGTCGTCGGAGTGGACGAGGGTGTACCGGCCCGACGACATGCGCTGCAGGCGGACGGTCGCCGCGGCGGCCACCTGTTCCAGCCGGGCCGCCAGCACGTACGACTCCAGGCGCATCCTGCGTTCGTTGTCGGCGGAGGTGCCGGCGGTGAGGGCGGCGAGCCGGGCGACCCGGTCGTACTCGTCGCGCAGCGGTGCGAGGGTGCGCACGGCAGCGGCGGCCCGCGCGGAGAGACGGTCCAGCTCGGCGCAGCAGCGGGCGGCGGCGTCCCGTGCGGAGGCGGCCTCGCGCAGCCGGCGTTCCGCGGTGTCCGCCGTCCGCTCGGCGGTGGCCGGGTCGGCCGGGGCCTGCCGGGCGGCCGCCGCGGTGTCGGCCTCGGCCAGTACCGCGCGTACGGCGGCCTCCTCGTTCTGCCAGGCGTCGAGGCGGTGCTGCAGTTCGCGGTGGGCGGCGGCGTCCAGGAGTGCGGCGGCCGCGGCCCGGGGGGTTTCGAAACCGGCCCGGTAGGCGGCGTCGGCGAGCCGGGCGTCGGCCTCCTTCAGACGCTGCGCGGTGTCCGCCGCGGCGCGCACCGCGTCGGCGGCCCGGGTGAGCAGCGCCGCCTCCCGCTCCAGTTGCGCGGCCCGCGCGGCCACGCTCTCGGCCGCACCGCGCGCCTGCGCCAACTCCTCTTCAAGAAGCGCCTGTTCGCGCTCCAGGCTCTCGCGCCGGGTGAGCCGGGCGGCGGCGCGCACGGCGGCCTGCTGACGATCGGCGAGCCGCTGATCGCGCTCCTGCTCGGTGCGCCGCAGCTCCTCGTGGGCGGCGTGCAGGGCGGAGGCGTCGCGACGAGCGCGGGCGTAGTGCCGTTCGAGTTCGTCGGCCTCGGTGGCGAGCCGGGCGGTGGGTGTGTCGCCGGCCTCGGCGGTGGCGGCGGCGAGGGCCTCGCGCAGGACACCGAGGCGCCGCTCGTCCTCGCCGTGCCGGTCCTCGGCGCGTTGGTGGGCGGCGAGGGCGTCGTCCTCGGTCGCGCGGTCGACGTGCCCGGCGTCCTTGCGGGCCGGGGCCGGGTGTTCGGTGGCTCCGCAGACCGCGCAGGGTTCGCCGTCGGTGAGGTGGGCGGCCAGTTCGGCGGCGATGCCGGTCAGGCGCTGTTCCTTGAGGTCGAGCCAGTGGGCGCGGGCGTCGAGGGCGCGCTGCTCGGAGGCGAGTGCCCGGCGCTGCGCCTCCGCCAGGTCCGCGGCGAGTTCGTCCCGGGTGCGGGCGGCGGTGAGGCGGCGCCGCATCGGGTCCCGCTGGACGGCGAGCTGTTCGGCGCGGGTGGCGGCCTCCTGCGCCGAGTCGACGCGGGCCTGCAGCGCCGCTCGTGTGGTGTCCCAGTCGGCGAGCCAGGCGTCGGCCTCGCGCAGGGCGTCCTCGTCGGCGCGCTCCTGGCGGCCGAGCCCGGCCCGTTCCTCCCTCAGGTCGGCGAGCCGCTGCTCGGCACGCCGGGCGGTGTCAAGGCCGCCCAGTTCCTCGGTGGCCCGGCGGGCGGCGGCGGCCAGTCCGCTCGCTCCGGCGTCTGCGCGGGAGCCGGGCAGCGCCGCACGTGCCTGTGCCTCGGCCCGGCCGGCCCGGTGGTGCTCCGCCTCGGCGGCCTCACGCAGTTCCAGTGCGGGCGCGACGGCCTCCGCCTTGCGGGCCCGCTCCATGCGCTGCTGTGCCTCGCGGTGGTCGCCGGCCCGCTCTTCGAGACGCTCCGCGCGCTGCCGGGCCTCGGCCAACCTGCCCTGCAGTCGCGCGAGTTCGCGGGCCTCCCGCAGGGCGTGCTGCGCCGTGGCGTGGGCGGATTCGGCGGAGCCGAGGCGGCAGTGGGCCACGGTGAGGCGTTCGCGTGCGGTGCTGCGGGCGACGGCGGCGGCACCGAGGACCTCCGCGGCCAGGCCCGGGTCGCCGGGGGCCAGTTCGGGCAGCTCCATGGCGTCGCCGGCCTCCTGCTGCATGCGGTGGGCGTCGGCGAGGAGGGCCGCGTCCCCCTCCCGCACGCGCGCCTCGGTGGCGCGCCGGCGTTCGGCGAGGCGCTTCTCGACGTCGGCGAAGCGCTGGGTGTCGAAGAGGCGGCCGAGCAGCCGGCCGCGGGCCTCGGCGTCGGCGCGCAGGAAGCGGGCGAAGTCGCCCTGAGGCAGCAGGACGACCTGGCAGAACTGCTCCCGGCTCATGCCGAGGAGCCGGGTGATCTCCTCGCCGATCTCCTGGTGGGAGCGGCTGCGGTCCTTCCAGGCGCCGGCCGCGCCGTCGTACTCGCGCAGCCAGGTCTGGGCCTTGTCGACGGTCGTGCCCTTGCCGCGCAGCTTGGGCCGCTCCCAGGGCGGCTGCCGGGTGATCTCCAGCCGGCGTCCGGCCACGGTCAGTTCCAGGCGGGCCTCGGTGCGGGTGCGCGCCTCGGCGTGGTCGCTGCGCAGGTTCATGCCCTGGCCGCTCTGCCGGGCGCCGGGGACGGCGCCGTAGAGGGCGTAGCACACGGCGTCCAGGACGGAGGTCTTGCCGGCGCCGGTGGGGCCGTGCAGCAGGAAGAGGCCGGCGGCGGACAGGGCGTCGAAGTCGACGCTCTGCGAACCGCCGAAGGGACCGAAGGCGGTCAGGTCCAGCCGGTGCAGCCTCACCGGGCCACCTCCCGTACGGCGGCGTCGGCGCGCACCGTGTCGAAGGCGTCCCGCAGTACGGCCGTCTCCCGCTCGTCGGGGCGGGCGCCGCGCACGTGGGTGACGAAGTCCCGGGCGATCTGCTGGTCGCTGCGGCCCGCGAGGCGCGTGGCGTAGGACACCTGCGGATCGTCCGGGGCCCGCTCGGGGGCGAAGACCAGGCTGAGCGTGTGCGGGAAGCGCTCGGCGAGCCGGGCCATCGGATCGGCAGGGCGGACGGCGTCGGTGAGGGTGGCCTCGACCCACGCCTCCTCGTGCCGGTCCAGTCCGGGGTCGGCGAGGAGGCCGTCCAGGGTGCCGCGGACGCGGGCGAGCGGGCGCGGCACCGGGCAGTCGACGCGTTCGGCGGTGACCGAGCCGTCGGCGCCGAGGTCGATCAGCCACATGCTCTTGCGGTGGCCGGCCTCGGAGAACGAGTAGGCGAGCGGGGAGCCGGAGTAGCGCACGCGCTCGGTGATGGTCTGGCAGCCGTGCAGATGCCCGAGCGCGGCGTAGTCCACGCCGTCGAAGACGCCGGCCGGTACGGCGGCCACTCCCCCGACGGTGATGTCGCGTTCGCTGTCGCTGGCCTGCCCGCCGGTGACGAAGGCGTGGGCGAGGACGACGGAACGGGTGCCGGGGGCGCGCGTGGCGAGGTCGGCACGGACCCGGTCCATGGCGGCGCCGAGCACCGCCTCGTGGCCCGCCCCGTCCACCCCGAACTCGTCCCTCACCAGGGCGGGTTCGAGGTACGGCAGGCCGTAGAAGGCGACGTCGCCGTGGGAGTCCCGCAGGATCACCGGGGTGCCGACGGCGGACGGCTCGGTGCGCAGGTGGATGCCCGCGCGGTCGATGAGTCCGGCGCCGACGCCCAGGCGGCGGGCCGAGTCGTGATTGCCGGAGATCATCACCGTGGGCACGCCCAGGTCCGCGAGGCGGTGCAGGGCGTCGTCGAACAGTTCGACCGCGGCGAGCGGCGGCACCGCACGGTCGTACACGTCGCCCGACACGACCACCGCGTCCACCTCGCGCTCGCGCACGGTGGTGACGAGGTGACCGATGAACCCGGCCTGGGCCCCGAGCATGTTCACCCGGTGGAAGGCCCGGCCGAGATGCCAGTCGGACGTGTGCAGGAGTCTCATGATTCCCGAGACTATCGGCCGGGTCCGACATCACGGCCGGGCCCCGGCCGCCGCCCGACCGCTCCGCGCCCACGCCCACGCCCACGCCCACGCCCACGCCCCGGGCACGCTGCGCCCAGCTCGCTCACCGGGCATCGGCGGCCGCGAGGCGGCGACTTTCGGCCAATGTGAGAAGAAGCACTCCGGGGTTTGTCCACGTCCCCTAGATTGACTGCCCTGTTCAGGCGGTATTTCGGGGGGAACGGCATGGATCCGGTGACGGCCGTGGCGGCGGCGGGCGTGGCGCTCGTGGCCAAGGGGGCGCTGGAGACGGCGGGTCAGGAGGCCGGCCGCTCGGGCTGGGCCGGTGGCGCCCGTCTGGTCGAACGGATCCGCGCCCGGTTCCGGGGCAACGCGGACGCGGAGGGCGCGCTGGACCGGGTCACCGGCTCCCCCGACGACGAGGACGCCCAGCAGGCCCTCGAACGGCAGCTCGCCGCGCAGATGCTGCTCGACCCGGAATTCGAGGCGGAGGTCCGGCGGCTGGTCGACGAGGCCGTCGCCGCTCAGGGCCGGTCCGGGGCCCAGATCACCGCCGCGCTCATCAAGAACGCACAGGTGTTCAACGGGAAGGTCGACGTGCAGGGGAACTGGACGACCTCGTAGGGACCTGGCTGCCGCCGGGCGGGCCGTCCCGCCGTTCGGCGGCGCGCGCTCCGCGCCCCGCACTCGGCACCTGGCCCGAGCGCACGCGCGCGTGCGCCGCGTGCCGGCATGCGCCCGACGGGCACCGCACCGACCGCACCGCAGATCGAAGGCCGAAGAGACCAGATCATGAGCGACGACAGTGCTTCGGAGAGCCCCCGGTCCAGAGCCGGTGCCGTGGACCGCCCGCACGATCCGCCACGGCGCGGGGACACGGAACCCGCCAAGCGGGACCCGGGAGTCGCCGGGCGGGACCCGGGAGCTGACAAGCGGGACCCGGGAGTCGACAAGGACAGGGCCGAGGCCGGGAAGGACGATCCGGCGCGCGACCTCGCATCCCCACGCACGGACGCGGAGGAGCACGACGGGCCGGTCAGCGAGCGGGACGCGCTGCGTTCACTGGCCGAGGGCAGCGGCCGGGACGACGCCGAGCGGTCCGAGGCGCTGCGCGCCGGAGCCCTCGCCGACGAGATCGCCCGGCGGCTGAACGCCGACGCCTCCGGGACCCGCATCGGCACCCTGGCACTGTTCAACGCGGACGTGAGTTTCGGCGGCGGCTTCCATCCGGGCGGCGCCCACGGCGGTGGCGCCCCCGCCGGCGGCGCACGGCCCGGCGGGGTGTCCGTGCTCGCCATGGACGTGACCGACATCGCCGATCACACCGAACTGTTCGTCGCGCCGGAGGGCTACGGCGATGCCCTGGACGCCCTGTGCGAGCGGCGGGTGCTGGTGCTCACCGCAGCGCCGGGCAGCGGCCGGGAGGCCGTCGCCGTGAACCTGCTGGGCGAAGCGCTCGCCATGGACGGCGGCGGTGCGGGCTGCCACCGGCTGCTGACGCCCGCCGCGGTGCTCGACGCGGGCTGGGAACCGCCCGTGAAGAACTCCGGCTACCTGGCCGCGCTGGACGACGGGCCGGCCCTCGACGAGACGTTCACCTCCGCCTTCCTCGGCGGGCACGCCCACGGCTCGGCCCGCTGGGCCGCGGTCGTCGCCGCCCTGCGCGCCTCCGGCAGTTTCCTGATCCTGACCGGCGGCCACGACCTGGACGTGCTCGCGGCCGGCCCGGGCGGCGACCAGGTGGCCCGGCAGCCGCTCCTCCCGGTCGACCCGTCGGCCATCGTGGAGCGGCGGGTGCTGGGCCACAGCGGCAGCGCGGACGCCCACGCCGATCTGCGCGCCCTGCTGGAACGCACCGGCGCCGCGGCGGCGCTGCGCGAGCAGCCCGCGGCCAGGAACGCCGCCCGGCTGGCCTCCGTGATCCGCGCGGACGGCGATGTGAGCGCCGAGGTGGCGCGGTTGCGCGACCCGAGCGAGCAGGTGCGCGCCTGGTTCCACCGGTACCGCGCCCCGGACGCGGTGGCCTTCGCCCTGGCGGCGGCCGTGCTGGAGGAGTGCGGCTATCTCACCGTCGCGGACGCCGCGGTGCGGCTGCGCACCGCGCTCGTCGCGCCCGAGGCCTCCCCACCCGACCTCCGGTTCGGGGACCGGCTGGGACACGAGCAACAGTGGATCCGGCTCGACCTGCCCGCGGAGGGCGGCTTCGCGCCGCCCCGCGTGCGGTTCCGCAGCGCACTGCTGGGACAGGTCATCCTGTCCTACGCCTGGAATCTGCTGGACGGACGCCGCGAGGCCGTACTGGACTGGCTGCGCGGCCTGCTGCACCACCGGGACCTGGAGGTGCGCGCACGGGCCTCGGTCGCGGCGGGCGTGCTGGCGCTGACCGATCCGCACTATGCGGTGCACCGCTTCCTGACGGCCTGGGCCGGCAGTACCTCCTGGCCGCTGCGGCAGGCCGCCGCGACGGCCCTCGGCGTGGCGGGCAGCCGGCCGGAGACGGCGGACGCGGTGTGGGAGCTGCTCCACGAGTGGGCGCGGGGCAACTCGTCCGCCCACCAGCGCCGTCTGGCCGGCACCGCGGCGAACGCGGTGGGCGGGCTGCTCGGCCGTACGGCGCCGGACCGGGCCGTGGCCGTCCTGCGCAGCGCACTGGACCGGGGGGACGACTGGGGGACGCTGCCGTCGGTGGCCTGGGGCGGCGTCCACCTCCTCCACCAGGGGCAGACGGCCGCGCTGCTGCAGGCCTATCTGGACTGGTCCGAGCCGCAGGACCTGTCCCCCATGGTCGTCAAGTCGCTGTCGGCCTTCGTGTTCGCGGTGTCCCAGCCGTACGAGGAGCCGGTCGTCGACACCGCCGACGGCCGTGGGGACGCGCGCGTGCCGGGTGTGCCCGTCCTGCTCACCGAACTGCCCCGGCATCACGACCGGCTGGCCGAGCTGTGGGCACGCGCCCTGGCCCGCCGGCCGGTGCAGGACTCCGCGCTGGAAGCCCTGCACACGTGGATCGACGAGTACGCCGGCAAGAGTCCCGGTTCCCTCGACGCCGTCGGAGCGCTGCTGTTGTCGGTGGCCCGCCGGCCCGGACGGCACCGCGAGCGCCTCACCTGGTGGCTGGAGAAATGGGCTCGCGACCGCGACAAGCCCTCGGCGGGCGCCGCCCGCCTGCTGCGCACCCTCGACCGCGCCCGGTGAGTCCCATCGCACCGGCGGTATCCCCGACAGCACTGGAAGGAGAGGGGGAGACATGGAGGAACAGACCTACGACCCGGTCCTGAGCAGCGACGACGTGCCCAAGTGGCGGCTGGTGAATCCGCTGCGCCCGCCGGCTCCCGGCCGCGCCCTGGTCCTCGTACGGGACAGCGGGCCGTCGCTGACGATCCGCAGCGGCGAGGAGATCCCGTCGTCGCGGTTCGGGGCGTACCGCAGCGTGTTCACCGTCGACATGACGGAGCACCGGCTGATCCTGGTCATCCCGCTGCTCAGCCGCGACCCCACGTTCTCCTTCCGCAGCCGGGTCGACCTCGTGTGCCGGGTCGCCGACCCCGCCGAGGTGGTCGCCCGCGGCATCCGGGACATGAGCGGCGCGCTCTACGGCTATCTGCGCAAGACGCTCCAGTCGGTCGCCCGGGACTACGACATCGCCGAGTTCCACGAGACGGAGATGGCGCTCAACGCGGCCCTCGCCCGGTTCAGCGGCGACGACGCGATCCGGCTGCGCAACATCCAGACGGAACTCCTCGTCGACGAGGACGAGATCGCCGGCAGCGGGCGTGAGTTCCGGGACGTCGTGCGCGAGACCCGGCTGGAGGGCATGCGCCGCAGACGGCACCTTGACATGATCCGCGAGGAGGGTGTCGACGGGCTCATCGCCGGGATCATGGAGAAGGAGGGCCCGCGCGCCGCGCTCGCCTGGATCGAGAAGGGCGAGGCGGAGAAGCGGGAGGTCCGGCGCGAGGTGATGCGCATGGTCCTGGAGCGCGGCGACGCGGACCGGGAGCCCTTCGAGCAGGCCGAGCTGGAGCGCGCGGTGCTGGAGGAGGTGCTCCGTGACGGCGACGGCCTGTTCGAGACGGCCGGCGGACGCGGACGGCTGCGCGGCAGCCTCGCCCGCGCCCTGGAGCCGGGTGCCGGAGACCGCGACCGCGACCGCGACGGTGACCGCGACGAGGATCCGGGCGGGCGCGGCGGCGTGGAGGATCCGGACGGGCCGGGCGGCGGCGCACGCGAACCGCTCAAGGGCGAGGTGCTGCGGGGCCGTCACGACGGTGACCCGGGCCCTGCCCCGCGTGCGCGCCCACGGGACGCGGGCGGCGCATCCCGCTCGCGGCTCTCCGGCACCGGCACCGGCAGCCGGCGCTCCGGGCCGGCCGGGACCGCGGGACCGCCCGAGGACGAACCGCTGCCCGGTCCCGCGGACGAACGGACCGGCACCCGGGGCAGGGGCCACGGACGGCACGGCGACGGCCGGACCGCCGACGAGGGCCGGAGCGGACACGACACGGGAAGCCGGGCCGACGGTGGGCGGAGCGCATACGGCTCGGGAAGCCGGGCCGACGAGGGCCGGAGCGAACACGACGGGGGTGGCCCGGGCGCCGACGGGCTGGCCCGCGGCCGGGCCGACGACGGGCGGAGCGCATACGGCTCGTACAGCCCGGGCGCCGACGGGCGGGCCGGCCGCCGGGCCGACGACGGCGGAGCCGAGCGGCGTACGGACGGCACCGCCCCGAAGGTGAGCCGGGTGCGCGGGACCGCCAAGAGGCACCGTCCGGACACCTCCGACAGCAGCGGGGAGCGGTGATGACAGCACATCAGGACCCCACGGCACGGCCGCCGGCCCGTACCGGCACGCCGACGGGGTATCCCGCCGTACCGGCCCGTACGCCGGCGGCGTACCCGACCGGTCCGCACGAGCCGTGGCACGGGCCCGCCGGCCGGCCGCCGGCGCCGGCCGGCCGGGCCCTGTCCTCGGCCGTCGCCGTCCCGCCCGACACGGCGACCTCACCGGGCACGTCCACGGCACCGGCCACGCCGATCGCACCGGACACGCCGGACGGCGGCTCGGCCGGCCGGCCCGTGCCGCAGCGGATCTGGTGCGTCGACCACGATCAGATGGGGCTGCTGGCGCTGTCCGTGTGGACCGAGCGGATGCCCGGGCGCGGTGAGGACGCCGACCCGTTCGTCGCGTATCACCTCGGCAGCGACCAGGGCATGCTCGCGGTCTTCGACGGATCGGGCGGTGCGGGCGCCGCACCCGTGTGGCAGGCCTCCGACGGGGAGAGCCGCACCAGCGCATGGGTGGGAGCCCGGGTGGCCCGGCTGGCCACGGACGTCTGGTTCCACGATGTCGCGGCGGACGGCGAACCGGCCACGCCGGAGACCCTGCGGGAGTATCTCCGCTTCTTCCTCGGCTACGCACCGCAACGCCGGAGCAAGATCAGCGGCACCATGCGCCGTCAGCTGCCCACCACGCTCGCCTCGGTGCACTACCGCCTGGTGGGCACGCGGGACCGGCCGGAGCTCGAACTTCGGCCGCTGTGGGCCGGTGACTCGCGCGCGTACGTGCTCCGCTCCCGCAGCGGGCTGCAGGTGCTCACCCGCGACCACACCCGGGAGAGCGACGCCCTGGAACTGCTCCGCACCGACCCGCCGATGACCAACCTGGTGTGCGCGGACCGGGAGTTCGAGATCGACGGCCGGAGCCTGACGCATCCGCTCCCCTGTGTGCTGGTGGCCGCGACCGATGGGTTCTTCGGCTATGTGCACACGCCGGCCGACTTCGAGACACTGCTGCTGCGCACCCTGCACCAGGCGGGGACCGTCGGGGAATGGGCCGACCTCATCCGCCGGGAGGTGCAGGCCTACACCGCGGACGACGCCTCGCTCGCCGTCGTGGCGCTGGGCTACCGGGGATTCAAGGACCTGCGCGAACACTTCGCCGCACGTCTGGACGAGATGACCGAACGCTACGTCCGCACCCGGCCGCGCGGCCTGGACGATCACTCCTCCCCTGCCGGCGGGGCGGGACCCGGCCCGGCGCACGCACCGGACGATCCCGGTGACCTCCCGGCCCGGGTCCGCGCGTGGCAGGACAGCACCTGGCACGCCTACCGCGCCGGTTACGAGACCCATCTGCCCCCGGCACTCGAGGAGCGCGCATGAAGAAGGGCGATGTCATCGGGGGCTACCGCATCAGCAGCGAGCCCACGAACGCGGGCGGCGGCAAATGCATATGGGCGTTCGCCGAGAAGGGCGGCACCCAGTACTTCGTCAAGCGGTTCCTGGAACCCAAGCGGCCCCGTGACGACGCGCCGGACTCGCCGAGCGTCCGGATCCGGCGGCAGCTGGCCCGCGAGTTCGAGCAGCGGCACCGCACGATCATGGAGCGGCTGCGCCCGGACGCCCGGGGCGGCGGCAACCTGGTGCTGGCCACCGACTTCTTCCACGAGGGCAGCACCTACTACAAGGTCACCGAGCGGATCGACACCTCCAGCCTGGAGAAACCGCAGTCCCTGGAGCCCCGCAACAAGATGGTGCTGCTCAAGACCCTGGGCAACAGCCTGAAGCAGCTGCACGACATCGACGTCGTACACGGCGACCTCAAGCCGCTGAACGTACTGGTGCAGAAGCGGGACGGTGCCGCGTTCCACACGGCGAAACTCATCGACTTCGACGACTCCTACGTATCGGGCAAGCCGCCCGAGCCCGACGACATCGCGGGCGACTCGGTGTACGGCGCACCCGAGTGGCGCCGCTACATGCAGCGCGACGAGTCGGTCGGACCCCAGCACCTGACCTGCGCGGTGGACGTCTTCGCGCTCGGGTTGATGACCCACCTGTATCTGACGGGCGAACTGCCGCACCACGACAAGCGGTACGGCTCGCCCGCCGACGCCGTCAACGCGGGTGAGGGCCTCGACCTGGACACCCGGCTGTCGGACGACATGCTGGGTCTGCTGCGGGCCATGACCGGGCGCGCCCCGGGTGGCCGGCCACGGATCGCGACCTTCCTTAAGACACTGTCCGACCCGCGGGTGTGCGCCCTGCAGCACCGGCGTCCGGGGTCGGGCAGAAGCAAGTCCGCCGCGTCGAAGCCGACTTCGCCGCCGAAGCCGGCTTCGTCCGCGGGGGCGGCGAAAGCGTCCGCTCCCGGCCCCCGCACCAGCCGGATCAAGGGCAGGAACCTCACCTCCACGCCCCGCCCCCGGACCGCGACGACCCCTCCGGAGCCGCCGCGCACCACCCCGGAAGCCGACAGACCCGCGGCCCCGGCAACCCCCGCGACACCCACGACGCCTTCGGCACCCTCGGCACCTTCGGCGCCTGCAACCCCCTCGGCGCCCGCCGCTCCCGACGCGCCCGCGACGCCGCCCGCCGCCGGGGCCCCGGCGGAACGCAGCTCCCGGGTCCGCATCAATCTCGGCGGCCGGCGCCCGCGCCCCGGCCCGTCCTGACCCGCCCGGGTCCACCGGCGACCGTCGTATCCCGCCCGCCCCCTCCAGGAGACTCCGTATGAGCGACATCGAGCAGTACCAGGGGAATCTGCAGTACGCCGTCGACATCGTGCTGTGCGTCGACGCGACCGGCAGCATGTTCCCGGTCCTCGACAACGTGAAGTCGAGCGCCTTGCAGTTCCACGACCGGCTCCACGACGTGATGGCGAAGAAGGGCAAGGCGATCAGCCAGCTGCGGCTGAAGGTCATCGCCTTCCGTGACTTCGGCGACGACGCCTCGACCGCCGTCCAGCAGACCGGGTTCCTCCGACTCCCCCAGCAGTCCCGGGACTTCGAGGAGTTCGTGCGCGGCATCGACGCGTCCGGCGGCGGTGACATTCCCGAGTCCGGTCTGGAGGCGCTGGCGCTGGCCATCGACTCGCCGTGGGAGCAGGGGCTCGACCGCAGGCGGCACGTCATCGTGATGTTCACCGATGCGCCGGCCCATCCGCTGGGCGCGCACGCCTCCGTACCGGGGTATCCGGCTTCCATCCCGGGCAGCCTCGACGAGCTGTTCGAGCGGTGGGGATACGCCCGCAGCCAGACCGCGGTGATGGAGCAGTCGGCGAAGCGGCTGGTGCTGTTCGCGCCGGACCAGGCTCCCTGGTCCGATCCGATCGCCGAGGAGTGGGACCTCACGCTCCACTTCGCCTCCAAGGCCGGAGAGGGTCTGGAGGAGTTCGAGATGGACGAGATCATCGAGACGATCGCGAACAGCCTGTGAAGCTGGACTGGCCGGAGTTCGAGCTGGAGTGCGATCACTCCGGCTATCTGACCTTCCACTGGCTCCGCTACGGGCGCATCAGGTCACACGTGCGCCACTGCTCCCGGCTCCGGCTGGTTCCGCAGGGCGCGGACGGGCTGTCCCAGTGGGTCTTCCACCTCCGCTTCCCCGAGGGGCCGACGCCCGGCCTCCTGGTGGTCCGGGTGGACGTACCGGCGGACCGGCACGACGAGGCGGAGCAGTACGGCGACTTGTTGCGGCGGCGCTTCGGGATCCCCGAGGACCTGGACGACGAGGCGGAGGACACCGGGTTGCCGCGGGTGCCCCTCGACAGTCCGCGGGAGTGGGTGGCCGCACCCGCCTCCGACGCGTCCGAGGAACTGTTCGCCGCGGTGGCGGCCCGCGTCGACGGCGACACGGGCTGAGGGCGCGGCGGGACCGACAGGAGAGGGAGGGCGGCACGAGGTGGCGGCATCGGCCAACTGGCGTTGCGCGGACTGCGACACGTTCAACGAGCCCGTGGAATCGTCATGCACGGTCTGCGGCGGGTCTCGGCGCGGCACCACATCGCTCCCGCCCCGGTCGACGCCGAAGGCGTCCGCGAAGCCGGGGTCCCCGGCCGGTGGGAAGCCGGCGACGGCGTCGGGCTCGAAGCCCGGGTCCGCGGCGGGCGCGAGGCCGGCGTCGGCTGGTGGCACGCCGGCGCCGACGCCCGCGAAGACGGCCGGGACGAAAGCGGCCGGTTCCGGCGGGGCCGCCGCGCGGCCGGCCGCCAAGCGGCCCGGTGGCGCCGGTCGCCCGTCCGCCCCCTGGCGCTGCGCGGACTGTGACACGAACAACGCGCGCACCGACCTGACCTGCATCGCGTGCGGCACCCCCTGGAAGGCGGCGCGGAAGACCACCCCGAGAGCGCCGTCCACCGGGGACGCGACCGCGAAGAAGTCCGCACCACGCAAGACCCCGCCCCGCCCGGCCACCGGCCGCAGCGCCCCCGCGTCCTCCTCGACGCCCCGCACGAGCACGCCCCGGAGCACGCCCTCCGCCGCGACGCCCCGGGCCACGCCGCGGACCTCCCGGCCGGGCTCGTCCGCCACGCCGGGCGGGCGGACCGGCGCCACGCCGGGCACGCGCCGTACCGGCACCGAGGAAGGCGTGTTCTTCCCGTCGTCCGCCACCACGGGCTACCGGCCGACCGCGCCGCGCGTCCCCACCTCGCCGCCGCGGCGTCCGGAGCCGGTCCGCACCCCCTCTCCCAGGCGCTACGCCCCGCCCCCGAAGAGGTCCCGCAGCGGCGGCTGCCTTGGCGGCTGCTTCGCTGCCCTCGCGGTGTTCTTCGTGATCGGCGTGCTGGCGCAGGGCTGCGACGACTCGTCGGACGCCGGTGGCCCGGCCCCCACGGGCACCGCGCCCGCCTGTCCGGGCCGGATAGCGGCAGGGCTGCCCGGCGGCGACGGCGCCCGGCTCGTCCAGGCGTTCCGCACGAACAACAAGCAGATCACCTTGTGCCGCACCGGATCCGGAACGCTGTACTACTACGGCGAGTTCAGCGACGGCCGGGAGAAGGGCATCGCCATGAAGGCGGAGGCGACGAGCAAGGGGTACGAGGCCCGCAACGGCGAGTACCGCTACGTGGTGCACGGCGGCTTCGTCACGGTGTACCAGTCGGGCAGCCGGATCGGCCAGGAGAAGCTGACCCCGGAGCCGTCACCGTCCTGACTCAGGCGTCCATCGTCCTCACGCGTCGCCGTACGCCTCCCCGCCCGGCTCGAACCCCGCCGTGCCGGCCGTCACATCGGCGAGCCAGGCGCGGAAGGCGTCGACGTCGGCGTCCGGCAGGCCGATCTCGATGGTCACGGCCTCGCCGTAGCGGACGTCCCGTACCGCGCGTCCGGTGGCCCGCAGGTCGTTCTCGACCTTGCCCGCGCGCTGGTGGTCGACGGTCACCGTGGCCAGCCGGAAGCGGCGCCGGGTGATCGTGCCGAGCGCGTCCAGGGCCTCGCCGACCGATCCGCCGTAGGCGCGGATGAGGCCGCCGGCGCCGAGCTTGACGCCGCCGTAGTAGCGGGTGACGACGGCGACCGCGTACCGCATGTCGCGGCGCAGGAGCATCTGCAGCATGGGGACGCCGGCGGTGCCGCCCGGTTCGCCGTCGTCGCTCGCCTTCTGCACGGAGGCGTCGGCGCCGATGACGTACGCCCAGCAGTTGTGGCTGGCGTCGGCGTGCTTCCTGCGGACGGAGGCGATGAACTCCTGCGCCTCCCGCTCGGTGGCGGCCGGGGCGACGGCGCACAGGAAGCGGGAGCGGTTGATCTCGGTCTCGTGCACGCCGGCGCGGGCGACTGTGCGGTACTCGTCCTGCATCCGGTCAGCCTATGCGAGCGCGCCGGCCCCCTCCCCGGCCCGTCGGTCCAGGCCCCCGCCGCGCCCCCACCACTCCCTGGTACCTGCCGCTCTCTCCCCCGCCACTCCCCGGGCCCCGTCACCCCTTCCGCCTGTTCTCCCCGCCCTTGTGTCCGCGCGGCACGGTGAACGAGGTGAGCAGGGCGGCCGCCGGGGCGAGGGCGGGCCAGCCGGTGCCGCGCCAGGTCAGGACGGCGATGGCGGACGTGGGGAACTTCACCCGCACCCGCTCCAGCGCGTCATCGAGGCCGTCCCCGGCCAGCTCCAGGACCAGGTCCTCCAGCCCCGGGTTGTGCCCGACCAGCAGCAGGGTCTCCACCCGGTCCGGCACCTCGCGCACGACCTCCAGCAGGTCCGGTGCGCCGGCCGCGTACAGCCGCCGGTCGAAGTGGACCGGTGGCGGGGTGCCCCACTGGCCGGCGGCCAGCTCCCAGGTGCGGCGGGCGCGCTCGGCGGTGGAGCACAGGGCGAGGTCGGGCAGAGCACCGGCGTCGGCGAGGGCACGTCCGGCGGCCGGGGCGTCCCTGAGGCCGCGCGGTGCGAGCGGCCTGCGGTGGTCCTCGACACTCTCGGGCCAGGCGGACTTGGCGTGCCGCAGCAGCACCAGGCGGCGCTGCGGGCCGGCGCCCGCCCGGTCGATCACGCCGCACTGCCGATGTCGCGGGGCAGATCGAGGGCGAGCAGCCGGTCGGCGTAGACGTACGTCTCGAAGCGCGCGCCGGCGGGCAGGTCCGGCGCGGTCTCCACGTCCCGGAGGACGGCCAGAACGCCGGGCAGATCGAGATCGTCCTCCCAGGCGGTCCGCAGCCGTGTCCGTACCTCTTCGGGCACCGGCCGCGAGGGCTGCCGCGCCCATTCGGCCACGGCCCGCCGCCATCGGGACAGCTGCCGCGCCGCCCCGTCCAGCACGGCGTCGTCGAGCAGCACGGTCTCACCGCGCGGCACGGAGAGCAGCGCCAGCCGCAGCGCGGCCGGGTCGGAGAGCAGGGCGGACAGCGGGCGGCGCGAGTCGGCGGGCTCCTCGGTACGGTCGGCCGGGCTCGCGTCGGTACGGGTGGCCGGGCTCGCGGGGTCCGGTGCGGGGGTCGGCCGTGGTGTTCCCGTCCACGTGACCGGTGCCACAAGCGCCACCGGCCCATTGCCGTGGACGCGCCCCGTGTCCTCCGCCACGACGTGGATCGCCTGCGCCTCGCCCAGTCCGGCGGCTAGGTCACGGCCGTCCTCCAGCGGGCGGATCCCGAGCGTGGTGGCCGCCGCACGCAGCTCGGCCTGCTGCCGGGGCGCGAAGAGGCTCGTCCAGACCGGGGTGCCGCCCAGTTCCAGGGCGCGGACGAGCAGGTCGGCGGTGACCAGCACCCGCAGCGCCGTCGGGTCGAGACCCGAGGCGTGGGCCTCGATGCGGGTCAGGCCGCGGCGGGCGGGCGTGGCGGTGACGGGCTCGCCGGTACGGGCGTCGAGGATGCGGAGCACGGGGCGAGCGTAGGCGGGCGGGGGGCGCTACGCAGGCACTTGCGCCGATTCCGGGCACCGTGGCGGGGTACGGGGGCGGGAATCAGCGTCCCCCGAGCGCTGTTGCCCGAACCGACGAGGACCCCGGGGATCCGAGGTCCCCCCCCCCGCTGCCCGAGGAGACGGCCGTGTACGGCGACGAAGCGACGATCCGCAGGATTCTGACCGAGCTGGGCGACACCTGGGCGGTGGTGGGCCTGTCCACCAACCGCGACCGGGCCGCGTACGGCGTGGCGCAGGTGCTTCAGCGGTTCGGCAAGCGGATCGTGCCGGTGCACCCCAGGGCCGAGACGGTGCACGGCGAGCCGGGCTACGCCTCACTCGCGGACATCCCGTTCGACGTGGACGTGGTGGACGTCTTCGTCAACGGCGAGCTGGCCGGCGCGGTGGCCGACGGGGCGGTGGCGAAGGGGGCGCGAGCCGTGTGGTTCCAGCTGTCGGTCGTCGACGAGGCCGCGTACGCGCGGACCCGGGAGGCCGGCCTGGAGATGGTCATGGACCGCTGCCCGGCGATCGAAATCCCGCGGCTCCGCTAGCCTGTCTCTCTTTCTTCTCACAATTAGGCGCTGAATATTGACATTCGGAGTTGATGTCTGACCTGTACGAAGACTCTTCCCAATTCGGACAAGATCCAGGGTCAAGTTTTGGGAAACAGTCTTTTGCTGGCGCCGTAACTTTTCCTAGCCTGTGGCCTTCTTGCCCGTTAATTTTGCGTTCATGAACTGAGAGGCCACTTGACATGGCGAAAGTCGACGCCTTGCCACAGGCCCAGACGGAGTCCGGCGGCTTGCGCCGCGATGTCGGACTGATCGGCCTGATGTGGGCCTCCGTGGGGTCCATCATCGGCTCCGGCTGGCTGTACGGCGCCGAGAAGGCGGTCGTCGTGGCCGGTCCCGCGGCGATCATCTCGTGGGTGATCGGCACGGTGGCGATCGTGCTGCTGGCGCTCGTGCACGCCGAACTCGGCGGCATGTTCCCGGTGGCGGGCGGCACCGCCCGCTACCCGCACTACGCCTTCGGCGGCCTGGCGGGCATGTCCTTCGGCTGGTTCGCCTGGCTGCAGGCCGCCACCGTGGCCCCGATCGAGGTCGAGGCCATGATCGGCTACGCCGGTCACTGGAAGTGGGCCCAGGCTCTGCAGCACGCCGACGGAACGCTGACCACCAGCGGTTTCCTCACGGCGGTCGCCCTGATGGCGGTCTTCGTCGGCGTCAACTTCTTCGGTGTGCGGGCCCTGGCGCACACCAACAGCGCGGCCACCTGGTGGAAGATCGCCGTCCCGCTCGCGGCGATCTTCATCATCGCCGTGGGCAACTTCCACGCGAGCAACTTCACCTCGGAGGGCTTCGCCCCGTTCGGCGCCAAGGGCGTCCTCGGCGCCATCAGCTCCAGCGGCATCATCTTCGCGCTGCTCGGCTTCGAGCAGGCGATCCAGCTGGCCGGTGAGAGCCGCAACCCCAAGCGCGACCTGCCGCGGGCGACCCTCGGCTCGGTGGCGATCGGCGCCGTGATCTACATACTCCTGCAGGTCGTGTTCATCGCCGCGCTGCCGCACGCCTCGTTCGCGCACGGCTGGGCCAAGCTGGACTTCGCCGGCATCAGCGGCCCGTGGGCGGGCCTGGCGACCCTGGTGGGCCTCGGCTGGCTGGGCTGGGTGCTGTACATCGACGCGATCATCTCGCCCGGCGGCACCGGCCTGATCTACACCACCGCCACCTCCCGCGTCTCCTTCGGACTGGCCAAGAACGGCTACCTGCCGAAGTCGTTCGCCAAGACCGACAAGCGCGGCGTGCCGTGGTTCGGCCTCATCATGTCGTTCATCACCGGTGTGGTCTGCTTCCTGCCGTTCCCGAGCTGGCAGGAGCTGGTCGGGTTCATCACCTCGGCGAGCGTCCTCATGTACGCGGGCGCGCCGCTGGCCTACGGCGTCTTCGCCGACCGCCTGCCGCACCACGAGCGCCCCTACCGGCTGCCCGGCGGCAGGTTCGTCTCGCCGGCGTCGTTCGTTGTGGCCAACCTGATCATCTACTGGGCCGGCTGGGACACCCTGTGGCGGCTGGGCTTCGCGATCCTGCTCGGTTACGTACTGCTGGGTTCCTACGCCTGGTACGCCACGAAGAAGCGGCTGCCGGACGCGCCCCGCCTGGACTTCAAGGCCGCGCAGTGGCTGCCCGGTTACCTGATCGGGCTGGGCGTGATCTCCTGGCTCGGCGGCTTCGGCGGCCGGGGCACCATCCCGCTGTGGTGGGACATCCTGGTCATCGCGGCCTTCTCCCTGGTCATCTACTACTGGGCCAAGGCGACCGCCTCCACGCCCGAGGCGATCGAGCGCAGCATCGAGGAGGTCGTGGTCACGGACGCGCCCGCGCACTGACCCCCTCCCGCTCCCCCACGGTGTCCCGTCGGCCTGGCTGACGGGACACCGTCATAATGCTCGGGTGACGTCTCCTTCCCCCCACCCCAACTCCCCTGATCCGAACCGTCGTCCGGTCGTCGTCGTGGGCGCCGGGCCGGCCGGCCTGACCGTCGGTAACATCCTGCGGGCCGCCGGTGTCGACTGCCTGGTGCTGGAAACCGAGAGCCGGGAGTTCATCGAACAGCGCCCGCGCGCCGGCGTCATCGAGGAATGGGCCGTACGCGGTCTCGAACGACGCGGCCTCGCCGGCCCTCTGCTGGACCGGGCGGAACGGCACTCCGAGTGCGAGTTCCGCTTCGACGACAGCGGATACCGCTTCGCCTACCACGAGCTGACGGGCCATCACCACTGGGTCTATCCGCAGCCCCTGCTCGTGACCGACCTCGTGCGGGAGTACGCCGACGTGCGCGGCGGGGAGATCCGGTTCGGCGTGCGGGACGTGCGCCTGCACGACCTGGACTCGGACCGGCCCGCCGTCTCGTACACCGACCCGGACAGCGGTGAACGGCGTCTGGTGCACTGCGACTTCGTGGCGGGCTGCGACGGCGCCCGCGGGGCGAGCCGGGCCGCGCTGCCGGAGGGGGCGCGGATCTCCCGGCACGACTACGGCATCGGCTGGCTGGCGCTGCTCGCCGAGGCACCGCCGTCCGCCGACTGCGTGCTGTTCGGCGTGCATCCCGAGGGGTTCGCCGGGCACATGCCGCGCAGCCCCGAGCTGACCCGCTACTACCTCCAGTGCCCGCCGGGCGACGACCCGGACAACTGGCCGCACGACAGGGTCTGGGCCGAGCTCCAGCAGCGGCTGCGCGCGGCGGACCGCCCGCCGCTGAAGGAGGGGCGCCTGCTCGAGAAGCGGGTGCTGGACATGCACAACTACGTGGTCGAGCCGATGGTGTTCGGCCGCCTCTTCCTGGCCGGCGACGCGGCACACCTCGTCGCGCCGATCGCCGCGAAGGGCATGAACCTGGCCCTGAACGACGCGTTCCTGCTCGGGGACGCCCTCGTGGCGTACCTGTCCGAGGGGGACGCCTCGGGCCTGGACGGCTACTCGGAGGCCTGCCTGCGGCGCGTGTGGGACTACGAGGAGTTCTCGGAGTGGCTCTCGGAGATCTACCACGGCACCTCCCACGGCGATCCCTACCGGGCCGGTACCGCGCTCGCCCGGCTCCGCCGGATGTTCACGTCGCCGGCCGCGGCGGCGGCCTTCGCCGAGCAGTACCTCGGCACGGCCCCGGCGTACTGAGCCCGCCCCCCGCCCTCGGCTCGCCGCGCAGGGCCCGGGGCGGGTCAGGCGACCCCGAGGCCCTCCAGCACCAGTGCGCCCGGCAGTTCCGCGAAGGCCTTGCCGGGCACCAGCAGTTTGCCGCGGCGGCGGCCGCTGCCGACCAGGACGTAGGGCAGGTCGACGACGGCCGCGTCCACCAGCACCGGCCATCCGGTGGGCAGTCCGACGGGAGTGATACCGCCGTACTCCATGCCGGTCTCCCCGGTCGCCGTCTCCATCGAGGCGAACGACGCCTTGCGCGCGCCGAGTTGGCGGCGGACCACGCCGTTGACGTCGACCCGGGTGGTGGAGAGCACCACGCACGCCGCGAGGGTGGTCTCGCCGCCCCGCCTGCCCGCGACCACCACGCAGTTCGCCGATCGCTCCAGCAGGTCGCGGCCGTAGTGCTCGACGAAGACGGCGGTGTCGGCCCAGCGCGGGTCGGTGTCGACGTAGAGGATCCGGTCGGCGGGTACGCCGCCCTGCCAGTCGCGTACGGCGTCGGCGACCGGGGCGGTCAGCTCGTCGAGGGTGTCGGGGGCCGGGGTGGCGGTGTCGAAGTCTCCGATGGGTGCGCGCATGGCCGCACGCTAACAAGCCGAGCGCGCCCGCCGTAGCGGTGTCTCACTGCACGGGCGGCACGGAGACGGCCATCACCATCTCCATCGGGGCCGTGCCACGGTTCACGTACACGTGCGGGGTGTTCGCCTCGAAGGAGGCGCTGGCGCCGGCCGGTACGAGGTAGTCCTCGCCGTCCACGGTGAGTGTCAGCTCACCCGCGGTGACATGGACCAGTTCGACGGTGCCGTTCGGGTGCGGTTCGGAGGGGCTGCTCTCGCCCGGCATCAGGCGCCAGTCCCACATCTCCAGCGGGCCGGGGGCCTCCGTGCCCGCCAGGAGCCGGTTGTAGCTGCCGGCCTCGGTGTGCCACAGCCGCACGGCCCGGTCGGCCGGAACCACGCGGACCTGAGGGCCCCGCTCGTAGTCGAGCAGCGTGGTGACGCTGATGCCGAGCGCGTCGCCGATCTTGACGACCGTGCCGATGCTCGGATTGGTGCGCGCCTGCTCGATCTGGATGAGCATCCCGCGGCTGACTCCGGCCCGGGCGGCGAGCACGTCGAGGGTGAAGCCGCGCACCGAGCGCCAGTGCTTCACGTTGCGCGCCAGGGACTGGGTCAGGAGTTCGAGATCCGACACATTCCGTCCAATATCCGAGATAGTTCATTATCCTGCATGACGTAGTTCAGCCGAATGAACTACGGTGAGACGCACGTGCTCGTCCAACGAACTGTACTGCGAGGCATAGTGACCGCCGTCTTCGCCCTGACCACCAGTCTGCTGTGGGGGCTGGCCGACTTCGGTGGCGGGCTGCTGACCCGGCGCACCCCCGCGCTGACCGTCGTGGTCGTCTCGCAGGCCGTCGCGGCGGCGGTGCTGGGGGCGATCGTCCTGGCGACCGGCGGCTGGAGCGAGGCCGGTCCCCGGCTGTGGTTCGCGATCGCGGCGGGCCTGGCCGGCCCCGTGGCACTGCTCTCCTTCTACAAGGCCCTCGCGCTCGGCCCGATGGGCGTCGTCTCACCGCTCGCCACCCTCAGCGTCGCCGTCCCGGTCGGCGTCGGCCTGGTCCTCGGCGAGCGCCCGGGGGCCCTCCAGGTGGCCGGCATCGCCGTGGCCGTCACCGGCGTCGTCCTGGCGGGCGGTCCGCAGCTGCGGGGCGGCGCCGCCGTGCAGCGGACCATCCTGCTCACGCTGGTCGCGGCGCTGGGCTTCGGCGCGGTGTTCGCGCTGATCACGGAGGCCTCGACGAATGTCACCGGGCTGTTCCTCGCCCTGTTCGTGCAGCGGCTGACGAACGTGGCGGTGGGCGGGGCGGCGCTGGCAGCCTCGGTCCGGCGCGGCGGGGCCGCACTGCCGGAGGGCGGCTTCCCCTGGGCCACGCTGCCCGCGCTGGCCTTCGTCGGGCTGGCCGACGTCGCCGCGAACGGCACGTACGCGATGGCCGCCCGCTACGGCCCGGTCACCGTGGCGGCCGTCCTCGCCTCGCTGTACCCGGTGGTGACCGCGCTGGCCGCGCGCGGCCTCCTGCGTGAACGGTTGCGCGCGGTCCAGGCGGCGGGAGCGGGACTGGCCCTGCTGGGCACACTGCTGCTGGCGACCGGCTGACCGGATCGCCGCCGCCCGCGCCGCCCCCGGCGACCGGCTGAGCGCGCCACCGTCCCCGCTGCCCCCGCGACCGGCAGGCCGGATCGCCGCACGTACCGTGCCCGGCCGGCTCGGGTCAGTTCTCCGGCTCCAGTGCGGCCAGCCGCGCCGCTCCGGCCTCGTCCAGACCGGCCAGCGCCCGCAACTGGTCCGGCGTCGTCCCCTCCGGGATCGGCACCGGGGCCGGGGTTCTGAGCGGCGGCTGCCAGCCCTCCTCGGGCGTCCAGTGCCGTACGACCCGGGCGGGCGCGCCGGCCACCACCGCGTGGTCGGGAACCGCGCCGCGTACGACGGCGCCTGCCGCGACGACCACGTTCCGCCCGATCCGCGCGCCCGGCAGGATCACCGCACCGGTCCCGATCCAGCACCCCGGGCCGATCTCGACCGGCTCCATCCGCGGCCACTGCTTGCCGATGGGCTCGTGCGGGTCGTCGTAGGAGTGGTTGGTGGAGGTGACGTAGACATAGGGGCCGAAGTAACAGTCGCTGCCGATGGTGACCGTCGTGTCCGCGATGACATGGCTGCCGCGGCCGAGGACCACACCGTCGCCGAGGCGCAGGATCGGCTCCGGACCGAGGTCCAGGTCCGGCATCAGGCCGGCGGTGAGGGTGACCTGCTCGCCGATGATGCAGTGGGAGCCGAGGTGGATCCAGGGCTCGCCGAAGACCGTGCCGAGCGGGAAGGCCAGCCTGGTACCTGTTCCCATCGCGCCGAAGCGGAAGCCGGCCGGGTGCTCGGCGGTGACGGAGCCGGTGCGCTGGGCCCAGGCCCATGCCGAGTGGACCGCGCGCTGGGCTATGCGGCGGCGCCAGGATGAGAACGTGTTCTTGCGCTTCGGCACGGGCTCACGTTACTCAGCGGTCGCCTCCGGCGAGAGAGCGGCCCGCTGTGATCTTTGCCCCACCCGGTGCCGTACGGTTCGACGGATACGACGGGCACGGCGGACACGAGGAGACGGTGATGGGGCGGAAGGCGCTGATCGTGGGCATCGGCGGCAAGGAGCCGCAGGTCGATCCGGAGGCGTTCGTCGCGCCCACGGCCTCGGTGATCGGTGACGTGACCCTGCGCCCGGGGGCGAGTGTCTGGTACGGGGCGGTGGTGCGCGGTGACGTCGAGAGGATCACCGTGGAGGCGGACGCCAATGTGCAGGACAACGTGACGCTCCACGCCGACCCGGGGTTCCCGGTCAGTGTCGGGGAGCGGGTGTCCATCGGGCACAACGCGGTGGTGCACGGCGCGACCGTCGAGGACGACTGCCTGATCGGGATGGGCGCGACCGTGCTCAACGGGGCGGTGATCGGGGCGGGCTCCCTCGTCGCCGCGCAGGCGCTGGTGCCGCAGGGGATGGTGGTGCCGCCGGGGTCGCTGGTGGCGGGGGTGCCGGCGAAGGTGAGGCGGGAACTGTCCGAGGAGGAGCGCCAGGGGGTGACCCTCAACGGCACCCTCTACGCGGACCTGGCGAAGGCGCACCGCGAGGTGCACGAGTAGACCGGGCACTCACTCCCCGGCGCCGACGGGCTCCGCTTCGGGCTCGGTCTGCGGCCGGGCCTGCTTCGCCTTGCGCCTGATGACCAGCATCGAGGCGAGGCCGATCAGCAGCGCGACCGCCAGGCCGAGGTACGAGAACCTCTTCAGCCAGTCCTCGGCGACGATGCCGACGTAGTAGATGACGGCAGTCGTGCCGCCCGCCCAGCAGATGCCGCCCAGGACGTTGGCGGTCAGGAACTTCCAGTACGGCATGTGCAGGACGCCCGCGAGCGGTCCGGCGAAGATGCGCAGGAGGGCGACGAAGCGGCCGAAGAAGACGGCCCACATGCCCCACTTCTCGAAGGACCGCTCGGCGGTGGCCACATGGCCCTCGCCGAAGTGTCTCGGGAACTTCCCTCCGAGCCAGGCCAGCAGTGGGCGTCCCCCCTTGCGGCCGATCGCGTAGCCGATGGAGTCGCCGATCACGGCACCGGCGGTGGCGCACACGCCGAGGACGACCGGGTTGACGCCCGAGTGCTGCGAGGACATCAGCGCCGCCGAGATCAGGATGATCTCGCCCGGCAGCGGAATGCCCAGGCTCTCCAGTCCGATCACCAGGGCCACCAGCGCGTAGACGGCGGCCGCGGGCACCGAGTCGAGCCATTCCTGCACGTGCACCGCCGGTACCTCCCCTGTCGCTGACCTTTCCCGCGGGGCCCGGCATGCCGGACGCGCCCCATGGGAAGGCTACCTGGTCGGCGGTGAAAGGCGGCTTGCGCACACCCGCCGGCCGGCACCGCCCCGCCCCCGCACCTTCGGTTCCCGGCCGTCCCGGTGTCATGCGGGAGGGGAAGGCTCCCTGCGGTTTCGCCCGACCCGCCTCCCCCAGGTTCCCGCCGTGGGGCCCGCCGCGGAAGGACGACGTCCCCGTGTCCTCACTGTCCCCGCTCCCACCCCTCGTCCCCGCCCCCGCCGCCGTCCCCGCCGCCGCCCTCCCCGGGCCGGAGAACGCCCCCGGGCCCGAGGTTCCCCGCCCCGGCCCCGGCGCCCCGGCCCGCACGGGGTCCCCCCTGTCGGGCCGGCTCGTGAGGCCGGCCCTGTGCCTGGTTCCCGTCCTGCTCGCGGGGGGCTGGGCCGTCGGCAACCGGCCCGTCGTGCACGAGGGTGTCCGGCGGCTGGTCGCCGCCGACCCGCGATGGCTTCTCGCCGCTGCCGGCCTCACCTGTCTGAGCTGGGTGGCCGCCTCGTGCGTGCGGCAGGGCGCCCTGTCCGACCGGCTGCCGCCCGGCCTGCTGCTGGCCTCGCAGTTCGCCGCCGGTGCCGCCAATCACGCGCTGCCCGGCGGGCTCGGCGCCCATGCCGTCACCCTGCGCTTCCTCAGGGCTCGAGGGGTACCGCTGCACCGGGCCACCGCGTCGATCGGCCTGTACTCGCTGGCGAAGTCCGCCGCGAAGACGCTGGTGCTGCTCGTGTTCCTGGCCGTCTCCCCGGCCTGGCGGCGGCTGGGTGAGCTGGTACCCGACGGACGCGTGCTCGTGCCGTTCGCCGCGGTGGCGGGCGGAGCCCTCGCGGTGGTGGGCGTGCTGCTCGGCGTCGTACGGCCGCTGCGGCTGTCGGTGACCGGGCTGCTGCGCTCGGCCCTCGCCGACGCGCGTGAGGTGCACTCGCGGCCCGGCCGGATGTTCGCGCTGTGGGGCGGAGCCGTCGCGATGCCACTCGTACAGGCGGGCACCCTCGCCTGTGTCGGGGCCTCGCTCGGCCTCGGACTGCCGTGGGAACAGGTGACGCTCGCCTACCTCGCCGCGGGCACGGCGGTGGGTGCGGTGCCGGCGCCGGGCGGGCTCGCGGTCGACGCGGCGCTGGTGTGGACGCTGGCCACGTTCGGTGCCGCACCGGCGGTCGCCACGGCGACCGTGATCGGCTACCGGGTGCTGACCGACTGGCTGCCGCTGCTGCCCGGCGCGCTGGTGCTGTCGGCGCTGATCCGCGCCGAGGCGCTGTGAGTGCCGGTCCCGTGCGACGGGCCCCGTGACACCGCTCATTCACGCCGGGCCACCAGGCGGTAGGCGTTGGACAGGCCGAGGCGATGGGACAGCGGGCGGACGGCGAAGCGGTCGAGCAGGGTCGCCGTGACGAGGACGGGCACGCCGGCGAGGAGCAGCGCGGTGCGCAGACCGCGGCGGAGCGCGCCCGGCGGCTCGGGCAGCCAGGGCGCGTCCTCGCGCGGGGCGGTGTGGTCGAGGGCCAGCCAGACGGCGGCGAGCAGGTCGACCGGGTCGTGCGGTTCGGCATGCTGCTCCGCGACCACCGTGAAGCCCCGTTCCGCCAGCCGCCGGCGCAGGTTGGCGACCGGCATGAGATGCAGGTGCTGCGGTTGCAGCCAGGGCAGCCACCAGCGGCCCAGGAGCCGGGCGTAGCGGCTCTGCGGATCCGGGACCTCGACGAGGAGGTGACCGCCGGGGCGCACGACCTCGTGGGCGGCGCGGAGTTCCCGGTCGGGGTCGGTGCTGTGTTCCAGGTAGTGGAACATGCTGACCACGTCGTAGCGACCGGCCAGTTCGGCGGCCAGGGCGGGGAAGGCGCCGCGGTGGGCGTGGTCCACGCGGCCTTCGCGGGCCGCCAGTTCGACGCCGTCGGTGAAGTCGAGTCCGTCGAACGCGGTGCCGGGCAGGAGGGTGCGGGCGGCCGCGCAGAAATGACCGTGGCCGGTGCCGACGTCCAGCCAGGTCTTCGGGGCGGGGTCGTGGGGCAGCAGGGCCTCGGCGCGACCGCGGTACATCGCGGTGCGTCCGCCGAAGGTGCCGCTCATCCGCTCCTCGCCGAGGCCGTCGTAGAAGTCCCGGTAGTGGAACTCCAGCCCTGCCTCGGTCAGTTGGGGGTTCTGGAAGATGTGGCCGCAGTCGGTACACCGGTCGAGGGTGAAGCGGCCGGGCTTGTGCTGGAGCAGATCCGTGGTCCGCAGCCGGGTGGTGAGCCGGCCGGAGGAGCACCAGGGGCAGGTGGTGCGCCGGGGGGCGAGGAAGCGGTCCACCCCCGCGGCCAGATCGGCACGGTAGACGGGGCGCAGGTCCGCGATGCGGGCGGTCTTCTCGGTCCGGTCGCTCATCGGCTCTCCCCTGCGAGTCGTTCGAGGTGGGCCGCCGCGGCCCGGGCGCCGCCCGCCGCACGGAACGCGGTGCGGACCCGGGCGGCGGCGGCCCGGGGGGCGGGGTCGTGCAGGACCGTGTCGAGGGCCTCGCCCAGCCGGGGCGCGGTGACCCGGCCGAACCTGACCCGGACGCCGGCGCCGCAGTCCACGACCTGCCCGGCGACCACGGGCTGGTCGTCCCGGATGGGTGCCACGACGAGCGGGACGCCGTGCCACAGGGCCTCGCACACGGTGTTGTGTCCCGCGTGGCAGACGACGGCGTCGGCCCGTGCCAGCAGCGCGAGCTGGGGCACGGAGGGCAGGGCCAGGACGTCCTTGCCGGCGGGCGGGACGGGCAGCGTGCCGCCCGGGTCGGCGAACACGGCCTGCACCCGGTCGGCGCGTTCCCGCAGCGCGACGAGGCACTCGCCGAGGAAGCGGCCGCCGGCGTCGGCGTTGGCCGTACCGAGCGTCACCAGGACCTTGGCCCGGCCGTGGTCCAGCCACTCCCAGGGGAAGCCGGAGGGCGCCGGGCGGCCGGCGAGCGAGGGGCCGACGTAGTGGATGTGCGGGGCCAGCGGCGCCTGGGGGCCGACGAGTTCGGGGGTGCTGAACACCAGCAGCAGGTGCGGCGAGGCGCGCGGGTCGGCGCCGGCTGACGGATCGCCGATGCGGGCGCGCAGCTCGGCCAGGCGCCGGTGCAGCCACTCGGCGACCTTGGGCAGGCCGTCGTAGGCGCCGGTGAACTCCGCCGAGGTGGTCGCGGCGGTCGCCCACGGCAACCCGCGGCGTTCGGCCACCAGGGCACCGGCGAAGGCCTGTTGGTCGCTGACCACCACGTCCGGCCGGAACTCGGCCACGGCCGCGTGGACGCCCGGGGCCATCGCGTCGGCGAGCGGGAGCAGATACCACTCCCAGAGGAACCGCAGCGCCTCGGCGCCCCGCAGGTCCGGCGGCCGTACGGCACCCGCGGTGCCGGGAACGGCGCCCGCGCACCCGAACACCTCGGTGTCCGCGCCCGCGAGCCGCCGCACCAGCGCCGGGTCGGCACACACCCAGGCCACCCGGTGCCCGTGCGCGGTGAGCCGGGCGGCGACGCCGACGGCCGGGTTGATGTGCCCGGTCAGCGGCGGGACGACGAAGAGGAAGGCGCTCATCCGACGCCCACCTCCGCGTGGATCAGGTCCAGGATGTGACCGCCGACGGCACCGGGCGCCTCGACCAGCACCGAGTGCTCGTGCCCGGGCAGCACGACCGCCCGGAAGCCGGCCAGCAGTCCCCGCTTCAGCGGCACCAGGTCCACCAGGTCCGAGTCGCCGCCGTAGACACCGAGCACCGGGCAGCGTACGGCCCTGATCTCGGCCTCGGTCAGCACCCGGCTCGCGGGGATGTCCCGGCCGAGGGTGGTGTCGCGGGCCAGCCGGGCCGCGCCCCTGGCGAGGCGCGCGGTGTTGTGGCCGCGGTGGGCGGTGATCCAGGCGATGGCGTCGGACTCGTTGTGGGCCAGCTCCGTCGTCACCCGGCGCAGGATGCCGCCCAGTTTCACCGCCCAGGCCGCGGTCGCGGGCTCGGACTCGATCAGCGTCAGGCTGGCCGTACGGCCGGGGTGGCGGGCCGCGTAGCCGAAGGCGACGGTGCCGCCGTAGGAGTTGCCGACCAGGTGCAGGGGCCCGTCGACGCCGAGCCGGTCGAGGAGTGCGCTGAGGTCGTCGATGTTGTGGTCCAGGGTGTAGCCCCGCGGCGGGCGCTCGCTGCGGCCGTGCCCGCGCAGGTCGTACATGACGACGTCGAGTCCGGCCGCCGCGAACCGTGGGGCGACGGTGAAGTAGTAGCTGGCCAGGCTGTCGGTGAGCAGCCCGTGCACCAGGACCACCGTGGCGTGCGGGGCGCGGCCGTCGGCGGGGCCCATGCGCTGGACGTGCAGCCGGATGCCGCCGGCGTCGACCATGGCCATGGCTCAGCCCGCCTGCGTGGACTTCAGGCTCCACACCACGTACTCCACGAGGCGGCCGACGGTCAGTTCGATGATCTCGTCGAACTCCATGCCGGCCAGGAACTCGGCGAGGTTGACGCGCCCCCCGTACCGCTCCTCCAGCAGGCCCGCCAGGGTGACGAGGTCGATGCTCTCCAGTTCCAGGTCCTGGTTGAAGGTGGTGGACATGCCGATCTCCACGTCGTCGTCGCCGTACTCCGCCAGCACCGTGCGGAGCATGCCGGTGACCTCGGTGAGCACGGTGTCGGCGGTGGGCTGTGCCGGGGCCGGCGGGGTGGGGTTCATCGGGTGTTCTCCTCGGCTGCTGGGTCGGATCGTCCGTCGTCGGCTCCGGGCCCGGTCGTCCAGGCCACCACATAGGCGCGCGCCGGCAGGGTGGGCGGGTTCGCCACCGGCGCGCAGTGCACGGTGCGGGCGTGCTCCAGACGGCCGGAGACCAGCAACCGGCTGCCGTCGGGGGCGGCCTCGCGTACCGCGAAGTCGCGGGGGCGGCCGCCGAAGCCGGTTCCCTCGGCCTTGGCGACCGCCTCCTTGGCGGCCCAGAAGCGGGTGAACCACAGGGCCTCCGAGTCGGTGCCGCCCGCCGACAGGGCCGCGAGCAGCCGCAGTTCGGCGGTGGTGAGCGCGGTGGCGTGGGTCGCCGGGTCGCGTTCGGTGACCTCCTCGATGTCGATGCCGGGCCCGTGGCCGGGCCGCGGGGTGTGCGGCCGGACGATCGCGACGGCCGCCTCCGCCCGGTGGGCGAGCGAGACGTCCAGCGGGGGCAGGGCGCGGCCGTGCACGCCGGTGACGCGGGGGCGGCCCGGTTCGTCGTTGCCGACGCGGATCTCGGCCGGGAAGAGGGGGCCCTCGCCGTGCCGCCAGAGCCACTGGCGTACGGCGTCCTTGACCGCGATCCGGCCGAGCAGCCACTGCCGGCGGCCGCGCGGTGGGCGTTCGGCGTACTCGGCGCGTTCCGCGCCACCCAGCGAGTTGCGCATGATCAGTTCGCGCGAGGCGAGGTCGGGCCACCGCTCGTGGACCAGCACCCAGCCGCCGGGCCGGGCGGCGGAGAGGGTGTGGCGCTCGGGGAAGCGTTCGACGGGCCGGGTCGTCGGGTCGTTGTCGAAGCGGCGGTCCTGCCAGCCGGTCAGCACGGCCCACACCCGGCCGCCCACGGTCAGCTCCGCGTCCGCCTCCAGGAGGGTGTCCGTCAGCGAGGTGATCCGCACCAGGCAGCCGACCTCGGTACCGGGTGCCGGGTGCGGGCCGTGGAACCGCAACCGCCTCGTCCGCACCGGGAAGACGACGGTCCGCTCGGTGCGGGTCGCCATGATCCAGTAGCCGAGCAGCTGGCCGACGTTGTCGAGCAGGGCGCCGGGTGCGGCAGGCGCGGTGATCACGCCGCGGATGTGCCGTTCGCCGATCGCGGTCAGCTCGGTGAGCCCCTGGAACGCCGGGCCGTGGAACATCCAGCGGTCGCGGTAGAGCTGGGCCGCGGTGTGCCCGGGTACCTGCTCGCGGCCGTCCGGGCGGGGGCCGGGCGGCGGCGGTACGGGGTGCTGCGGGGCGAGTTCGACCAGGGCGCGGGCCGTCGGTCCGAAGGTGACGGCGACGCGGTCGGGGTGGCCGGGGACCGGAGCGACGGTGACCGGCACGTCGACGGCGGGCGTCGCGGTGAGCCATCGGTCGAACCGGGCCTCGTGCACCGCGACCGCCCGCAGGCCGGGGGCCGCCGCCTCCGCCGCGTCCATCATGTGCCGGACGATCGTCGTGGCGGGCACCACCGGCCACCGGTCCTCCACATCCGGCCAGCCGGGCCGTTGCGGAAAGAAGCAGTGGTCCAGGAGGTGGGGCATGGTCCGCGGCGAGACGTGCAGGGTGGTGGTGGTCTTCGGCGGCCGCAGCAGTGGGGAGTCGCCCTGGGGCACGCCGGGCACCGAAGACCCGCGCGGCCGGGGGGACGGCGTGCGCGTGCCGGGCGTCGCCGCGGGTCCGGTGGGTGCTGCGGCAGACGGGCCCGCGCCGGGCGCCGGAGAACCGGTCGGAGGGGAGACGGGGAGGTGCGTGCCGGGCGTCGCCGCGGGTCCGGTGGGTGCGGGTACGGGGGCAGCGCCGGGTGTCGCGCCGGCTCGTCGTGCCGGGGGTTCGCCGGGGGTCGTGGGGGCGGCTCGGCGGCGGCTTGCGGTGATCAGCTGTGCCGCCGTCTCCGCGGTCTCCCGGAGCAGGGCGGTCAGTTCCGCGGCCGCAGGTACCTGCGCGGCGAGGCCGTCGAGGGCGTTCGGGGGCCCCTGGGGGTGCGCGCTGGGCCGCAGCTGTGTCCGCAGGGCGTCGAGGTCCGGCCCGGCCAGCGACACCAGGGCGCCGCCGAGGTCGAGCCGGACCGGTGGGCGACCGGTGCCCGTCCGGGCCGCCACCGCGCGCGCCGGCACAGCCGGTGCCACGGCGGCCCCCGCCGCCCACAGGGCCGTGACCACGCGCCGCAGCTGGGCCATGCCTTTGTGGTGCGGGGAGTCGGCGGCGACCGCAAGGTGGTCGCGGTCGCCGAGGGTGTCGCCGATCAGAGAGGTCAGCCGGCCGGGGCCGGCCTGGACGAAGACGCGGTGCCCATCGGTGTAAAGGGCCTCGGTCAGCTCGCGGAACCGGACGGGTTCCAGCAGATGCCGGACGAACAGCTCACGCACCGCCGGTTCCGAGGCCGGGAAGGGTGCCGCGGTGGTCCCGGACCAGACCGGCACGGTCGGCGGGTGGATCCGGAAGCGCTGCGCGGCCTCCTCGATGGGGGTGAGGTACGGCTCCAGCATCGGCGTGTGGAAGCCGGAGCGGAAGGGCAGCAGCTGGCAGAGCACGCCTCGGGCGCGGAAGGACCGCACGAACTCCCCGACCGCCGCGTCCGGTCCGCAGACCATGGACTGGTGGGGCGCGTTGTCGTGGGAGAGGACGATCCCGGAGTCCGCCCAGGCCTCGGCGAGCGCGGCGCGCACGTGGCCGGCAGGGCTGCCGACGGCGGCGAAGACGAGGCCGGGGACGGTCACCGAGTCCGGGTCGAACTCGGCCATGAAGGCGTCCACCTGGGCGGCCGGGTACAGTCCCGCCGTCACCATCGCCGTCCACTCGCCGACGCTGTGTCCGGCCACCGCGTCCGGTACGGCACCGATGCGGCGCAGCGCCTGGTCCAGGAGCCGGCCCACACCGACCACGCCGAATCCGTGCCGCCCGACGTCACCGACGTGCACCTGCGCGCCGCCGGGCACCGGAGGCAGGCCGAAGTGAGCGGCGATGTCGTCGGTGCGGGGCGTGAAGTCGCCCTCCAGGCCCGGGAAGACGAACGCCAGACGGCCACCGGCGCGGCCGAGCAGTGGGCCGGGCCGGAACCACACGTCGTTGCGGCCCTGCCAGGGCCGGCCCTTGGCGACCGCGCGGCGGGCCAGGGCGAGCCGCCTGGCGGTCGGGTCCACGACACCGAGCCGGGCGGGGCCGGCGTCCGGATGAGACCGGTCGGGGTCGAGACCCGCGGCCAGTACGGCGGGGTCGGCGGCGTCGAGAAGCGCGGCGAGGCCGTCCGTCCCGTCCGCGGCCAGCAGCAGGATCCGCTCCGGCTCGGTGACACGGACGGAAGGGGCACGCGAGGCGTCCCCCAGGGGCACGCTCGCTCCGGTGGCATCGCCGTCCCCGTGAGGCGCGGAGCCGTCGACACCGCCGGGTCCCGTGGGAGTCGCCTCGGGGGGACCGCCGGATCCCCTGGAAGTCGCCCCGCTGAGGCCGCCGGGTTCGGCCGGCGCAGGCTCGGCGGAAACGCCGTACGCCGGGGACGCGGACCCGGTGCGGTCGCCGGGGGTGGTGGGTGCGGTGGCGGGGCGGGGGCGGGGGGCCTCTTCGAGTACGACGTGCGCGTTGATGCCGCCGAAGCCGAAGGCGTTCACGGCCGCACGCCGGACCGGCTGCCGGGCGTCGGTCCGCCAGGGCCGGGCCCGCTCCAGGGTGCGGAAGCGGGTGCCGGCGAGGGCGGGGTGCGGGTCGTCGCAGTGGAGGGTGGGGAGTTGGACGCCGTGGTGGAGCGCCAGCGCGGCCTTGACCAGGCCCGCCACTCCGGCGGCCGGCATGGTGTGGCCGATCATCGACTTGACCGAGCCGAGCACCGGACGGGCCGCACCCTCGCAGGCCTCCCCCGGCCCGAACACCTCTGTCAGTGTGGTGAGTTCGGCGGCGTCACCGGCTGGCGTGGCGGTTCCGTGGGCCTCCAGCAGGCCGATCGAGTCCGGCGCGGCGGGATCGAGCCCGGCGGCCCGCCAGGCCTGGCGCACGGCGCGGGCCTGTCCGCCCGGGTCGGGGGTGACGAGACCGGCCGTACGGCCGTCGCCGGCCACGCCCGTCCCACGGACCACGGCGTAGACACGGTCGCCGTCGCGTTCGGCGTCCACGAGGCGTTTGAGTACGACGATCCCGGTGCCCTCACCGATCAGGATGCCGTCGGCCTCGCGGTGGAAGGGGCGGATGCGCTGGCTCGGGGACAGGGCGCGCAGTTGGGAGAAGACGCTCCACAGGGTGATGTCGTGGCAGTGGTGCACACCGCCGGCCAGCATCACGTCGCAGCGCCCGGTGGTGAGTTCGGTGACCGCCTGGTCGACGGCGACCAGGGAGGAGGCGCAGGCCGCGTCCAGGGTGTAGACGGGGCCGCGCAGGTCGAGCCGGTTGGCGATGCGTGAGGCGGCGAGGTTGGGGACCAGGCCGATCGCGGAGTCGGGGCTGTCCGGCCCGAGCCGTTCGGTGAACGCCGCCCGCACCCGGTCGAGTTGGCCGGTGGACAGCTCGGGCAGCAACTCGCCCAGGGTGCGCACCAGTTGCCCGGCGGTCCGCACTCGCTGGTCGAGCCGCGCCAGGCCCGGTGTGAGATAGCCGCCGCGGCCCAGCACCACACCGATGCGGTGCCGTTCGGGCAGCCGTTCCTCGCCGCCCGCGTCGGCGAGCGCGGCGGCGGCCACGTCGAGGGCGATCAACTGGTCGGGCTCGGTGCCCGGGACGGATGCGGGCATGATGCCGTAGCGGGTGACCTCCACCTCGGCCAGGCCGTCCACGAATCCACCGCGCCGGCAGTACACCCGGTCGGGGGCGGCGGGGCCGGTGACCGGTCCCGGGTGGTAGTAGTCGGCGTCCCAGCGGTCCGCGGGCACTTCGCGGATCGCGTCGACGCCGTCCCGCAGATTGCGCCAGTAGGCGTCGAGACCGGGGGCGCCGGGCAGCAGCACCGCCATGCCGACGACGGCGACGGGAATCTGGCGGCCCGTCATGTCACCAGCCCGACGCGGTGTAGACGACGGCGCGGGCGGACGGGTCGCCCCAGGCGAGTTCCCGGAGCAGAGCCGCGGTGCCCTCGTCGGGGTCGATCAGCCGCACCCCGCGGCGGGCGTACTCGCGGCCGAGTTCCGCGCCGACCATGCCGGTGTGGATGCCGGACGGCGCCCAGGGACCCCAGTGGACGGTGAGCGCCCGGTGGCCCGTGCGCCCGGCCCAGTCGGCACCGAGCGCCTCCATGGCGTCGTTGGCCGCGGCGTAGTCGGCCTGCCCCCGGCTGCCGAGGACGGCGGCGATGCTGCCGAACAGCACGGTGAACGCGGGCGCCGAGGGCAGGTCGTCCAGGGCGGCGAACAGCGCGGCGGCGCCTGCCGTCTTCGTGCCGTGGACCCGGTGGAAGGACTCGGGGCTCTTCTCGGCGATCAGCCGGTCCTCGATCACTCCGGCGGCGAAGACGACCCCGTCGAGCCGGCCGTGCTCGGCGTGCACCTCCTTGACCACCCGCAGGACGGCGTCCCGCTCCCGGAAGTCCACCGATCGGTAGCGGGCCGCGCTGCCCAGCGCGGTGAGTTCGGCGAGGGTGGCGGTGATCTCGCGCTGGGCGAGGATCAGTTCGGCGGCCCGGTTGACCTCCGCCGGTCTCGGCGCGCCCGGTCCGGTGGCGAGTGCCGTGCGCAGTTCGGCGAGGGTCCGGGCGGTGGCGGTCCGCGGGGCCTCGGGTGCGGTGGGGGCGGGGGTGCGGCCGAGCAGCTCGACGCGGCACCGGGAGGCACCGGCCAGCGTGGCCGCGAACCTCGCCGTGATGCCTCGGGCGCCGCCGGCCAGCAGCACCACGGAGTCCCGGTCGAGCCCGAGCGCGGAGGCCTCGGCCGCGCCTTCCCCGGCGGGCCCGGCACCGGTGGTGCCCAGCGGGCCGAGGGGTGCGGGCCGCAGTTCGAGTCCCTGCCGGGCGCCGGCCGGGCCGCGCAGGACGACGGGGGCCCGGTCCGGTGCTAGCAACTCGGCGAGCACGGCGTCGGCGACGGCCGCCGGGGAGATGTCCGTCAGGGCCACGACGCGGGCGAGGATGTCGGGGTACTCCCGGACGACGGTGCGGAACAGGCCGTCCAGGCCCGCCGAGCGCAGCGTCCCCGCCGGGTCGGCGCCCCGGACGGCCAGCAGCCGGCGCGGCCCGCACGCCAGTGCCGACCGGAACACGGGGAAGGCGTCCGGCAGCACCGGGAAGCCGGGGCCCACCAGCGCGCCGAGGTACACCACCCCGTCGAGTGTCCGAGCAGCCTCGTCCCCGGTCAGGGCCCCGTTCGCACCATTCGCCGCGCCACCGGTGACGCCGTCCGCGGCACCCCCGCCCGCATCACCCGTCGCGCCACCGGTGGCTCCGGCCGCAGCCGCTCCGCCCGTGGCGTCACCGGCCGCACCGCTCGCGGTCCCTGCGACCGCACCACCGGTCGCGCCGTCGCCCACGCCATCGGTCACGCCCTCGGCGCTGCCGGCGAGGTGGTCGCAGCCCGAGAGGTGGTCGCGGCGCAAGAGGTGGTCGCGGCCCAGGATCACGACCTCGGCGCCGCATCCGGCGAGCCGCGCGGCGACCTCCGCCGTCACGCGCCCGGCACCACCGTCGCGGCCGGACTGCCGGCCGTCCTCCCCACCGCTCGCGCTCTCGTCCTCTCCCCTACCGTCGCCGTCGTGGTCACCGAGGAGCACGAACCGGCAACCGGACAGATCGGGGCTTTCATCCGTGGCAGGGTCCGGCGCCGGAAGCGGAACCGGACGCAGCTCGCAACGCTCGGGTGCCGCGGCGTTCATCTCCTCGGACCGCTCGCCGGCACCCCGCCCGCCCCGCTCCCCGGCCCGGTCACCCCCGTGCCGCTCGGCCGCGGCAACGGCGACCCGCTCAACCTGGTCACCGCCCTCCCGTACGGCCGGGGCCGGAGCGCCCCGCTCGGCCCCGTCGGCGAACGGGGCGTCGGCTCCCCCGCCGGTGGCGATCGCATCGGGGGCGGTCGTGTCGGCGGCGGTCGTGTCGGCGGCCCCGATCCGGGCGGTGAGCCAGCCGGTCACCGCTGTCGCCGTGCGGGCCTTGGCCAGCTCTTCCAGTTCGGCGTCGTCCAGCAGGCCCGCCCCGCCCGCGATGCCCAGGCGCTTGGCGAGTTCGCCCGCTATCTCGGCGCGTTTGATCGAGTCGATGCTCAGGTCGGCCTCCAGGTCGAGGCCGGGCTCGATCATGTCGACGGGGTATCCGGTGCGTTCGCTGATGATCTCCAGGACGACCCGCTCGACGTCGTCCACCGGCGCCGCGCCGTACGTGTCGTGCGCGGGCAACTCTGCTTCGGATTGCGCGAGTTCGCCCACGTACGCCGGCTGCCCGAGAGGCCCGGGGGGTACCGGAGGTGCGACGGCTGCCGGTGCCGCCGCGCCGAAGTACGAGAGCAGCACATCACGCTGGGCGGCGATCATCTCCCGGCTGGTGCGCAGGAATTCGGAGATCAGGGCGTCCCGGTCGCCCCGTGCACCGTACGGCTGGTCGGTCGTCACGGTCGTCTCCAGGACTCGTCGGGCCGGTGCGAGGGCACCGGGGAGGGGGGCTCCCGCGGCGGTGCGTACGAGGTGTCCGTCGACCGTCCAGCCGGGCCGCGCGGGCGCCGGGGTGCGCAGCGCGTCCACGGCGTCGCGGCCCCGCAGCAGCCAGGCGGTGCATACCGGGACGCCCGTGACGGCGAGTTCGGCGAGCGCGGTGAGCCAGCCGGGCAGGCCGCTGTCGGCGCGGGGCTCGCAGGCGACCGTGCGGTGCGGGCGGTCCCCGAGGATCTGCCCGACGAGCCGGGTGAGGACCGCGCCCGGGCCCGCCTCTACGAAGATCCGCGCGCCCGCCTCGTACATCGCCTCGATCTGCGCGGCGAACGCGACCGGGGCACCGATCTGCGCGGCGAGTTCGGCCCGCACCCCGCCGGGGTCCGGCGGGTACGGGGCGGCGGTCCGGTTGGCCCACACGGGGAACTCCGGGGCCCGGACGGTCTTGTCCGCGAGGATCTTGGCGAACCGTTCCGCCGCCGGGGCCACCACCGGGCTGTGGAAGGCACAGGCCACCGGGATGCGCCGGGCGCCGAGCCCGGCCGCGCGGAGCAGCCGTACCGCGGTCTCCAGATCCGCCGTTGGCCCCGAAATCACCGTCTGCTGAGGTGAGTTGAGGTTGGCGACGACCACGGTCCCGGGTGCGCCGGCCGCGCGCAGGGCGTGTACGACCTGCTCGGCGGGGGCTCCGACGGCGGCCATCGTGCCGGGTTCGTCGCCCGCCGCCGCCAGGATCGCGCCGGCCCGCTCGGCACTCAGCTCCAGCAGCGTCTCCGGATCGAGCGCGCCGGCCGCGGCGAGCGCCGCCAGCTCGCCGTAGCTGTGCCCGGCGGCCAGGTCGGGGTGGACGCCCGCTGAGGTGAGGAAGGCATGGGCGGCCAGGCCGGTGATGCCGAGGGCGGGCTGCGCGGTCCGGGTGTCGGTCAGGTCCGCGCGGTGCCGCTCGCGAGTGGTCTCCTCGAAGGCGGCCGGCGGGTAGAGCCGGCCCGCCTGGGCGTGGGCGAGGTGCAGGTAGTGGCGCAGCTCGGGCAGGGCGATCAGGAGGTCGCCGAGCATGCCGGTCCGCTGACTGCCCTGACCGGGGAAGAGGAAGGCCACCCGGCCGTGGACCGGGTCGGCGAGGTGGATCCCGTCGGCCGGATCGTGGTCCCCGGCGAGGACCCGCCGGAGCTGCCCGGTCAGCGCCGCCGCGTCCCGGGCCACGATCGCGGCCCGCACCGGTTCGGTCGAGGTGTCGGCGCGGCGGGCCGCGGCCAGCGCGAGGTCGCGCAGGCGCCAGGGGCGGCCGTCGGTCTCGGCGGCCCGGAGCAGCTCGGCGACCTCCCGGTGCGCGGCCGCCGTGTCCCGGCCCCGGAACACGAACAGCTCGGCGGGCCAGGCGTCCAGGGCCTGCCGGGGCGGTGCGCCGGCCTCGTGTGCGGCCAGTACCGCATGGAAGTTGGTGCCGCCGAAGCCGAACGCGCTGACACCTGCGAGACGTTGTGCGGCCGGCGCGGCCCAGGGCCGCGCGTGGGTGTGGAAGGCGAACGGGCTGTCGTCCTGCGTCCAGGCCTCGTTGGGCCGTTCGAGGTGCAGGGTGGGCGGCTTGACGCCGGTGTGGAGGGCGAGGGTGGTCTTGATCAGGCCGGCGAGTCCGGCAGCACACTTGGTGTGCCCGATCTGCGACTTGACCGAGCCGAGCACACAACTCCCGTTCGTGGCACCTGCCTCGCTGAACACAGCGCCCAGTACCGAGAGTTCGGTCCGGTCTCCGACCACGGTCCCGGTGCCGTGCGCCTCGACGAGGCCGACGTCGGCGGGCGAGACACCGGCGTTGCGGTACGCCCGCTCCAGCGCTGCACGCTGGCCTTCCGGGCGGGGGGCGGTCAGGCCGAGGGAGCGGCCGTCACTGGCGGAGCCGAGGCCCTTGACCACGCCGTAGACGCGGTCGCCGTCGCGCTCGGCGTCCGCGAGCCGTTTGAGGACCACGCAGGCCACGCCCTCGCCGAGGGCGATGCCGTCGGCCGAGGCGTCGAAGGCGCGGGAGCGGCCGGTCGGGGACAGCGCGTGGACGGAGGAGAAGAGCACGTAGTCGTTGATGCCGTTGTGCAGGTCGGCGCCGCCGCACAGCACGACGTCACTGGTGCCGGCGACCAGTTCCTTGCAGGCCACGTCGAGCGCGGCGAGGGAGGAGGCACAGGCGGCGTCGACGGTGTAGTTGGCGCCGCCGAGGTCCAGGCGGTTGGCGATCCGGCCGGAGATGACGTTGGCGAGCATGCCGGGGAAGGAGTCCTCGGTCAGCCGGGGCAGCTGTTCCTCCAGCCCGTCGGGGACCTTGCCGTAGTACGACGGGAGGACGGCGCGCAGGGTGACGGCGTTGGACAGGTCGCTGCCCGCCTCGGCGCCGAAGACGACGGAGGTGCGTGAGCGGTCGAACTCCCGCCCCCGCTCACCGTATCCGGCGTCCTCCAGCGCCCTGCGGGCCGCTTCCAGGGACAGCAGCTGGACGGGTTCGATGCTGCCCAGGGAGGTGGGCGGGATGCCGTAGCGCAGCGGGTCGAAGGGGATGGGGGGCAGGAACCCGCCCCACTTCGAGGCCGTACCGCCGGTGGCGTGGTGCACGGCGGGGTCCCAGCGGTCGGGTGGGACCTCGGTGACGGCGTCGTGCCCGAAAACCACGTTCGCCCAGAAGGCGGCGAGGTCGGGAGCCTGCGGGAACATGCAGGCCATGCCGACGATCGCGATGTCGAGCGGCGCGGGCGGCTCGGGTTCCCGGGCGGACCGGGAGCCCGGCCGAAGGGCTCCCACGGTCTGTGCGACCTGCGCTGCGTGTGCCGCGTGTGCGGTCAGGAAGTCGGCGGCGCCGTCGGTGACCGAGTGGTGCAGGGCGGCCACGGTGGTGGTCGCCGTGCGCAGGACGGCCACCTCTCCGGCCATGAACATCCCGTCCTCGAGCTGCCGTTCCTCGCCGACGGCCCGCAACTCGCCGTCGGGTCCCCGCTCCAGTCCCTTGCTGGCGATGCGCAGCCGGCCCACGTTGAGGCGCTCCAGTGACTCCCAGACCTCCCGGTCGGGCGCGCCCTTCGTGCGCAGGGCGGCTTCCCGGTCCCGGTAGCCGTCGGTGAAGGGGCTGGGCACACAGCGGGTCGCGTGTCCGGGAGCGGTCTCCAGCAGCGCGGTCGTGGTGGCGGCGAGGACCTGGCGCTGGAAGAGGGGCCGGACGGCACCCCGGGTGACGGCCTCCTCGGTGAACAGGTAGGCGGTGCCCATGAGTAGGCCGACGGCGGCGCCGCGGGCGGTGAGCGGAGCGGCCAGTGCGGCGACCATCGCCGCCGACCGCTCGTCGTGGACGCCGCCCGCGAAGAACACCTCCAGCCGCCGGGCCGGCTCGTCAGCGGTGCCGGTGCCCGCCGTGGCGCCGGTGTCCGCCAGGAAGTCCTCCAGGACGGCGAGCTGGGCCTCCCACAGCGGGAAGGAGGCCCGGGGCCCGACGTGCCCGCCGCACTCGGACCCCTCGAACACGAACCTGCGCGCCCCGGCGTCCAGGAACTGCCGCAGCAGCCCCGGCGAGGGCACGTGCAGGAAGGTGTGGATCCCGGCCCGTTCCAGCGTCTCGGCCTGGGCGGGCCGGCCGCCGGCGACGATCGCGTGCGTGGGCCGCAGTTGCCGCACGGCTTCGAGCTGGGCTTCTCTGACGTCCTCGGGTGCGAAGCCGAGCACGCCCACCCCCCAGGGCCGCCCGTTCAGCGCGGCACGCGCCTCGGTCAGCATCGCCCGGGTCCGTTCCCCGTCGGCGAGGGCGAGCGCGAGGAACGGCAACGCCCCGTCCTCGGCGACCGCGGCGGCGAAGCCCGCCTGATCGCTGACGCGGGTCATCGGCCCCTGAGCAACGGGCAGTCGCGTGCCGAGCGCCCGGCTCATGGCGGACCCCGGCCGCAGGGCACCGCCGGCCCCTCGGGCGCCGGCGTACGCAGCACCGGCCCCGGAGGCGTCACCGGCCGGTCCGGCCTTCTCCAGCGCCGACTCGGAGAGGGCCGGGCCGGCCGTCTCGACCGCCGACTCGGAGCGAGCCGGGCGGCCCGCTTCCAGCGCCGCCTCGGACAGTGCGCGCACCACTCCCCGCACACCGCCCCACCGTTCGGCGAAGCGGGCGGCGAGGAAACCGTCCTGGCCCACCGGCAGCAGGTGGCCGCGCAGGTCGCGGCCGCTGAGCAGGGCCGCGACCGCGCCGGGGTCGTCGGCGGGCGGCTGCGGGGCGTCGGGTCCGCGCCGGCGCAGTACCCGGTGCCCGCCGAGCACCACGGTCTCCGAGCCGTCCAGGGACCGCAGCGCGGCCCGGACCGACTCGGGCAGCGAGGACTCGGCGAGCAGCGCCAGCTGGGCGTCGAGGACCACCCCGGCCGCCCCGCCCGCCACGGCGGCGGCCGCCGTACGCGGTCCGACGCCACCGCGGGCCCAGACCGGGAGGCCGCTCAACTCCGGTGCAGACAGGATCTGTTGCAACAGTACGAAGGTGCTCAGCGGGCCGACCCGGCCGCCGCCCTCGGCACCGCGGGCGATGAGCCCGTGGACACCGGCGCGGCGGGCCGCACGCGCCTGCTCGAGGTCGGTCACCTCCGCCAGCACCCGGTATGCGGAGGTCAGCCGGTCCACGCGCCAGGGTGCGTCCGAGGCGAGGACCACGGTCCCGGGAGCGCCGTCGAGGTCTCCGGGGGCCAGGGCGCAGCGCCCGGTCACGCGTACCCCGAAGGGTCCGGGCGCGGACCGTGCGAGCCGGGACAGTGCCTCGCGGGATCTTCGGTCGCCGGTGCCCAGATCGAGGACACCGAGGCCGCCGGCGGCGGTGGCGGCTGCGGCGAGGCCCGCGTCGGGCTCGTCGAAGGGAGTGATGCACAGGATCAGGTCGTGGGCGCGCACAGGGGAGGTCATGATGCTCCGGCACAATCGGCGAGACAGCACGGTGGGGGGTTTGTGCGGCGGGACTCTCTGGTGCGAGGGACCGGAAACTAGCGAGGGGCTACTCACGGGTCAATAACGTCGCGCTCTTTTCACGCACGGTGGCCTCGATTCGGCCAGCCCACCGAATTACCCGCAAGAGACCGGAAATCCGAGCAATTGGCTTCACCGGCCGGGACCGGTGGGTGCGGCGGCCGGAGCACCCCACCGCCACAAGTCCGCCAAGAGTGCGGCCCCTTCACCGGGCACTCACCCGGCCGCGACACGCCGTGACACCGGGGCGGCATCTGTAAATTGCGCATGGCCTTCGCCCGGTGGCGAGAACCCGGCCCACCGCATTCCGGCCTCGCCCGACGGCGCCTCGGCGGGAGGGTCCGCACCCCGACACCCGCGGGAAGACGCAGGTCGCGGGCGGCACACCGGGCCGGAAACGACACGGCGCACCGGGACCGGAACAAGGGGGCCGCCTCACGGGCGGCCCCCTTCTCCTCGCGAACCATCTGGAACCGGCGCTGCAGACCGGCTCCTGGCGAACCGACCCCTCGCGACCCGGCTCCTGGCGAACCGGCTCCTTGCGAACCGGCTCCTCGCGACCCGGCTCCTTCCGGGTCAACCGAGCGGTTCCCCCGGGGTCGTCGACGCGGGAGGGGCCCCGGGGGAGACCGGCGCGGCGCCGGCGCCGGCGCCCGGCAAGGTGGGCGCGTGGCGGCCCGGCGAGGTGGGCGCGTGGCGGCCCGGCCCGACGAGCCCGCGCACGGAACCCATCGCATCACCACGCACGGACCCCATCGCCCCGCCCCGGACAGCACCCACCACCACGTCTCCGCGACGCACAGCGCCCGCCACACGGCCTCGCACAGCGCACACCAGGTCGCCGAGCGCCGGGGACGTGCTTCCCCGCCGCGGCTCGGTCTCGGCACGCGCCCGGGCGAAGCGGGGAGTCGCGTCGTACGTCCCGGGGCTCTCATCGTCGCCCCGGGGTGTTCCGCGCGGGATGCCGTCCGGTGTCCCGCGCTCGGGTGCCTCTTCGGCATGTCCGGCAGGCGCGCGCGAGGCCCCCGTACCCCGGCCGCCCGGCGCACCCGGTGCCGCGCCGGGCCGCGGGTGCCCGGCCGGGTCCGGCTCCAGCGCCCACCGCTGCCGCGCGGAGCCGTCCCGGGCCTCGACCGACGGGCCCCCGACGGAATCACCGGAACCCGGGGTCATGGCGAGCCCCTCGTACCGGCGCAGGAGGATCTCACCGCGCACCGTGAAGTCGTACGACACCTCTCCCCCGCGCACGGCACAGCCCTCCAGCGCGACCCTCTTCGCCGCGGGGTCGGCGGTGAGGCACAGGTCCGGGTCGGCGGCGTTGCGCAGCAGACCGTCGTCGCGGTACGACCACTGCTGCGAGGCGGCCGGCGAGCAGGCCGCGAGCCGGAGCCCCGCCCCCGCCCTGATCCTGTTCCCGCGCACGTCCAGGCAGAGCCGGGCGGCAAGGGCGCGCAGCCGGCCGCGCGCGACCTCGACGGGTTCGCCGACCGAGGCGGCAGACGACGCGGCGGAGCCGGAGGCGGCGGGGTCCGAGGCGGCCGGCCGCGCGCCGGTGCCGCTCGGACGGCCGCCGCCGCTCGGGCCGGTGGTGCCGCTCGGGCGGGTCGTCCCGCCCGCGGGGGCGGCCCAGGCGGGGCCGGGCGCGGAGACACCGTTGTCATCGGACCAGCTCCTGGCCGCGAGGACCGTGGCGAGCAGCGCGAGCGAGGTCAGTCCCACGCCCACGGCCAGCGCCGTGCGGCGGCGGCCCTCGGGCGCGGTGCGGTGCCGGCCGGCGGGCACCGGGGGCACCGGCTCCGCCTCCGCCCCGGCGCGGGCCGTCCCTTCCCCGGCGCCGCCGGGGCCGGGCCCGCCGGGACCGCGGCCGGCACCGGGGCGTGAGTCGAGGTAGCGGCGGGCGCCCCAGCCGAGCACCGCCTCGGCGAGCAGGAGCCCCAGTTCCCCGTCGAAGCGGGCGAGTTGTTCGGCGGCGTACCGGCAGTGACGGCAGGTCGTCAGATGCCGGCGCACCTCCGGCAGCAGAACGCCGCCGCGGCGAATGGGGATGTCGAGAAGCCGGTTGTAGAAACGGCATTCCCTGGCCGGCGCGAGTTCCCGGTGGGCGCGCACGCAGCCCGCCCGGAATTGCTCCCTTGCCTGCTCGAGGGCGGTCGCCGCGGTGGCCGCGTCGATCCCCAGCAGACCAGCGGGTATGTTTATGGGTTCCGCTTCGACCTCGGCATGCCAGAGGAGGCATTGCGAGGCGGCGGGAAGGGCATGGAATGCGCTTTCGGCGAGCTGCCGCCTTTCCGGTGTTCCGGGCTTTGTGGCACTGAGCCCGCGCCCCCCGGTGGTTCTGCGCAATTCCGGCAGGGTGTTACAGGTTCCCTCGTCCGTCGCCCAGGCGCGGACGATGTCACGGACGGCGACCAGCAACCGGGGGCGCAGCGCACCGCCGGTCGCGCCACCGGCCAGGCGGCCGAGTACCTGATGGAAGGCGGCGGTGGCGACCAGGTGGGCCGTGGGACCCGCCGAGGTCAGACAGACGACGGCGTAGTCGCGGGCGGCACGCCAGTGCCTGGCCAGCAGCACGGCGACGGCGTGATGGTGAGCGATGTGCGGACCGCCGAGCCGGGCGACGAGATCACGGTCGGACTCCCCGGTCGGACCGGGCAGCGGCGGGTACGGCGGGCGTGGGGGGTAAGGGGACTGCACGGAACCAATTCCTTTCCAGCCGCAGGACGGCATGCCGAACCGCGTCCTGTCGGAAAGCAGTGCTGATCGGTGCGTACCAATAGGGCCGGCTCCGGCGTTCTCTGCGCCTGCCTCAGCCCTCCCGCGGGAAGGCTCACCTTCGCACACGCGCCTCACCTGAAACAAGGAGCTCGAATGACTCGGTCTCAGGCTCGGTGAATACGCGGAAGGTTACCGCCGGTATCCCCTGGAACGCGGTGCGACGGGCGGTCGGCGCTCGGTCAACTCGTGTGCATGGAAAGGCGGATGGCACACGATATCTCCGGCTTCCCGGACCTTCGGCGGACGCCCCCCGCAGGGGGTTTCCATGATTCTCCGGGCCCGTTCTCGTCCGCGCGCTCCAGCATGGGCCGCATGACGACCAGCCCTTCGCGGTCCTCCTCGGCGCAGATCTGATCGACGCGCGCGAGAAACGGGGGGCGAACGGAAAAAGGGGCCCAGGCGGGCCCCTTCTCACGTACCAGGATGTACCGGGTCAGTTCTCGCTGTTGGGACGCAGCGTCCACACGACGGTCATCTCACCGGTCACCGCGCCGTCCGCGCGCCGGATCACGATCGCGACGGGGAACTCCGGGCGCTGTCCGGCGTCCAGTTCGGCGACGACGTCGGCGGCCGGACGGCCCAGGGTCGCGGTCGCGGTGACAGCGCCCATCGCCAGCTTCCGGTAGGCGATCTCGGCGCGCACGGCCAGCGGCACCGCGCGCGAGAGCTGTTCACCGAAGGCGGCCAGCACGATGGCCCCGCTCGCCGACTCCCCGAGCGTGAACATCGCACCGGCGTGCGGTCCGCCGACGTGGTTGTGGAACTCACCCTGGTCCGGCAGGGACACCACGGCCCGGTCGGCGGTGGTCTCCACGAACTCGAGGTTCAGCGTCCGGGCCATGGGCACGGTGGCGGCGAGCATCTCGCCGATCGACATCTGGTCTGCGCTCATGAACAGCATGTTACTCACGGGTAGCCGTCGCTGGCCAGGCCGTGTGCCGGCGCTCACGCCACTTCGCTACCACCCTGACGAGGACCGGTTACCGAACCGTGTCCGCCGCGGCACTAGGGTTACTGGCCATGTGGCCAGATCAGCAGCCGCCAGGGGGCGCGCAGAACCCGCAGCACAACCCGTATCAGCAGCCGGGTTATCAGCAGCCGAATCCGTACCAGCAGCCCGGACCCCAACAGCCCGGCCCTCAGCAGTACCCGCAGCCGGGTCCCTACGCGGAGCAGCAGCCGGGTCCGTACCCGCAGCAGCAGCCTGGCCCGTACCCGCAGCAGCAGCCGGCCGCGCCGTACGGGCAGCAGCCGCAGTGGGGTCAGCCCCCCACCGCACCCCTGCCCGTGCCTCCGCAAGGCGGTGGCGGTCGCACGAAGCTCATCGCGATCGTCGCGGCCGCGGCGGTCGTGGTGACGGCCGCGGTGACCGGCTTCCTGGTCCTCGGCGGCTCGAAGGACGACGAGGCCGAAGGAGGCAAGGACGGTAAGCACACGAGCCAGTCACCTTCGTCCGACCCGACGTCCGCCCCGTCCTCCTCGGCCACGGAGGACGATCCGCGCGGCAACGCGACGGAGAAGCCGACCGTCGCGGGCTGGAAGGTCGTGGTGAACCAGAAGTGGGGCATCGCGTTCGACGTGCCCGGGGACTGGGTGGTGCAGTCTCCTGGCCTCGAGATCGGGTTCGAGGACCAGAAGTCGGACAGCACCAAGCCGCTCATCGCGATGTCGGGCACCGCCGAGGACCGGCCCAAGTGGTGCTCGTCCGACGAAGACAAGGACGGCCGTACCGACGACACCCCGCTCGCGGTCGTGGGCACCAAGGGTGCGGACGGCGCGAAGAACACGGACGAGATCGCCATCAACACCCCGGCCTGGTGGGTGTACGGCGGCTACACCCAGCCGGACAAGAAGAGCGTCACGTTCGACAAGAAGGCCACCGCGTTCACCACCAAGTCGGGCATCAAGGGCAGCATCGGCTGGGCCCAGTCGGCCGGCACGCCGCAGAAGGGCAAGTGCGACTCCGACGGCAAGGCGGTCACGTTCGGCTTCAAGAACGGCGCCCACGATTTCGTGTCGTTCAACTTCTACGGCGCCAAGGGCGTGAAGGACGAGGTCCCGAAGGCGACCGTCCTCAAGATCATGAGCACGGTCCGGCTGCACGGCACGCCGACCCATCAGTAAACGCACGACACGGCCGACCCGCCACCACACGGCGGACCCGCCGCTGCATGGCCGGCCTGCCGCCGCATGGCAGGCCGACCGCCGCATGGCAGGCCGGCCGTGCGGGCGGCGGGTCGGTCACATGTAGTTTCAGGCGATACCGTCTCGAACGAATGAATGGCCTAGGGTCGGCGCCATGACGGACGACATTCCTCCCACGACCACGCCCTCGCGCGTGACCGACCGCCCCGGGGACACCTCGCCTTTCGCTCTCGGCCTGCTGCTGCGCCGGGCGCACTGGCGCGCGGCCGCCGTGATGGAGGAGGCGCTTCGGCCGCTCGGCATCGAGTTGCGGCACTTCGCCGTACTGATCGTGCTTGTCGACCGCGGGCCCACGGTGCAACGGGACCTGGCGGTGGCGACGGGGTCCGACAAGGCGGGCATCATGAGGATCGTCGACGATCTGGAGCGCAGCGGGCTCGCCGTACGCAAGAACGTTCCGGGGGACCGGCGGGTGCGGGCGGTGGAGATCACGCCCCAGGGCGTGGAGATCTTCGATGCGGCCCATGTGGCGGCGGAGCCGCTGGCTGAGCTTCTGGTCGCCGAGCTCGGTCCCGGCGAGCCCGAGAAGCTGACGGAACTGCTGACCCGGATCGTCTATCCCGCGGGCGGCGAGGCGTAAGCGCGCCTGCGCGCTGGTGGGCCGTGACGTGGGCGCGCCTCGCCTCATGCGGTCTCCGCGACGAACCCGGCTCGACGAGACGGTCACCGACGACGACGAGAGCGCCGACCTCGCGCCCACCCGGTACACCGACTGGCTCTCCTGACCCGCTCGCATTCTCCGAGGTGCGCGTACCTCGAAGAGCCGCCCGTTCCGCCGTACTTCCCGGGTACCGTCGAGGCCGGGTCCATCAGCCGATGCTGAACGCCCCGTCGGGGGGCTCGGGTGACGGAACGGCGTCGGCGTCCTCGACCGGGCGGGCCCGTCCGATGAAGTCCCTCAGCCCCGCGCCGTGTTCGACCCGCGCGGGAAAGGCGTCCGCCGCCATCCGGCGGGTCAGCGCGGGAATGTCGAGGGGGCGGTGCGCGGCGACGAGCACCGCGTTTCCGAACCGCCGGCCGCGCAGCACTCCCGGCTCGGCGATCAGCGCGAGTTCCTCGAAGGCCGCGGCGAAGGTGGCCAGTTGGGACCGCAGAAAGCCGAACGGCGCCGCGTCGGCGAGGTTCGCCAGATAGACCCCGTCGGCCCGCAGCACCCGCTCGGCCTCGCGGGCGTAGACCAGCGTGGTCAGGTGCGCCGGCACCCGGGACCCGCCGAACACGTCGGCGATCAGTACATCGGCATGGTCGTCCGGGGCCGCCGCCAGCCAGGCCCGGGCGTCGGCGCCGTGCACCGCGACCCCCGAGGCCTCCGGCAGCGGCAGGTACTCGGCGACCAGCTCCAGCAGTCCCAGGTCGGCCTCGACGACCTCCTGCCGCGAGCCGGGCCGGGTGGCCGCCGTGTACCGGGGCAGCGTCAACGCTCCCCCGCCCAGGTGCACCACGTCCAGCGCCCGGCCGGCCTCGGCCACGAGGTCCAGCACGTGCCCGAGCCGCCGTGTGTACTCGAACTCCAGGTGCGCGGGGTCGTCCAGATCCACATACGACTGCGGGGCCCCGTCGACCGTGAGCAGCCAGGCCCGCTCCCGGTCGACATCGGGCATCAGCTTGGCGGTGCCGTGGTCGACGGTCCTGCTCACCGGTATGGGTTCGGTCACCACGCCATTGTCACCGGTGCGGAAGCATGCCGGGCCCCGGCCTCGACGCGAGGCACGAGGGGAGGGCACCGGAATCCGCACCCCACGCCGGGGGGCGCCGGAACCCGCACCCCACGCCAGGGGGGAGCACCCCGGGTCCCGGTTTCCGCGGGGTGAGGGCGCGGGGAGCCGTGCGAGCAGCCGTGCGGCGCCCGCGGTCCCCACGCCCTCACCGGTCACGAACCGACGGAGACGACGGTTCCGGCACCGACGGTCCGGCCACCCTCACGGACGGCGAACCCGAGTCCGGGCTCCAGCGGCACCTCCCGCCCGAGTTCGACGGTCATCTCGACGGTCTCCCCGGGCCGGGCCACCGACCTGTCCCCGAGGTCGACGTCCCCGACCACATCCGCGGTACGGATGTAGAACTGCGGCCGGTACCCGGTGGCGACCGGTGTCGTACGGCCTCCTTCGCGCCCCGACAGCAGATACACCCTGGCCGAGAACCGCCGGGCGGGCACCACGCTCCCCGGCGCCGCCACGACGTGCCCGCGCCGCACGGCGTCCCGTGGCACGCCCCGCAGCAGCACGGCCACGTTGTCCCCGGCCTGCGCCTCCGACATCGGCTTGCCGAACGTCTCCAGCCCGGTGACGACGGTCTCCACGCCGGCGCCGAGCACGCAGACCCGGTCCCCCAGGCCGAGCGTGCCCCGCTCAACGGCGCCCGTGACGACCGTGCCCCGGCCGGTGATGGTGAGCACGTTCTCCACCGGAAGCAGGAACGGTGCGTCCAGATACCGCTCCGGCATGGGCACATAGGTGTCCACGGCGTCGAGCAGCGCCTCGACGGACGCCGTCCAGCGCGGGTCGCCCTCCAGCGCCTTCAGCCCGGAGACGCGGATCACCGGCACGGCGTCGCCCGGGTACCCCTGCGCGGTGAGCAGGTCGCGGACCTCCAGCTCGACCAGGTCGATCAGTTCCTCGTCCCCCGCGCCGTCGGCCTTGTTCAGCGCGACGACGATGTGGTCGACGCCCACCTGCCGGGCGAGCAGGACGTGCTCGGCGGTCTGCGGCATGATCCCGTCGAGCGCGGAGACGACCAGGATGGCCCCGTCGAGCTGCGCCGCTCCGGTGACCATGTTCTTGATGTAGTCGGCGTGCCCCGGCATGTCGACGTGGGCGTAGTGCCGGGTGTCGGTCTCGTACTCGACGTGCGCGATGTTGATGGTGATGCCGCGGGCGGCCTCCTCCGGGGCGCGGTCGATCCGGTCGAAGGGGACGAACGTGCCGTTGCCGCGCTCGGCGAGCACCTTGGTGATGGCGGCGGTAAGGGTCGTCTTGCCGTGGTCGACGTGACCCATGGTGCCGATGTTCAGGTGCGGCTTGGTGCGCACGTAGGCCGTTTTGGACATGGCTGTACCTCGGCGTCTCTCCGGTGTTACGGGACTGCGGGACCCCGGAAACCGCCGACCCTCCCCCTGCGGGGTCCGCCGGACGATCCGGAGAGGGTCAGCTTCGGGCGCCGTCGGCAGCGGCCACGAGGAAGGGGACGGCAGCCTTCGGCGCACCCGCGACTGCGGATGCTGCGAGGAGGAAGGCGTACCGGAACATGGCGTCGATCATCGCCGACGGCTTGTCCGGCGTCGAATGGTTTTCGGCGCCGGCCGGGTCCCGTGACGGCCTCGGGTACCGGCCGAAGGTCTGGCCAAAGGTATGGCCGAAGGTATGGCCGACGGCCCAGGGGCTCCGTCGCGGGGTACCCGCCGGGGTATGGCCGACGGCCCGGGGTCTCGGTCGCGGGGGGGTCAGGTGCCGATGTTCTTCAGCGCCTCGCGGACGGTCAGCGGGGCGAACCGGCCCCGTTCCCGCGCGAGGAAGTCCCGGACGGCCTCGGGGTCGGTCTTGGCGTACTCGCGCAGGGCCCAGCCGATCGCCTTGCGGATGAAGAAGTCGGGGTGCCCGGACTGGAGCAGGCAGTAGGCGAAAAGCCGCCCGGTGTCGGTGCGTTGCCGGTAGGCGAGCTGGTGGAGCAGGGCCGTGCGTGCCACCCACAGGTCGTCGTCGGTGATCCAGGCGTCCATGTCGGCGGTGAGCTTCGGGTCGGCGGCGACCAGGGGGCCGACGACGTGCACGGCGAGCAGGTCGACGGTGTCCCACCAGGACACGGTGGTGACCAGATGCCGGGCCACCGGGAGGAGACCGGAGGAGCAGCGGCCCGCGTGCCGGCGCAGCTGGTCGACGGCGAAGTAGTGGTACTCGCGCTCGGGCAGCTCCCAGCAGCGCAGGGCGATCGCGGTGCAGTCGGTCTCGTCGGGGCGTGCCGTGCCGGCCAGCACGGTGCGCGACAGGGCGCGGCGGGCCTGCGTGGGGATGCCGAGGAAGGGGGCGATGTCCTTCATGTAGGCGCGCATCGCGGCGGCCCGCTCGGGGTCGGCGGCGGCCCCGTACTCGGCCGTCAGCCGTTCCAGCACGAGGTCGGCGAGGGCGCTGCGCGGCACCTCGGGCGGGGCCGCACCGGTGACGGTCATGCCGGGAACCATACCCCCGGTGGATCTCCCGACCGGGGTTGCGGCCCAGACCGTACGGGCGTTCCCTGGAAGTACCGGCGGTGAAGCGGGCGCACGGGCCACAGGCCCGGTGCGAGGCCCGCGCCTCCACGAGCGTTTCCTCGGCAGCGGCCCTCCTCGCCGCCCTCGTCCAGCGCTCGACGCGGAGGTGACAGAGGTGAAAGCCGTCGTCTACGAGAAGCCCTTCAGTGTGGCGGTGAGGGACGTCGAGGATCCCCGGATCCAGCATCCCAACGATGTGCTCGTACGGGTCACGTCGACCGCCATCTGCGGCTCGGACCTGCACATGTACGAGGGCCGCACGGCGGCCGAGTCGGGCATCGTCTTCGGGCACGAGAACCTCGGCATCGTCGAGGAGGTCGGCAGCGGTGTGACCTCCCTGTCCAAGGGCGACCGCGTCGTGATGCCCTTCAACGTCGCCTGCGGATTCTGCAAGAACTGCCTGGCCGGGAAGACCGGCTTCTGCCTGACGGTCAACCCGGGCTTCGCCGGCGGAGCCTACGGCTATGTGGCGATGGGACCGTACGAGGGCGGCCAGGCCGAGCTGCTGCGGGTGCCGTTCGCCGATTTCAACTGCCTGAAGCTGCCTCCGGGTGAGGAGTTCGAGACGGACTTCGTGCTGCTCGCCGACATCTTCCCGACCGGCTACCACGGCTGCGAACTCGCCCAGGTGACCCCCGGTGAGAGCGTGGCCGTCTTCGGTGCCGGACCGGTGGGGCTGATGGCCGCCTACTCCGCGCTGCTGCGCGGTGCGGCGAAGGTCTTCTCGGTCGACCGGGTGCCCGAGCGGCTCGCCAAGGCGGAGGAGATGGGGGCCATCCCCATCGACTTCACCAAGGGCGACCCGGCCGCACAGATCAAGGAACAGACCGGAGGCGAGGGAACCGACAAGGGTGTCGACGCCGTCGGCTACCAGGCGCAGTCCCACGACGCCAGCCACGAGGAACCCGCCATCGTCCTGAACGCGCTGGTCGAGACGGTGCGTCCGACCGGCATGCTCGGCGTACCGGGTCTGTACGTGCCGTCGGACCCGGGCGGCCCCGACGAGCACGCGAAGCACGGCCAGCTGCTGGTCTCCATCGGCAGGATGTTCGAGAAGGGCCAGCAGATGGGCACCGGCCAGTGCAACGTCAAGCGGTACAACCGCCAGTTGCGCGACATGATCATCGCCGGGCGGGCCAAGCCCAGCTTCGTGGTCTCCCACGAGTTGCCGCTGGATCAGGCGCCACAGGCGTACGAGAAGTTCGACAAGCGGATCGAGGGCTACACCAAGGTGGTACTGCATCCCGGCCATGCTCTCGCCGCGTGAGACACACCGTCTGGGACACCCGGTGTGAGCATCTGTCCGGGACCTGTGCGCACCTGCCGGAGATTCGCGTGTGAGGCACGGATCCGGGGGCCACGGCCCCCGGATCCCTCCGGGCCGATGGGCTTTCGGAGCCGTCCTGTGACGGTCGCGGGGCACACTTGACGGCGATCACACACGTTCGTCGGTTAGTGTCGCCGGATGCTCGATGCCAACCGCTCTGGCACCGCCACGGCCTCCCCGCCGACCGCCACGAACTTCGCCGGCCCCGTCTCCCCACTGCGGCGCGACGGAGTCACCGCCCGCTGCGCGAGAGTGCTGCTGTCCCCGTACGCCCGGCTGTCGCTGCTGCTGGCGCTGCTCGGGGGCGCCGCCGTCTGCGTGCTGTTGTTCGAGCCGCAGCGGCTGCTGACCCACGGGTGGCCGTCCCAGCTCGGCGGAGCCGCGGCGGCCGTCGTGTTCGCGGTGGCGTACGGCCTGTGCACCGCGGCGTTCGTACCGCGCCCACTGCTGAACCTGGCGGCGGGCGCGCTGTTCGGCTCGCAGCTGGGACTGGCGACGGCACTGGCGGGCACGGTGCTCGGGGCGGGGCTGGCCTTCGGCCTGGGACGCGTCCTCGGCCAGGAGGCGCTGCGCCCGCTGCTGCGGGGCCGCTGGCTGAAGGCTGCCGACGGGCAGCTCAGCAGGCACGGATTCCGCTCCATGATGGCGGCCCGGCTCTTCCCGGGAGTGCCGTTCTGGGCGGCGAACTACTGTGCCGCCGTCTCCCGTATGGGCTGGCTGCCTTTCCTGCTGGCCACGGCTCTCGGCTCGATCCCGAACACGGCCGCCTACGCGGTCGCCGGCGCCCGGGCCTCCTCGCCGACGTCCCCCGCCTTCCTGATCGCGATGGCGTGCATCGCCGTGCCGGCGCTCGTGGGCGCGGTGGTGGCCTGGCGCAAACGCCACTACCTCCGGGGACGCTGAGCCGACCCGGCCGACCCGGCCGCCGCACGTCCCCCTCGGGTTCGAGCCGACCGTCCCGTGGGTCTCCGGTCGACCCGACCGTCCCCCAGGTTTCCACCGGCCGCCCGCCGGGTCACTCACCTGCCGTTGCCCGGATCCCGCCCGGCCCCGAGTGCGGTCACACCCCTTCCAGGATCATCGCGTTGGCGAGCCCGCCCGCCTCGCACATGGTCTGCAGGGCGTAGCGGGCGCCGCGCTCGCGCATCGCGTGGACCAGGGTGGTGGTCAGCCGGGTGCCGCTGGCGCCGAGCGGGTGGCCGAGGGCGATGGCGCCCCCGTGCACGTTGACCCTGGCGAGGTCGGCGCCGGTCTCCTGCTGCCAGGCGAGCACCACGGAGGCGAAGGCCTCGTTGATCTCGACCAGGTCGATGTCGTCCAGGGTCAGTCCCGCCCGGCGCAGCACCTTCTCCGTGGCGGGTACGACGCCCGTGAGCATCAGCAGCGGGTCGGAGCCCGTCACGGCGAAGCTGTGCAGGCGGGCCAGCGGGCGCAGGCCGAGACGGGCCGCCGTCTCGCCGGAGGTGATCAGGACGGCGGAGGCGCCGTCGTTGACGGGGCTCGCGTTGCCCGCCGTGACGTTCCACTCGATCTGCGGAAAGCGCTCGGCGAACCCGGGGTCGTAGTAGGCGGGCCTGAGGCCGCCCAGGATCTCCGGGGTGCTGCCGGGCCGCACGCACTCGTCGCGGGCGACGCCGTCCAGCGGGGCGACCTCCGCGTCGAACAGGCCCGCCTGCCACGCGGCGGCGGCCCTGAGGTGCGAGGAGACCGCGAACTCGTCCATCTGCGCGCGCGTGAGGGACCACTTGGCGGCGATCAGCTCGGCGCTGATGCCCTGCGGGACCAGGCCCTCCGGGTGGCGCTCGGCGATTCCGGGCCCGAACGGGTCCGTGCCCTCGGGCACGTTGGACCACATCGGCACCCGGCTCATGGACTCGACACCGCAGGCGACGACCAGGTCGTACGCGCCCGAGATGACGCCCTGCGCGGCGAAGTGCACAGCCTGCTGGGACGAGCCGCACTGGCGGTCGACGGTGGTCGCCGGGACGGTCTCGGGGAGGCCGGCGGCGAGGACGGCGTACCGGGTGGTGTTCATGGCCTGCTCGCCGACCTGGTCGACGGTGCCGCCGATGACGTCGTCGATCAGCGCCGGGTCGACGCCGGAGCGCTCGACCAGGGTGCGCAGGGTGTGCGCGAGGAGCTGGACGGGGTGGACGTGGGCGAGGGAGCCGTTCGGCCTGCCCTTGCCGATGGGGGTGCGTACGGCTTCGACGATGACTGCGTCGCGCATGGTGCGGGCCTCCTTGGCCGCCTGGCCACCCGGCCCGGGCAGGCACGGCGAAAGCGAGCCGAGCGGGTTGCCGGGCGGAGCTGCAGTGGGAGCTACTGGTGAGTAGGAAATCCGAACCCACCATAGCTCGGTAAGTTGGAAAATCAAACCCTCCCCTAGACTGGCCGCATGGCCGCCACGAAGGATCCGCGCCCCTGCTCGATCGCCGACGCCCTCGCGCTGGTCGGCGAGAAGTACTCCCTGCTCGTCCTGCGGGAGGTCTGCCTGGGCAACGGCCGCTTCGACCAGCTCGTGCGCAACACCGGCGCCCCGCGCGACATCCTGGCCACCCGGCTGCGCCGGCTCGTGGACGCCGGGATCCTGGTCAAGCGCGTCTACAGCGAGCGCCCCCAGCGCTTCGAGTACCGGCCCACGCAGGCGGGCCTGGAGCTGGAACCGGTCCTGATGACCCTCAAGGAGTGGGGCGACCGGCACGTCCGCAAGGGCACCGGTCTGCCCATGGCCGTCGAGCACGTCTGCGGCAACGAGTTGGTGCCGGTGGTCACCTGCGGCGCCTGCGGTGACCCCGTCCGCCACGAGGACCTGACGGCCCATCCGCAGGCCCCGGGCTGGACGGTCACGGGACCGGCCACGCCCTGACGACCGGGCCGGCCGCCCGCCCATGGGCGCCCCAACCCCCGTGCCCGCGCCGTCGATCCGGCCCGCTACGCTGCCTTCGTCACATGATCACCACTTCTTCCCTCAGCACTTGGACGCCGCACCTCCATGTCTTGGTTTGAATCCCTCGTCCTCGGACTCGTCCAGGGGCTGACCGAGTTCCTGCCCGTCTCCTCCAGCGCGCATCTGCGTCTGACCGCGGCGTTCTCGGGCTGGAAGGACCCCGGGGCCGCCTTCACGGCGATCACGCAGATCGGTACGGAGACCGCGGTCCTGATCTACTTCCGCAAGGACATCGGCCGGATCGTCTCCGCCTGGTCCCGCTCGCTGTTCGATCGGACGATGCGGCGGAACCATGACGCCCAGATGGGCTGGCTGGTGATCGTGGGCTCGATACCGATCGGGGTGCTGGGCGTCACGCTCAAGGACCAGATCGAGGGCCCGTTCCGCGATCTGCGGGTCACCGCCACCATGCTCGTCGTCGTCGGCGTGGTCATCGGCATCGCCGACCGGCTGGCGGCACGCGACGAGACCGGCGGCCGGCACCGGGCGCCCAAACAGCGCAAGACGCTGGAGAGTCTGGGAGTCAAGGACGGCCTGGTCTTCGGCCTGTGCCAGGCCTGCGCCCTGGTCCCCGGCGTCTCGCGCTCCGGCGCGACCATCAGCGGCGGCCTTTTCATGGGCTACAAGCGCGAGGCCGCGGCCCGCTACTCCTTCCTGCTGGCCATCCCCGCCGTGCTCGCCTCGGGCGCCTTCGAGGTGAAGGACTCGGTGGGCGCGGGCCATGTGGACTGGGGCCCCACCCTGTTCGCGACGGTGATCGCGTTCGCCTCGGGATACGCGGTCATCGCCTGGTTCATGAAGTGGATCTCCCACAAGAGCTTCATGCCGTTCGTCTGGTACCGGGTCGCCCTCGGCATCGTCATCATCGCCCTGGTCAGCGCCGGTGTGCTGAGCCCGCACGCGGCGGAATCGGCGGGCTGACCGCATCCGCACCGGCTCCACGGACGGCGCGGCCCCGCGCCGCGGCACCAAAGCTGTTTCGGACATCTCCCACCCGCACGACGGGCCGGACCGGACCACGTCCCGGCGCGCCCACCGAGGCGATCCGGCGGACGGGACCGGGCACGGTGATGACCGAGCCCCTACCTTCTTGTAGTGACGCGGTAGCGCAGTGTCAGTGCTTGCCCCTAGGCTGGTCCGCATGTCCCGCGATTTCATGCCCCCTGGTTCCGTGCGCTCTGCCGCCGAGGTGAACGAGCAGATCCGGGCGCTTTGGCTGCGTGCGGCCGGCACCCTCTCGGCACAGGAACGCGCGGAGTACGAACTGCTGGTGGTCGAGTGGGCCGAGGCGATCCGCGGCGCGGTGATCGAGGCGGCCTGAGACGGCCGGCACCCCCGGGCGGCCGAGGCCGGACGCCGGACACGCCTGGCGTCCTCGAATCCGGACACGCGCGACACCCCGACTCAGGGCACGCGCGGAACTCCGATTCCGGAGACGTGCAGAACTCCGATTCCGGGCACGCCGCACGCCTTCGCGCCCTCACCCACCGCACGACCTCGACCACGGACACGCCGCGTGTCTTCCAATGTCGGGCGCGCCTCTTGGCTCCGGGCTCCGCATGCCCAACACTGTGCCGATGACGCAGCGTGCGGAGCTCGCGACCGTGTTGGACCGGCTGGCCGTGGACGAACTGATCACCGAGTACGCCGCGGCGGTGGACGACGGTGACTGGACGGCGTACCAGACGCTGTTCACGGCGGACGGGCGGGCCGACTACCGTTCGGCCGGTGGCATCGAGGGTGATGCGGGACAGATCGCCGGCTGGCTCGCCGAGAACCTGTCCCTGTTCGCCATGCGGCAACATCTCATCGTCAACCGCCGCCTGCGGTTCGGCTTCCTGGACCACGACACCGGCGACACGGCCCGGGTCCGGGCCGACTATCTGAACCCCATGCGGTTCACGGGCGACGGCGCCCCCACCGCCCCGGACCTGGTGTGCGGTGGCCGCTACGACTTCGGTCTGCTGCGCACGCCGGACGGCTGGCGGCTGCGCGAGGTCGTCGTACACGAGAAGTGGCGCCGGCAGCCCGACCGCGACCCGGCCGCTCTGTCGGGATGAGCCGGGGGCGCAGCCGGGCTCCGGTGCCGCGCCGGACGCGCCCGGTCGCTGGATCGCCTCCGGCAGGCACACTGGGGGCGGTGCGGGGTAGGGAAGGTCCCTATGAGGACGATCGACCGCTGGCCCACCTCCCCCTGGCGCCGCTCCGGCGCCGCCGCCCTTGCGGGTGCGCTGCCCGTGCTCGCCTTCCCGGCGCCGTCACTGTGGTGGCTCGCCTACGTGGCACTGGTCCCGTGGATCCTGCTGGCCCGCTCCGCGCCGACCGGGCGGCGGGCGGCGTACGACGGCTGGTGCGGCGGATTCGGCTTTCTGGTGGCCGTGCACCACTGGCTGCTGCCGAGCCTGCACGTGTTCATCTTTCTGATAGCCGTGCTGCTGGGTGCGCTCTGGGCGCCCTGGGGCTGGCTGGTGCACCGCTTCCTCGGCGGGACGCCGGGGCCGGCCCGGGGCGCCGCGGCACTGCTGGTGCTGCCGTCGGCCTGGCTGGCGGTGGAGCTGGTGCGCTCCTGGCAGGGACTCGGCGGGCCTTGGGGCATGCTGGGCTCCAGCCAGTGGCAGGTGGGCCCGGCGCTGCGGCTGGCCTCGGTCGGCGGGGTGTGGCTGCTCAGCTTCCTGGTGGTGGCCGTCAACGTGGCCGCGGCCGTGCTGGTGTCCGTGCGTGACTCGCGGGTGCCTGCCGTGGCCTCCCTGGTCGCCACGGCGGCCGCGACCTCGGCCGCGTGGACGTGGGCCCCGCGACCGGACGTCGACGGACGGGTCCGCATCGCGGTGGTGCAGCCCGGCATGGTGGACGGCCAGGACAGCGGCGACAGGCGTTTCGCGCGGGAGGAGCAGCTGACCCGCCGGCTCGCCGGGCAAGGTGCCGACCTGGTCGTCTGGGGCGAGTCCAGCGTCGGCTTCGACCTGGACGACCGGCCCGGCCTGGCCCGGCGGCTCGCCGCTCTGTCCCGCTCGACCGGTGCGGACGTGCTGGTGAACGTGGACGCCCGCCGCTCGGACCGGCCCGGCATCTACAAGAGTTCGGTGCTGGTCGGCCCGAAGGGCCCGACCGGCGACCGGTACGACAAGATGCGGCTGGTCCCGTTCGGGGAGTACATCCCGGCCCGTTCCCTGCTGGGCTGGGTCACCTCGATGGGCAAGGCGGCCGGCGAGGACCGCAGGCGCGGCACCGAGCAGGTCGTGATGAACGTCGGGCACGGGCTGCGGATCGGTCCCCTGGTGTGCTTCGAGACCGCGTTCCCGGACATGAGCCGGCATCTGACGGAGGACGGCGCGGACGTTCTCCTCGGCCAGTCCTCCACCTCGTCCTTCCAGAGCAGCTGGGCACCGCAGCAGCACGCCTCGCTGGCCGCGCTGCGCGCCGCCGAGACCGGCCGCCCGATGGTGCACGCGACGCTCACCGGCGTCTCGGCCGTGTACGGGCCGGAGGGCGAGCCCCTCGGCCCCTGGCTCGGCACCGACGCGAACACCGCCCGCGTCTACGACGTACCACTCGCGCACGGCACCACGCCGTACGTCCGCTACGGCGACTGGCCGGTGCACGGTGCGCTGCTGGTGCTGGCCGCGCTGTGCGCGACCGAGGGGGCGCGGGCGCTCAGGCTGCGCCGGAGCGAACCTGAATCGCTCGTACCACCCGCTCGCACAGCTCATGAGTCGCCAGCGCGTCCCGGGCGCTGAGCACCTGACCGGCCCGGACGGCGTCGAGGAACGTGAGGACGGCCTGCTCGACGCCGCGCTGCCGGGCCACCGGAACCCAGTCGCCGCGCCGGCGCAGCGTCGGCTGTCCCTTGTGGTCGATCACCTCGGCGAGGTTGAGCACCTGCCGCTTGGTGTCCTGCCCGGACACCTCGAGGATCTCCTCCGCCGAACCGCTGAGCCGGTTCATCACCCCGAGCGCGGTGAACCCCTCGCCGCCGAGCTGAAGCACCACGTGGTGCAGCAGCCCGTCCTCGGCACGGGCCCGCACGGTGACGTCGTCGACCGGGCCCGGCACCAGGAACCGCAGGGTGTCGACGACGTGGATGAAGTCGTCCAGGATCATCGAGCGCGGCTCCTCGGGCAGCCCGATCCGGTTCTTCTGCATGAGGATCAGCTCGCGCGGGTGGTCGAGGCACTGCGTGTACCCGGGGGCGTACCGGCGGTTGAAGCCGACGAACAGGCCGACGCCGCGCTGTTCGGCGAGATCCACCAGCCGCTGGGAGTCGGCGAGTTCGTAGGCGAGCGGCTTGTCCACGTACGTCGGTACGCCCGCCTCCAGCAGCCGGGCGACGATCTCGGGGTGGGCGGTGGTGGGCGCGTGCACGAAGGCCGCGTCGAGGCCGGCGCCGATCAGCGCGTCCAGGCCGGTGTGCCGTCGCTCCGCGGGCAGGCGCAGGGTGTCGGCGACCCGGTGGAGCGTCGCGGGCGTGCGGGTCTGCAGGTGCAGCTCGATCCCCGGCTGGGAGCCCAGCACCGGCAGGTACGCCTTCTGCGCGATGTCCCCGAGTCCGATGCAGCCGACCTTCACGTGCTCTCCCCTACCGCTTCGCCTACGCCTTGCCTGCCCGGAAGCATACGGGGGCCGCCGGTCGGCGATGCCGTCGAAGCCGCGCGGGCAGAGCGCCGGTCCGGCCGTCGGCAGGGCGGCGATCGCGGCGTTGCGCACGGCCTCGACGGCTGCGGGTCGCGCCGATCCGGGCGAACCGGACGGAGTGTCCGGCGGGCAGGTACCCGGTCCGCAGGAGATCCGCGTCGGGCCCCGGAAACCGCGGGTGGGCATGCGCCGGGCCGGTGAACCGGCGGGGGCGCAGCGCGCCGCGTCAGCCTCGCTCCTGCGAAATCCCCCGTGCGGGGCTCGAGATCACCCATGCGGGGGCGACAACCTCCGTTCCCTGCTGCCGAGCCGGGGACCGAGCGAGCAGAGTTGCGCGGGTGCATCGATCGACCACCACCGCAGCGCTCCTGGTCACCGTGGCCGTCTCGGCCCTCTCCGGCTGTATGCGGGTCGACGGCCCCGCGACGCCCGCCCTCCCGGCGGACACGGCGGCCTCACAGCCGACGGCGCCCCCGCCGGACGGCAGCGCGCGGCCCCGGGCCGTGCAGGCACCGGCCCGCGAGGCGCTGGAGATGGTCGGGCCGTCCCGGCGTCCGCAGCGCGCCGGGCCGCCGGCCTCCCGCCGGCCCGCGGCCGCATCCGCGGCCGGCCACCGGCCGCCGCCCGCCCCGGCGGCTCCCGCCCCGGCCCGGGCGCATCCGCACCCGCCGCGGCGCCCGCACATCCACGTGCCCGAGGCGCCGCGGCCGGTCCCGAAGCCCCCCGACGTCTGCGCTCTGGGCAGGCAGTACGGCGGCTGGCGCGGTGACAGTCCCGAGGCGGTGATCTGCCGGCAGGCGTACGGGCACTGACGCCTGCGGTCCGCCGCGCCTAGCTCGGCCGCTGCCTGGGCGGCCCCCAGACGTCGCCGCCCGGCGCGCCCTCCTCGCCGAGCCGCAGCTCCAGCCGGCTGATCGCGGCCCGGACGCCGTTGCCGTACTCGTCGTCCGACAGGTCGCCCGCGGCGGTGCGGGCCCGGCGCAGATGCCCGCGGGCGACCTCGGCGCGGCCCAGCTTCACATAGTCGGCGGCCAGGTTCAGGTGCAGGGACGGCAGGAAGCCGCGGATGCTCGGCGGGTCGCCGCCGCGGCCGTCCGCCAGTTCCTCGGCCGCCGACAACGCCCGCAGATCCCAGGCGAGTTCGTCCGCCGGATCGTCTTGCGTGTCGGCCAGGTAGTGGGCCAGGGTGCAGCGGTGCAGCGGGTCGCCGTTCTGGCCGATCTCCGCCCACAGGTCGAGGAAACGGCTGCGGGCCTCCTCACGGTCGCCGCCGTGGAGCAGGATGACGACCTGGCCGATCCGCGTGAGCACGGCGTCCGGCGCCGCCTGTTCCTGTCGCTCCGCCACCGCGTCCTCCGAGCCGTCGTCAGCTGTCTGCTCCCGACGCTAACCGGCGGCGTCGGGATTCCCGCTCAGGCGGCCCCGCACGGCACGGCGCCGAGGCCGCAGACGGCGGGTCAGCCCAGGTTCGGGATGCGCCAGTCGACGGGCTCGTGGCCCTGCAGGGCGATCGCCTCGTTGATCTGGGTGAAGGGGTGCGAGCCGAAGAACCGCTTCGCCGACAGCGGGGAGGGGTGCGCTCCCTTGACCACCACGTGCCGGGTCTCGTCGATCAGCGGCAGCTTCTTCTGCGCGTAGTTGCCCCACAGGACGAAGACCGCCGGGTCGGGCCGGGAGGCCACCGCGCGGATCACCGCGTCCGTGAACCTCTCCCAGCCCTTGCCCTTGTGCGAGTTGGCCTCGCCGGACCGCACCGTGAGCACCGCGTTGAGCAGCAGCACGCCCTGCTCGGCCCAGGGCATCAGATAGCCGTTGTCCGGGATCGGCAGGCCCAGTTCCTGCTGCATCTCCTTGTAGATGTTCCGGAGCGAGGGCGGGGTCTTCACACCGGGGCGGACCGAGAAGCACAGGCCGTGGCCCTGGCCCTCGCCGTGATAGGGATCCTGGCCGAGGACGAGGACCTTGACCTTCTCGTAGGGCGTCGCGTCCAGTGCCGCGAAGACCTCCTCGCGCGGCGGATAGACCGGCCCCTTCGCCCGCTCCTCCTCGACGAACTCGGTCAGCTCCTTGAAGTAGGGCTGCTGCAGCTCGTCACCCAGAACCCCGCGCCAGGACTCGGGCAGCATGGCGATGTCGGTCACGTCAACGTCCTCACGATGTCTGTCGACCACGGCGTGCGGTCACTTCCAGGCTCAAGAACCTACAGGCGACCACTGACAACCGGTGCCGCGAGGGCCGTTCACCAGCTGGTCTTGCGGTGCAGCATCCACATCATCATGATCGTCGAGGGGTCGAGGGCCTGCTCGCCGCCGGAGACGTCGTCGCTGGCCGCCACGAACTGCCGGCCCTGCCACAGCGGGATCAGCCGGGCGTCGTTCACCATGATCTGCTGGGCCTGCTCCACGTCCCTGACGGTCTCGGCGCGGTCGCTCTCCGCGCGCGAGTGGGGCAGCAGCCTGCCGGTGATCTCCTTGGCCGGGTACGGCGTACCGAGCGCGTTGTGCTCGCCGACGAACGGCGCGATGAAGTTGTCCGCGTCCGGGAAGTCCGGGAACCAGCCGCGGCCGAACACCGGGTACTCGCCCTTCTGGTAGCCGACCACATAGGTCTTCCAGGGACGGCTCTTGAGGGTGATGCTGAACAGGCCCGAGTCCTCCAGCTGCCGCTTCAGCTCCCGGAACATCAGCGCCGTCTCGGAGCCGTAGCGGTCGGTGGTGTACCAGAAGGTGAGCGGGACCGGCCGGGTGATCCCCGCTTCGGCGAGCACCTTGCGGGCCTTGGCCACGCTCGGGTCGCCGTAGTCGTCGAAGAAGCCGGTGGCGTGCCCGGTCAGGCCCTTGGGGACCATCGAGTAGAGCGGGTCGACGGTGTCCTTGTAGACCTTGTGAGCGATGGCGCCCCGGTCGACGATCTGGGCGACGGCCTTGCGTACGGCGGGCTGCTTCGCCCAGGGGTCCTTGGGGTTGAACACCAGGTAGCTGATGTCGGTGCCCGCACCGTCGACCAGTTGCAGGTCATTGGTGCCGTGCTGCTGCAGGGCGAGGATGTCGTCGGCACCGAGACCGCGGTAGGTGACGTCGATCTGCTTGTCCCGGAGCGCCTTGACCATGCTGGACGAGTCCTGGAAGTAGCGGATGGTCACCTGGTCGTTCTGCCGCTCGGCGAAGCCCTTGTAGTTCCCGTTGCCGACCAGGACGGCCTGCTTGTCCTCCTCGTACGACTGGAGCTTGTACGGTCCGGAGCCGTGCACGTCGGTGCCCTTGCGCAGGGAGGCCGCGGGGTAGTCGTCCGGGTCGACGATCGACATGGCCGGAGTGGCCAGCACGAACGGGAAGGTCGCGTCGGGCTGGTTGAGGTGGAAGACCACCTCGCGGTCGCCGAGCGCCTGCACCCGGTCCAGGCTGCCGAGCAGTCCGGCGGGGCCGCTGGGGGCGTCGATCCTGCGGATGCGGTCGATGGAGTGCTTGACGGCCCCGGCGTTCAGCGGGTCGCCGTCGGCGAACTTCATGCCCGCGCGCAGCTTGCAGCGGTAGGTCCGGCTGCTGGAGTCGGTGAAGGAGCAGCTCTCGGCCGCGTCCGGCTGGGGGGTGGTGGCACCGTTGGGGTAGGCGAGGAGCGTCTGGAAGATGTTCCGGTACAGCTCCCAGGAGCCGTCCCAGGCACCGGCCGGATCCAGCGTGCTGGGCGCGCTGGTGGTCCCGACGACGATCGGCCCCTGGCTGTCGGCATCGCCGTCCGACAGCAGGCTGCACCCGGCCACCAGGGATATGGACGCGATCGCCGCGACTCTCCGCAGGAATCGGTTCCGGTTGAACACGCGCACGCTCCTCGATCTGCCATACCAAGGGTCGGCAGACCATACCGCAGCGTCCGGAGCCGTGAACCTCCCCCGATACGGCCCTTCTTGATCGTCCGGGCATTGACGACGTTGTCATTCCGGTGTGCGGAGTCCGCAGGGCCTTCCGGGCGCCGATCCGTCCGATTATCGGCGCCCGGAAGAGTTGCCGGGCCTCAGCTCACGCCGGCGTTGAGGAAGAGCCCGCCGTCCACCACGAGCGTCTGACCGGTGACCCAGTCGGACTGCTCCGAGGTGAGGAAGGCGGCGGCGCCACCGATGTCGGAGGGTACGCCGAGCCTGGCCAGCGGGTAGCCGGCGGCCGCCTCCTCCTCGCGTCCCTCGTACAGGGCCTGCGCGAACTTGGTCTTCACGACGGCCGGGGCGATCGCGTTGACCCGCACCCTGGGCGCGAACTCGTGCGCCAGCTGCTGGGTCAGGTTGATCATCGCCGCCTTGCTGACGCCGTAGGCGCCGATGAACGGCGAGGGCGCGAGACCCGCGATCGAGGCGATGTTGACGATCGCGCCCCCGTTGTCCTTCTGCCAGGCGTGCCAGGTCTTCTGGGCGAAGCCGAGCGCGGAGATCACGTTGGTCTCGAAGACCTTGCGGGCGACGTCCAGGTCGAGGTCGGCGATGGGTCCGAAGACCGGGTTGGTGCCGGCGTTGTTGACCAGGTAGTCGACGCGGCCGAAGGCCTCCATGGTGCGCTCGACGGCCTCGCTCTGATGGTCCAGGTCGTGCGCCTTGCCGGCGACGCCGATGACCCGCTCGGCGCCGAGCCTGTCGACGGCCTCCTTCAGGGCGTCCTCGTTGCGGCCGGTGATGCACACGCGGTCGCCCCGGGCGACGAGCGCCTCGGCGACGCCGTGGCCGATGCCCCGGCTGCCGCCGGTGACGAGGGCGACCTTGCCGGAAAGCTCCGGGAGTTCAGTCATGTCCGTGTTCCTCTGCGTTTGCCGGAGTCGCTAGTCGAGCGGTCCGCCGGCGACGTACAGCACCTGGCCGGAGACGAAGCCGGCGGCCTCGCCGGTGAAGAAGGCGATCGCGTTGGCGATGTCCTCGGGCTCGCCGACGCGCTGCACCGGGATCTGGGTGGCGGCGGCCTGCTTGAAGTCGTCGAAGCCCATGCCGACGCGGTCCGCGGTGGCCTTGGTCATCTCGGTGGCGATGAAGCCGGGGGCGACGGCGTTGGCGGTGATGCCGAACTTGCCCAGTTCGATGGCGAGGGTCTTGGTGAACCCCTGGAGACCGGCCTTGGCGGCGGAGTAGTTGGCCTGGCCGCGGTTGCCGAGCGCCGACGAGGAGGAGAGGTTGACGACCCGGCCGAAGCCCGCGTCCACCATGTGCTTCTGGACGGCCTTGGTCATCAGGAAGGAGCCGCGCAGGTGCACGTTCAGGACGGTGTCCCAGTCGGAGACGCTCATCTTGAACAGCAGGTTGTCGCGCAGCACGCCCGCGTTGTTGACGAGGATCGTCGGGGCGCCCAGCTCCGCCGCGATCCGGGCGACGGCGGCCTCGACCTGCGCCTCGTCGGAGACGTCGGCGCCGACCGCGATCGCCTTGCCGCCGGCCGCGACGATCTTCTCGACGGTGTCCTTGCAGGCGGCCTCGTCGAGATCGATCACGGCGACGGCACGACCCTCGGCGGCCAGCCGTACGGCAGTGGCGGCGCCGATGCCGCGCGCCGCGCCGGTGACTACCGCGACCCGCTGTTCAGTGGTGGACATGTGCTGCTTCTCCTCGCCCTCGAGAGAACCTGACGGGGTCCTCGGCGAGGACCCCAGATGCGGTGAGCGACCGCTTAGTACCTTCAGCACCCGTGACGCTAGAAGCCCTGGCACCCGGTGTCAACGGCACATCCGGCCGGTGTGATCCATTACCTCACCAGGAGGTCCAGCAACCGCTCCGCCTCGGCGGCCGGGTCGGCGGTCAGGCCGGTGTGCACCGGACCGGGCTGCACGACGGTGGAGCGGGGCGCGATCAGCCAGCGGAACCGCCGCCCGGCGTCGTCCCCCGCCGCCTGTCCGGCACCGTCGCCGCCCGCGCACACCTGCTCCACGGCCGCGAGCGCGGCGCGGACACCGGTCACGTCGGCCCTCGGGTCCAGCGCGAGCAGCCGGGCCTCGTCCAGGTGGGTACGGGCGCCGACGTAGGCGCGGGCGCGGGAGTAGACGATCACACCCGCGTTGATGCACTCGCCGCGTTCCACGCGCGGTACGACCCGCAGCAGCGCGTACTCGAACACGTCCCGGTCGCCGCCCTGACCGGCCCGGGTGATGTGCCTCTCGGTCACATGGCCGGCCATGTGGATGTGCCGCTCGCTCACTTGCCCTCCTCCGAACCGATGCCGGTGACGCGCCCGGCGATGACGGCCGCCCGCGCGAGCAGCGGTTCGGCGTAGGCCCGGCGCAGGTCGTCCGGGGTGTCGAAGCCGGGCTCGTCGGTGAGCCAGACGTCGGGGATCTCTGCGGTGACCTCGGCGAGGAGGTCGGCGGTGACCCGCGGCGCCAGCTCGGCCGCCGCTGCCGCGACGTCCGGGGCGAAGGGGGCGAGGGCGTGGTCCGAGGCGTCGTAGGGGCGGGCCGCCGAGGCTTCGGCGGAGGGCCAGTTGTGATGCCAGATCATCGTGGCGCCGTGGTCGATGAGCCACAGTTCGCCCCGGTGCACGAGGAGGTTGGGGTTGCGCCAGGACCGGTCGACGTTGTTGATCAGCGCGTCGAACCAGACGATCCTGCCGGCCTCCTCCGGGCTCACCGGGAAGGCCAGCGGGTCGTAGCCGAGGGCGCCGGAGAGGAAGTCCATGCCGAGGTTGGTGCCGCCGCTGGACCGCAGCAGGTCCTGTACCTGCTGTTCGGGCTCGCCGAGCCCGAGGACGGGGTCGAGCACGACGGTGACCAGCCGGGGCATGCGCAGTCCGAGGCGCCGGGCGAGTTCGCCGCACACCACCTCGGCCACCAGTGTCTTGCGGCCCTGTCCGGCACCGGTGAACTTCATGACGTAGGTCCCGAAGTCGTCGGCCTCGACGAGTCCCGGCAGCGAGCCACCCTCGCGCAAGGGCGTGATGTAACGGGTGGCGGTGACTTCCTTGAGCATCGCCCCAGGTTACTGGGGGCGTACACGCGCCGGCGGACGACCGGGGCACAGCCTCGGCCCGCGTCGTCCCGGCCCCCGGCGGCGAGGATCCGGGTGCGCGGCTGAACAGGCGGTGCCCGGGGACCGTACCCCTGGACGGATCACGCAAGCTCCGCGGAAGGGAATCGTCACATGACCAGCGCGCCGCTCCAGCCCTCCCCCAGGTTCTCGGCCCCGCCCGAGGAGGGCGGCGCCCCCACCGGACCGGCCCGCCGTACCGTCATGGCGGCGGCCGGAGCGGCGGGGCTCGCCGCCGCGCTGACCGCCTGCGGCTCGGGCGACGACTCGTCAGGCAGCACGGGCGCCGGGGCCGGCGGGCCGGCACTGGCCAGGACCTCGGACATCCCGGAGGGCGGCGGCAAGATCTTCAAGGACCAGGGCGTGGTGGTCACGCAGCCGGTGGCGGGCACGTACAAGGCGTTCTCGTCCAAGTGCACCCATCAGGGGTGCGCGGTGGGCAGCGTGGCGGACGGCGTGATCGTCTGCCCGTGCCACAACAGCCACTTCTCCGCCGAGGACGGCAGTGTGAAGCGGGGCCCGGCGACCCAGCCGCTGCCCGCGGCGAAGATCACCGTCTCCGGCGAGGAGATCAAGCTCGCCTGAGCCGGCTCAGGCACGCCGGCGCGGCCGCGCCAGGCAGCCGAGCACCTCGTCGGTGGTCGTGACCGTGGCGACCAGGGCGAGGGTGTTGCGGATCATCGCCGGCGTGTAGTCGGCGGGCACCCCCGCGATCGCGTCGGCCGGGACGACGGCGGTGTAGCCGAGGTTCACCGCGTCGAAGACCGCGTTGGGGACGGCCACGTTGGCCGAGACACCGGCGACGATCAGGGTGCGGCAGCCGAGGTTGCGCAGCAGGGGGTCGACGTCGGTGCCGTGGATCGGAGACAGCCCGTGCAGCCGCCGCACGACGAAGTCCGCCTCGGTGACCTCGATCGGGGGTGCGACACGGACCGCGGTGCTACCGCTCAGCTGTTGCACGGGGAGCCGTTCTGCGGCCCGGAACAGGCGGGCGTTGCGGTTGGCGCCCCGGCCGTCCGGCCGGCGTTCGGCGATCGCGTGGATCACCTGCACGCCGGTCTCGTGGGCGGCGGCCACCAGCCGGGCCACCCGGTGCAGGGCGCCGGAGGACCGCGCCTCGCGGGCGAGCTCGGGCAGGGCGCCGGCCGGGCCGACGACACCCTGCTGGCACTCCACGGTGAGCAGCACGGTGTGCGCCGGGTCGAGCAGGTCGCGCAGCTGTTCGTGCGACGGCATCAGGCACCCTTTCGCCTAGGTCCGGGCCGGGTGAGAGTAACCACATCGGGGTGCGAGCGGAAGACGGGCCATTCCCTTTTCTGACGTGATGTCAGAGGATCATCGACACTGGCAAGTTCTCTGGCACGACGTGGGAGAAGAGGGGGCCGCATGACCGTCACTCAGCAACGCCGGGGCCGGAAGATCATGATGACACCGGGCGAGCTGGACGAGTTTCTCACCGCCCAGCGCACCTGCCGGGTCGCGACCGTCTCCGCGGACGGCACACCGCATGTGAGCGCGCTGTGGTTCGCCTGGGACGGCGCCTCGCTGTGGCTGTACTCGGTGGTGCGCAGCAGGCGCTGGACGCAGTTGTGCCGCGATCCGCGGGTGGCGGTCGTGGTCGATTCGGGCGAGGAGTACGACCAGCTGCGCGGGGTCGAGCTGTCGGGACGGGTGGAGTTCGTGGGCGAGGTGCCGCGCACCGGAGAGCTGTGCGCGGAACTCGACACGGCCGAGACGCTGTTCGCCCGCAAGAACTTCGGCCTGGACGAGATGCCGCACGACGGCCGGCACGCCTGGGCACGCCTGTCGCCGGACAAGATCGTCTCCTGGGACTTCCGGAAGCTGGGCGGGGCGTAGGCAGGCTCGCGGGCGTTCCGGACGAGGGAAACGGGAAGGGGCGTCCCGTCGCCGGGCCGCGGCGGGAGCGGTCAGCCCATACGCCGGGCCGCATCGGGACGGGTCAGCCGATTCGCCGGGCCGCAGCGGGACGGGGTCAGCCCATACGCCGGGCCGCAGCGGGACGGGGCCAGCCCATACGCCGGGCCGCAGCGGGACGGGGTCAGCCGATTCGCCGGGCCGCAGCGGGACGGGATCAGCCGATTCGCCGGGCCGTCGCGCGCAGGGCCTCGACCGCCGCGCGGATCGAGGGGCGGCGGTCGGCGTCCGCCCGCCAGACGGCGTACACGTGGCGGCGGACCCGCTGCCTGAGCGGCACCAGGACGACGCCCTCGGGCACCGGGTTGCGGCCCAGCAGCGGCGCGATGCACACGCCCAGCCCGGCCTCGACGAGACCGAGTTGGGTGTGGGACTCGCCGGCCCGGTGGCCGACGATCGGCTCGATGCCCTTGGACCGCAGGGTGAACATCAGCCACTCATGGCAGAACTCGCCCTCCCCCCAGGTGATCCACTCGTCCTCAGCGAACTCGGTGAGGTCCACCTCGTCCCGGTCCGCCAGCCGGTGCCCGGCGGGCAGGGCGACGTCGGCCGGGTCGTCCAGCAGGGGCGCCTTGACCAGACCGTCGGGGACGGGCATCGGCTTGTTGTACCAGTCCAGGACCACGGCGACGTCGAGGTCGCCGCGGACGACACCCGCGATGCCCTGCTCCGGTTCCAGCTCGCTCGAGCGCACGCGCAGGCCGGGGTGCTCGGCGCGCAGGGCGCCGAGGGCCGCGGGGAAGAGCCCCCGGGCGGCGGTCGGGAAGGCCGACAGCCGCAGCTCGCCGACGACCTGGCCACGGTGTGCCTCCAGGTCGGACTGCGCCAGCTCGACCTGCGACAGGATGCGCGACGCGTGCTCGGACAGCAGCCGGCCGGCGTCCGTGAGCCGGACACCGCGGCCGTTCTTGGCGAGGAGCCGCTGGCCGATCTCGCGCTCCAGCTTGGCCAGCTGCTGGGAGACCGCGGAGGTCGTGACGTGCAGCGCGTCGGCCGCGGCACTGACCGAGCCGTGCCGGGCGAGGGCGTCCAGGGTACGCAGGCGCTCCAGGTTCAACATATAAGCGATTCTAAGAGGTACCGGATGGGAAATCTCGATTGTGCTACGAGGTTGCGTCCAGCATCGTTGACGTCATGAGCACGGTCACCGCACCACGCGCCCAGTCCCCCGCACCGGCCCTTCCTGGCGCCCGTCTCGACTGGCGGCTGCGCTTCGGCGCCCTGTCCCTGATCTGGGGCTTCAGCTTCCTGCTGATCAAGGTGGGCACCGAGGGGTACGCCCCCTTCCAGGTCACTCTCGGGCGGCTGGTGTTCGGTACGGCGGTGCTGGTGGCGGCGATGGCGGTGAAGCGGGAACGCCTGCCGCGCGGTGCCCGCCTGTGGGGTCGCATGGCGGTGGCGGCCTTCTTCCTGAACGCCCTGCCGTTCTCCCTCTTCGCCTACTCGGAGCTGACGATCCCGTCCACCCTGGCGGGCATCTGCAACGCCACGTCGCCGCTGTGGGGGATGGCCCTGTCGCTGGTCGCCCTCTCCGAGGACCGCCCGACCAGGGTCCGCGTGGCCGGGCTCGGCCTGGGCTTCCTCGGAGTGCTGACCGTGCTGGGGGCCTGGCAGGGCTTCCACGGGCTGGACGCGACCGGGACGGCGATGGCCCTGCTCGCCTCGCTGAGCTATCCGGTGGGCTGGATCTACGTCCGGCGGACCCTGGCCGGCACGGGCAACTCGCACCTGTCGATGACCGGTGGGCAGTTGCTCCTGGCGACGGTCCAGCTCGCGATCGTGACGCCGCTGTTCACCGGCGTTCCCGACCGTTTCGCGGCCGTGCCGCTGCTGGCGATCGCCGCGCTGGGCGCCCTCGGGACGGGCCTGGCCGTGCTGCTCCAGTACGGGCTGGTCGCCGAGGTCGGGCCCACGACCGCGCAGATGGTCACGTACTTCATTCCGGTCATCGCCACGGCCGCGGGTGTGGCGATCCTCGGCGAGTCGCTTCGGTGGACCACCCCGGTGGGGGCGGTCGTCGTCCTGGCGGGGGCCGCGCTCACGCAGGTACGGCGGAAGGGCGCCTAGCCGAGAACGGCGCGTGGCGAGGAGAGGGCCCTCTCGCCGCGCGCGCCTGGCGAGAGGGCGCGTGTGGCGGGCCGCCTGCGGTCGCCGGCACACGCAGGGCGCGCGTGGCGAGGCGGTGGGGCCGGCGAGGGGACGCGGTCGGCGGGGAGGGGCGTAGTGGGTGCGCCTAGCCGTAGACGCGCGCCGGTGAGGGCCGTACCGCCTCCGCCACCGCCCGTGCCAGCGGGCCGATGTCCTGGGCCGTCAGTTCCGAGACCGTGATGCGGATGCCGGGGGCCGAGGCGAGGCGGAAGCGGGCGCCCGGCGCCACCGCCCACCCGGACTGCAGCAGGCGGGCCACCGCGCCGGTCTCGTCCGGCACCGGGATCCACACGTTCATCCCGCTGCGCCCGTGGGCGGCGACCCCCCGCTCGGCCAGGGCGGCGACCAGAGCGTCCCGGCGCGCGCCGTACGACCGCGCCACCACCGCCCGGTCCACCGCGCCCTGCGTCCACAGGCGGACCACCGCGCGCTGCAGCAGCCGGCTCACCCAGCCCGGCCCCAGACGCTGGCGGCCGCGCACCCGGTCCACGGTGACGCAGTCCCCGGCGAGGACCGCGAGCCGCAGATCGGGGCCGTAGGCCTTGGCGGCGGAGCGGACGAAGGCCCAGTGCCGGGTGACGCCCACCAGCGGGTGCAGCGGCAGATCGACGATGCCGTGGCCGTGGTCGTCCTCGATGAGCAGGGTCTGCGGGTGGTCCCGGAGCACCGCGCGCAGGGCACGGGCGCGCGTGGCCGTCACCGCGGCTCCGGTCGGGTTCTGCGCGCGGCCGGTGACGATCAGGGCGCGGGCCCCGGATTCCAGGGCCCGGCGCAGGTCGTCCACGAGCGGCCCGTCGTCGTCCACGCCGACGGGGACCGTGCGCAGCCCCAGGGCGGGGACCAGGTCGAGCGTGCTGCCCCAGCCCGGGTCCTCCAGAGCGACCGCGTCGCCCGGTTTCAGATGCGCGGCGAGGACGCGTTCGATGGCGTCGAGCGAGCCGGACGTCACGGTCACCGGGCCCTCCGGGACCCCGTCGGCGTCGAGTTCGGCGCGCGCGACGCGGACCAGGTCCGGGTCGACGGGGTCGTCGCCGTAGCGGACGGGCTGCCGGTCCCCCTGCTCCGCCGCGGCGGTGAGGGCCGGGGCCAAGGCGGGCAGCAGGGCCGGGTCGGGGTTGCCGGTGGACAGGTCGCGGCCGCCGGCGGGGACCTCCACCCGCAGTTCCTCCCGGCCGGTGGTGGCCGGCTTGGGACGGACCCGGCTGCCCCGGCGGCCGGCCGTCTCGATCACCCCGCGCTCCCGCAGGATGCGATAGGCGGCCGCCACCGTGTTCGGGTTCACGCCCAGCCGGGCCGCCAACTCGCGCATGGGCGGCAGCGGTTGCCCCGGCACCAGCTCGCCCGCACCGACCGCGCGCTCGACACCGGCCGCGATCTCTGCTGCGCCACGCCCTTCGATCCGATATTCTCCTAGCACAAAGGCAATTATGCACTAGTGCAATCCGAAGTCCAAGAGGAACGCACCGGAGGAACCTTCATGCAGGTCACGACAGAGGAGGCGGGAGCCGCCGCCTACACGCCGACCGCCCGCACCGTACCCACGCGCTCCGCGGAGCAGGCGTCGTACGACAGGGAGGTGGTGCACGCGATACTCGACGAGGGGTACGTCTGCCACCTCGGCTTCGTCCGAGACGGTGCCCCGGTGGTGCTGCCGACGCTGTACGGCCGGGTCGGCGACCGGCTCTACGTCCACGGGTCCACCGGTTCGCGCCCGCTGCGGATGACCGGCCAGGCCGACCCCGGCCTGCCGGTGTGCCTGACGGTCACCCACGTGGACGGACTGGTGCTGGCCCGCTCGGCCTTCCACCACTCGATGAACTACCGCTCGGTCGTGGTGCACGGCGTCGCGCACGAGGTCACCGACCCCGAGGAGCGGCGGCTGGCCCTGGACGCGCTGGTGGACCACGTCGTACCGGGCCGGGCCGCCGACTCCCGGCCCGCGAACAAGAAGGAGCTGGCCGCCACCGCGGTGATCCGTCTGGACCTGGACGAGGTCTCGGCCAAGATCCGCACGGGCGGCGCGAACGACGAGCCGGAGGACCTGTCCCTGCCGCACTGGGCCGGGGTCGTCCCGCTCCGCAAGGGATACGACGCCCCCGTCGCCAACGCCGACCTGGCGCCCGGCATCGAGCTGCCGTGCTATCTGGCGACGCGGTAGCGCGACGCGGCGGGACGGTCGCACGAGGGCCGTCCGTAGCGCGACGCGGCCGGGACCGTCGTACGAGGGCGTCCGCAGCGCGACGCGGCCGGCGGTCGCACGAGGGCCGGCCGCGCCGCCGGCCGGTCACACAGGGGCCGGCTGCCGCCGGGCGGCGCCGCGGGTCTCGCTGACGGCGAGGCCCGCGACCGCGCCGAGCAGCAGCAGTGTGCCGGCCGTCGTGGCCGCCGTGAGCCGCTCGCCGAGGAGGGCGACGGCGAGCACCGCCGCGGTCACCGGCTCCAGCAGCATGATCACGGAGACGGTGGCGGACCGTACGACGGCCGCTCCGGCGAAGTAGAGCGCGTACGCGAGGGCCGTGGGAACGGCGGCGACGTACAGCAGGAGCCACAGCAGCCGCGCCGGATGGGCGGTGTGCGGGAGCAGCCCCTCGTGCAGCGCGAACGGCAGCAGGCACAGCCCGGTCACCGCGAAGGCCCCCACGGTCGTGTCCGAGGCGTCGGCGCCGCCGTCCCGTCCCCACCAGCGGGTGAGCAGCGTCATGGCGCCGTAGCCCGCCGCCGAGGTCAGCGCCAGGAGCACACCCGCCGGACGGACGGTCGCGGCCGAGCCGCCGAAGGTCAGCACGGCCAGCCCGGCGAGCGCACCGGCGACCGCGACGAGACCGCCGGCGCCGAGTCGCTCCCCGAGCAGCAGCCGGGCGCCGAGCGCGAGGAGGACGGGGCCCGCCCCCAGGGTGACGACGGTGGCCACCGCCAGCCCGGTCGACTGCACGGCCGCGAAGTACGCGGTCTGGAACACGGCGAGGGCGAGGCCGGTGGCCACCGCCCGGGAGATCCGGCGCCCGACGGGCCGGGACGCGGCCGGGCGGACGCGCGGGCGGACCCCGCGGCCGGCCAGCAGCAGGAGGAGTCCGAGCGCGCAGCGCCAGAAGGACAGGCCGAAGGCGCCCATGTCACTGGTCCGGTAGACCAGCGAGGCGGCGGCCCCGGCGGTGCCCCAGGCGGCACCGGTGATGATCAGGTAGAGCAGGCCACGCCCGACGGGCAGGCCGGAAACGACGTTCGACAAGGGATTCTCTCCGCAGAAACGCACTCGAGGTGCGGAAGTTCGAGGGCGACCCGCAACTGCGGGGCGCGCGGACTTCGTCTGCGGGCAGCACCGTCCGGCCCGGCGCGTGTGCGCGGGGCAGGGGTTCCGGAGGCCCGCCTCAGGCGGCCGGAGGCGGGAGGACGAGTGCGTTCGACGGCATGAGCGAAACCCTATGCCGCAGTACCGCGGGCGGACAACTCGCGTTCCGCCCCGCCCGAGGCGACCGGCTCCGGAGTTCCCTTGGCGGGGGCCGAGGACTGGGCGATGAACGCGCCGACGAGGACGACCGCGCCGCCGGCGACCTGCGGCACCGACAGACGCTCGCCGAGCAGCACCCAGGCCAGCACGGTCGCGATCACCGCCTCCAGGCAGGCGACCACGCCCGCCACCTGCGGGGACAGCCGCCGCACGGACAGCACACCGGTGATGTACGCGACCACCGTCGCGATCAGCACGATCCAGGCCAGCAGGGCGACGGCCGGCACGGCGGTGCCCTTCAGGTGGGCGGATCCGGCCAGCACCGACCAGTCCATGGTCCAGGGGCGGGCGACGACCGTGAGCACGGCGGCACCGACGAGCAGTCCGTAGGCGATCACGCCGAGCGGGTCCGGGGTCTCGTCACCCGCGCCGGCGCCCGGGTCGGACAGGACGAAGTAGCCGACCTGGCAGCAGGCGGCACCGAGCGCGAGCAGGAGCCCCAGTGCGTCGAAGCTCAGCCCCGACCACACCTCCACCACGCAGGCGAGTCCGCCCGCCGCGAGCACCACGCCGAGCGCGGCGGCGCGGGTCACGGGCCGCCGCTGCACGAACCGCACCCAGCCGAGCACCAGGGCGGGCGCCAGGTACTCGACGAGCAGGGCCACACCCACCGGGATACGGGAGAGCGCGGCGAAGTAGCAGGCCTGCACACCGGCGACCGCGAGCAGCCCGAACCCGGCGAGCAGGGCGGGACGGCGGCGCGGCAGGGCGCGGTGCTTCACCGCGAGCGGCAGCATGACCACCGCGGCACCGGCCACTCGCAGCCACACCACGTGCAGCGGGTCCAGTCCCGCCTCGATCAACGGCTTGGCGGCCACTCCGGACCCGCCGAAGGCCAGCGCCGAGACGAGCGCGAGGCCGAGCCCCATGCCCTTGCCGCGGCTGCCGTGACCGATCTCTGACGTACGCACCGGCACATGATGGCAGGCGGCGACAGGAGCGTCATCCTTCTTGACACCTGTCTCAGCTGGTGGACGGCCGATGCGTCAGCAGGTGGCGCCGTCTCCGGCGTACTCGCCCGCGCCGGCCTCGAGCCGGGCGGGCAGGTCGTGGGCCGGAACGCCGGCGCGCCGGAAAACCTCGACGGCGCGGGACTGCGGGTCCGTGAGGAGTGCGGCGAGCAGGTCGGTGCCGGTGACGCCGCTCGCGCCCCGCCGCCGGGCCCGCTCGCGCGCCTCCACGAGTGCGGCCGCCGCGACCGGCGACCATCCCCCGCCGTCCCGCCGGTCCTGCCGGTCCCGGGGGTCCGGCCGATCCCGCCGGTCCGGCCGGTCCTGCCGGTCCCGGGGGTCTCCGCCGCCCCGTCCGTCGCCGCGGCGAGCGGCGGGTGCGGCCGGGGGCGCCGAGGGACCGGCGGAAACGCCGACGGGAGTGCCGGATGTCGCCGGCGTGCCGGGAGCCGGTACGAGGTCCGGTACGAGGGCCGGTTCGCCGGAGGCCTCGACACTCGTCTGCCAGCGCAGTCCGTACCCGATGCTGCGCTGCACGAGATACCCGAGCAGCCGCGTGAGCTGGGCGGGGCCACCGACGGCGGCGCGCACCTCGGGGTCGTGTTCGAGAAGCGAGTGGAGCAGATGGGCTGTGTCTGTCTGCCGGTCCCCGTCCCGGACGGTCCGGCGGCGGGCACCGGCGACCACCGCTGCCAGCTCGGCACCGAGCCCGGCATCGTCGTCCATGTGCGCGGTCGCCGCGTCGGGGGCGGTCCGGCGGTAGGTACGGGGTTGCACATCCCCTACCTCATCAGCCACTTCGGACCGGGTCATCCACGAGCGGAACCATCTTCGCGTCCCACGGAGAGTGGACGCGGCCCTCCGGAATCTCATCCTCGGGGAGGAGATCCGGCCGATCCCCCGCCGATGACGCGCGCCGCCTTGCCATGCGCCCCGCCTCCACCACCCGCACCGCCGCCGCACGTCACACGCACGTTCCGCGGGTTTCTGACGACTCATCAGTATTGAATGTTCGCGCCCCTGCGGCTACGTTCCGCGACACCGTAGCCCGCTACGCCCGATCCGAAGGGGTGGTCGCATGGCCGAAGTCAGCGCGCAGGCACGCATCCAGGCGCCGGCCGAGAAGGTGTGGGGCCGGCTCACCGACTGGTCGTCGCACGGGGAGTGGAACGCGACCCACACCAGCTTTCCCCAGGGCGGTCCCGAGACCCTGGCCGTGGGCGGGACCTTCCGCGAGAACATGAAGCTGATGGGGTTCCCGGCGGAGGTGGACTGGACCATCGAGGAACTGGAACCGGCCCGGGTCCTGGCCATTAGCGGCAAGGGCCCGATGGCGGTGACCGTCGCGACCCGCTACACGCTCACCCCCGACGGGGACGCCACCATCGTCCGCATCGACGGCGAGTTCACCGGGGCCGCGGTGTCGCTGATGGCGGGCAAGCTCAGGGACTCGGCGACGGCGGCCCTGAACGAGTCGCTGCGCAAGCTGGCCGGCCTGGTGGCCTGAACCGTACGCATGAAGGCGCCCCGCGCGAACGACGCACGGGGCCGACCCGGCAGGCGCCCCGCGCGAACGACGCACGGGGCCGACCCGGCAGGCGCCCCGCGCGAACGACGCGCGCGGCCGACCCGGCAGGCGCCCCGCACGGATGCCGCACGACACCGGGGCCCGGCAGGGCACCCCGCACGATGCTGCACGGGGCGCCTCGGACGCCGTACGAGACGCCCGTCCGGTCTCAGGCCTCGTCGGCGAGGATGAGGTACAGCTTCTTGCGGGCGTCGTTGATGACGGCGAGCGCCTTCTCCCGCTGCTCCTTGCTGCCGGCCTTCCAGACCTGGCCGAAGGCCTCCATCAGTCCGGCGCCGGCCTGCCGGATCTCGTGGAGCGCCTCCCAGTCGACCCCGCGCGAGGCCTCCTCCCAGGGAGCGTCCGGACCTTCCTCGGCGGCACTGCGGCCACTCTCGGTGAGAGTGAAGAGCTTCTTGCCGCCCTCGCTCTCGCTGGCGATCAGGCCCTCGTCCTCCAGCATCTGGAGCGTGGGATAGACCGAGCCGGGGCTGGGCCGCCACGCTCCCCCGCTGCGTTCGGCGATCTCCTGGATCATCTCGTAGCCGTGCATGGGCCGCTCTGTGAGCAGGGCCAGGATCGAGGCCCGTACGTCGCCGCGCCGCGCCCGCCCCCTCGGGCCGCCACGCCCTCGGGGCCCCCAGGGCCCGGGACCGAACCCGGGACCGCCCGGACCGAAACCCGGGCCACCGGGACCGAAACCCGGACCACCCGGACCACCCGGACCGAAGGGCCCGAACGCGGCCCGGCGGCTTTCGAAACCGCCCATGCCGCGCCGTCCATGGCCCTCGTGCCGATGTCCACGCTCGAAACCGTGGGTACGCATCGCGATCACTCCATTCCGCAGTTGATCTGTCACGTATGCATCGCGTATCGTTCGCGATGGCTCAACGATATATCGGAACCGATCGCATGACAAGCCTTTCCCGTCAAGTGCGCGGTCGACCCGTGACAGGGAGTCCTGGCCGATCGCCGGGCAAGGTTGATCAAGGCTGGTTCGTGTCAGCGAAGAGTGACCACTTGGCCGTCTGTGCCAGAAAAGGGTGACCGCCGCGGGGCTGTCGCTCTGCCGAGCCGGCCTGCCGAGCCGTTCGTCGGCGGCGGGTCGTTCTGCCGGGCAAGACCATCGACGAACCGGCTACCGCCATTCCCCTGAGCGCCGGGCCCGTCCCGTACTTCAGACGGACACCCACGCTGTTCTGCCAGCGGCAGAACAGCGGCCGGACCGGGCTCGACGATCACTACATTCCAGTCTCATGACGACGATTACGACGCGTACGGTCGAGTACCCGGCCGACGGTTTGACGATGATCGGGCACCTCGCGCTCCCGGCCGGTGTCGACCGCCGGCCCGCGGTGCTGCTCGGACCAGAGGGCATGGGGCTCAGCGACGTCGAGCGCCGCCGGGCCGATGCTCTCGCCGAGCTGGGATACGTAGCGCTGGCCTTCGACCTGCACGGCGGGCGCTATCTGGGTGACCCCGAGGAGATGCTGGCCCGTTGCATGCCACTGCTCGCCGATCCCGACCGGATGCGGGGCATCGGCCACGCGGCACTCGACGAGTTGCGCGCCGAGCCCCGGACCGACCCCGACCGGATCGCCGCCGTCGGCTACGGCACCGGGGGCGCCATCGCGCTGGAACTCGGGCGCGACGGCGTCAACCTGCGCGCGATCGGGACGGTCAACGCGCTGACCACGGGCCGACCGGGTGAGGCGGCGCGCATCCGCTGCCCGGTGTGGGCCGGGGTCGGATCGGAAGACCCGATCATGCCGCCCGCGCAACGAAACGCGTTCACCGCCGAGATGCAGGCCGCGGGCGTCGACTGGCGCCTCGCGGTCTATGGCGGCGCCCTGCACGCCTTCCACCACCCGCCGGTCGACCACCCCGTGGTCCCCGGCGTCGGCTACCACCCACAGCACGCGCAGCGAGCCTGGCGCGACGTCGTCGACCTGCTCTCCGAGTGCCTGCCCGTGACGGAGGACCTGGGGACCTGACCCGGGCGATCATGCCGGCGCCAGCCGTAGGCGGCGAGCAGGAGCCGAGTATGGCCCGCATCGTGGCGGGGGTGACCAGTTCGGCATCGCTCAGGCGGGACGTGACGCCGACCGGCGGGCGCGTGGCGCCAGGTCGGGACGCCCTCTCAGCATGTCGTCGGTCGTTCCCTGACGCGCTGTCGCGAGGGTGTTCGCGTCGTTCGCCATAAGACGATCCTGGACACCCTCGTCTGCGTCTCCGCCGGCACCCCTTGCACCACACCACCAGGAGGAACCAGTGTCACACCCGCAACCGCTCACCCCCGAGGAGAAACTCGCCGAAGCGAAGAAGCAGCTGAGTCTCCCGCGTATCGTCGTGATCTGCGGCTCCACCCGTTTCATGACCGAGATGACCGAGGCCGATCTACGGGAGACCACAGCCGGAAGGATCGTCGTCAAGCCGGGTTGCGACATGAAGTCGCCGCACGAACTCTGGTCCGATCCTGCCGAGGCCGAGGCGCTGAAGGTTCGACTCGACGATCTGCACCGGGCGAAGATCCGGCTCGCCGACGAGGTGCTCGTAGTCGGCGACTACGTCGGAGACAGCACCCGAGCCGAAATCGCCTACGCCCGGTCGCTGGGCAAGCCCGTGCGGTTCACGCACCCCGAAGTCGACCCCGACGCCTGACCGCCCACGCCACACCCTCCGCAGGTACCCCTCGGAATGATCATCTAGGCCTTCTTCGGCTGCTCAGGCCGGCCTCGGGTTTGGCTGCTCAGGCCGGCCTCGGGGCGACCGGGAGCCCTTGCGCGAGCACCAGCGCCGGGTCCAGCCGTCCTTGCGGCGGTCGATCGCTTTCCGGCACTGGCGCCAGGCCACCGGCTTGAAGAAGCCGGATGGATCAAGAGCCCGCGACGACCATGTGCGGCAACGGCGGCTGCACAGGCGGCGAGGGACGAAAACCAGGTCCGGTAATCGTGAATTGGCCTTGGGCGGGGAGCCGTCCGGACCGTTAGCGTCGGCGCCATGCGCATTCGAATCGTGGACGCTTTCACCGACCGCCCCTTCGCCGGCAACCCCGCAGGCGTCCTGCTCCTGGACGACGCCTTCCCGGACGACGACTGGCTCCAGAACGTCGCCATGGAGGTCAACCACGCCGAGACGGCGTTCGCGCACCGGCTGCCCGCCGACGGCGAGGCGGACTGGGCGCTGCGCTGGTTCACGCCCGTCGCCGAGGTCGCGATGTGCGGGCACGCCACGCTCGCCACGGCCCATGTCCTGCACACCACCGGCGCCCATGAGGGTCCGGTGCGGTTCGCCACCCGCAGCGGCGTGCTCATCGCCACGCCCGCCGCGGACGGTTCGATCACCCTCGACTTCCCGACCGCCCCGCTCACCCCGGTCGAGGTGCCGGCGGGGGTCGCCGAGGCGCTGGGCGCGCAGCCGGCCGCGGTCTTCGACACCGGCCCGAACGTCGGCGACCTGCTGGTGGAGCTGGCCGACGAGAAGACCGTCCTCGGCCTCTCCCCCGACCACAAGGCCCTCGGCGCCTACTCCTCACGCGGCATCATCGCCACGGCCCGTGCCGAGGACCCGGCTCGCGGCTACGACTTCGTCTCCCGCTGCTTCTTCCCGAACGTCGGCATCGACGAGGATCCGGTCACCGGCAGCGCCCACACCGCGCTCGCCCCGCACTGGTCCGCCCGCCTCGGCCGCGACGGCCTCACCGGCCTCCAGGCCTCACGCCGCACCGGCCTGGTGCACACCGGTCTCCGCGGAGAGCGCACCCTGCTCACCGGCCGGGCGGCGACGGTCATCGAGGGCGAACTGCACGCCTGACCGCCGCACCGGTGGTCGCGGAAGGCGCCGCCGGAAGGGGCCGCCTGCGGGCCCTCAGGCCGTCGGCAGCCAGTCCACCTTGCCCGCCAGCAGGGCGTAGCCGACGAACGCGCCGATGTCGAGCAGCGAGTGCGCGACGACCAGCGGGCCGACCCGGCCCCAGCGGCGGTAGAGCAGGACGAACACCACGCCCATGACCATGTTGCCGAGGAAGCCGCCGATGCCCTGGTAGAGGTGGTACGAGCCGCGCAGGACCGCGCTGGCCACCAGCGCGGTCCCCGGTGTCCAGCCCAACTGGCCGAGCCTGCGCAGCAGATAGCCGACGACGATGACCTCTTCGAGGATCGCGTTCTGCAGGGCGGACAGGATCAGCACCGGGAACTTCCACCACACGTCCGGCAGCGCCTCGGGGACGACCGTGAGGTTGAAGCCGAGGCCGCGGGCGGCGAGGTAGAAGGCGATGCCGGTGCTGCCGATCACGGCCGCGACCCCGGCGCCACGGCCCAGGTCGGGCCAGGGGCGGCTGCGGTCGAAGCCCAGGGTGCGCATGCTCCGGCCCTCGCGCAGCAGCAGGTGGGCGACGAGGGCCACGGGAACCAGCGCGGAGGCGATGCCGAAGAGCTGCCAGGCCAGGTCGAGCCACGGGCGGCCGGGTGCGGCCGAGGCGTTGAGGGTGGCCGCCTGGTCCTTCAGGCCGCCGGGCTTGGTGACCGAGCCGATGAAGCTGATCAGCGCGGAGACCCCGCTCGCGCCCAGCGAGAGCCCGAGGACGAGCAGCGTCTCGTCCCGCAGGACGCGTCGCGGATCACGCTCCACGGCCACGGATTCGCCCACCGAGTCAGCCTCCACCTGCACCCCTGCCTCCAGCCGGCTCACGGGCCCACGGCCCGCCTTCGCCCGGCAAGGATCGCAGAAGGACCATCCCGGCCCTCAGCCACCGCCCCGGTCCTCGTCCGGCAGGCCTCTCGGCGAGGAGCGCCGGCCACGGCGCCCCCGGCCCAGGAGCACCGGCTCGGCCCCTCAGCCCGAGAACGCCGGCTCGGCCCCTCAGCCCGAGAACGCCGGCTCGGCCCTCTCAGCCTGAGGACGCCAGCCGGCGCTCAGCCCAGGGACGTCGGCTCGGCGCTCAGCCCAGAGACGCCAGCCGGCGCTCAGCCCAGGGACGCCGGCTCCGGCAGGCCCACCGGCCAGGTATGGACCGGCTCCCCCACATGCATCAACTCGGCGTACCGCCGGGTCGTGGCCGCCAGGGCCGCCTCGCGGGTCAGGCCCTGCTCCAGCGCCCGGTGGAAGGTGGCCGCCTGCCAGGACGCGCCGTTGACCCGCCGCCGGCAGCGCTCCTCGATCACGCCCAGGTAGAGGTCGCGGTCGGCGGCCTCGACACCCCACGCGTCCAGCCCGGCCGAGGCCAGCGGCAGCAGTTCGTCGCGCACCAGGGTCACCGCGTCGACCTCGCCCGTGCCGCCGTAGCGTCCGCGCCGGGGCCACACGAAGCGCGCGTCGATCCCGTACCGGCATGCCGCGTCGAAGTTGGCCTCGGCCGCGGCGAAGGGCAGCCGGGTCCACACCGGGCGGGAGTCCTCGGCGAGGGCACGCACCAGCCCGTAGTAGAAGGCCGCGTTGGCGATCACGTCGATGATGGTCGGCCCGGCGGGCAGCACCCGGTTCTCCACCCTGAGATGCGGGACGCCGTCGGCGATGCCGTACACCGGCCGGTTCCATCGGTAGATCGTGCCGTTGTGCAGGACGAGTTCGGCGAGCTTGGGCGTGCCGCCGGCGTCCAGGACCTCCAGCGGCTCCTCGTCGTCACAGAGGGGCAGGAGCGCCGGGAAGTAGCGCAGGTTCTCCTCGAACAGATCCTGGGCGGAGGAGATCCACCGTTCCCCGAACCAGGTACGCGGCCGCACCCCCTGCGCCTGGAGCTCAGGCGGCCGGGTGTCGGTGGACTGCAGGAACAGCGGCGGACGGGACTCGCGCCACAGTTCGTGACCGAAGAGGAACGGTGAGTTGGCGCCCACGGCGATCTGCGCGGCGGACGCCGCCTGCGCCGCGTTCCACACGTCCGCGAACCGGGCCGGCGTGACCTGGAGATGCAGCTGTACGGAAGTGCACGCGGCCTCCGGCACGATCGACTTGGAGGTGCAGGTCAGGTGCTCCACGCCCTCGATGTCCAGCCGGAAGTCCTCCCCGCGCGCGGCCACGATCTGGTCGTTCAGCAGGGTGTAGCGGTCCACCTCGGAGAGGTTGGACGAGACCAGGTCGTCCCGGTCGAGCGTGGGCAGGATCCCGATCATGACGATTCCCGCGTCCACCTCGCCGGCCTTGCGGTCCGCGTACGCCAGCGAGGTGCGCAGTTCCTCGGCCAGCCGGTCGAACACCCGGCCGCCCAACCGGTGTGGGGCGATGTTCACTTCCAGGTTGAACATGGCGAGTTCTGTTTGGAAATCACGGCTCGCGATGCGCTCCAGCACCTGCCCGTTCAGCATTTTCGGCATGCCGTCCGCGCCCGCGAGATTCAATTCGATCTCCACGCCCATGAGGTTCTTGGCGCGGTCGAATCGCTTCTCGACCAGGAGTCGCTCCAGTCCCGTCAGGCACTTCTGGAGCTTTTCACGGTAGCGCTGGCGATCGGACAGGTCGAACTGCCCTGCCACGACCTTCTCCCCCATCGAAGTGTCCCTCCATCGGATGGGCGGGCCGGCGATCCGGCCGCCGGGCTCCCGGTCAGGGGGGATGATGCCCAGCGGAAGCGATCGATAACGTCCCGCGCGGGCCCGGCGCCCGCTAGTCTGTCGAATGTTCCCCGCGGCACATTCACGAGGCATGCCGCAACGTGCACCTTCGAGTGCCCCGAACGCCTCGTGAAAAACGCCAACGACATTCGGCCGACCGTTACCGGCGCGTAAGGCCAGGTCAGCGGCGGGCCGGTGGTGCGAAAACCGGGATGACTCCCGCAAATCGACGGCCCAATAGCGCCTTGCGGGAACCGCCGAAATCGGATAGACGAAACAACGGCCGAACAAGCGTCATATAAACTTCGTCCACAAGGCAGAAGGTTGACGCCCTCGGTCCTGGTTCCTGCCGCGTTCCTGCCGTCACCATGACGGGCGGCAGGCCGAGCCGCACCTTTGGTCACCGACCCGGGCCCACAACCCCTCCGGCCTTTCCGTGAGCAGACAGCGCCGTCCGCCCCACCCTCCTCGCGCCGCCGCGCCTGTCGAATGAGAGGCGACCCACATGCCGCTGCACGTGCCCCCTGCCCCCGCGCCCGCCCTGCGCTCCGTCCTCACCGCCCTCGGTTCCCCCACCGCGGTCCGTGAGGCTCGCACCCCCTCCCTGCGCGCCGCGCAGGGCCCGGCGACCCCCGAACTCCCGCTGCCCGTCCACGTACTGGACCGGATCACCGCCCAAGGCCTGTCCGCGACGCGACTGGCCGGCTGGCGCTTTCTGATCCGCTGCGGCGAGCGGGCGGTGGCCGCGGCGGAGACCATGCTCACCCCCGACGGCTGGGCCTTCTCGCACTTCTTCGAAGGCCCGTACGTCACCTCCACCGAACGCGCCCTGCAGCAGGCCGAGGCGCTGCAACAGCCCTATCAGGCGCGACTGCTGTCCGTTCCCGGTCTGTACATGCTCACCCTGTGGCTGCACGGCGACTGCGCCGCCGACGGCGCGGACGGTCATCCGGCCGCCACCGATCTGCTGGTGCCGCTGGCCCCGGCACCACCCGGAATATCGGCGCACCGGCCCTTTCGGGTGGCCGAGTTGCTCCCGGTCCTGACCCATCGGGCGACTCCCGTCCCGCTGCTCGGCTCACCCGCCTGAACCCTGGAAGCCTCCCGTACCCCGCATCCCGGAAGGGATGCGGGGTGCTGCCGTGTCCACGGGGTGCCGCCACCCGGCGGCACTGCCGTGTCCACGGGGTGCCGCCACCCGGACTAGCCCGTTCCGGCCACGGTGAACCACCCGAAGGGACCGTGCAGTTGGGCTGAACCGTCCGCGCGGGTGACGCGTCCTCAACCTGTGAGGAGCGGTGCTGCCAAATCCCTGCGGAATGCCGTCCGGAGGGCAACACTGGGTCCCGACCGACTTGTCACCACGGGGGACGGACATGACCACGACACAGCGAAAGATCCCACCCATGTGCCAGCACCAGCCACCGTGCCCGCCAGCAGAGTCCGCCGACCGGGAGTCCGCCCGCCTCGTGGCGCACCACCCGGAGCAGGGGTGGAGCCTGCTGTGCAACGGCGTCCTGCTCTTCGAGGACACCGGCGAGCTGCTGCCCGACGGCCGGATCATCGCTCCGCACCGCCCGCTGGGTGCGGAGCACGTGATGACCGCCGCCTGAACCGGGCGCAAAGGATTCTGAGGGGCCGGCCGCACACGTACGGTGCGCACCGGCCCCGACGCGTGTCATGACCCGGCTACCGTCCGTAGCCGGTCGGCATCACAGCGCCTTCCGTGGCTCCGGTTGCCTCGCCCGTCCCAGACGGAAACGCGTCACGGGCCGTCCTCCTCGATGACCGGCGAGGGTCGAGACCCCCGTCCGGCTGGTCGGATCGCCGGTACAGGAGTGGGATGGAAGGAAAGCAGGGGCCTGCCGGCAGGTGCCCTCGCGGGGGCCGTCCCCGGTCGGCGCCCGCGCGACCCGTACGACCCGTGCGGCCCATGCGACCCGTGCGGAACGGAACGGGGGAAGTGATGTCCGGTCACGACGCCTCGGCGACGGCTCGTGTGGTGGTCGGTGTGAGTGGTTCTCTGGGCAGCGTCAGCGCCCTGCGGCGGGCCACCGCGCTGGCCCGCCTGCTGAGGGCCGAGCTGTGGCCGGTGCTGGCGTGGGAACCACCGGGTGGTGATCCCGCCGCGCGCCGCTCGCCCGCCGCCGATCTCCTGGTCGGGGAGTGGCAACGCCTGGCCAAGCAGCGGCTGGCCGCGGTGCTGGACGAGATCTTCGCGACGGCGGGCCCGGGTGTGCCGATGCACCCGGTCATCGTCCGCGGCGCTCCGGGCCGGGCACTCGTGGCGACCGCGGACCGGGAGGACGACCTGCTGGTGGTGGGCGCCGGTCGGCGCGGACTCCAGCGGGCCTTCTCCGGCCGGGTGTCCCGGCACTGCCTGGCCCACGCCGTCTGCCCGGTCCTGGCGGTCCCCCCGTCGCCGCTGGAGTCCCAGCTGCTGTCCGTCCACCGGCGCAACACCTGGCACCTGCGCATGGACACACGGGGGTTGTGAGCCCCGGCTGCGGTCGCGTCGAGGAGGGCCCTCGGCAGGGCCCTCGGCCGGAATGGGCCGGCCGGCCACCCGCCGCCTGCTGCGCACCCGCCGGGTCCGCACCGATCTGCTCGTCGCGGTGCGCCCGCCGGACGGCGTGGCCTCCCCCGTACACACCATGCTCCGGCGCCGCGGGCCATGACGCTCGGTGGCCGCCGCCCAGGCCGCGACCGCCCCGGGCCGGCGTGCCCTGCCCGCTGCTGCCTACCGCCCCCGGCCTCGACTTCTTGATGCGGCTCCCGCGTTGCCGGGCCATTCTTAACGCAAGATTGACGCCCACGGAGCACGGATCCGTGGGCCCTGGCGTCACTCTCTGCTTACGCTGGTGCCGCCGTCCGCGTGGTGGCCGGTGACAACGAAGCCGTACATCAGGAGCACGCCGATGGCCACGACAGAACACCCTCCCAGTACCAGCCGATTGCGCTCCTGGATGCTGGAGGGCCTGTCCGACATGGGCAAGCACGGCGGTCACACCGGACCGCACGCCGAGCCGGAGCCGCCGCACCGGGGGCAACGCTGGTGGCGGGTGATGTGCCTGACCGGTGTCGACTACTTCTCGACCCTCGGCTACCAGCCCGGCATCGCGGCCCTCGCGGCAGGTCTGCTGTCGCCGATCGCGACGATCGTGCTCGTCGTCGTCACCCTGGCCGGCGCCCTGCCGGTCTATCGACGGGTGTCCGAGGAGAGCCCGCGCGGCGAGGGCTCCATCGCGATGCTGGAGCGGCTGCTGTCGTTCTGGCAGGGCAAGCTGTTCGTCCTCACCCTGCTGGGCTTCGCGGCCACCGACTTCCTGATCACCATCACCCTCTCCGCCGCCGACGCCTCCACCCACCTGGTGGAGAACCCGCACCTCACCGGCGCTCTGCACGGCCACCAGCTGGTGATCACACTCTTCCTGGTGGCACTGCTCGGCGCGGTGTTCCTGAAGGGCTTCCTCGAGGCGATCGGCGTCGCCGTCGCCCTGGTCGGCATCTATCTCGCGCTGAACGTCGTCGTCGTGATCGTCGGCCTGTGGCACGTCGCCGCCGCCGGGCACGTGGTGACCGACTGGACCGGCGCCCTGACCACCGAGCACGGGAACGTGTTCGTGATGATCGGCGTGGCGCTGATCGTCTTCCCGAAACTCGCCCTCGGCCTGTCCGGCTTCGAGACCGGCGTGGCCGTCATGCCACACGTCCGGGGCGACGCGGGCGACACCGAGGAACGGCCGGCGGGCCGGATCCGGGACACCAAGAAGCTGCTGACCACCGCCGCGCTCATCATGAGCTGCTTCCTGATCGCCACCAGCTTCATCACCACGCTGCTGATCCCCGAGAAGGAGTTCAAGCCGGGCGGCGAGGCCAACGGCCGCGCGCTCGCCTACCTCGCGCACGAATACCTCGGCGGCGCCTTCGGCACGGTCTACGACGTGTCGACCATCGCCATCCTGTGGTTCGCGGGCGCCTCCGCCATGGCCGGTCTGCTCAACCTGATGCCGCGCTATCTGCCCCGCTACGGCATGGCGCCGCACTGGGCGCGGGCCGTCCGTCCGATGGTCATCGTCTTCACGCTGGTCGCCTTCCTGGTCACCTGGATCTTCGACGCCAACGTCGACAAGCAGGGCGGCGCCTACGCCACCGGTGTGCTGGTGCTGATCAGCTCGGCCGCGATCGCCGTGACCATCGCCGCGCGCAAGGCGGGTCAGCGCCGCTGGACCATCGGCTTCGGTGCGATAGCCGCGGTGTTCCTCTACACGACCGTGGTGAACGTGATCGAGCGGCCCGACGGTGTGAAGATCGGTGCCTGCTTCATCGCGGGCATCATCCTGGTCTCGCTGCTGTCCCGGCTGGCCCGCGCCTTCGAGCTGCGCGTGACCAGCGTGACGCTCGACCCGCTGGCGGAACGCTTCATCCGCGACATGGCCAGCCGGAAGATGCGGTTCATCGCCAACGAGCCGGGCCACCGCGACAAGGCCGAGTACCGCGACAAGATCGAGCAGATCCGCGCCGACAACGACATGCCCGAGCAGGAGGACTTCGTCTTCGTCGAGGTCACGGTCACCGACCCGTCGGAGTTCGAGGCGGGCCTGACCGTCCGCGGCGAGGTCCTGCACGGCCGCTACCGGGTGCTGACCCTGGAGTCCGCCTCCATCCCGAACGCACTGGCCGCCCTCCTCCTCCACGTCCGCGACGTCACCGGCTGCACCCCGCACATCTACTTCGAATGGACCGAGGGCAGTCCGTTCGCCAACTTCCTGCGCTTCTTCCTCTTCGGCCAGGGCGAGGTCGCCCCGGTCACCCGCGAGGTGCTGCGCGAGGCGGAACCGGAACGGGCACGCCGACCGCGGGTGCACACGGGCTGACACCGAGCCCGTTCCGCGCCGGGTGACCGGCCCCGGCGGCGGCGCCGCGACGTGCCGAACAGCGGCCTCACCCGGGCACACTGACGTCGTATCGCGTCATGCCCGACGGCCAACCCCACGTGCGCGATCCCCCGTACCTGGTCCTATCGTGACCGCCATGCACTCCTACACGATCGGCCAGGCCGCCCGGCTGCTCGGCGTCAGCCCGGACACCGCCCGCCGCTGGGCCGACGCGGGCCGGGTGACCACCCACCGTGACGAGGCCGGCCGGCGTCTCATCGACGGCCGGGACCTCGCCGCGTTCTCGGTGGAACTGGCCAAGGCGGGCGGCGGCGAGGAGGACGCCTCCTACACGTCCGTGCGCAACGCCTTCCCCGGGATCGTCACAGCCATCAAGCTGGGCGACGTCGCCGCCCAGGTGGAGATCCAGGCGGGCCCGCACCGGCTGGTGTCCCTGCTGACCCGGGAAGCGGTCGAGGAACTGGGCCTGGAGGTCGGCATGGAGGCCACCGCCCGCGTGAAGTCCACCAACGTGCACATCGACCGCGTCTGACCCGACCGGCGAACGGCACACCGGACCGCGTCCGACCCGACCGGGGAACGGCACACCGGACCGCGTCCGACCAGAGCGGCGACCCGCGTACCCGTCGATCCGCGTCCGACCCGGCCGGCGACCCGCGGTCCGCCCAGCACAGCACCGCGTGGTGGCCGTCGGTGCCGGTGACCCCGATGGTCAGCCGGGCGGGTCGTGCCAGATCCCCGGTCAGGGCGGATTCCGCGAGGGTCACCGTCGACCACCTCCCGCAGCACCGCACCCGTCCCGGAGCACCGTACGAACGCACATGCAAGCTACAAGCCGCAAGTTCGCAGCTCATGCGATGCGACAGGAGACTTACGCCTGGCAGATGCGGCAGTATCATCGCGGCACGGCCGATTCCCGGCCGTGCCGCGGGCGCGACAGGTGTTCCACTGAACCCGAGGAGTACAACGTGATGACCCGTTCCGTGCGCCGGACCCGGCGGATGCTGCAGCTGGCCGGTGCGGGAGCCGCCGCCCTGATGGCACTCAGCGCCTGCTCCTCCTCCTCCGGCTCCGACAAGTCGGGCGATTCCGCGGACAAGTCGGCTTCCCCGAAGCCGTCCGGCACGGTCACCGTGTTCGCGGCCGCATCCCTGAAGGAGAGCTTCACGAAGCTCGGCGAGCAGTTCGAACGGCAGCACCCGGGCACCAAGGTCAGCTTCAACTTCGGCGGCAGCGACACCCTCGCCGCGAGCATCACCGGCGGTGCCCCCGCTGACGTCTTCGCCGCGGCCAGCCCGAAGACGATGAAGATCGTGACGGACAAGGGCGACGCGGCCGGTGCCCCGGCCACCTTCGTCCGCAACCGGCTGGAGATCGCCACCCTGCCGGGCAACCCGGACAAGGTCGCCTCCCTGAAGGACCTCACCAAGCCGGGTCTGAAGGTCGTCCTGTGCGACAAGACCGTGCCGTGCGGCGCCGCCGCCCGGAAGGCCCTGGACGCCGGCAAGCTGAAGCTCACCCCGGCCTCCTACGAGCAGGACGTCAAGAGCGCCCTGAACAAGGTGCGGCTGAAGGAGGCCGACGCGGCCGTGGTCTATAAGACCGACGTGAAGGCCGCGGGCGACAAGGTGGAGGGCGTGGAGTTCCCCGAGTCCGCCGAGGCCGTCAACGACTACCCGATCACCCTGCTCAAGGACGCCCCCAACGCCCAGGCCGCCAAGGCGTTCATCGCTCTCGTACAGTCCCCCGACGGCCAGAAGGTGCTGACCGAGGCCGGGTTCCTCAAGCCGTGACCTCGCTCCACGAGCCCGGCGCCGCGGCCCGCCCCCGCACGGGTGGACCGCGACGCCGCCGTGTCACCGCGGGCGGCCGCCGCGGAGTGCCGCTGCCCCTGCTGCTGCCGGGCGTGGTGGCCCTGGTGTTCCTGCTGCTGCCGCTGCTCGCGCTGCTCCTGCGGGCGCCCTGGCGCAGCCTGCCGGAGCAGCTGACCAGCACCGAGGTGTGGCAGGCGCTGCAGCTGTCGCTGGTCAGCGCCACCGCGGCGACCGCCGTGAGCCTCGTCCTCGGTGTGCCGCTGGCCTGGCTGCTCGCCCGCACGGAGTTCCCCGGCCGAGGCCTGGTGCGTGCCCTGGTGACGCTGCCCCTGGTCCTGCCGCCGGTGGTCGGCGGCGTGGCCCTGCTCCTCGCGCTCGGCCGCAACGGCGTCGTCGGCAAGTGGCTGGACGCCTGGTTCGGGATCACGCTGCCGTTCACCACGACCGCGGTCGTGATCGCGGAGGCGTTCGTGGCGATGCCCTTCCTGGTCATCAGCGTCGAGGGCACGCTGCGCGCCGCCGACCCGCGCTACGAGGAGGCGGCCACGACCCTCGGCGCGTCCCGCTTCACCGCGTTCCGCCGGGTCACGCTGCCGCTGATCGCACCCGGCATCGCGGCGGGCGCCGTACTGGCGTGGGCCCGCGCGCTCGGCGAGTTCGGCGCGACGATCACCTTCGCGGGCAATTTCCCCGGCCGCACCCAGACCATGCCGCTCGCGGTCTACCTGGCCATGCAGAACGACCCCGAGGCCGCCCTCGCCCTCAGCCTGGTACTGCTGACCGTGTCGATCGCCGTACTGGCGGGTCTGCGCGACCGGTGGATGACGGGAGCGTGAGCGTGCCGGGAGGATGGAAGACGACACCGCCGAAGACGGCACCGACGACGAAGGACCCCGTCCCCGTGACCGACATCGCCGCACGCCGGACCGGCCCCGAGGTCGTCGACGCGCAGGGGCTCGACGCCCGGCTCGTCGTCGAGCGCGGCTCCTTCCGGCTGGACGTCGGACTGACGGCCGCCCCCGGTGACGTGGTCGCCCTGCTGGGACCCAACGGCGCCGGCAAGACCACGGCCCTGCGCGCCCTCTCCGGTCTCGTCCCGCTCACCGAGGGCCATCTGCGGCTCGACGGCGCCTCGCTGGAGCGCACACCGCCCGAGTCCCGGCCGGTCGGCGTGGTCTTCCAGGACTACCTGCTCTTCCCGCACCTCTCCGCGCTGGACAACGTGGCCTTCGGACCGCGCTGCCAGGGGGCGGGCAAGTCGGCGGCCCGCGCCGAGGCCGCGGCCTGGCTGGACCGCATGGGTCTCGCCGACCACGCGGACGCCAAGCCCCGCCGGCTCTCCGGCGGCCAGGCCCAGCGGGTGGCGCTGGCCCGCGCGCTGGCCACGCACCCCCGGCTGCTGCTGCTGGACGAGCCGCTCGCGGCCCTGGACGCCCGTACCCGCCTGGAGGTCCGCGCCCAGCTCCGCCGCCATCTGGCCGCGTTCGAGGCGGTCGCCGTCCTGGTCACGCACGATCCGCTGGACGCGATGGTGCTCGCCGACCGGCTGGTGGTCGTCGAGCACGGCCGGGTCGTGCAGGAGGGCACCCCGTCCGACATCGCGCGGCACCCCCGGACCGACTACATCGCGCAGCTGGTCGGCCTCAACCTCTACCGCGGGCAGGCGCAGGCGCACACGGTACAGCTGGACGCCGGGCCCTCGATCACCACCACGGAGGAACTGACCGGACCGGTGTTCGTCGCGTTCCCACCCTCCGCCGTGACGCTGTTCCGGGACCGGCCCACCAGCGCCAGCGCCCGCAACCTCTGGCGCTGCGAGGTCGCCGGCCTGGAGACGCACGGCGACCAGATCCGCGCCGACCTCACCGGCGACCTCACCCTCGCCGCCGACCTCACCACGGTCGCCGCCGCCGAACTCGATCTGCAGCCCGGTGCGCCGGTCTGGGCGACGGTCAAGGCGACGCAGACGCACGCATACCCGGCCTGACCGTCCTCCCGGACTACGGTGAGGGGCCATGACCCTGAGCATCCGCAACCAGCTGCCCGGCTCCGTCACCGAGGTGCGGCCGGGCGAGGCCATGGCGACCGTGAAAATCCGGTTGGCCGGCGGCCAGGACCTCACGGCGGCCGTCACCCGGGAGGCCGTCCAGGAACTCGGCCTCACCGTGGGTACTCCGGTGAGCGCCCTGGTGAAGTCGACCGAGGTCTCCCTCTCCACCAGCCGGGTCGAGGGCCTGTCGATCCGTAACCAGCTGCCCGGCACGGTCACCCGTCTCACCCTCGGCGAAGCCATGGCCACCGTGCAGGTCACCATGGACGGCGGCGAACTCACCGCCGCGATCACCAAGGACGCGGCCGGCGACCTCGGCCTCTTCGTGGGCTCCGACGTCATCGCCCTCATCAAGTCGACCGAGGTCTCGCTGGCGACGGCGTGACAACGCCCGAGGGGTCCCGTCCGTGCGGACGGGACCCCTCGAACGCTCGCTCGGACCTCGCGGGCGGTCCCGTGCCGGGACGGGCCCCCTCGGCGGCTCAGTCCTCGTAGGCGTCCAGCGGCGGGCAGGAGCACACGAGGTTGCGGTCGCCGTACGCCTGGTCGATGCGGCGCACCGGCGGCCAGTACTTGTCGGCGGCCGAGACGCCGGCCGGGAAGACGGCCTCGTCGCGGCCGTAGGCGTGCGTCCACTCGCCGCCGAGCGCGGCCGCGGTGTGCGGGGCTCCCCGCAGCGGGTTGTCCTCGGCGGGCCAGTGGCCCGAGGCGACCTTCTCGATCTCCGCGCGGATGGCGATCATCGCATCGCAGAAACGGTCCAGCTCGTTGAGGTCCTCCGACTCGGTCGGCTCGATCATCAGCGTGCCGGCCACCGGGAAGGACATGGTCGGCGCGTGGAAGCCGTAGTCGATGAGGCGCTTGGCCACGTCGTCCACGCTCACGCCGGTCGCCTTGGTCAGCGGGCGCAGGTCGATGATGCACTCGTGCGCGACCAGGCCGCCGGGGCCGTTGTAGAGCACCGGGTAGTGGGGCTCCAGGCGCTTGGCGATGTAGTTCGCGGAGAGGACGGCCACCTGCGTGGCCCGCTTCAGGCCCTCGCCACCCATCAGACGGACGTACGCCCACGAGATGGGCAGGATGCCCGCGCTGCCCCACGGCGCCGCCGAGATCGGGCCGACACCCGTCTCGGGGCCGGCGGCCGGCTGCAGCGGGTGGTTGGGCAGGTACGGCGCCAGGTGCCCGCGGACCGCGACCGGACCGACGCCGGGGCCGCCGCCGCCGTGCGGGATGCAGAAGGTCTTGTGCAGGTTCAGGTGGGAGACGTCGCCGCCGAAGTGCCCCGGCTTGGCGAGCCCGACCAGGGCGTTGAGGTTGGCCCCGTCGACGTACACCTGACCGCCCGCCTCGTGCACCTGGGCGCAGATGTCGGCGACGTGCTCCTCGAACACGCCGTGCGTGGACGGATAGGTGATCATCAGCACCGCCAGCTCGTCGCGGTGCCGCTCGATCTTCGCCCGCAGGTCCTCGACGTCGATCTCGCCGTCCTCGGCGGTCTTGACGACGACGACCCTCATGCCGGCCATCACGGCGCTGGCCGCGTTGGTGCCGTGCGCGGAGGACGGGATCAGGCAGACCGTGCGCTGCTCGTCGCCGTTGGCACGGTGGTAGCCGCGCACGGCCAGCAGACCGGCCAGCTCGCCCTGCGAACCGGCGTTCGGCTGCAGCGAGACCTTGTCGTAGCCGGTGACCTCGGCGAGACGGTCCTCCAGCTCACGGATGAGCGTGAGATAGCCCTCGGCCTGCTCTGCGGGCGCGAAGGGGTGCAGCTGGCCGAACTCCGGCCAGGTGACCGGCTCCATCTCCGTGGTCGCGTTGAGCTTCATGGTGCAGGAGCCCAGCGGGATCATGCCGCGGTCGAGCGCGTAGTCGCGGTCGGAGAGCCTGCGCAGGTAGCGCAGCATCGCGGTCTCGGAGCGGTGGTCGTGGAAGACCGGGTGGGTCAGGTAGTCGTCGGTGCGCAGCAGCGCCTCGGGCAGGGTGTCCGCGGCCGTGGCGTCCAGCGCCTCGATGTCGCCGGTGACGCCGAAGGCGGCGAAGACGGCCTCCAGCTGAGCGCGGCCGGTGGTCTCGTCGCACGCCATGGAGACGAGGTCGACGTCGACCAGGCGCAGGTTGACGCCCTTGTCCCGGGCGGCGGCGACCACCTCGGCGGCCCTGCCGGGCACGCGCGCGGTGACGGTGTCGAAGTAGGCGCCGTGGACGATCTCCACACCGCCGGCCCCGAGGCCCCCGGCGAGGATCGTGGCGTAGCGGTGGGTGCGCCGTGCGATGGTCCGCAGGCCTTCCGGCCCGTGGTAGACGGCGTACATGCCGGCCATCACGGCGAGCAGCACCTGCGCGGTGCAGATGTTGCTGGTCGCCTTCTCGCGGCGGATGTGCTGCTCACGCGTCTGCAGCGCCAGGCGGTACGCCCTGTTGCCGTCGACGTCGACCGAGACGCCCACGAGGCGTCCGGGCAGACTGCGCGCGAACTTCTCCTGCACCGCCATGTAGCCCGCGTGCGGTCCGCCGAAGCCCATCGGCACGCCGAAGCGCTGGGTGGTGCCGACGGCGATGTCCGCGCCCAGCTCGCCCGGCGAGGTCAGCAGGGTCAGCGCGAGCAGGTCTGCGGCCACGGTGACGACCGCGCCCAGCTCGTGCGCCCGGTCGATGACCGGCTTGATGTCGCGTACGGCCCCGGAGGCGCCCGGGTACTGGATCAGCACGCCGTTGATCTCGCGCTCGGCGACCTCGGCCGGGATGCCCCCGTCGAGGTCGGCGACGACGACCTCGACGCCGGTCGGCTCGGCGCGGGTCTGGATCACGGCGATGGTCTGCGGCAGCGCGTCCGCGTCGACCAGGAACAGGCCCTTCTTGTTCTTGCCCATGCGCCGGGACAGCGCCATGGCCTCGGCTGCGGCGGTGCCCTCGTCGAGCAGGGAGGCACCCGAGGTGGGCAGCCCGGTCAGCTCGGCGACCACGGTCTGGAAGTTCAGCAGGGCCTCGAGCCGCCCCTGGGAGATCTCCGGCTGGTACGGCGTGTAGGCCGTGTACCAGGCCGGATTCTCCATGACGTTGCGCAGGATGACGGGCGGGGTGAAGGTGCCGTGGTAGCCGAGGCCGATCATGGAACCCAGGACCTGGTTGCGGTCGGCGAGCGAGCGCAGCTCGGCGAGCACCTCGGCCTCGGTGCGGGCGCCCGGCAGGTCCAGGGCGTCGGCGTTCTTGATCACGTCCGGGACCGCGGCGGCGGTCAGCTCGTCGAGGGAGCCGTAGCCGACGTGCGCGAGCATCTTGGCCCGCGCCTCCTGGTCCGGCCCGATGTGGCGCTGCTCGAAGGGGATGCCCTGTTCGAGATCGGAGAGCGGAATGCGATGGGCGGTCATTGCGGAGGCCTCCTGGTCTGACGACCTTCGGGGGGCACCACGGCGCGGGTACCCCGACGGCCTCCCCCTCTGTCATCTCAACCTGAGAGCTTCACCGGCGCCCGTGGGCCCCGGCTTTCCCCGTCGGTGAGAGCGGAGGCCGACGACACCCGCTCTGCTTTCCAGAGTGACCTCGTCCGTGCGGTACGTGAGCCTGAGAGATTCCGGGGAGGAGTTGCTCCTTCGGCGCCTCCGAGTGATCGGAGGACTCTCCCGCACGGGGTCAGCAGCCGCTGTCAGCCTACCAGCGGGGTCAACGCCCGGGCTTTCGAGTGGCCGCCCACTGGAATGTGCTCTTTTGTAGTGCTTACGGATGAGTTGCGACCAAGTGGAGGGAGAGGGACCGTGCAGACCGACATCGATCCGCGCAGCCTGATCGGCCGCAAGGCGTTCGACCGCAATGGCACCAAGATCGGCACCATCGACGAGGTGTACCTCGACGACGCGACCGGCGTGCCCGAGTGGGCGGCCATACGCACCGGCCTGTTCTCCAGGGACGCCTTCGTTCCGCTGGAGCCGAGCGAACTGATCGACGGCACCCTCCGGGTCCCTTTCGAACGCGCCCTCATCAAGGACGCCCCGGACTTCGGCGTGGGCCGCCACCTCTCCCCCGAGCAGGAACTGCAGCTCTACCACCACTACGGGCTCGACATCGCCTCGTCCTCCCCGCTCCCGGACCACGACTTCGGCAGGCTGGCCGGCACGGAAGAGACCTGACCCCCGCCCGGGCCCCGTACTTCTCCCTGTTCAGAGGACCGCCCCTGGACATGGGCCTCCTGCCCGAGGGCCCACGCCTGTCCAGGAGCCACTTGCCCGAGGGCCCACGCCTGTCCGGGAGCCTCCTGCCCGAGGGCCCGCTCCTGTCCAAGGGCCCATTCCTGTCCAGGGGACCGATGCTCCCCAGAGGCCCCGCGCTGTTCAGAAGCCCCACGCTGTTCAGAAGCCCCGCGCTGTTCAGAGCTCCCACGCTGTTCAGAGGCCCCACGCTGTTCAGACGCCCCACGGTGTCCGGGGCCCTGGCCGGGCTCCGCGGACCCGCCCCCTTCGGGCGCCCGACCCTGTTCAGCGGCATGATCGCGCGGTTCTTCGAGCGGGGTCCGGGGCGGAGCCCCAGGTCGGTCACCGCCGGGCGGCCCGAGAGGTCCGGGCGCGTCGGCGGAGCCGGCCCCCAGCACCAACGGCAACGGCTCCGCCGCCGCCAGCGCGGCGTCGTCGACCCGGAACGTCCGCACCCGCCCCCGCTCCGACTGAGGGGTCTCGAAACGCACGGTGACCCGGCCCAGACCACTGCCCTGCACCCATCCATGGCCCCACTCGGCGTGCCGCACGTCCTGCCCGGCACGCCACTGCCGCTCGGTGGGTTCCGGCCGCTCCCCCACTTCCTCCGGTACGCCGTCCTCGGCGAGGTCACCCGCCGCCCGCTCCCCCGCCGCCTGGGCGAAGAGGTCCTCCTGGGTGTAGTCGGCGAGCCCCGTGACGCCCACGCCGAGCAGCCGTACCCCGCCCGTGGTGTCCACGGAGTCCAGCAGCCGCCCGGCCGCCTCCCTGATGACCGCCGGGTCGTCCGAGGGGCCCCTGAGCGTCTCCGAGCGGGTGAGGGTCGAGAAGTCGTACCGTCGCACCTTCAGCACGATGGTCCGCCCGGACAGCCCGGCCTCGCGCAACCGCCGCACACAGCGATCGGCGAGCCGCCGCACCTCCAGAGCGACCCTCAGCCGGTCGTGGATGTCCACGTCGTAGGTGTCCTCCACCGACACCGACTTGGCCTCGCGCTCGGCCACCACGGGCCGCTCGTCGTGCGCCAGCGCCATCGCGTACAGCGCGTGGCCGTGCGCCTTGCCGAGCAGCCGGACCAGCTCGTCCTCACCCGCCTCGGCCAGCTCGCCCACCGTGGTGATACCGGCCCTGCGCAGATGGTCCCCGGTGGCCGGTCCGACGCCCGGCAGGGTCCGCACCGGCATCGGCCCCAGCAGCGCCCGCTCGGTCCCCGGCTCGATCAGCACCAGGCCGTCCGGCTTGGCCTCCTCGGAGGCGATCTTGGCGAGCATCTTGGAGGCGGCGAGGCCCACCGACCCGGTGAGTCCCGTGGCCGCCCGGATGTCGGCGCGCAACCGCACCCCGGCCAGCCGCGCCGAATCCTCGTCCCAGGCCGTCCCCCCGGCCTCCAGATCCACGAACGCCTCGTCCAGGCTGAGCGGCTCGACCAGCGGTGACAGCTGCCGCAGGAGCGCCATCACCTGCTCGCTGATCGACCGGTACAGGGCGAAGCGGGGCACCAGGTACGCCGCGTTGGGAGCGAGCCTGCGCGCCTGGGCCATGGGCATCGCCGAGTGCACCCCGAAGACCCGGGCCTCGTACGAGGCGGTGGCCACCACCCCGCGCGGTCCGAGCCCGCCCACCACGACCGCTTTTCCGCGCAGGCTCGGCTTGGAAGCCTGCTCCACCGAGGCGAAGAAGGCATCCATGTCGAGATGCAGGATCGTGGGCGCGTTTCTCACATGTCCGATGCTGCACCACGGCACTGACAATGCGACCCGCTCGCCGCACCACGACGCCGACACCGCACGGCCGGCTCCCGCACCACGACACCGCGTGGCCCGCTCGCCGCACCACCGCACCGACACCGCGGTGGCGCCTGGGGCGCCGCCCCGTCGGACCGGCGGTGTCGGACCGGCGGTCAGACCGCCCGGTTGCGGCGCCTGGCCAGCTCGTCCGCGGGGTTGTGACCGACGAGCGTCTCACCCGTGTCGATGCGCTCACCGTGCAGCTGGGAGAGCGCGCTTTCCACATCCCGCCACACCACGCCGACGGCGATCCCGAAGACGCCCTGACCGCCCTGGAGCAGGGTGTGGACCTCGTCCGGCGACGTGCACTCGTACACGGTGGCGCCGTCGCTCATCAGCGTCATCCGCTCGAGGTCGCGGAAGCCGCGTTCCCTGAGGTGCTGGACGGTCGTGCGGATGTTCTGCAGCGACACACCGGTGTCCAGAAAGCGCTTGACGATCTTCAGGACGACGACGTCCCGGAAGCTGTACAGGCGCTGGGTGCCCGACCCGTACGCGGGCCGCACGCTCGGTTCGACGAGCCCCGTCCGGGCCCAGTAGTCCAGTTGCCGGTAGGTGATGCCGGCGGCCGCACAGGCCGTCGGCCCGCGGTATCCGACCTCCTCGGACGCCATGGACGCCGCCCCTCCGCCATTCGGCACCGCCGCCGGTCGCTGCGGAGCGTGTTCGACCGCGCTGCCGTGAGGAGGGTATCCCCCGCTCGAACGCAGCTGAGAGCTCGGGGAAGGGTACGGACCGCTCTCCCCGAGACCGCGTCCCGGGGCACCCCCAGTCGTACCGTCGCCGCTCGTTCTCACGCCGACCTCCGTCCTTGACCTGCCTTCTCGACGGTAGGCAGTCACCAGGGGTGCGTCAACGATCGCCACACTCGGCACGCCGAGTGATAATCACCCTAGGAGTGGTTTTCCGTGCCCCACCGCGGGGAAAGGCTAGCCGAATGCGCTCGCGGGAGGCCGTAGGACGCTCTCGGTGGCCGGTGGCAATTGCCCCCGAGCCCGGCGCGCGCCGCCGATCGGTGCCGGCTCCCAGGACCTCGGTCCGACGGGCCGGCCGCTTGGCCGGCGGTCACTGACTGCTGGTGCCGAAGTCCTCGGGCGAGATCTGGTCGAGGAACTCGCGGAACTTCTCCACCTCGTCCTCCTGCTCGTCCGGGATGGCGATACCCGCGTCGTCCAGCACCGTGTCACTGCCGTAGATCGGCGTACCGGTACGCAGGGCCAGCGCTATGGCATCCGAGGGACGGGCACTGACCTCGACCCCGCTGGCGAAGACCAGCTCCGCGTAGAAGACGCCCTCCCGCAGATCGGTGATCCGCACTTCGGTCAGCTCCTGGCCGACGGCCTCCAGCACGTCCTTGAACAGGTCGTGGGTCAGCGGTCGCGCGGGGGCCATGCCCTGCTGGGCGAAGGCGATCGCCGTCGCCTCGCCCGGCCCGATCCAGATGGGGAGGTACCGGTCGCCCCCCACTTCTCGCAGGAGCACGATCGGTTGGTTGGAGGGCATTTCGACCCGGACACCTACGACATCGAGCTCGTTCACACAGCAACCCTAGGCCGTGCCCGGGACGTTTGGGTAGTCGGGCCGGGAACAGGTGCCCGATCCGGCCGCCCGGCGAGCCGGGATTTCAGGGCAGCCGCAGGCCGAGAGCGGTTTTCACCAGAGCCGCGTGCAGTTTCACCGTGAGGGCCGCCAGTTCCTTCGTCCGGGCCTCGGCATGTGCCCTGGTCTGCGGATTGCGGTGACGCTTCAGCGGGGCCACCACCTGGTCGACGAGACCCGCCTCGCGTTCGGCGGCGGCCTTCATCACCCGAAGGTGGCGCGGCTCGATGCCGAACCGGCCCAGCTCGGCGACGAGCGCGGCCACGGTGGCGGCCTCGGCGTCGTACGCCCCGTCCTCCAGAGGAGCGATGAGCCCGTAGGACTCCCACTCCCTCAGCTCGTCCTCGCCGATGTCCGCGGCGGCCAGCAGCTCCCCCTTGCCGACCCGGGCCACCGTGCACCGCTCGGCCGACTCCGGCACGTCGTCCCCGGTGCGCTGGCGCCCCACCAGGGGCAGCTGGACGGCCTCACCGCGCTCCATGGCGTCCAGGTGCTCACGGATGACCTTGAGCGGCAGATAGTGGTCCCGCTGCATCCGCAGGACGTGCCCGAGTCGCTCGACGTCCCCGGCGCTGAACTTGCGGTACCCGGACGGGGTCCGCTGCGGCTCGACGAGGCCCTCCGACTCCAGGAAGCGGATCTTGGAGATGGTGACCTCGGGGAACTCGTCACGCAGCGCGTTCAGCACCGTGCCGATGCTCATCAGCCCACTGTCCCTGGCGGCGGTACCGCTTCCGGCACCGCCGCTCGGTGTTTGAAGCATGGACCTTCCCTCGGATCCCCCCGGACGCCGGTCCGGAGGCGGGTCAGATGCCCTGCCGGCTTGCGTAGAACACCAGCCGGTACTTGCCGATCTGCACCTCGTCACCGTTCGACAGGGGGACCTGGTCGATCCGCTCACGGTTGACGTATGTGCCGTTCAGGCTGCCGACGTCGGCCACGGTGAACGAGCCGTCCGGCGAACGACGGAACTCCACGTGCCGACGCGAGACGGTCACGTCGTCGAGGAAGATGTCACTCTGCGGATGACGGCCGGCCGTGGTCAGGTCGCTGTCCAGGAGGAAGCGGCTGCCCGAGTTCGGCCCGCGGCGCACCACCAGGAGCGCCGAACCCAACGGAAGCGCGTCCACCGCGGCCTGCGCCTCCGGCGACAGCATCGGCAGCGGCGTCTGGCCGGTCACCTCGGCGTCGTAGGCCTCGAGACCGGAGATCGAGATCGTGGACGTCGTCTCGGAAGGGCGCTCGGGAGCCACTCCCGGACGCAGAGGCGCGCCGCAATTGGAACAGAAGCGGGCGTTGTCCGCGTTGCGGTTACCGCACCTCGTACACACCAGGACCGACATCGACGGATCCTCCTGCCGCGGCTGCCCCGCCGGGGCGTTGGACGCGTACGGGCCGGAGGTGAACCCTCCACCCGTACCTGAGGTTGACGGTTGCCCGAAACCTATGCCGCCGGCCTGGGCAGGGTCAACAGACGCCGCGCCCTGACCACCGGAAATGTCACCGCCCGGACCAGCGACCTGGTCCCGGAACAGTGGGCGCTGGCCCTCCGCGTCAGGCTGTGCGCGATGGCGGGCGGTCGCATTGCCGCTGCCCTCTCGCGCGCTCTTGCCGAACAACTTCGCAAACAACTTCACGGGCGATTCCCCTTGACCGAAACAGACCCGCCCGTGGGGCAGGACGAACCCTGATTGCCTACACCGGCCGAGCCGGACATTCTCACAACGTCCGTATCCACCAAACAGTTTCCATCACGCGCCACCCCTTCGGTGCGCCGACCCCCCGCAACCTCATGCCCTTGCCGGACGTCCCGCATGCACCACCGGTTCACTGGGAGGACGACCGAGCGTAGTCAGGCCGCTTCACCTGTCGCAAGGCGTCCACGACGATCTTGTCCGACCGCTCGACCGCCACCGTGGCCTGCTCCTTCTCCAGGGTCTGCACCACGCCTCCAGGAATGTTCAGCGCCGGCTCGAGATCCTGCGGCTTGCCGATGACCTTGAAACGATAGGGAGCGTTGATCTTGTTCCCGTCCACGCTCACCGACTTCCCGGAGTCCGTGAAATACGTGTTCGCGACCACGCGGACGCCGTTGACCTGGATCGCCTCCGCACCGGCCGCGCGCAGTTCCTGGATCGCGTCGAGCAGCATGTCCGCCTGGACCGTCCCCTTCGTGTCCTCCACCGTCATCGTGATGCCGGGACCCTGTGCCGCCACGGTGCCCGCCAGGATGCCCAGTTGCCGCTCCTTCTCAGCGGTCTGCCTGCGGGCCTCCGCCGCCTGGTCGGAGCTGCTCTGCAGCTCCTGACGCTGCTTGTCCAGTCCCTGCTTCTCGTCCTGAAGACGCTGAGTACGCGAATCCAGTTCATCGAGGATGCGGACGAGATCCTCCTGCCGTGCGCCGCGCAGCGCGCTGTCGCTGTCGCTGTTCGACGCCACCTGCACGGCCAGGCCGAAGCCGAGTCCGAACAGCAGAAGGGCGACGATGAGTTGGGCCCGGCTGACGCGCGGCGGCCACAGACCCTTCACCAGCCGCTGCCGCCCGGTCAGCGGACCCTTGGCCTTCGGCTCCGGCGCCGGCTCGGGGGCCGGCGCGCGTACCTCGTCCGGCAGTTCCTTGCGCAGCCCGTTCTCCGGCTGCTCGTTCTCGTCGCTCATGTCCCTCACGCCCGGAACACGTGTCGCCGGATCGCCGCCGCGTTGGAGAAGATCCGGATACCCAGGACCACGACGACACCCGTGGACAGCTGTGCGCCCACGCCCAACTTGTCACCCAGAAACACGATCAGGGCGGCGACGACCACGTTCGACAGGAACGACACGACGAACACCTTGTCGTCGAAGATGCCGTCGAGCATGGCCCGCAGACCGCCGAAGACGGCGTCCAGCGCCGCGACGACGGCGATCGGCAGATACGGCTCGACGACCGCCGGAACCTCGGGCCGGACCAACAGTCCGGCCACGACTCCCACGACGAGGCCCAGTACGGCGATCACGATGTGCCCTTCTCAGTCTTCCCGGCGTTCGGCCGCGCGGTACGTACGATCACACTCGGTGCGGCGGGCAACCGGACATCACCCTGCGTGGAGATGGTGGCGCGGATGCCGAAGTTCTCCTCCAGGGCATGCAGATACAGGCCGTCGGCGCCGTTCTGGAACCTGGTGCTCAGCCGCTCCCCGTCCCCCACCGCGAGCACCGTGTACGGCGGCACGAGCGGTTTGTTGTCGACCAGTATCGCGTCACCCGCAGCCCTGATCGCGGACAGGGCGGTCAGCCGCTGCCCGTTGATGGAGACCGCCTCGGCTCCGGACGCCCACAGTCCGTTGACCACGCGCTGCATGTCCCGGTCGCGTACCCGGCCGGTGTCGGAGAATCCCGCGGTCTCCCGCGGATTGTTCCCGCCACCGCCGCCGCCGGCCTCCTTGGCGTCGTTCACGACGAGCCGGACGCCGGGTCCGTGCACCGCGGTGGCGCCCGACACCATGCCCACCAGGTCGGCCTCGCTGCCGCCACCGCTCGACCTGAGGGCCGCCCGCTGGCGCGCGCCGACCTCGTCGCGCAGCTTGTCGACGTCGCCTTCGAGCTTGTCCGCGGCCTCGGTCTCGGCATCGATGCGGTCGATCAGCTCCTGGCGCTCCTTGGCCACCACGGGAGCAGCCACCCGCGCCTGCGCCGCGCCCACGGTCACCACCAGTGCCGCGAGGACGAGGCCGGCCGCGAGGCCCAGCTTCGCCCTGAGGGTCTTCGGCAGACCGCCCTCACCGGCGGACTTCTTCCGGGCAGCGGCCTCGGCGTACCCGTCGTCGAGGCTGTGGTCCATGACGTTGGTGATCAACGACATGGAGGCGTCCGGGCGCTGCGGCCGCGCTGGGCTGCTCCGAACGGGGGGTTGCTGCGGCATGCCGCACATCGTCGCATGTCGCGACCAGTACCTCCGAATGGCCCCACCGGCGTGCCGGACAGGCCCCCTTGGGGACACTTGTCCGGCACGCACGCGTGCAGCGGTTCCGGCCGCCCCGGGACGCTATGCCGCGGCGTCGTCCGGCCGCCGACCTCCCAGGGCCACCGGCCTCACCGGCCGGCGCTGTCCACGACGGCCGCCCACTCGTCCAGCAGGGCCTGCGCGGAGGCGTCGTCGGGGCCTTCGGCCCACAGGTGGGTGACCGCCTCGGCGGGATCCGGCAGCACCATCACCCAGCGCCCGTCGGCCTCCACGACCCGCACACCGTCGGTCGTGTCGACCGAGCGGTCCCCGGCGGCCTCGACCACCCGCCGCATGACCAGGCCCTTGACCGCCCACGGCGTCGCCAGGTCCCGCTTGAGGACGTGCGCCCGCGGAATCCGGGCGTCGATCTGGCTCAGCGTGAGCTGGGTCCTCGCCACCAGGCCGATCAGCCGCACGAAGGCCGCCGTGCCGTCGTACACGCTGCTGAACTCGGGGACGATGAATCCGCCCTTGCCGTCGCCACCGAAGATCGTGCCTTCCTCACCGCCCACGCGCGTGAGGTCGTCGGGCGAGGTGGTCGTCCACTCGACCTGGGTGCCGTGGTAGGCGGCCACCTGCTCGGCGATCCGGGTGGTGGTGACCGGCAGCGCCACCCGCCCGCTGCGCCGTTCGGCGGCCACCAGGTCCAGCATCACCAGCAGCGCCCGGTCGTCCTCGATGATCCGGCCCTTCTCGTCCACGAGCGACAGGCGCTCGCCGACCGGGTCGAACCGCACACCGAACGCGGCACCCGAGGACGCCACGATCTCACCGAGCCGCACGAGCCCGTTGCGCCGCACCTCGGCGGTCTCCGTGGGCCGGGACTCGTCCAGACCGGGGTTGATGGTCAGCGAGTCCACGCCCAGCTTGCCGAGCAGGCTGGGCAGCACCAGCCCGGCGCTGCCGTTGGACGCGTCCACGACGACCTTGAGACCCGACTCCGCGATGCCCGTGGTGTCGACGTTCCGCAGCAGCGACCCGGTGTAGGAGTCGAAGACGCTCGCCGGGAAGTACAGGTCGCCGATCTCACCGGGGAACGCCCGGCGGTACTCCTGCCGCGCGAACACCCGGTCCAGCTTTCGCTGGCTGCCCTGCGACAGGTCGGCGCCGTTGCCGTCGAAGAACATGATGTCGACCGAGTCCGGCACGCCGGGCGAGGTCCGGATCATGATGCCGCCGGCGCTCCCGCGCGCGGTCTGCTGACGAGCCACCGGCAGCGGCACGTTCTCCAGGTCGCGTACGTCGATGGCGCTGGCCTGGAGGGCGGAGATGACCGCCCGCTTGAGCGCCCGGGCGCCACGGGAGTGGTCTCGGGCGGTGGTGACGGTGGACCCCTTCTTGAGGGTCGTCGCGTACGCGCCGGCCAGCCGGACCGCCAGCTCCGGTGTGATCTCGACGTTCAGGATGCCGGTCACTCCGCGGGCGCCGAAGAGATGGGCCTGTCCCCGGGACTCCCAGATGACCGACGTGTTGACGAAGGCACCGGCCTCGATGGTCTTGAACGGGTAGACCCGGACGTTGCCCTGAACGATCGATTCTTCACCGATCAGGCACTCGTCACCGATGACCGCGCCGTCCTCGATCCGCGCGGCGCGCATGATGTCGGTGTTCTTGCCGACGACGCAGCCCCGCAGATTGCTGTGCTGCCCGACGTACACGTTGTCGTGCACGACGGCCTTGTGCATGAAGGCACCGGTCTTGACGACGACGTTCGAGCCGACGACGGTGTGCTCGCGGATCTCCGCGCCCGCCTCGACCTTCGCGTAGTCGCCGATGTACAGCGGTCCGCGCAGCTCGGCGTCGGGGTGCACCTCCGCGCCCTCGGCCACCCACACGCCGGGGGAGATCTCGAAGCCGTCGATGTCGACGTCGACCTTGCCCTCGAGGACGTCGGCCTGGGCCTTCACGTAGCTCTCGTGGGTGCCGACGTCCTCCCAGTAGCCCTCGGCGACGTAACCGTAGATGTGCTTGCCCTCCTTCATGAGCTGAGGGAAGACATCGCCGGACCAGTCGACCGGAACATCGGGTTCGACGTAGTTGAAGACCTCGGGCTCCATGACGTAGATGCCCGTGTTGACCGTGTCGGAGAAGACCTGCCCCCAGGTCGGCTTCTCCAGGAAGCGTTCGACCTTGCCTTCCTCGTCGACGATGGTGATGCCGAACTCCAGCGGATTTGGCACGCGGGTCAGGCAGACCGTGACCATCCCGCCCTTCTCCTTGTGGAAACGGATCAGGTCGGTCAGGTCGAAGTCGGTCAGGGCATCACCGGAGATGACGACGAAGGCATCGTCCTTCAACGCCTCTTCGGCGTTCTTGACGCTTCCGGCGGTACCGAGTGGCTTCTCCTCATTGGCATACGTGAGCTCCATGCCGAGCTCTTCACCGTCGCCGAAGTAGTTCTTGACGAGCGATGCCAGGAACTGCACGGTGACAACGGTCTCGGTGAGCCCGTGCCTTTTGAGCAGCCGTAGCACATGCTCCATGATCGGGCGGTTGGCCACGGGCAGGAGTGGCTTGGGCATGCTTGAGGTCATAGGGCGCAGGCGCGTGCCTTCGCCACCGGCCATCACGACGGCCTTCATGTCGGAAGCGTCCTCCTCAGAGACGACGGTCTAGCCGACTTCACCCGTCCAAATTGTCCCGCACATTTCCACTGGGGGCCATCGAACCGTGTGTCAGGACAATCGGGAGATCAGTCGGCCATGGCGTCCGCACGAACCAGGCGGCGGACTTGTACCACGTACAGCACTCCTGCCCACCAGTAGAGAGTTGTACCCCATCCGGCGAACGCCCATCCGAAAACTGCAGCGAGTGACGCGAGCCAGCCGGATCCGTCACTGAGGAGCAGCAGCGGGAAGGCGTACATCAGGTTGAAGGTGGCCGCCTTCCCGAGGAAGTTCACCTGCGGCGGCGGATACCCGTGCCGGCGGAGGATGCCCACCATCACCAGGAGGACCAGTTCTCTCGCCAGCAGCAGGGCTGTGAGCCAGAGCGGCAGAATCTCCCGCCAGGTGAGTCCGGCCAGCGTGGAAAGGACGTAGAGCCGGTCTGCCGCGGGATCGAGAAGCCGGCCGAGGCTGCTGATCTGGTTCCAGCGCCGGGCGAGCTTGCCGTCGAGGTAGTCGCTGACCCCGCTGAACGCGAGCACCAGGAGGGCCCAGCCGTCGCTGTTGGGGCCGCCGAACTCCGGCCTGAGGATCAGCCAGAGGAAGAGGGGTACGCCAACGAGCCGCGCCATGCTGAGGATGTTGGGGATGGTGAGGACCCGGTCTGTCTGGACGCGGGTCTCCTGGACCTCCACCCGGGGGCCTCCTGTGCGAAAAGAGCCGATGATGCCCCCTGACCCTACCGCAACGCAAAAAAGCTCCGGCTCTCGGGCATATGCCCAAGAGCCGGAGCTATAAAAGGAGTTCGGCGGTGTCCTACTCTCCCACAGGGTCCCCCCTGCAGTACCATCGGCGCTGTGAGGCTTAGCTTCCGGGTTCGAAATGTAACCGGGCGTTTCCCTCACGCTATGACCACCGAAACACTATGAAACTGAACGCCGCACCACGTGTGGCAACGTGGGGCTGTTCGTGGTTTCAGAACCAACACAGTGGACGCGAGCAACTGAGGACAAGCCCTCGGCCTATTAGTACCAGTCAACTCCACCGGTTACCCGGCTTCCATATCTGGCCTATCAAC